>JACRCV010000042.1 GCA_016218825.1 Deltaproteobacteria bacterium
CGTCGTCGACACGATGCTCAACACCGAACAGGGGACGCTGGGGAGAGGTGGGTCGGAACATGCACGCCATACACCAACTTGGCGGCGATGGATCTTTTTGAGGCGGGAGCGGGAGGGGTTTTTACGGGCGAATCAACCTTCCCTTCGGGCGCGCGCTGGCGGGTAGAGGCTACGACGTGTTCCTGGCCGAGTATCGCGGTTACGGGGGACTTGCGGGCGAGCCCAGCGAGAGCGGCTTGTTCGCCGACGCCGCGGCCGCGGTGCAAGCCGTCTATGCGAGCGGCGTCTCGCAAGACAGGGTGGCTATCGTGGGGCGCTCTCTCGGCACCGGGGTGGCGGTCGAGATGGCCCGGCGCGGACACGGGCGTGCTCTGGTGCTGGTGTCGCCATACACCAACATGCCGGACGTCGCCCGGTCGCTCGTGGGGCCGCTCACCTTCCTGGTCGCTGACAAGTTCGATTCGCTCGCCAGGATCAAGGAGGTTCAGGTCCCGATCACCGTGATCCACGGCACGAACGACGCGGTGGTCCCCTTCGCGCTCGGTGAACGCCTAGCGCTCGCCGCGCGCGCTCGGCTCGTTGTCGTCAGGGACCGTGGGCACAACGACCTCGACAATCTTCCAGCCCTCATCGATGAAGCCGTGCGGGCCGCTTTTTGAGAGCAGACAACGCCGATCCCCAGCTCGGCAGACACGTCGTGCTGGCGCGTCTTCGCGGGCACCATCGTTCCGCCGCACGCGCAGGGCACCCGGGTCAAGAGCGTTGGTCTGACGCGATGCTTCTTGTGCGCTCCTAGACCCGGTGATATAGACCACGAGTATAGACTTAGTGGTCTACGAGGCGAGCTTTGCCGAGAAGAAGATTCGAGCGGGCATCCCCAGAGAAGGGTGGCGCACTCCTCGACGCGGCGACCGAGGAGTTCGCGTCACGCGGCTATGACGGCGCGTCCGTAAACCGCATCCTGGCTGCTGCCGGGTTCAGCAAGGGCTCCTTCTACTACTACTTCGACGACAAGGCGGACCTCGCAGCGGCCGTCGTGGAGCGCGAAGCCGGCAAGTACCTTGGCAGTCTGTCGAGCCTGACCCTCCCGAACACACCGGCCGAATTCTGGGCAGAGACGAATAGGCTCGTGGAGCTCGGCCTCGAGCAAACGCGCAAGACGCCTGCAAGCACGGACGCGCTTTCGCGGTTGGGGACGGCCATGGCCCGCGATCCCGCGCTGCTGGACCGCTTGCCGCGCTCCTTGCTCAGCGAGGCGACGGAGAAGCTCGGCTCATTCTGGAAGCGTGGTCAGGAGGTGGGGGCCATACGCACCGACCTTCCGGTCGGAACCCTCATCGCCCTGCTCCAAGGCTTCAAGCTGGTCGCGGTCAGCGTGCTTCTTCCAGCCGATCGCGCGCCGACGGCCGAGGAATTCGAGACCTTCCTGCGAATCCATCTCGGCATGGTCCGACGGATCTCCGAGGTCAATCCGCGCATCACCGAGGAACAACGATGACCATCGATCGCCCTCTACTGGCGCCCATCACCATGGGGCTCGTCCTCTCGCTTTCGTTGTCTGCAAGGGCGGCAGATCCCCCGCCGCCTAAGCCCCCGGCATGCCCGAGCGACGCGGCTTCGCCCGATCCGATGGTCCTGCTGCGGCGCGTGGAGCAGACGCTCGAGGGCACCTCGTCGGTCGGCACCATCTCCATGAGCATCAAGACCGAGTCCTGGTCACGCAAGCTCAAGATGAAGGTCTGGGCCAAGGGAGAGGACTACGCCTTGGTGCGCATCCTCGAGGGTGGCCCTCGCGAGACCGGGATGATGACCTTGAAGCGCGAGAAGCAGCTCTGGAACTACCTCCCCCAAGCCGGCCGGGTGATGAAGCTCCCCTCGGGGATGCTCGGCGACTCATGGATGGGCAGCGATTTCACGAATGATGATCTCGTGAACGGCAGCTCGCTGACGGACGACTTTGAGAGCAAGGTCATCGGGACCGCAAAGCACGACGGCCGCGACGCGTGGCAGGTGGTATTGACCCCCAAGCCCGAGGCCACGGTCGTCTGGGGCAAGGTCGAGATGCTCGTCGACCGCGCGACCTGCGTACCGCTCATCGACCGCTTCTTCGATGAGGAAGGCCAGCTCGCCCGCACGATGGTCTTCGCCGAGATCAAGACTATCGGCTGGCGCCAATTCCCCGGACGCGTGACGGTCAAGCCTGCCGACTCGGTCCGCGAGACGGTCGTCAGCTACGACGACATGCAGTTCGACGTCAGCATCCCCGACGACACCTTCAGCCTCCATCGGCTGCAGCAAGGGAGGTGACCCATGCTGCTCAAGCTCGCTTGGCGAAACATCTGGCGCAACACGCGCCGCACGCTCATCACGCTGGCCGCGCTCACGCTTGGCTGCGGCGTGATCATCGGAATGCAGAGCTACTCCGAGTCCGCCTACGGCAGGCTCATCCGCGATCTGACCACCCAGATGGTCGGGCACCTGCAAGTCCACGGCAAAGGCTGGCAGGCTGAGCCCTCGCTGGAGAACGTGGTCGAGAACCCGCGCATCGTCGAGGCGGCCATCGCTGGCAGCGCCCCCGGCGCGGTGAGCACGCGGCGAGTCATCGGGGCTGGCCTGGCTGGCAGCGCGCAAAACTCCAGTGGCGTCATGGTGCTGGGGCTGCAGCCGGACCGGGACGACCTGCTCACCGTGGTGCGCGGCGAGGCGCTAGATCCCGCGGTGCATGGGCGCATCGCGCTGGGCAGCGGGGTGGCATCCATGCTCGAGGTAGAGCCCGGCGGCGAGGTCGTCCTCGTCGGTCAAGCCGCGGACGGCTCGGTCGCCAACGACCGCTACACCGTCGCCGCGGTCGTCGAAGCGGGCAGCGTCGAGATGAGCGCCACCACGGTCTTCCTCACGCTGGCCGACGCCCAGGACTTCTTCAGCCTCGGCGAAGGCGTGCATCAGGTCATCGTACGCCTGCCCACGGACGACGAGGACATCTCGGACCACGTCGCCACCATGCGCGCGGCGCTCGATCTGCACACCCTGGAGGCTCTCACCTGGGCGCAGATCCTGCCCGAGCTGCGCGCCACCATCGACAGCAAGCGCTCGGGCCTGCTGTGGATCAACATCGTCGTGCTCCTCATCGTCGGCCTGGGCGTGCTGAACACAATGACCATGGCCACCTTCGAGCGCACCCGCGAGCTGGGGGTGATGATGTCGTTGGGCACGCGGCGCGGCCGGGTCCTCGGCCTCGTCGTCACCGAGTCTCTTCTGCAGGGCGCGCTGGGCTTCGTGCTGGGCGCTGTGCTCGGCATTGGCGTCATTTTGGCCATCGGTGAGCTGCACTTCGGCGCGGTGTCCACCGGCGACATGCTCGGCGTGCGCCTCCCATCAACGCTCCCGCTGCACATCAAGGGCTCCGCCGTGGTCGGGGCGGGGATCACCGCGCTGTTCACTACATTGCTCGGCGGCTTGTGGCCGGCCCTGCGCGCCTCGCGGCTGCCTCCCGCCGAGGCCACGAGGTACGTCTGATGCGCACGCTGCTCAAGATGGCTTGGCGCGATCTGTGGCGCAACCGCCGCCGCTCCCTCATCAACATCTTCGCCGTTGGGGTCGGGCTCTTCCTGGTGCTGCTCTACGGCAGCCTCGTCGGGACAGTCATGAGGGCCAAGGATCAACTCGACGACGGCGGCATGGGCCACATCGAGGTCACCGCGCCGGGCTGGCGCCAACACCGCAACGTACGTCAGGCACTCGAGAACCCGAAGTCCACAGTGACCGGTCTGCCACTGCCGCCCGGCTCCGACGTGTCCTTCAGGGTCGTGTCACGGGGGCTTGCAACCAGCGCGCGCGGCAGCAAGGGCGTGGCCATCCATGGAATCGATCCGGCCATCGAGGCCACCGTTGCCGCCTACGTGAACAAGCTGCGTGCCGGCAAGCCGCTTGCCGCCGACGATGAGCGCGGCGTGCTCCTGGGCGACAAGCTCGCCGAGGACCTGCGTCTCCAGGTGGGTCAGAAGGTGCGGCTCATGGTGCAGCGCGCCGACGGCGAGGTGGGCGCCGATCTGTTCCGGGTGCGCGGCATCATCCACCCGCTCTCCCCGGCGCTGTCACGCTCGTTGGTCTTGGTGACCGCGGCGGCCGCGCAACGCACGCTCGGCCTCGCCGACGTCGCCCACCAGATCGTCATCCAGCTGCCGCTCGCCGCCGAGACCGACGCCGTCGCCGAGCGTCTGCGCACTCGCTTCGGCGAACGCGCCGAGGTCATGACCTGGGGCCAGCTCATGCCGATGATGAAGGTCCTCGAGGACATGATGGGGGTGCTCATCACCGTCATCTCGCTGTTCGTCTACGGGCTCGTCGCCTTGGGCATCCTCAACACGATGCACATGAGCGTGCTCGAGCGCACCCGCGAGTTCGGCATCATGCGCGCCATCGGTTCGCGCCCGCGGCGAGTCGTGGCGCTCGTCATGGGCGAAGCCTTCTGGATCGCGACGCTCGGGGTGGTGCTCGGGCTCGGAGCGGGGATTCTGCTCACCAAGCTCGGCTCGGGGCCGCCTGTCCTCGATTACACGTCGAAGATGGGTGAGTCCTTCGACTTCGCCGGCATGGTCATGCGCTCCAGGTTCATCATCGAGCTGCCGCTCGGCGAGTCGCTGCGCGCCGCCGCGCTCGTCTACGCCGTCACGTTGCTCACCGCGATCTATCCAGCCTTCCGAGTCTCTCGGATCCAACCCGCGCAGGCCATCCACTCGGTCTGATGGAGGAGCCATGGCAGTCGTCGAAGTCGTAGGTGTCAAGAAGGACTACGTGGATCGCGGCGCGGGGACCACGCACGCTCTGCGTGGCGTCGACCTCGCCGTCGAGTCCGGTGAGTTCATGGCCATCGCCGGTCCGTCCGGGAGCGGCAAGACCACGCTCCTGAACCTCATCGGTGGGCTGGACACGCCCACCGCGGGCTCCGTCAAAGTTGACGGGCGCGAGCTTGCGACCATGACCTCCGCCCAATTGTCCGACCTGCGCCGCGACCGCATCGGGTTCGTGTTCCAGGCCTACAACCTCATCCCCGTGCTCTCGGCGGAGGAGAACGCCGAGTACGTCATGGAGCTCAAAGGCGTGGGCAGCGGCGCGCGCCACGAGCGCATCGAGGGGTTGTTCGAGCGCCTGGGCCTCGCGGAGCTGCGCCACAAGCGCCCGCCGAAGATGAGCGGCGGCCAGCAGCAACGCGTGGCGGTCGCGCGCGCGATCGCCGCCGAGCCCGCGGTCGTGCTCGCCGACGAACCTACCGCCAACCTCGATCAGGCCACCGGGCGGGCGCTCATCGAGATGATGCGCGAGCTCAATCGGGAGCGCAAGGTGACGTTCATCTTCTCGACGCATGACCCGATGGTCCTCGAGCAGGCGGATCGGGTCGTGCGGCTCGTCGATGGCGCGGTCACGTCGGACGATCGGAAGGCTGGCGGCGCTTTGTGAATCTCGCCCATTGATCTCCAAGCCCGAGGAGTCAAGGTGAAGCCCGCGTCGCGCATGCCGGGGGTCGCAATTCTCCTCGCCGCCGCGAGCGCATTTGCGCCCCGTGCGGCAGCGGCGCGAGAGGTCTGGGCTACGGCGGACGGCGCCTCGACCTTGGAGCTGCGCGGCTTCTACAAGGCGCTCGGGAACGGCCTGAAGATGTCCCAAGGACTCGTCGAAGGCACACAAGCCCTTGCGGAGTTGCTGCCGGAGGCGCGGGCGCTGCCTGCCTACGGGTGCACGACCTCGCATGTGACGCGCGCCTGGGCCCGATATCTTCTTGGGGAGCGGCTGGACCTGCAGGTCGGCTGGCAGCTCGCCGCGACCGCGGCGACCGACCCGGCGTTCACGAGCAGCGCGGCACTCGGGGGCGGCGTCCCCGTCGATGGCGCGCGCGGCGCGAGCCGTAGGCTCGTCGACTTCGAGCCGGTGCTCGCGGATCACCGGGGCGTTCTGGTCTCGCACAACCTCGACCTCCTGGCGGTGAAGGCCCACGCCTCGTTTGCCGACGTTACGCTCGGGCGCCAGGTGCTCTCCTGGGGCTCGGGCCGGCTCTGGAACCCGACCGACCTCCTCAGCCCCTTTGCGCCGACGGACATCGACCGCGAGGCGCGCCGCGGGGTTGACGCGCTTCGGGTCTCGATCCCGCTCGCATCGACCGCGCAGCTCGAGCTGCTATGGCTGCCGCAGAAGGAGGCGCGCGATCAGGGTGGCGTCATTCGCGGGCAGGTCAACCTGGCTGGGTTCGACATCGCACCATCGGCGGCCAAGTATGTCCGCGACCTCGTCTTCGGTTTCGACACATCGGGGGACCTGGGGCCGCTCGGCGTGCATGCGGAGCTCGCGTGGACGAGGGCGCTCGACCGTGACGAGCTCGGTCGGCGCGACGAATTCCTCCGTGGGGTCGTGGGGCTCGACGCCCGTCCGGCGGAGGCTCTCGTGCTGACCGCCGAGTACTACTTCAACGGTTGGGGAGCGCGGGACCCATCGGGCTATCTCGACGTCCTGCGAAGTGACCGGGTCGGACGCGGCGAGGTGTTTGGAGCGGGGCGGCACTACCTCGGTCTTGCCGCGAACCACCAGGTGTCGGAGTTGCTCACCGTGCAAGCCGTCGCGTTGACCAACCTCACGGATCCCAGCGCGATGCTGGTCCCCGCGCTCGAGTACTGGGCGGCCCAGAGCGTGCTCGTGCGATTTGGCGGCTTCCTGCCGCTCGGGCGTGCGCCCGATTCGAGCGGACTGCGCCGCTTGAAGCCCCAGGATGCCGCGCTCCAGACGGATGTCTTCCTGCAGGCAGCCGGGAGCCTCGGGCTGCGAAGCGAGTACGGCGCGTCGCCCTACGGTCTGTTTGCCCAGATCGGCCTGTACCTGTTGTGAACCCGCAGCGTTTCGATCTGCCGAGCTGATCGCACCAGACGAGCCTTCTTTGCGGGCGGTTGCCGATTGCCTTCGGCGTGTTGGGAGCGCGCCGACGGTCCGTACGCTCGTCACCAGATGCCGGGCACCAAGCGGAAGCGTGTCTGCTGCGCGTAGTCTTCGTAGCCATCGAGCTGCGCCCGCAGCATCCTGTCCTCTATCGAGGTGCGGATGACGATCACGGCAACGGCCAAGACGCCAGGGATGAAGGCCCAGTAAGCATCGAGCATGAGCGGCGCGGCCAGGTTGAAGACGACCGAGCCGGCGTAGCCCGGGTGGCGCACCACACGGTACGGGCCGGCGGTCACGACGGACTGGCCGCGGTCGCGCTGGATGCGCACCACCGCTGAGAAGAAGCGGTTGACGACCATCGCCCACCCGGAGAACATGCCGCCACCGACGATAGCGACCGCGGCGGCCCACTGCAGAGCGCTCGGCACGTGCGGTGTCCAGCCATATCGCTGATTGAGCCCGGCGATGAGCATCATCGCCAACGGACACAGCCCGAGCACGCCGACGAGAGCTCGGTCCCAGGCCGGCACCTCCGCACGGTGCAGCGACGTTGCTCGTTCCTCGATGAGGTCGGGGTGGCGGCGCCCAGCCATGAACCTGCTGCCGAGGGCCACCGAGAGCAGCAGGACGACGAAGAGCCAGCCCATGCCCCAGTCGATGCGGCCCGCAGCGATGAACATGGTCGCAGGCATGACGGTCGAGAAGACCACGAGGCTGGCGAGCGCTCTCCAGCGGGCGGTTTGCGGCGCTGCGTGCTCCATGGGGATCCCCGTCTCTTGTGCCTCTTGTGGTCGCAGGACTACCACCGCCGCATCCCGCCCACCAGCATCGCCCCCGGCCGGCTCGAAGCTCACCACCTCGGGCAATCGTTCTTCAAGAGGGGCGCCCGTGCGCCAGACCTGTTGCAGTCCTCCCATGGACGCCGGCGAGGTAGTATGCCTGCGCGATGCGGCTTCGCGACTACCAACTCGAGTGCCTCCGGACGATACACCGACGGTATCGAGCCGGCGTCCGGCGGCAGCTCGTCTGCCTGCCGACCGGCACCGGCAAGACTGTCATCTTCGCGCAGTTCCCGACGTTCTTCAGGATGAAGCACCGCATGCTGGTCCTCGCGCACCGCGAGGAGCTGCTCGATCAGGCGGCCCAGAAATTGCGCGACGCTAACCGGGACTTGCGAGTAGACGTCGAGCAGGGTGGGCGTAGGGCGGCTGAGGACGCCAACGTCGTCGTGGCCAGCGTCGCCACCCTCGGCAGAAGCGGCAGCAAGCGGCTCGCCGCCTTGGACCCGAGCCAGTTCAACCTCATCGTCGTCGACGAGGCGCATCACGCCTCAGCCGAAAGCTGGCACCGCGTCCTCCACCACTTCGGTGTCTTTGCCGAGGGCACGCGCAAGCTGGTGGTTGGTTTCACTGCCACGCCCAAGCGCACGGATGGCGCAGGCCTCGAGACCATCTTCGAGGAGATCGTCTTCGAGCGCGACCTGCCGACGATGATTGCCGAGGGCTATCTCTCGCCTGTCGCAGCCTATCGGGTGGAGACCAACGTCGACCTCTCAAGAGTCCGGACCAAGATGGGCGACTTTGTCGTGTCTCAGCTCTCGGGGGCCGTAAACACCGAAGGCCGCAACGAGCTCGTGGTCCAGATCCAACGTGAGCGCCTCTCCGGTAGAAAGGCCGTCTGTTTCTGCGTCGACGTAGCGCACGCGCTCAAGGTCGCCGCGGCGTTCCAGGCCGCCGGTGTTGCTGCAGCAGCGGTGCATGGTGACATGCCCGCCGACGATCGCCGACGGGCCCTCGCGGACTTTCGTGAGGGCAGAGTCCAGGTGCTCACCAACTGCATGGTGCTCACGGAGGGCTACGACGAACCGTCCATCGAGGGAATCATCCTGGCTCGTCCGACGAAGTCAACGGTGCTCTATACCCAGATGATCGGACGCGGCACGCGGCTGCATGCGGGCAAGCAGGACGTCACGGTCGTCGACATCGTCGACGCGACGCGAGACCACAGCCTTGTCACGCTTCCCGGCCTCTTCGGGTTCAAAGACCATTTCGATCTCGAGGGCACGACCACCACGAAGTTCGAGGACATCCTGCGCTGGGTGGAGGAGAAGCGGCCCTGGGTGCAAGTAGGCGAGGCAACGTCGATCACCGACCTGCGGCACCGCTGTAGGCGGATCGACCTTTTCGGGCTGGAGACTCCGGCGGAGCTCGCTCGTTCCCGGTATGCCTGGCTGAAGGTTGGCCGGGCCTCGTACAGGCTGCCGATCGGTGGCAGCGAAACCTTGGCCCTCAACCGCACGCTCCTCAATGGGTGGGAGGTGACCATCCGATCGGCGGGCGGCACTGGCCAGCGCACGACCATCGCCACCGAGACCTCGTTGCCGGGGGCTTTGCGGGCCGCCGACGCATGGTTCGAGAAAGAGCGTCCCAAGGCCGTAGGCCTCGCGACCCGAGACTCGCGGTGGCGGCATGGACACCCAAGCGACAAACAACTCGCCGTCCTCCAGCGCTTCGGCCTGGAGATTCCGAAAGAGCTTACCCGCGGCGATGCCAGTCGCGTGATAGGGATGCTCTCGTGAAACACCCGGTGAGCCCTCACACAGAGACGGTCGACGGCCGGGAGCACTGGTCCCTGAATGGTGAGCGGCGGTCGGAGAACGACTTCCCGGCCGGACCAACCAGCGATCAGCTCGACAGCTTGCTCACCTGGGTGAGACGAGGAGCGTGTCGCGTCGCGGTGACTTGAGGAGCGGCAGAAGGTCATCAGGGTTCTCGTGGTCGTGCGCTGATGTCACCCGGTCTGGTCAGAGAAGACCGCACCGCCGCGCCAGGGCGGCCGGAGGGTGAGGCGCGCCCGGTGGCGCGCCTCAGACCCCGCAGGCGGCGGCACGGTTCCGATACCGGCTCGCTCGAGGAGCCGCCGAGGAGGCCGAGCGCGACGGCGCGAGCCCGGAGAAGGCCCGCCGCGCGGCCGCGAGGACGCGCGGGGCGCCCAGATCAGTCCGGCGAGAAGTGGCTGGCACTTTTCCAGGGCACCTTTCCTGGGCACTTTTCCTGGGCACCTTTCCTGGTACTTCTCTCGGGCTCGACCCTTGCCACAGGCTCAAGACGGCATAGGTTGTCGAGGCGCAGCACCAACCAGGGAGTCGAGCATGGACCGCATCTTCATCGGGATCGCGAGTGTCGCCGGTTTTCTGGGCGTGGCGGCTGGGGCCTTCGGCGCGCACGCTCTCAAAGCGCGGCTCGATCCGGACTTGATGGCGGCGTACCAGACCGGCGTCCAATACCAGCTCGTCCACGCCGTTGCTCTGCTCGGCGTGGCGTGGCTCACCTCCAGGCCGGACCCCGGCCTCTCGGTGCTGGCCGGTTGGATGTTCACCGGGGGCATCGTGTTGTTCTCCTTCAGCCTCTACGCACTGGCGCTGACCGGCGTGCGACCGCTCGGCATGATCACACCGGTCGGGGGCGTCGCGTTCCTCGTCGGATGGGGATGCCTCGCGTGCACGGCCTTGCGACCCTGAAACACCGCTGGCGCCCGTGAGCCTGCCGGCGCCGTCATGACCAACGGTTGCTGGTACTCTGGCTTGACGGCCACTGCCGTGTCTCGGCCGGCAGTCCGCAAAGCGCTAGGTCAGCCGGGTGATGTCCGCCACGCCGTCGAAGCCGCGGTCGAAGCTCCACACTTGCCGGCAGCCGATCCGCATCATCACCGCGACGTGCAGGCAGTCTCGGGAGGAGAGCCGCCGGTACTGGGCCACCAGGTCACGGGCCCGATCGGTGTCCTCCTTGTTGACCTCGACCGTGCGCACCACGAGCGCCTCCAGCCCCTGGTAAGCCGTGACCAGCGCCTCCAGGTCACCGAGGCCGCGAAAGCGGTGAATGATCTCCTGGAAGGCTTCGGCGCTCGTCACCAGCTCCTCGCGCGCGTGCAGGAGGCCCGGGACTCGCTCTACGACCCGGGCCTTGTTGGGGTGGTCGGCCCCCACCAGGTACATCGGGATGTTCGAGTCGACGTAGATCACCTAGGCGCTCCTGCCGCGCTCGATCTCGGCGAGGAGCTGCTCGATGTCACCGGTCGGCGCCGAGTGACGCGCAAACGCCAGCACCCGCGCGATGCGCCGCTCCGGCGGCTCCGATTCCTCCGACACCAGCCGCAGGCGGATGCTCTCTCGCACCCAATCCGCCACGGTCCGCTTCTGCCGGCGGCACAGACGCTGGAGCGCTTGGTACTCCTTGTCGCGCATCAGCACCTGGAGGCGTTTACTCATACATAGAGTCTAAGAATACTCATCATATGAGTCAACATGGAGTACGAGGCACCCACCCTGGTCAGAGAGAGCCGCACCGCCGCGCCCCGCACCTTGACCTTTCGCGCCGAGAGCCCTATAGACCGGCCCCCGACCCGAAGCCTGAAGCGACAAGGACGTGGCCATGGCTGAGATGAAAGACGAGATCCTGTACGACACCCGCCTCCAGGAGCGCCACACCCGGCGCGGCGTGCTGAGCCGCAAGGACCTCGAGAAGCACCTCAAGGAGCTCCCGGACGTCAGCGCCCAAGGTGAGCTGTTGGTGCTGGACGCCGACAACGACATCGTCGTCAAGGGCGGCGCGAAACCGGATGCCGGCGCCAAGGACGGCGGCTCCAGCACCTGACGAACGATTGCCGGCCGGCGCAGGCGCCTGCCGCACGAGGTCGGAGAGCAGCGGATGTCGGAGAACGACAAAGAGGGCGAGAAGACGTTCAAGGTCGTCGACCGGCGGCGCTTCACCGCCGAAGGCGAGCTGAAGAAGGACGCGGCCCCCGACCAGGTGCGCTCGACAGCTCCCGCGGCCCCGCCGCCGCCGCCGCGCCCGGAGAAGAACGACAAGGCCGGCGCGCCGGCTGCAGGTCCGGCGATGCCCGGGCCGGCGTCGGGCATCGACTTCATGACCTTCGTCGCGTCGCTCGCGACCAACGCCCTCGCGGCGATGGGCGCGCTCCCCGAGGGGCGGGCGCACGGGGTGCCGATCGATCCGGCGATGGCGCGCGAGTACATCGACATCATCGCGATGCTGCAAGAGAAGACCCGCGGCAACCTCGCGACCCAGGAAGAGGCGGCGCTGCAGCGTCTGCTCACCGAGCTGCGCATGCACTTCGTCGAGTTCACCCGCGCCGTCACCCGCCCGCCGCCGCCGCGGCGCTGAATTGTTCAGACCATAGTTTTGTCGTATAGACCTCCCATGAGTCTGAGCCTCATCGCGCGCAGCATCACCGAATCCCCGACGCTGAAGCTCAACGAGACCGCGGACAAGCTGCGGCAGAAGGGCGAGCCGGTCATCCACCTGGGCGGCGGCGAGCCGAAGAGCCGCGCCCCGATCGACGCGCTCGTCGCCGGCGCCGGCCTCTTGAGCTCGGGCGAGATCCGCTACACCCCGCCCGACGGCATCAGCGCCCTGAAGAAGGCGGTGGTGCAGTACACCGAAGAGCACTACGGCCGATTGATGTCTCCCGACAACGTCATGGCCTCGAGCGGCGCCAAGCAGGCGATCATGGTCGCGATGCAGGCGGTGTTGAACCCGCAAGACGAGGTGGTGTACCCGGCGCCGTATTGGGTCAGCTACCCGGAGATGGCGAAGCTGTGCGGCGCCATCGGTATCCCGGTCGTGGCCGAGGACGGCGGTTTCCAGCCGACCTTGGCCGACATGGAGGATCGCATCGGGGCGGCCACCAAGATGGTGATCTTGAACAGCCCCAACAACCCGTCGGGGTACTCGTACTCGCGGGAGTTCGTCGCCGGCGTCGTCGAGCTGTGCGAGAAGCGCGGCCTGTACCTGATCATGGACGACATCTACCACCGGCTGCTGTTCGACGGCCGGCGGCCGATCTCGGTCTACGAGCTCGCCAAAGACCAGAGCGACGGCTCGAAGTTGATCGTGGTGAACGGCGTCTCGAAGATGTACGCGATGACCGGCTTCCGCATCGGCTGGGCGGTGGCCAACAAGAAGCTCATCGAGGCGATGACCAACATCCAGGGGCACCAGACCTCGGGGCCCTCGGCGCTGTTGCAGTACGCGGCGGCGGCGGCGCTCACCGGCATCCAGTCCGGCGTCGAGTCGCTGCGCTTGACCCTCGAGAACAACCGCAACGTGCTCTTGGAGCGCCTGCAGGCGTTCGACGGCGTCAGGGTCACCGTGCCGCACGGCACCTTCTACTCGTTCCCGGATTTTCACGCCTACGAGAAGGACTCGGTGAAGCTCGCCAACTTCTTGCTGGACAAGGTGCGGGTGGTCGTGGTGCCGGGCAAAGACTTCGGCATGGAAGGCCACGTCCGCATCAGCTACTGCGGCACGATCAAGGACATCACCACCGGCCTCGAGCGCATCCGCTGGGCGTTGGACCCCAACGCCCCGAACGAGCTCTACATCGGCCAACGCAAGCTCGTCCGCGACTGGCTCTAGGGGTGTTGCGATGAAGAAGGTCAAGCTCCTCGGCTCTCCGGCGCTCGCGACCGCTACCGAGCTCCGCTCGCGCTACGGCCTCGAGAACCACGGATTGACGAACCCCGGGCGGGTGTACTGGAACCTCCCGGAGCCGGCGCTCTACGAAGAGGCGATCTTCCGCCAGGAGGGCCACGTCGCGTCCCAGGGCCCGTTCGTGGTCTCGACCGGCAAGCACACCGCGCGCGCCGCCGCCGACAAGCTCGTGGTGCGCGAGGCGTCGAGCGAGGCGGACGTCTGGTGGGGCGAGTACAACCGTCCCTGCGCCCCCGACAAGTTCATGGCGCTCGCCTCGCGGGTGCAGGCCTACCTGCAGGGCGAAGATCTGTTCGTCCAGGATCTCTTGGCCGGCGCCGACCCGCAGTATCAGCTGCCGATCCGGGTGATCACCGAGCACGCCTGGCAGAGCCTGTTCGCGCGCTGCATGTTCATCGCCCCGAAGACCCGCGACGCCCTCTTGCAGCACGTGCCGCAGTTCACCGTGATCGCGGTGCCGGGCTTCGGCGCCGATCCCCGCGTCGACGGCACCCGCAGCGAGACCTTCATCATCTTGAACTTTCAGCAGCGCCTGGCGCTGATCGGCGGCACCGGCTACGGCGGCGAGATCAAGAAGACCATCTTCACGGTGATGAACTTCCTGCTGCCCTTCCAAGAAGTGCTGCCGATGCACTGCTCGGCGAACGTCGGGGCGAGCGGCGACGTGGCGTTGTTCTTCGGCCTGTCGGGCACCGGCAAGACGACGCTGTCGGCGGATCCGAGCCGGCGCCTGATCGGCGACGACGAGCACGGCTGGTCGGAGAGCGGGGTGTTCAACTTCGAGAACGGCTGCTACGCCAAGGTCATCCGCCTGTCGCCGCAGCACGAGCCGCAGATCTACGCCTGCACGAGGCGCTTCGGCACCATCCTCGAGAACGTCACCTACGACCCGGCGGTGCGCGCCCTCGATCTCGACGACGATCGGGTGACCGAGAACACCCGCGCCGCCTATCCGCTGTCGTTCATCGACAACGCCGTCCCCGAGAAGATGGTGAGCGCGCAGCCGAAGAACGTCATCCTCCTGACCTGTGACGCCTCCGGGGTCATGCCGCCCATCGCCCGGCTGTCGCCGGAGCAGACGATGTACCACTTCATCTCCGGCTACACCTCGAAGATCGCCGGCACCGAGGTGGGTCTGGGCATCGAGCCGGAGCTGACCTTCTCCGCCTGCTTCGGCGCGCCGTTCATGGTGCACCACCCGAGCCGCTACGCCGACATGTTGGCGTCGCGCATGGTGCGGCACGGGGTCACGACCTGGCTGGTGAACACCGGCTGGACCGGCGGCCCGTTCGGCATCGGCAAGCGCATCAGCATCCGCCACACCCGCGCCTTGCTGAACGCCGCCCTCGAAGGCAAGCTGTTGAAGGTGAGCTACGCCAAAGATCCGGTCTTCGGCTTCGACGTGCCCAAGAGCTGTCCGGAGGTGCCCGCCGACGTCCTCGATCCGTCGTCCTCCTGGGGCAACAAGGACGACTACTGGCGGAAGTACGACGCGCTCGCGGCGCGCTTCATCGACAACTTCCAGCGCTTCGCCGACGGTTGCGACCCGACGGTGCGCGCCGCCGGCCCCAAACGGGTCAAGCGGTAGCGGCCGTGGTCATGGGGGAAAACGCCTGCGGTCGCGAGGACGACGAATGAGTCGACGCCAGCCTCCGACCCTGCGGTGGCCGACCCCGGGTTGGCTCGGAGGCGCGCTCGCGTTGTCGCTCTTGGCCGCCGTGGTTCCGGCCGCTGCGCAGGTCGAGCCGGCGGCGTTCGACGCTCAGTTGTTCCATCCGACCCCGGACGCGGGTGGCATGTTGGGGGTGATGACCGAGAAGACCCCCGGGCACCTGGCGGTCGCGACCGGCATTTGGCTGGATCTCGGCTTCAATTCGCTGCGCGTCGGGGTGTCGTCGTTGCAGCTGCCGCGCGCCACGCTCGTGACCCGCCGCTTCGACACCCACCTGATCGCGACCCTGGGGGTCGGCCGCAGCCTCGAGCTCGGTCTCGAGCTGCCTTGGGTCATGTATCAGGGCGGCAACGACAGCGCCTTCGCGCGCCAGGTGTTGAAGTTCGACGGCTTCAAGAGCGGTCGGCCCGGGGATCTGGCGCTGCACGCCAAGACGACGCTCGTCAACGAGCAGGGTCTGCGCCCGGGCGTCGCGGCCGGGCTCAACTTGCGGCTGCCGAGCGGTGCCGAGACCGCGATGGCGGGTGAGGCGAGCGCGGTCGCCGAGCCGTTCTTCGTAATGGCGAAGCGTCACGGTCTGACCGCCATGGCGTTGAACCTCGGCCTGCGGGTGCGGCCGGCGCCCGAGGTCCTCGGGGACGCGCGCCTCGGGCATCAGATCACCTACGGCCTCGGCGTCGCGACCGCGACCGGCAGACAGGGTCACGAGCACGATTCGCTGCTCGTCGGCGAGCTCGCCGGTCAGCTGCCGATGACCAGGGATCGGGCGGGGGTCGGCACCCTCGAGGGACGGGTGGCGTTGCGCCTGCTCGCGACCCGCAAGCCCGGACCGATCTCGGTGGCCTGCGGTCTCGGCATCGGCCTGCTGCGCGGTTATGGGCAGCCGCTCGTACGGGTGCTCTTGGCGGTCGACTTCGTGTCCGACGATCCGGTGCTCGACACCGATCAGGACGGCGTCCCCGACATCCACGACAAGTGCCCGACCCAGCCCGAAGATCACGACAGCTTCGAGGACGCCAACGGCTGTCCCGACCACGACAACGACGGCGACGGCATCGCCGACGAGGACGACGACTGCCCGAACGAGGTCGGGCCGCGCATCAACGACGGCTGCGCGGTGGTGAACCAGGCCGACGGCGACAACGACGGCATTCCAGATACGGGCGACAAGTGTCTGCTCGAGTCCGAGGACTATGACGGCTTCCAGGACGACGACGGCTGTCCGGATGCCGACAACGATCACGACGGTCTGCTCGACTACGGCGACATGTGCCCCGACGTCGCCGAGGACAAGAACGCCTTCCAGGACGACGACGGCTGTCCGGACGGCGGCAAGGGCGCGTGGCTGGTGGTGCTGCAGCAAGACGGCATCGTCCTCAACCGCCAGCCGACCTTCATCAAGGACACCGCCGGGCTGTTGCCGACCTCGAAGCAGGTCTTGGATCAGCTGGCGACGATCATGCGCGACCACCCGGAGGTCGCGAAGGTCAAGATGACGGTCTTCCCGGAGCGCCGCAGCCCCAAGAGTCGGGCGATGGCCGCGGCGCGGGCGCAGGCGATCGCCGCGTACCTCACGAGCCGGGCGATCGACGCCACCCGCCTGCGGATCGAGGACGGCGCCTACGACCGCCACCGCGCCGGCAGGGTCGAGCTCGAGGCCACGGTCGAGAAAGTGCAAGCACCGCTGCGGTCGGCCCCCGGCAAGGCGCCGGCGACCAAGGGCAAGAAGCGCCGCTAGCGCGCGTTCAGGTGGACACCGTCCGTCCCCCGCCCCCCCCGGGGGCGGGGGATTCCGGGGGTGGGGGTGGGGAGCGCCGCGGCGGCCGCGGCGCGGGAATCAAATAAAGACGAGAGCGGCTCTATCGCCAGCCGCACACCTTGAAGGGCACGTTGAGGCTGAGCTCCGGGACCTCTTTGCAGGCGATGGTCCACGGGTCGCCGCAGTCCTGGTCGCGCTCGCAGGTGCGCCAGACACAGTACTGGCGCTCGGCGAACGGGCCGTAGGTCATGACGGTCTTGCACTCGAACGCCAGCGGGCAGTTGCGGTCGGTGGCGCACTCCCGGGAGCAGTAGGGCTTGGTGCCGAGGGTGGCGACGCAGACGATGTCGGCGCACGGGAACGCGGTGTCGTACTCCACGGCCTCGGAGCCCTGGGCGCGGAACACGTCGCCTTCGGAGGTGGCGCCGCTCTGGGTCGGGATCGACATGCCGGCGCACTCTTTGCCGATGTCGTTCGTCTCGCACCCGGCGACGAGCACGGCGACGAGCACGAGACACGCTGGACGTGGGTGGGCCAGCGCCCCTCGCCCCACCCGGGGGCGAGGGGTTGGGGGAGTGGGGGGGGGGAGCGCGACCGCAGCGGTCGCGCGGGAATCAAAGCAGGTGCGGAGTGCCCGGGTCGGTCGGGTCACGGCTTGCCGCCGTCGTCGAAGCCGACCATCTCGGTGATCGCGGTCAGCAAGAACTCGTCGCCGGTCTGCTTCTTCAGGCCGCACTGCAGGCAGATGGTCTTCGGATCCATCAGCTGCCAGCCGCCGCCCGCGCACAGGCCGCAGTCGTGGCACACGGCGCCGGTGTCGGCGGCGTCCGGCGAGTACCGGGGCACCAGGGTGTCGGCGTCGGTGCTGCCGACGGGGCGCACGATCAGGCGCACCGTATCGGGGTCGGTGATCGGCGTCTCGAGGGAGAAACAGCTCGACAACACCACGGTGCGCGCGATGGTCAGCAGGGTCTGGTCGTACTCGTTCTGACAGATCGAGTCCTCATAGGTGCCGCGGGAGAAGCCCACCGCGAGACGGCGGCGGCGAAGCTCGGCCATGAACCCGTGGTAGCGCACCGCCGGCAGCGCCTCGCAGCGCGGCGTGTCACAGAGACCGCCCGGGGCGGCGGCGCAGCGGTCGCCGGGGCTGCCGCCACAGCCGGCGGTGCTGCTGCACGGCTGACCGAAGCCGTTCAAATAGGTGCAGAAGAAGCTGTCGTCCGTCGAGCTCCAGCAGCCGCACGCCGCGCTCGGGCCGGCGGGCTCGAGGACGCAGCCGCGGGGGGTGAAGTCGCTGCCGGACTCGCCGGACTTGATGCCGCCCGCGATCAACGCGGCGCGCACCTTGCGGACGCCGGAGTCGACGCTCTTCAAGTTGGCGAAGAAGTCGAGCAGGGACGCCGGCGGGATGGCGTGCGCGGTGTCCTCGTAGCATTGAGCGTTCGGCCAGTCGCCGGTGCCGTAGTCTTCGAAGGCGCAGTCCTCTTCGTCGGAGAGGAAGATCAACGCCAGGTCGGCGCCGTCTCGCAAGAACCCGGCGTTGTGGGCGGCGATCGTCGCCAGGCGCGAGTCGAGGGCCTTGCGGGCCGAGAGCATCCCGGACTCGCGGCCCGAGCCGCCGGTGCCGAGGCTCTGGACCGTGGCGGTGAAGTCTTGCACCAGGCGACAGCGCTTGGCGTCGGCCTGCGGGTCGTCGAGGTTGGGCCGGACCAGGTAGGGCAGGGGGCTGGTGTCCGGTCCGATCCCGCAACCGGCGTTGTTGAGCCTGGTCTGGTTGGCGCGCACCATACGCAGGCGACCGCCGTCCTCACCCGGGTGTTTCTCGTCGATCGCGTCGGTGGTGACGATGCCGACGCGGTAGGCGTTCTCGGACAGCGCGAGCTCGTCGATGAACAGCCGGGTGTTGCGGATGACGTTGTCCTGCTCCTCTTGCATCGACCCGGAGTTGTCGATGACGAAGAGGATGTCGGTGTCGCTGTTGCGCATCACGATCTCGTGCACCTGGGTGGTGGCGACGCGCTGATGCGGCCGGTAGAGGAACGAGTAGTCCTGACAGCCGACGAGCGTAACGAGCCCGCCGACGATGCCGAGCGCCGCGCGGGGCCCCGACCGTGCTGGGGCGCAACCGCGAGCGGCTGCCGTGCTCGGTGGGCACAGGGCGACAGCCGGGAGGGGGCTTGGGTTCACGAACCCTAGGATACGGCAACATGACGTCAATGCTCAACCATTCGCCGCCGGTATCTCGGTCGCCGGCGCGCGCCACGTCGCTCTGCGTCAAGACAACGGTCGCGCCGCGGCCGCAGTTCGCGTACTCTAGTCGCCCGCGAACCACGAGGTGGGCCATGCAGCGTCGCGAGCTCGGCTGTCGGAACACCAGCAACGTGCACGTCATCGACTGGGTGGCGGAGGTGACCGCGCAGACGCGGCCCGACAAGGTCTTCTGGTGCGACGGCTCGGCGGCGGAGCGCACGGCGCTGCTCGCCGAGGCGGTGGCGGCGAAGATCTTGATCCCGCTCAACCCCGACAAGTGGCCCGGCTGCTATCTGCACCGCTCGCATCCGAACGACGTCGCGCGGGTGGAGCAGTGCACCTTCATCTGCACCGAGAGCCGGGAGGAGGCCGGGCCCACCAACAACTGGGCGCCGCCGCGCGAGATGCACCAGAAGCTCAAGGGCCTGCTCGAGGGGGCGATGCGCGGCCGGACGATGTACGTCGTGCCCTACTTGATGGGGCCGCCGGGGTCGCCGTTGTCGCAGGTCGGCGTCGAGCTCACCGACTCGATCTACGTCGCGTTGAGCATGGGGATCATGACGCGGATGGGCGACGTCGCCTACGCCGAGCTCCAAGACTCCGACGACTTCAACCGCGGCCTGCACAGCATGCTCGACCTGAACCCCGAGCACCGCTACATCACCCACTTCCCGCACGCGAACCGCATCATCTCGGTGGGCTCGGCTTACGGCGGCAACGTGCTGCTCGGCAAGAAGTGCCTGGCGTTGCGCATCGGCTCCTACCGGGCGCGCGGCCAGGGCTGGCTCGCCGAGCACATGCTCATCCTCAAGGTGACGTCCCCCGAGCACGAGTCGACGTACCTCGCCGCGGCGCTGCCGAGCGCTTGCGGCAAGACCAACCTGGCGATGTTGGTCCCGCCACCGCACTTCGCCGGCTGGAAGGTCGAGACCATCGGCGACGACATCGCCTGGATGAAGCCCGGCGATGACGGCGCGCTCTGGGCCATCAACCCGGAGTATGGCTACTTCGGCGTCGTGCCGGGGACCAACGAGAAGACCAACCCCAACGCCATGGCGACGATGCGCAAGGACACCTTCTTCACCAACGTCGCGCTGCTTGCCGACGGCGACCTCTGGTGGGAAGGCAAGGACGGCCCGGTGCCCGCCGAGTGCATCGACTGGAAGGGCAACCGCTGGACGCCGCAGAGCAAGGAGCCGGCGGCGCACCCCAACAGCCGCTTCACCGCGCCGATGCACAACAACCCGGCGTTGGCGGCCGAGGCCGAGGATCAAAGAGGCGTGCCACTGTCGGCGATCATCTTCGGCGGCCGGCGCGCCAACACCATCCCGCTGGTGTTCCAGGCCTTCAACTGGGTGCACGGGGTCTACATGGGCGCCACCGTCGGCTCGGAGACCACGGCGGCGGCGACCGGCGGCGTGGGAGAGGTGCGCCGCGATCCGATGGCGATGTTGCCCTTCTGCGGCTACGACATGGGCGACTACTTCCGCCACTGGATCGACATGCGCAAGCGCATCAAGCGCCTGCCGCGCATCTTCCACGTCAACTGGTTCCGCAAAGGCGAGAACGGCGCTTTTCTGTGGCCGGGGTTTGGCGAGAACCTGCGGGTGTTGAAGTGGATCGTCGACCGCTGCCACCACCGGGCCGGGGCCGAGGAGGGCATCCTCGGCTGGATGCCGAAGCCGGAGCAGGTCGACCTCGAGGGCTTGTCAGGTTTTTCGAAGGCCGACCTCGAGAAGTTGCAGCAGACCGATCCCGAGGAGCTGCGCCGTGAGGTGCTGATGCAGGAGGAGCTGTTCATGAAGCTGCACGCGACCCTGCCGAAGGAGTTCGTGTACAACCGCGAGCTCTTGGTGGCGCGGCTGTAGGGCCGGCCGCGCCGGGCCTACGGCTGACACGAGCCGCTGCGACAGCTGAGCCCGGAGCAGCACTGGCTGCTCACCGAGCACATCACGTCCTGGTCGCGGCAGCGCTGGCAGCGATAGCCGGCGTCGGCGTCACAGACGGCGTCGTCGCAGCAGTCGTAGCGCGTGCTGCAGCGCATCCCGAGCTCGGAGCAGTCGCGCGGGTTGCACATCCCGGCCGGGTTGCAGAACAGGCCGCTGCAGCAGCCGACGCTGCTGCAATCGTAGCCCTGACCGGCGCACTGCTCGCAGGCGCCGTACTGGCACTCGATGTCGACCCCGGCTTGCTGGCAGCACTGGCTGGTCGAGGTGCAACCACCGTTGAGCGGCTGGCAGGAGGCGCACTGGCTGCCGCTGCAGTATTGGCGGCCGCCGCAGAAGCCGCAGGGGGTGCCGCACACCGGGTCGGTGCCGCAGCTCCTGCCGGTGCAGTTGGGGGTGCAACAGCTGCCGCCGTTGCAGGTGCTGCCGGTGCCACAGCTGCCGCACGAGGTGCCGCACTTCGGATCCGGGCCGCAGCTCCGGCCGCTGCAGTCCGGGACGCAGGTACACTGCCCGGCGCTGGCGCAGGTGTTGTTGCCGCTGCAGCTGCCGCAGGACGTGCCGCAGACCGGGTCGAGGCCGCAGCTGCGGCCGCTGCAGTCGGGGGTGCAGCAGGTGCCGGCCGCGGTGCACACCGAGCCCGCGGCGCAGGTGCCGCACGAGGTGCCGCAGATCGGCTCGGTGCCGCACTGTTTGCCGGCGCAGCTCGGGGTGCAGCAGTTGCCGCCGTCGCAGGTGCTGCCGGCGGCACAGCTGCCGCACGAGGTGCCGCACACCGGGTCGGGGCCGCAGGCGACGCCGCTGCAGTCCGGGAGGCACTGGTTGCAGAACCCTTTGCTGAGCGCGATGCCGCCCGCCGCCATCGACGTGCAGCTGCTGCCGCCACAGCCGTGCCCGGCGTCGCACAGCCGAAAGCAGTGCGGCCCGCTGCCGGCGTCGACGCAGACCGCGCCGGCGACGCAGTCGGAGACCGAAGCGCAGCTCGCCCCGAGCGGCAACGCGCCGCCGGCCGGGGTGGGCGCACAGGCGAACAGGAGCTGGTCGCCGGCGACGAAGGTGCCGCAGTAAAGGTCGGCGGCGCAGGTGTCGGCGTAGGGGTCGCAGGGCAGGCTGCAGAGCCCGGCGTTCGCGGTCAGCTCGAAGACGCAGGCGGAGCCGCCGGCGTAGGTGCAGGTCGAGCCGGCGCCGTTCAGGTCACAGATCCGATAGCAGCGGGGC
Organism: Deltaproteobacteria bacterium; assembly: GCA_016218825.1. GTDB lineage: Bacteria > Myxococcota > XYA12-FULL-58-9 > XYA12-FULL-58-9 > XYA12-FULL-58-9 > JACRCV01. The sequence continues at coordinate 22,282 of JACRCV010000042.1, forward strand.
AGGTCGGCGGCGCTCGCCTGCGAGCACGCCAGGCCGCGGCCGCAGGTGTCGCCGCTCGCGAGGTAGGTGCAGCTCTGGCCCTCCAGGCGCGGGCCCGTGGTCGAAAGCGGCGCGCACACCGGGTTGTTGCTCGCGTCGAGCGTGCACTTCTCGTTGCCGAAGCAGGGCGCCTGGGTCACGAGGTCGCAGGCGGCGTTGACGTTGCTGCAGGCGCCGTCCGCGGTGCAGCTGCCCGAGCCGCAGGTGCCGCACGACTGGCCGCAGACCGGATCCGGGCCGCAGCGCCGGCCGCTGCAGTCTTTGGCGCAGGTGACGCCGTCGCATTGGCCGGCGTCGCTGCACATGCCGCTGGCGCAGACGCCGCACGACCGGCCGCAGATCGGATCGGGGCCACAGGTCCGGCCGCTGCAGTCGGGGACGCAGCCGGTCGGTTGGTTTTGAAACACGCACTGGTAGTTGTCGGGATCGGCGCCGTTCTGCCAGCCGTACCCCGGCAGGCACTCGCAGCTGTCGCCGGTGGGGACCGAATAAGTCCCGGCCTGGCCGCAGTAGCTGGCGGTCGCCGCCTCCTGGCTGCAGGCCGCGGCCAGACTGACGCCGAGCGCCAGGGTCGCGAGACGACGGGGGATGGCGCTGCCGGCAGTGATCTCGAGTCGCATCGGGTCGCTCCTTTTCGGGGACGGCGGCGACCTTACTCTCGGGGCGCACGCGGCCGTGAGGACATTGGTCCGGTTGTCGACCCGAGGCGTTGGCCCCTATGATGCCGCGCATGGGGCGGCGCACCGAGTGGATCGTGACCGTGCTCCTCTGCGGCGCGATCACCGGCGCGCGGTGTGTGTGGCCGGGGGACACCCAGTGGATCAACGACGAGCCGCTGCTGCTCGCCAAGGCGGCGGCGATGAACGCCACGGGGACGCTGGCGACCGAGGGGCTGCGGGGCACGGTCGGGGTCACCTACGGGCCGGGGGCGGTGTGGATCTACGCCGGGCTCCTGCGCCTGACCTGCGACCTGGTCGACCTCGTGGTGTGACGCACCCTGATCTTCGGCGTCCTCACCTGCGTCGCGTTGTTGTGGCTCGCGGCCGGCTCGACGCGGCTGCGACCGATCTGGGTGCCGGTCCTCGTTGCTTCACCTTACGCGTGGCTCTATGCCCGCCAGCTCTGGGACAACACCTGGTTGATCCCAATCGGCGCGCTGGCGGCGGCCGGCCACCTGTCCTGGTGCCGCAGCGCGGCGCCCTGGAAGGCGTGGCTGGTGGTGCTGCTGCTCGCGCTCGGGGTGTTGATCCACCCGATGATCGCGCCGCTGGCGATCGCGATCTTGCTGCACGCCTGGGTCTTCGAGCGCTCGGTCTTGCGGCAGCAGCGGCGGACGCTGCTGTTGCAGGCGCTCGTGGTGCTGCTCGTCGCCGCGCCCTGGCTGTCGCGGTTGGGGCGCGAGCCCGTGAGTGCGCTGGCCGCGCTTTCGATCGATGTCGGCGCTCCGCGGATGTCACCGCCGGCCATGGAGCGGCCGTCGGCCGCGACGCGCTGGGCGTTCGCGTTGGCGGGTGGGCGGGTGCTGTCGGCAGATGGGTTGGAGTACTTTCTGGGCGAGGACTGGCGGGAGCGCGTTCCAGGGTCGCGGCCGTGGGTGTTCCTCAGCTGGTTGAGCTACGTTCTGGTGTGGGCGGGCATCGGCGTCGCGATCCTCGAGGTGCGCCGGCGCCCGGGCGACGACCCCGGGCTCGCCGCGGCTGGACGCGCCGATGACTTCCATCTGGCCTGGCTCTGCCTCGTGACCTTGGCGCTGTCGTGGCTGATGCAGGGCGTGCTGAAGCGCCACACCCACCCGCACTACTACAACGGGGTCTGGATCTGTTACGCCGGCTTCTGGTGGTTGGCGGTCACCAGGCTCGGGCGGGGCGCGTGGCAGCGACGCGTGCTCTCGGCGGTCGGCGCGGCCGTGGGGGTCGCGCTGCTGGTGGTTACGGCGTCGATGGCCGCGCGCTTGCACCGCGACGGTGGCAACCGCGGCGTGCATTTCGGCACCGCGCTGGCGAGCCAGCTGGAGGCCGCGGCGACCCTGTCGCGGTACTCCCCGGACTCCGAGCTGCAGATCGAGGTGCAAAACCTGCTGATGTTCCCGCACGCGCTGCCAGTGTTGCGGGCGCTGTCCGGACATCCGGGCGATCCCGCCGGGCCCCGCCGCAAGCTGCGTTTGGGCTTTCGCGACCCGGCGCCGGCGAGCGCCTTCTTCGCGGTCGTCGAGGTCGCGGAGCCCGGGGCGACGCGATGAGGCACCGCCTTTCTTGTCGGCGCCGGAGCCGTTATCTTTCGAGCGTCGGGTCGCGGGCCGACCAGGAGTCGTGGTGACGAGCGAGATCGATCCAGAGTTGGACCTGTTCGCGGCGATCGCGCGTTTGAAGCGCGAGCAGGACGCGGTGATCCTGGCGCACTACTACCAGGAGCCCGACATCCAGGAGGTCGCCGACGTTCTCGGTGATTCGCTGGCGCTGGCGCGCGCGGCGCAGAAGACCGACAAGCGGGTGATCGTGTTGTGCGGCGTCCACTTCATGGCCGAGACCGCCAAGATCCTGAACCCGGAGAAGAAGGTGGTGTTGCCGGATCTGGCGGCCGGCTGCTCGTTGGCCGAGTCCTGCCCGCCGGCGGCGTTCGCGGCGTTCAAGGCCAAGCACCCGGGCGCGGTGGTCGTGAGCTACGTCAACACCACCGCCGCCATCAAGGCGATGTCGGACTACGTCTGCACCTCGAGCAACGCGGTCGCGGTCGTCAGCTCGATCCCCAAGGGGACGCCGATCATCTTCGGCCCCGACATCAACCTCGGCCGCTACGTCGCGAGCAAGGCGGACCGCGAGCTGTTGCTCTGGCCGGGCACCTGCATCGTCCACGAGACCTTCAACGAGAAGCACCTGCTGCGGCTCTTGGCGGAGCATCCGCAAGCCGAGCTCATCGCCCACCCCGAGTGCGGGCCGGAGGTGCTGCAGCACGCGCACGTCGTCGGCTCGACCAAGGCGCTGCTCGACCACACGCAGGCGAGCCCGAAGACCGAGTTCATCGTCGCCACCGAGGCCGGCATCCTGCACACGATGCGCAAGGCGTCGCCGGGGAAGACCTTCATCGCCGCCGCCCCCGAACGCCTCGGGGACGATCCGAGCTGCGGTTGCAGCACCTGTCCGCACATGAAGCTGAACACGCTGGAGAAGGTCTACCGCTGCCTGCGCGACCTGAAGCCGGAGATCGTCCTCGACGAGGACTTGCGGCTCCGGGCGCTCTTGCCGATCGAGCGCATGGTCGCGGTTGGCTAGGTTTGACTGCGGTGGTGCCCCGGCCTATGACGGGGCTATGGGCACCATTACCAAGCTATTGTTCGTTGTCGCTCTCGGTTACGGCCTTTCCGCCTGCGCCAACAAAGGCTGCGATCCCAAGCCGATGCCTGCGGTGTGGAAGGAGATCGCGGAGCTCTTGCCGCCGGACGCCAGGATCTGCGGCGAGGTCGACGGCGCGCTGCGGGTCTTCTTCAAGACCATCACGACGGCGTCGGAAGGCTCGGCCCTGCTCGGCAAGCTGGCGGACGGCAAGGGCTGGACCCGCGAACCGGGGGCCGAGGGCGCGACGTCGCTGACGGTCACCAAGGGCGACAAGCGGGTGGTCGCGACCATGGTCACCTACAAGAACGACCTGTACGCCGACTACGAGCTGGTGCCGACCGAATAGGTTTCGCCTTACCCGGGTCGGCCGCCGGGCGCGAGCAGGGCGCGGACCGCGTCCAGGGTCGGCTCGATCTCGACCGGCTTCGCGACGCTCGCGACACCGGGGAGCTCCTCTAGCACCGCGTCGGGGTCCTTCATCAGGTTGCCGGTGAGCACGCACACCACGCGCTCGCCTCTGGCGATCACCCCGGCGGCGACCATCTTCCGGACCCCGGCCAAAGAGCAGGCGCTCGCCGGCTCGCAGCCCAGGCCGCTCTGATCGATCATGCGCTTCGCCGCCATCAGCTCGGGGTCGGTGACCTCGGTGACGACGCCGCGGGTGTACTCGATCGCCGCCCTCGCCTTGTCGAAGCTCACCGGGTCGCCGATGCGGATCGCGGTGGCGATGGTGTCGGCCTGCACCCGGTGTCTCGTACGAAAGCCGGCGGCGTAGCTCAGGTAGAACGGGTTGGCGCCCGTGGCCTGCACCGCGAGCAAGCGCGGCGCGCGTTTGATCCAGCCGGCGGCCACGGCTTCCTCGATCGCCTTGCCGAAGGCGCTGGTGTTGCCGAGGTTGCCGGCCGGCACCGCGATCCAGTCGGGCGGGTCCCAGGCGAGGTTCTGCAGGATCTCCCAGACGATGGTCTTCTGACCCTCGATGCGGAACGGGTTCTTCGAGTTCAACAGGTGGACCCCCAACGTCCGGCAGACGTCGGTGACCAAACGCATCGCGGCGTCGAAGTCGCCGCGGACCGCGAAGCAGCGCGCGCCGTAGGCCAGGGTCTGCGCCATCTTGCCGAGCGCCACCTTGCCGGCCGGCAGGAACACCAGCGCCTGGAGGCCGGCGCGGGCGGCGTAGGCGGCGAGCGCCGCCGAGGTGTTGCCGGTCGAGGCGCAGGCGACCGCGGTGGCGCCCTGCGCCACGGCCTGCGAGGTCGCGACCGTCATGCCGCGGTCCTTGAACGAGCCGGTGGGGTTCTCGCCCTCGTGCTTGAAGTGCAGGCTCTCGAGCCCGGCGTAGCGGCAGAGCGCCGCCCGGGCGTAGAGGCGGGTCGCGCCCTCGGGATGGGTGATGATGGCGGCGGGCGGCAAGGCGCGCACGACCTCGCGGAAGCGCCACACGCCGCTCAGGTCGATCTCGGCGCTGCCTCGCTGCCGCGAGTCGAACAACTCGGTGTCGACGCCCTGCCACGCCGCCGGCGGATGCTCCACGGCCAACAGCCCGTGGCAGTCACACTCGTAGCGCACCTCGCCAACCGGGTAGGTCTGGCGACACAACACGCAGCGCAACTGCTCGGTCATCGCGAGATCCTCCGGGCGCCGGTCGCGGCGATGCCGCCCACGTGGACCGTGGCGGCGAGGGGAGCAAAGGCGCGCCGCATGGCCGCAGCGCAGCGGGCGGCGCTGGCGCGACTGCGGCAGAGCGCGAACAGCGTCGGCCCGGCGCCGCTCACCGAGCAGCCGATCGCGCCGGCACCGAGGGCGGCGCGCTTGACGCGGTCGAAGTGGGGGATGAGGCGAGCGCGCAACGGCTCGGCGTACAAGTCGTCGAGCGCGAGCGTCGCCAACCCTTCGTCGCCGGTGGCGATGGCGTGCACCAAGGCCGCGGTGCGGGCCATCTGCGGCACCCACAACGCGCGGGCGCTGTGCCGCGGCAGAATCGCGCGGGCCCTCTTGGTCGGCAGGCGAAACGCCGGGGTGACGAGGGCCAGGACCCACGGTCGGGCCGGCGGGATCCGGGCGACGTGTGGCACCTGGTCGCCGGCGACCGGGGGCACGAGCAGGGTGACGCCGCCGAACAGGCAGGGCGCGAGGTTGTCGTAGTGCCGTCCGGCCACCGCGGCCTCGCCCGCCGCGGCCGCGGTGAGGATCGCCTCCGGGTCAAACCGCGCGCCGAACGCCAACGCCGCGGCCAACGCGCCGCCGACGCTGCTCGCGGCGCTGCCGCCCAGCCCGCCCGACAGCGGTAGCCCCTTCTCGAGGTCCAGCCGCAAGCCGCCCCGGTAGCGCTTGCGTTCGAGGTACGCGAACGCGGCGATGGCGGCGGCGTTGTGCTCCGGAGCGGTGGGAATGAGCCGCGCATCGCGGCCGCGGACCCGCACCTCGGTGGCGTCGGTGTCGAGCTCGACCGACACCGTGTCGCCGATCCCCGAGACCGCGAGGCCGAGGACGTCGAACCCCGGGCCGACGTTGCCGACGCTGCCGGGCGCGAACACCGTGGCAAGGCGCCGAGCGCCGCGACCTCGGCGCGGCTGGGGCCGGCGCTTTGGCGAGCCGGCGCTCATGTGGCCTTGGCGACGGCGACGATGTCGTTCAGCACCCCGGCGGCCGTGACCTCGGCCCCGGCGCCCGGACCGGTGAGGACGAGGGGGTTGTGGTGGTAGCGCTTCGAGTGCACCACGATCTGATTGTCGGTGCCGTGCAGCCGCCCCATCGGCGAGGCCGCCGGCACCGCTTCGATCCCCACCGAGACCGCGTCGCCCTCGATCCGGGCCACGTAGCGCAGCACCGTGTCGCGCTTGCTCGCCGCCTGGATCCGGGCCGCAAACTCCGCGTCGATGCTCGCGAGGGCGGCGACGAACGCATCGGGCGCCAGGTGGGCGAGGTGGGCGGGGAACAGGGGCTCGACCCGGACGTCGGCGAGCTCCAGGCGCGCGCCCAGGGTGCGGGCGAGGATGAGCGCCTTGCGGGCGACGTCCATGCCCGAGAGGTCGTCCTTGGGGTCGGGCTCGGTGTAGCCGAGCGCGCGGGCGCGGGCGACGCCTTGCGAGAACGGCACGCCTTGCTCCGCCTGGGTGAGCAGGAAGCCGAGGGTCCCCGACAGGCAGCCGAGGACGCGCTCGATCTTGTCGCCCGCCTCTTTGAGCTTGGCCAGGGTGTCGAACACCGGCAGGCCGGCGCCGACGGTGGCCTCGTAGCGGATCTTGAGGCCGCGCTCGCGGGCGGCGGCGAACAACGCGTCGTGGTCCCGTTGCGACACCGCCAGCGGCTTCTTGTTGGCGAGGACCAGGTGCACGCCGTGGTCGAGGGCGTCCTGCAACAGCGGCGCGGTGTCCCCGGCGGTCAGGTCGACGAGCAGCGGCCGTCTTTGCGGCAGGACCCAGACCTTGTCGGCGAGGGCGCGGCGGGTGTCGACAAGGCGGCGAGCTCGGCCGAGGGCGTGGCCGCGCTCCTTTTGCTCCGCGAGGCGGAGGATCTCCGGATCGGCGAACGCCGGCTCCGCGACCTTGACGCTGGAGCGGTCGGCGATCGCGATCAGCCGGAGCTCGAGGCCCAGATCATGGCGGAAGTAATTGCGCTGCGCCACGAGCTGCCGCGCCAGCGCCCGGCCGATCTGGCCGAAGCCCATCAGGGTCACGGCGGCGTCGCCGGCGGCGGCCTCGGCGAGCGGCCGGAGACGGTCGAGCTGAAACTCGCGGTGCAGCGCGACCAGCGTCGCCGCAACCTTGGTCTCCTCGATCGCCAGGGTGATGTTCAGCTCGCTCGAGCCTTGGGCGATGGCGATGATGTTGACGTCATTCTCGGCGAGCGCCTTGAAGGTGCGGGCGGCGATGCCGCGGGTGCCGCGCATGCCGATGCCGACCACCGCGATCAGCGCCAGGTGCCGCAGCACCGAGACCGCGTCGACGTCGCCGGCCTCGAGCTCGGAGGCGAACTCTTTGAGCAACACCTTGCGGCAGGCGTCGCTCTCCTTCTCCGGCAGCACGAAGCAGATGCTCGCCTCGCTCGACGCCTGGCTGATCATCGTCACCGAGTGGCCTTCGCGCGCCAACGCCGAGAAGGTGCGACCGGCGATGCCCGGCACCCCCATCATGCCCTTGCCCTCGACCGAGAGCAGCGCCTGGTCGCGGATCGCGGTGAGCGCCTTGACGGGGTAGGCGCCGGGCTCGACGTCGGCGGCGATGCGGGTGCCGGAGAACGCCGCGTTGAAGGTGTTGCGCACCTGCAGCGGGATCTTGCCGGCGATGAGCGGGATCATGGTGCGCGGGTGGAGCACCTTGGCGCCGTAGTAGGCGAGCTCGGCGGCCTCGCGGTAGTGCAGCTCGGGGAGCACTCGCGCGTCCTTGACGGTCTTCGGGTCGGCGGTCATCAGGCCGTCGACCTCCTTGTAGAGCGTCACCTGATCGGCCGCCAGGCTGGCGCCCAACAGCGTCGCCGAGAGGTCGGAGCCGCCGCGGCCCAGGGTGACGACCTCGCCGTCCGGGCCCCGGCCGATGAAGCCGGGGACGATCACGATGCGGCGGGCGGCGATGAGCGGCGCGATGTGAGCAGCGGCGTCCTTGCGGCAGGCCTCGGTGTCCGGCCACAAGCTGCCGTGGCGGCGCACGGTGCTGATGACGTCGTGGGCGTCGACGTAAGTCGCGGCGACGCCGCGCTCGGCGAGCGCGTGGGCAAAGAGCTGGGCGAGGAGGCGCTCACCGCGCGCCGCCGCCGCGTCCGAGGTCCGGGTGCTCAGCTCCCGGAGGACGCCGACGCTCTTGCAGATGGCGCGGTACTCGGCGACCGCCTCGTCGATGATGCGCTGCATCGCCGCCAGGCGCTCGGGGGTGGCGAGGAGCTTGGCCGCCATCTGGAGATGGCGCTCGGCGAGGCTTTGCGCGGCCGCGTCGGCGCCGGCCGGATCGCGCTCGAGGGCCGCCTGGACGCCGTGCAGCAACAGGTCGGTGATCCCGCTCATCGCCGAGACCACCACCACCAGGCGGGCGCGGGCGCCTTGCACGTGCTTGAGGGCGAGGCGCAATGCCTGGTCGGTGCCGACCGAGGTGCCGCCGAACTTGAACACCCACAGGGGACTTGCCGCGGCGCCGCGGCGCCGCCGGCGGGGCTTGAGCGTGCGAGCCATGGTCGACCCATGTAGCAAATCCCAACGTGCGTGTCTTCTTTGTAGGCCGCGCCCCCGCCCGCGCCGCGATTGTAGGGTGGTCGCCCGCGGCGGTTTGCGCTAAACAAGAGAGAGGCGCGCGCGCCGCGGCCGGCGAGCAGGAGGCAAGGATGGCAGTCGGGAAAACGTTGGTGCTCAGCGTCGGGGTGCTGTGGGTCACGGCGTGCGGGGGTGACAGCACCTCGGGCGGCAACGGCGGCGGCGGTGGCACCGCGGTCGCAGCCTACTTGCCGCTCGGGGTGGGGGCCTCGTGGGTCTACCGGGTGACCGACACTCTCACCCAAGCGGTGGCCAACAAGAGCAACAGCGTCGAGGCCTTCGAGGACGTCGGCGGCACCAAGGTCGGGATCCAGGCCTACCGGGTGCGCACCCAGAAGCTGAGCGGTGAGACCGTGAGCTGGCAGGCCCCGGTGAACGGGGTCATCATCCGCTATCGCGAGCAGGAGCTCGCCGCCGGGAGCGGCGCGCTCGAGATCGCTACCGACTACACGCCCTCCAAGCTTCGCGTCGACATGACCGCGGCGCACACCGCGTCGGGGGCCACCTGGAACCAGGTCTACACCGAGGCGGTGACGGACTACCGATCGGTGGCCGCCGGCGCCACCACCACGAGCTCCAAGACCGACAGCTGGACCGTGCTCGCCGCTGCCGAGGCGGTGACCGTACCCGCGGGCACCTTCACCTGTCTGAAGCTGCGCAAGACCAACGCCACGACCGGGAGCGACAAGACCTACTGGTACGCGGCCGACGTCGGCAAGGTCAAAGAGCTCGGCGGCGGTCAGACCGAAGAGCTCGTCAGCTACACTATCCCCGCGCCTTAGTCGGCCGTCGTCCTCGCGCACCGTCGAAAGGCGCCCGATGATCCCGACCCTGTTGTTGTGTGCCATCGCCGCCGTGGATCCGCCGAGCGCGGCCACGGATCATGAAGCGCCGGCAGCGACGCCGATGGTCGAGGCTGCGGCCGGGTCGGACTCGCCGGCGCCGGACGCGAACCGACCGGCGTCGCCCGCGGAGCGGCGGTCGATGGGCGACGAGGGCGGCGGTGACGGCACCGCGGGTGGCGACGGGGGCGCATCGCCGTCAACTGTGTCCGACCCTCTGGTCGTAGGGGCGCGGGTGCACGGGCGCTTCAAGCTCTCGGATCAGGATCCGAAGGCTGCCTTCGATCTGCGGCGGGCGCGGCTGGCCTTCGATCTGCAGCCGATGTGGTGGCTCGCGGCGCAGCTCGACGCCGACGTTTCAAAGGTGCCGATGGTCAAAGACGCGTACGTCGACGTCGGCCCGGGCGAGCTGCTGCGGGTCAGGGTCGGCCAGTTCAAGACGCCCTACAGCCGGATCGAGCTGACGTCCTCCGGCCGGCTGCCTCTCGTGGATCGGGGGCTGGTGAACCAGGAGCTGACGATCGCCGCCGGGTTCGGCGGTCGCGACCGCGGCCTGATGGTCCACGGCAGCATCGCGTCGCTCGGCTATGCCGTTGCGATCCACAACGGCACCGCGACCCAGGACGAGGTCGACGACGGCAAGGACGTCGGCGCGCGGCTGACCTACAAGCCGGCGCGGGTGCTCGAGCTCGGGGTCTCGGGAGGCTATCTGCTGCGCAACGCCCGGGTGGTCGGGGTCGTGCCGCGACGCTTCGCGAGCGGCGGCGTCGACCTGCGGCTGCGGCTGGCGCGGCTCGAGGTCGTCGGCGAGGCGCTCTACGCCCAGGATCCGCTGGTGGCAAACGACGTCCGCACGCTGGCTGGCATCGCCTACGCCGTGGTGCGCGGGCCCAAGGTCTCGGGGGTGAGCATCCGCCCGGTGGCGAAGGTCGAGATCTTGGACCAGAACGTTCAAGCGAACCGCGACCAGGCGCGCGCCCTCGGGCTCGGGCTGAACCTCCACTTCGCCAAAGCGTTGCGGCTCATGGTGCAGGCGGAGGAGCTCTGGGCCGAGGCGAACAGCGCTCTCGCCGAGGAGCGCCGCCTCGTGGTGCAGCTCGCCTTCGACGATCGGCTGCCTCTGGCTTTGCGTCACCCCGGCGGATCGTGATCAGCGTGCGTTGGCTCTATCAGCTCTACAAGCTCACCTGGTTCGCCGGCGCTATCCTGGCGCTGCCCTTCGTGCTCTTGGTCGCCTGGTACGGGTGGTCGGTGTACGCCGACGTCGACCGCTATCGCCGCGCGCTGAAGAGCCGCGAGCCGCTGAGCGCCGAGCTGTTTCAGATCTTCCTGCACGACGAGCTGGTGCGCGATCTGCACCGCTTCACGTTGCCGAGCCGGCCGAGCACGAGCGTCCTGCCCACCCTCGAGCTGTCGCTCACCCGCGCCAAGCTCGACGAGCTGCGCTCGCAGCTCAGCAAGCCCGGCGCCGGGGTCTACGTCGACGCGACCCTGAAGAAGGACGACGAGGTCTACAAGGTCGGGGTGCGGTATCGCGGCGGTCAGCCCTGGCACCGGCTCGGAGCGCAGAAGTCGATGAAGGTGCACTTGGAGTCGGGGGCGTTGTTGGACGGCGTGCGGGTGTTCAACCTCTTGAACGACGTCACGCCCTTCGGCCTCGAAGACCAGATCATCCTCGACCTGGCTCGGGAGGCGGGCTTGCTGGCGCCGGAGTACGAGCCGGTCTGGGTGCGGATCAACAACAGCGACATGGGGGTCTACCGCTACGAGGCGCAACCCGAAGAGGGTCTGCTGCGTCGTGGCCGGCGCTACCCGGCGAGCATCTTCTCCGGCGACACCGACGTGGTCCGCAAAGATCGGGTCGCCGGGGCGCTGTTCTGGGAGCAAAGCGGCTGGACCAAGGTGGCGTGGAAAGACGAGGCGCATCGGAACGACGCCGGCGAGATCGAGCGCTTCTTGCAGGCGGTCGGTGCCAGCACGCACCGCGAGTTCGCGCGCTACGTGAACGAGAACGTCAACCTGGAGCGCTACGCCGCCTTCGACGCGCTCGATGTGGTCTTTGGCGGCGCTGAGCACGACTATCTCACGAACCACAAGCTCTACTTCGATCCGTACGTCGGCAAGCTCGAGCCGGTCGCCTGGAGCTTCCGCGGCTTCCAGCACGAGCCGATGCTGAACCTGGTCGACAACCCGCTCCTCATCCGCCTGAAGCTCACCCCGGGCTATCTCGCGATCCGCAACCGCCTGGTCTACGAGCTCTTGACCGGCAAGGCCTCGGTGCCGGAGGTCCGAGCGCGCGCCGCCCGCGCCTTCCGGCGGGTCGCACCGGATCTGAGCGCCGATCCCTACTGGGATGCCTACAAGCTCCTGCCGCGGGTGTCGCGCTTCTATCGTTTCATGAGCCGGCCGATGTCGAAGGCCAAGTGGGCGCTCGCGGCCGAGGCCGAGATCGAGACCTTCGCCAACCGCAGCCGCTACCTGTTGAACTTGCTCGAGGCGCGGACCGTGAGCGCCGCGAGCGCCTGGGTGGGGGGCAACGTCGCGGCGTTGGTGCTGACGGTGGACGGTCAGGTCGGCTACGCCTTCAACGAGCTGACGCTGCACGCCCCGTGTCGCAGCCCGTTCGTCGTCCACGCCGACAGCGACCGCGACGGCCGCTACGACCCGACCCGCGACACCCTGGTCGCGAGCGGTAAGGTCGGGGTCGGCACGGCGCCGTTTCACTACGTCGATCTCGCGCCCGGGCTCACCCTGGTGGCGCGGAGCGACAACCAGCCGAAGCGCGGCGACGTCCGCACCGAGGCGACGCCCGAACACTACCGCTACTTCGTGGCGGTCCGTGATTGCCGGCCGACGAGCGCCGATCTGGATCTCGGCAACACGGTCACCCGAGGGTCGACGCGCGTCCACGTCGACCTGGTCGCGCCTCGGGCGGCGGTCGAAGAACGGACGGCGCCGGCCGCCGTCGCCGATCTGGCCCCGGCCCTAGCGGCCGGCGAGAAGGCGCCGCATCCCTGGGAGTACCCGCCGCGGCCGGCGAATACCGTGGTACGGCTGGGCCCGGGCGTGGTGCGCCTCGAGACCGGTCGGGTGTTCGCGACCCACGAGGCCGTCCTACTCGAGGCCGGCACGCGCTTGTTGCTCGGGCCCGGCGCGTCGCTGGTGTTCTTGGGCCCGGTGACCGCGGACGGCAGCGTGCTCGAGCCGGTCGTCATCGGGCGGCTCGACCCGGCGCAGCCCTTCGGCGGTGTGGCGCTGCAGGGGCAACAGACCGCCGGCTCACGGCTGGTGTACGTCCGGGTCGAAGGCGGCTCGCGGGCGAGCTACGCCGACGTCGACTACGACGCGGTGCTGGGCATCCACGACACCCACGACGTGACCCTGCGCGACTTCGTGATCGCCGGCGACGGCGCCACCGACGACGTCGTGCACGCCGCCTACGTCACCGCCTTGACGTTGCACGAGCTCGAGGTGAGCGGCGGGCCCCAGGACGGCATCGACCTGGAGTTCGTGAGCGGCGATCTCCGCGGCCTCCGCGTCGCCAACTCCGGCGACGACTGTCTCGATCTGATGGGGGTGCAGCTCCGGCTCGCCGACAGCGTGCTCCTCGGCTGCAGCAACAACGGCATCTCGGCCGGGGAAGAGAGCGCGGTGGCGGCGAACGGCGTGGTGGTCGCCGGTGCCAAGGTCGGCGTCCTCGCCAAGAACCACTCGGAGGTGCGGCTGAACCGCAGCCTCGTCTACCAGGCGAGCGAGGCGTTGCGCACCAACCGCCGGGAGATGCACTACGCCGGGGGCAGCAGCATCGGCGCCAGCGATCTCGCGGCGGTGGGCTGTGGTGTGGTCGCGAACGCCGCGAAGAACACGACCATCGACGTCGGCTACGTCCAGACCGATCTGGTGGAGAGCGGCTCGTTGAATCACATCCTCGAGCAGGTCTTGCGCCTGTCCGCGTGGGCCGAGTTCGAGGCGCAGGTGCCGCCGCGCGTCAGCCTGGACGGCGGGGAGGCGCCATGAGCATCCCCTATCGCGCTCGCCCGGGCGCCGGGTTCGTGCTGGTCACTCTGTGTCTGGGTGCGGCAGCGGCGCTGTCGGCGTGGGGGCTGAAGAAGCCGACCTTGGAGCGGGTCTGGGAGATGCAGATCCAGCTCGGGCTCGGGGCGCGCAAGGCCCTGTCAGCGGCCGAGTTCGACCTGCTGCAACAGACGATGCTGCGCTATCCCGAGCTCGTCGACAACCTGCTCGAGGGCAGGGAGCGTGGGATTATCAGCGCCAACGAGGACGGCGTGGTGGAGAAAGACTACGCCTACCTGGTGGTGCGCGGTCCGCGACCGAACGCCGCCGTCGAGATTGGCCGCACCGGGACCGGTCGCGGCGGCAACATCGGGGTGCGCCTGAAGACCGCGACGGGCACGAGCCGCGGCGCGACCTCGGTGGGCGAGAAGCTCGTCTGGCGGCTACCGCCGGAGGGGCCGTTCCCGCAGCTCGTCGAGGTGCGGCTCGACAAGCCGGCGAAGAAGAAGAAGCGCCGGCAGCGGGATCAGGTCGTGATCGTTCGGCTGGTGGAGCTGCCGTGATCAAGCGCTTCAACCGCTACGAGCTCAAGTACATCATCCCGGTCGCGACCCGGGACGCGGTGCTCGAAGAGCTGCTGTTGCACGTCGATCCCGACCGCGAGGGCGACAAGAACGGCGTCTACAAGGTCACGAGCTTGTACTACGACACCCCGGATCTGCAGTTCTACCGCTCGAAGCTCGACGGCATCAAATACCGTCGCAAGGTGCGCATCCGCCAGTACGGCGAGTTTACGACCGAGCCCGATCCGCGGGTGATGATCGAGATCAAGCAGCGGATCAACCGCACCACCCAGAAGCGCCGCCTGGCGCTGAAGCGCTCCGAGGCGTACGCGCTCTGCGCCGGGGAGCTGGCGCGGCAGTTCGAGGATCGCGGCGACGCCGCGGTGGCGAGCGAGGTCGAGTACCTGGTGAAGACCCTGTTCCTCAAGCCGTCGTGCCTGGTGGGCTACGTGCGGCGCGCCTTCATGGGTCGCGCGTACGAGCCGGGCCTGCGGGTGACCTTCGACGAGCTGTTGTGGTGCGGAACCCCGGCGATGGGGCTCACCGACGCGGTGCCGCACCACTCGATCATGGAGCTTTCGCACGTGGTCATGGAGGTCAAGGCCAACGACGCGGTGCCGTTGTGGCTGAGCCTGCTGCTCGCCCGCAAGGACTGTGCGCTGGACCGATTTAGCAAGTACTGCGCCGGGGTCGCCCGGCTGCTCGCGGGTGAGGACAGGTACCTGATAGCACCGACGGGAGCCATTCATGGATGAGCTGATCAAAGAGATGGAGCGGTTCAGAGATCTGACGACCGCCTTTACGTTCACCGACGTGGCGCTGGTGTTGACCTTGAGCTTCGTGCTCTCGGTGCTGGCGGCCACGGTGTACAAGCTCACTCACCGCGGCACCTCCTACTCGCAGTCCTTCGCCCAGACCCTGGTGCTGATGGGCATGGTGACCGCGTTCATCATGTTGGTGATCGGCTCCAACATCGCGCGGGCGTTCTCGCTGGTCGGCGCCCTGTCGGTCATTCGCTTCCGGAACGCGGTCAAAGAGACCCGGGACGTGGGCTACATGTTCCTGACCATGGCGATCGGCATGGCCTGCGGCACCCGCTTCTACATGCTCGCAGCGATCGCCGACGTCACCGTGCTCGCGGTGTTGGTGTTCATGCACAAGACCGACCTCTTCAGTCGCCGGGTCGCGGAGCGCGCGCTGCGGGTCCGCCTGCCGGCGGGCGCCGACGCCGACAAGATCCTGGAGCCGGTGTTTCGCACCCATCTCTCGGAGAGTCGGATGGTGGCCTACGAGACCGTGGCCGGCGGCACCCTCGACGAGGTCGTGTTCACCGTGATCCTCAAGAAGGCGAGCGAGGCGCGGGCGCTGCTCGAGGACGTGCGCAAGATCAACGGCAACAACAAGGTCGTGCTGGTGGTCGGACAGCAAGAGGTCGATCTCTAGCATTTGGTTCCCGCGCCGCGGCTGCCGTGGCGCTGTGTGGCCCGCATCCCCCCGACCCCTCGCCCCGCGTTTACACGCCCGCGGCGTGCCACTACCATGGGGCCCCATGCCGAGGTGAAGCCCATGGAGATGTACATCGCCGGTCGTTGGTGCGCGGGCAGCAAGAAGACCGAGGTCATCCATCCGTTCGACGGTCGGGTCCTCGACAGCGTGCCGCAGGCCGGCCCCGACGACGTCGAGCAGGCGCTGGCCGCGGCGGTGCGTGGCGCGGCGGCGATGGCGCGGCTGTCGGCATACGAGCGCTATGAGATCTTGCGTAGAGCCGCGACGGCGATCGAGGCGCACCAGGAAGAGATGGCGCGCACCATCACGCTCGAAGAGGGCAAGATCCTCGCGGAGGCACGCGCCGAGGTGGCGCGCGCGGTGCAGACCCTGACCATCGCCGCCGAGGAGGCAAAGCGGCTCTACGGCGAGACCATTCCCCTCGACGCGGCGCCGGGGGTGCAAGGCAAGCTGGGGCTCACCTGGCGGGTGCCGTGCGGGGTGGTGGTGGCGGTGAGCCCGTTCAACTTCCCGTTGAACCTGATGGCGCACAAGGTGGCGCCGGCGATTGCCGCCGGCAACGCGGTGATCTTGAAGCCGCCGTCGTCGACGCCGCTGTCGGCGTTGACGTTGACGCGGCTGCTGCTCGAGAGCGGCCTGCCGCCGGAGGGGATCGCGTGCATCACCGGGCCGGGGGCCGAGGTCGGTGAGGCGCTGTGCCGCGATCCGCGGGTGCGCAAGGTGAGCTTCACCGGCAGCGTCCCGGTCGGCGAGCAGATCTGCCGCGCCGCCGGCATCAAGAAGGTCACGATGGAGCTCGGCGGCAACGCGCCGTTGGTCGTGCTCGCCGACGCCGATCTGGAGCGGGCCGCGACCGCGATCGCCGCGACCGGTTACGGCAACGCCGGCCAGGTGTGTATCTCGGCGCAGCGGGTGATAGCAGGGCGCGAGATCTACGAGGACCTGATCGCCCTGACCAAGGCCAAGGTCGCGTCGCTCACCGCCGGCGATCCGAGCGACGCGGCCACCAAGGTCGGGCCGCTGGTGCGCGAGGCGGAGGCGATTCGGGTCCAGGGCTGGATCGCGGAGGCGGTCGGCGCCAAGGCCCGCCTGGTGATCGGCAACGAGCGCCAGGGCGCGGTGTTGTCACCCACGATCGTCGCCGACGTCACCCCGGAGATGCGGCTCGCCAAGGACGAGCTCTTCGGCCCGGCGGTGGCGTTCATGCCGGCGGCGAGCCCGGCCGAGGCCCTGGCGCTCGCCAACCGCAGCCGCTTCGGGCTCGCGGCGTCGGTCTTCACCCGCGACGTCGACAAGGCGCTGCGGATGGCCCAGGGTCTCGAGGCCGGCAGCGTCCACGTCAACTACGGGCCGCAGTGGCGCGCCGATCTGATGCCTTACGGCGGCTTCAAGGACAGCGGCTTCGGCAAGGAGGGCCCGCGCTACGCGGTCCTGGAGATGACCGAGCTGAAGATGGTGGTGCTGCACCTCGAATAGGCGCGTCACGCCTTGGCGCCGCCGAGGCCGAACTCGTCGATCTTGCGGTAGAGGTTGCGCTCGCTGATCCCGAGCACCTGGGCGGCCTCCTTGCGGCGGCCCTGGGTCGCCGCGAGGACGCGCTCGATGTGGCGGCGCTCGAGCTCCTTCAACGACAACAGCGGCTCCGGCGCGGCCGCGACCAGAAGCGCCGGGGCGGGCGCGCGGATCGCGAGGCTCGCCGGCAGATGGCGCGGCTCGATCTCCGGGCCGTCGCAGACGATCATCGCGCTCTCCAGGGCGTGCAACAGCTGGCGGACGTTCCCCGGCCAGTCGTAGGCGTAGAGCAGCGCCAGCGCCGCGCCGCCGATCTTGCGGGCGGTGCCGAAGCGCTCGTTGAAGACCGTGAGCAGATGCCGGGTGAGCGCGTCGATGTCGTCCTTGCGGTCGCGAAGCGGCGGCAGGCGAATCGACACCGTGCTGATCCGATAGAGGAAGTCCTCGCGGAACAGGCCCTGGCGCACCAGGGCCGGCAGGTCGCGGTTGGTGGCCGCGAGCACCCGCACGTCGACCTTGGTCTCGGTGGTGCCGCCGACCCGACGGAAGGTCGAGGCGTCGAGCACCCGCAGGAGCTTCACCTGGGTCGCGGGGCTGACCTCGCCGATCTCGTCCAAGAAGATCGTGCCGCCGTCGGCGACCTCGAACAGGCCCGGCTTGCTGCGCTCGGCGCCGGTGAACGCCCCCTGCACGTGGCCGAAGAGCTCGCTCTGCAGCAGGCTCTCTTGCAGCGCGGCGCACTCGACGGTCACGAACGGCTTGGCGGCGCGCAGGCTCTTCTTGTGGGTGAGCTTGGCGATCACCTCTTTGCCGACCCCGGTCTCGCCGGTGATCAGGACGGTGGAGTTGGTGGGCGCCACCTTGTCGACGAGACGCAGGACCTCGCGGAAGGCCGGGCTGTCGCCGACGCAGGCCGAGGCGCCGTCTCCCGGTGCCAGCGCCCGCTCCAAGAGGTCGTTGCGCTTCCGGAGCTCCTGGCGCTCGCAGGCGCGCGCGATCCGGATCTCGAGCTCGTCCATCGGACACGGCTTCGCGGTGTAGTCGAAGGCCCCCATGCGGATGGCCTCGATCGCGGTGTCGATGGTGCCGTGGCCGGTGAGCATGATGAACTCGACGCCGGCGTTCTTCTCCCGGCCCGCCGCGAGCACCTTCAGACCATCGATGTCGGGCAGGCGCAGGTCGAGGAGCACCACGTTCGGCGGCTCGGCCCCGAGCTTCTCGAGCGCCTCGGCGCCGGTCGCGGCGGCGGTGACCGCGAAGCCCCGGTGGCGGAGCTCGGCGGCGAGCACGGTGCGAAAGGCGTCGTCGTCGTCGACGACCAGGATGGTCTTCGCGTCGGTCATGGGTTCTCCCCGTTGGCAGCGAGGCGCGGCGCGACCGGCGCGGTCGGAAACGAGATCGTGAACAGCGAGCCGCTCCCGGGCGTGCTGGTCACCCGGATCGCGCCGCCCCAGCGGCGCGCGAGCTCGATCGAGGTGAACAGGCCGAGGCCGAAGCCGCCGTCGCGCTGCGAGTAGAACGGCTCGAAGATGTGCTCGAGCTCCTCGGGGGTCATGCCGCGGCCGTCGTCTTTGACCGTGACGCACAGCGGCGGCCCGGGGAGGATCGCGAGCTCGACCTGGCCGCCCTTGGCGCACGCCTGGATCGCGTTCATCAGGATGTTCAACAACACCTGCTGGACGTCGGACTCGACGGCGCGCACCGTCGGGCTGGCGGCGGTCGGCGCGGCCGTGAGCTTGACGCCGCGCTCGCGGGCGGTGGGCTCGACGAGGCGAACCACCGCCGCGGTGAGGGGGGTGAGGCTGACGACGTCCTCGCCCGCGGGGTCGCCGCGGGCCATGCGCAAGAACTGCTGGGTCACGGCGCGGCAGCGCACCAGCTGCTCCTGGGCGACGCGCGCCGAGTCGCGGATGTAGTCGAGATCGAGGGGGGTCGACGCGAGGGTGCGGCGGATGCCGTCGACGCAGGTGAGGATGGTGCCGAGCGGGGTGTTGAGCTCGTGCGAGAAGCCGGAGGCGAGCATGCCCAAAGACGCCAGGCGATGGGCCTCGGCGACCCTGGCCTCGGCAAAGCGGCGCTCGGTGGTGTCGCGCCAGATCTGCACCACGTGGGTGATGCTGCCGCCGCGCAAGATCGGCGACGCCCGGATCTCCTCGAAGCGCGTCGCCCCGCCCGGCGCTTCGATCTCGACCGCGATCGTCCGGCGCTCGCCGTCCTTGAGGCAAAGGACGACCGCGGCGGCGGCCTCGGGGCAGCAGCCGGCGAACACGTCGCTCGCGAGCTGGCCGACGATCAGGGGCCGTTCGCGGCCGAGGCGGCGGACCAGGGCGTCGTTGGCGGCGGCGACGATGAGGTGACGGTCGATGACGATGACGCCGTCGTCGATGCTGTTGATGATGGTCTCGAGCTCGTCGCTCTTGTGCCGCAGGTCGGCGAGCAGGCCGGTCACCGCGTCGACCAGTTGGTTGAATTGGCGCGCCAGCCACGCGAGCGAGTCGTCGCCCGACACCGGCAGGCGCAGGCTCCAGTCGCCGGCGGCGATCCGCCGGGCCGTGGTCTCGAACAGCCGCAAGCGGCGGAGGATGCCGAGGCGGAGGATGGCGCCGATCCCCGCCATGACCACGAGCGCCAAGAGGCCGCTGATGAGGATCATCCGCAGCAGATCGCGGTTCAGCGAGGCGCGCATCTCGCCGGCCTTGATGTCGACGATCAGGACGCCGTTGATACGCTGGGTCTCGTTGTGGCAGCTGTGGCAGAGCTCGCGGTTGATGATCGGCGTGACGATCCGCAACACCTCGCCGTTCTCGGTCTCGATGCTGCGGCTGAGCTCGCGGCGCTCGGGCGGCTCCTCGTGGCAGGTGACGCAGGTGGCGGAGTCGCGGGTGAGCTTTACGTCGGTGCCCGGGGAGACGCTGGAGTAGATGAGCTTGCCGGAGCGGTTCAAGAGCATCACCGCCGACACCGACGGATCGTGGGCGAAGCTCTCGACCATCTGCGCGATGAGGCTGCGGTCCTTCTCCACCATCATCCGCTCGAGCGCGATGCGGATGGTATCGGCTTGGGTCTGGGCGCTGGCGCGGTGCGCCGCGAGCAACCCTTCGTAGTGGTGGCGGGAGTAGACGTAGGCGCCGACCGTGAAGGCGAGCACGACCACGCCGGCGACCGCGACGGTGAGGCGGAGCGCCATGTTGTTCAGGTAGAGTCGCACTCGCTCTCGATTCCAGCCCAGCTCGGCCTCGAGGGTCGCACCTTAATGGCAGCGGGATCCGTGGCGCGCCGCGGTCGCGGCGCAGAGGAACAGGTCGAGAGTATCAGGTCGGCACCACTCAGGCCACTCCCCTGACATTCCGTCAGGTGCCGGCATGACAGGCTGGCAGTTGTCAGCCAGCGCTTCGACGGCCTTCACCCCACTTGGCGGATTCTCGGCCGGTTTCTTGGCGTGGCTCGGTCGGCACGCTCGGTGCAATGAGAACGAGCAGAAAGGGAGGCATCATGCTAGCAACGGCGGCGATCATCGGTTTGGTGGTGTGGTTCTTGGGTGTCGGTCTGGTGTTGGGGTTGGGCGCGTTTTCGGAGCCCGACATGGTCGAGGCGAAGCCCGAGGCGATGGTGGCGAAGTCCGAGTTCTTTGCCGCCGAGAATCGCATCCCGGATCCGTGGCACAACGTGCCGATCGATCTCATCCTCAGCCAGCTCGAGCACCACATCCGCCTCGAAGACGCGGCGGCCGAGAGCTTCATGCACGAGCCCTCCAAGCAGAGCCTGCGCGCCCGCACCTTGTCGTCGTTGTCCTTCAACTAGCGCCCGGGTGACCTGATGACTGCGAATACGACGGCGGCCGCCGGCTGCGACCTGCTCGAGGGACTCGCCGACAAGGAGCGCGACCGGGTGCTCGCACTCGGCGAGAAGGTGACCGCGAAGAGCGGCGCCGTCCTCTTCACCCTCGGCGAGGAGGCGGATCGGCTCTACATCCTCGAGGCCGGTCAGGTGAACCTGGCGTTGCCGATGACCGTGCGCGGCACCGAGAAGGACGTGCTCGTCGAAGAGAAGAACCGCGGGGAGATGCTCGGCTGGTCGGCGCTGGTGCCGCCGCACAAGTTCACGCTCACCGCCAAGGTCGCGGTCGACGCCGAGCTGTTGGTGTTGCCGCGCGGCAAGCTCGGGGACCTGATAAACAATGACGCCCGGATCGGCCATCTCCTGATGCGCAACCTCGCGACGCTGGTCGGCCAGCGGCTGGTGAAGACCCAGACGATGTGGGTGCGCGAGATCCAGCGGGCAGTTGATTCCCGCTTCGGCGGACGCTAGGGACCATTCATGCATCGATTGAGCGTGCTCGTGGCCTTCGGGCTCTTCGTGTGGGTCTCGGCTTGTGGCGGCAACCATGAACGGGCGGCGTATCTGCGCACCGCGCCCGGGGTGGCGCCGAGCGGGGCGCGGGAAGACGCGGCCGACGCCAAGGACTTCCCGGTGCCGCCGCCGCCGTTCTCGGAGGGCGTGTTCCCCTGCTCCCAGTGTCACGCCGACATGACGCCGGATCTGGAGGTCCGCGACCTGGGCGAGCACGACGGTATCGAGCTGCACCACGGGCCTCGCGATCGCTGGTGCTTCGACTGTCACAACCCCGACAACCGCGACATGCTGCGGCTCGCGAGCGGGCGCCTGGTGCCGTTCTCCGAGTCGTATCGGCTCTGCGGCCAGTGTCACGGCGACAAGTACCGCGACTGGCGAATGGGGGTGCACGGCAAGCGCTCCGGGGAGTGGAACGGCAAGAAGCAGTACCTGCTGTGCGCCCACTGCCACAATCCGCACGCGCCCCGCTTCAAGCCGCTCGCGCCGCTGCCGCCACCCAAACGCCCCGACGAGATCCTGTGAGGCGCCCATGACCGAGCACCCGAAGACCGAAGCACCGCTTTCGAGCCCGGCCGAGAGCCCGGAAGAGGCCGCGGCCACCCGCAGGCACTTCTTGCAGGGGATGGCGGCGACCGCGTTCGTCGCCGCGTGCAGCCCGCTGGAGCGCGAGGCCTTCTTCCAGCGCCACTTCAAAGAGCTGAACAAGGACGAGCTCGCCCGTGTCTTGGCGCGCCTGTCGCAGGGCTACAGCGAGCGTTTCCACAAGCAGGTGACGGTGAGCGCCGAGCCGGCGGCCAGCGGCGTGCTGTTCGGCTACGCCCTCGATCTGTCGCGCTGCATCGGTTGCCGGCGCTGTGTCTACGCCTGCGTCGAGGAGAACAACCAATCGCGCGATCCGCAGATCCATTGGATCACGGTGCTGGAGATGGAGAAGGCCGGCGGTGTCGACGTGATGCACGCCAACGCCTACTACGACGCCGACGAGGTGCCGCGCCCCGGGCACTTCTACATGCCGGTGCAGTGCCAGCAGTGCGAGCACCCGCCGTGCGTCAAGGTCTGTCCGGTGCAAGCCACCTGGCAGGACGCCGACGGCATCGTGGTCGTGGACTACAACTGGTGCATCGGCTGCCGCTGCTGCATGTCGGCGTGCCCGTATGGCGCGCGCCACTTCAACTGGGGCGAGCCCACGATCGCCGACGCCGAGGTCAACCCCGAGACCCATTACCTCGGCAACCGACCGCGGCCGCGCGGTGTCGTCGAGAAGTGCACCTTCTGTGTGCAGCGGGTGCGCAACGGGCGCTACCCGGCGTGCGTCGAGGTCTGCCCGGTCGGGGCGCGCAAGTTCGGCAACCTCCTCGATCCGACGAGCGAGGTGCGCTACGTCATCGAGAACAAGCGCGTCTTCATTCTCAAGGAGGAGCTCGGCACCAGCCCGAAGTTCTTCTACTTCTACGGCGTCTGAGGCACGAGGGAGGCCGGAATGCTGTTCTACAAGTTCTTCCTGGGGAGCCTCAGGATCGTCACCCACGGCGGCAAGGCCTACTTCGCCTGGCTCGCCTTTCTCTTCCTGATCATCGGCGTCGGTGTGCTCGGCTACGGCGAGCAGCTCTCGCACGGGCTCATCCGCACCCACATGCGCGACCAGGTCTCGTGGGCGTTCTACATCGGCAACTTCACCTTCCTGGTGGGCGTCGCCGCGGCCGCGGTGGTCCTGGTGATCCCGGCCTACATCTACCACTGGCCGCCGATCAAAGAGATCGTCGTGCTCGGCGAGCTGCTCGCGGTGAGCGCGATCACGATGTGTCTGCTCTTCGTCACCGTCGACATCGGCCGGCCGGAGCGCTTCTGGCACATGATCCCGTTCTTGGGGCGGTGGAACGTGCCGAGCTCACTGCTGGCCTGGGACGTGCTGGTCCTGAACCTGTACTACATCTTGAACTTCGTGATCGCGACCCACATCGTCTACCGCGGCTTCACCCGCCGCGAGTACAGCAAGTCCTTCGCGCTGCCGCTGATCCTGTTCTCGGTGCCGCTCGCGGTCAGCATCCACACGGTGACCGCGTTCGTCTACAACGGCCTGCCGGCGCGCCCGTTCTGGAACTCGGCGATCCTCGCGCCGCGCTTTTTGGCCTCGGCCTTCTGCTCCGGGCCGGCGATCATGCTGGTGATGCTGCAGCTGTTGCGCAAGTACGCCCGCCTCGACATCAAGGACGAAGCGATCTGGAAGATCGCCGAGCTGATGGCCTACGCGATGTTCTTGAACCTGTTCCTGTTCGGCGCCGAGATCTTCCGCGAGTACTACTCGGCGACCGAGCACCTGTTGTTCACCGAGTACCTGTTCGTCGGCATCCGCGGTCACAACGCCATCGTGCCGTTCGCGTGGCTGTCGCTGTTCTGCAGCATCGTCGCCTTCTTGCTCTTCCTGGTGCCGGCCACCCGCAAGAATCCGGTGACCCTGAACATCGGCGCCTTCTTGATCTACGCCGGCGTCTACATCGAGAAGGGCATCGCCCTGGTGATCCCCGGCTTCACGCCGTCGACGCTCGGCGACATCTACGAGTACGGTCCGAGTCGGGTCGAGGTGATGGTGACCATCGGCATCTACGGGGTCGGCTTCTTGCTCTTCACCCTGATGGTGAAGGTCGCGACCGCGATCATGCGCGGCGAGTTCCACGTCGACGTCGAGGCCTCCTTGCGGCAGCCGGGGATCAGCCCGATCGCCGGTGCAGCTCCTGGAGGCTCGTGAGCGTCACGGCCGGCTGACTCTTCAACGCCGCGATCGCGTCGAGCGCCGCGGCGGCCCCCGACAGCGTCGCGATACAGGGCACGTTGTGCTGCAGCGCCGCGGTGCGGATGGCCCAGCCGTCCTTGAACGGCCCTTCGCCGAGCGGGGTGTTGACGATCAGCGCGATCTGGCCGCTCTTGATGGCGTCGACGCAGTTCGGGCGGCCCTCGCTGCGCTTCAGGGTCTCGGCCACCGGCAAACCGGCGGCCCGCAACGCCGCCGCGGTGCCGCGGGTCGCGAGCAGGTCGAAGCCGAGCTCGACGAAGCGCTTGGCGCTCGGCAACAGCGCCGCCTTGTCGCGCTCGTTGACGGTGAGGAAGACGGTGCCGCGCTGCGGCAGCTTGGTGCCGGCGGCCAGGTGCGCCCGGTAGAACGCCGTGCCCAGGTCCTTGGCGATCCCCATCACCTCGCCGGTCGACTTCATCTCCGGTGACAGCCGCGGGTCGACGCCGGGGAACTTGATGAACGGAAACACCGGCACCTTGACGAAGTAGCGGTCGACCGTGAGGTCGGCCGTCAGCCCGAGCTCCGCGAGGCTCTTGCCGAGCATCAGGTGGGTGGCGATGCGCGCCAGCGGCACCCCGGTCGCTTTGGCGACGAACGGCACGGTGCGCGACGCCCGCGGGTTGACCTCGAGCACGTAGACCTTGCCGTCGACCACCGCGTACTGGACGTTCATGAGGCCGATGACCTTCAGGGCGCGGGCGAGCATGCGGCTGGTGGCGCGGATCTCGTCGATGATCGCCTCCGGCAGGCTGTGCGGCGGCAGCACGCACGCGGAGTCACCGGAGTGCACCCCGGCCTGCTCGACGTGCTGCTCGATGCCGGCGATGATGCAGGTGTTGCCGTCGGCGAGCGCGTCGACGTCCACCTCGACCGCGTCCTCGAGGAAACGATCGATCATCAGCGGCCCGTGCTGCGAGGCCTCGAGGGCGTTGTGCACCGCGCGCCGCAGCTCCTCGACGCTGTAGACCACGGTCATCGCCCGGCCGCCGAGCACGTAGGACGGCCGAATCAGCAGCGGGAAGCCCAACCGCAGGGCGACGGCCTCGGCGTCTTCGACGCTGCGGGCGATGGCGTGCTCGGGGTAGTGGACCTTCAGGCCGTCGAGCAGCGCGCAGAAGCGCTCCCGGTCCTCGGCGAGATCGACCGAGGTCGGCGAAGTGCCGAGGATGCGCACCCCGGCGGCGAACAGCGGCCGGGTGAGGTTCAACGGCGTCTGGCCGCCGAACTGGACGATGACCCCCTCGGGCTTCTCGCGCTCGACCACCTCGAGGATGTCCTCGAGGGTCAAAGGCTCGAAGTACAACCGGTCGCTGGTGTCGTAGTCGGTCGACACCGTCTCCGGGTTGCAGTTGATCATGATGCTCTGCACCCCGGCCTCCTTGAGGGCGAAGGCCGCGTGGCAGCAGCAGTAGTCGAACTCGATCCCCTGGCCGATGCGGTTCGGGCCCGACCCGAGGATCACGACCTTGCGGCCGGGCGTCGGATCGCTCTCGTCCTCTTCTTCGTAGGTCGAGTACAGGTACGGGGTAAACGACTCGAACTCCGCGGCGCAGGTGTCGACGCGCTTGAAGACCGGGGTGATGCCGGCCTGGCGGCGGCGGGCGCGGACCTCGCCCTCCGCGCTCTTGGTGAGATGTGCCAGACGGCGATCCGAGAAGCCGGCGGTCTTCGCGGCGCGCAGCTCGTCGTCCGACAGGCTGACGAGCGGCCGGTGCTCGAGCTGGCGCTGGAGGTCGGCCTGCTGCCGCAGCTGGTCCAAGAACCACTCGTCGATGCGGGTGATGCGGTTGACCTCTTCGAGGGTCCAGCCTTGCTCGAAGGCGTGGGTGATGTAGCGCAGCCGGTTCTCGTTCGGGACGCTGAGGTTTCGCACCAGCTCGTCGCGCGGCATCGGCGCCAGGCGCAGCGGCCGCACCGCCTCGAGAGAGCGCAGCGCCTTGAACAGCGACTCGCGGAAGGTGCGACCGATCGCCATCACCTCGCCCACCGACTTCATCTGGGTGCCGAGCGCCAGGTCGGCGCCCGGGAACTTCTCGAACGCGAACTTCGGGATCTTGGTGACGACGTAGTCGAGGGTCGGCTCGAAGGCCGCCGGGGTCTTCTTGGTGATGTCGTTGGGGATCTCGTCCAGGGTGTAGCCGAGCGCGAGCTTGGCCGCGATCTTGGCGATCGGAAAGCCGGTGGCCTTCGACGCCAACGCCGACGAGCGCGACACCCGCGGGTTCATCTCGATGACCACCATCCGTCCGGTCTCGGGGCGCACCGCGAACTGGACGTTGGAGCCGCCGGTGTCGACCATCACCCGCCGCAGGATGGCCTTCGCGGCGTCGCGCATCACCTGGTACTCGCTGTCGGTCAGGGTCTGCGCCGGGGCCACGGTGAGCGAGTCGCCGGTGTGGACCCCCATCGGGTCGAAGTTCTCGATGGTGCAGACGACGACGACGTTGTCCTTGACGTCGCGCATCACCTCGAGCTCGAACTCCTTCCAGCCCAACAGCGACTCCTCGATCAGCACCTGCTTCAGCGGTGACAGCTCGATGCCGCGGCCGACGATCTGGGCGCACTCCTCGGCGTTGTAGGCGATGCCGCCGCCGCTGCCGCCGAGGGTGAAGGACGGGCGGATGACCACCGGGTAGCCGTTTTGGTCCGCGAACGCGTGGGCCTCGGCGGTCGACGCCACGACGCGGCTCACCGGCACCTCGAGGCCGATGTCCTTCATCGCCAGGCGAAAGAGGTCGCGATCTTCCGCGAGGCGGATGGCCTCGGCGCTGGCGCCGATCACCTCGACGCCGTGCTTCTCGAGGATGCCGGCCTCCGACAGCCCGAAGGTCAGGTTCAGCGCCGTCTGGCCGCCGACGGTGGGCAGCAGGGCGTCGGGCTTCTCGCGGGCGATGACCGCCTCGAGGAACTCCGGGGTCAAGGGCTCGATGTAGGTGCG
Source organism: Deltaproteobacteria bacterium (assembly GCA_016218825.1). GTDB lineage: Bacteria > Myxococcota > XYA12-FULL-58-9 > XYA12-FULL-58-9 > XYA12-FULL-58-9 > JACRCV01. Next base: position 49,414 of record JACRCV010000042.1, read on the forward strand.
ATCCGCGAGCTCCGGGTCGGTCATGATGGTCGCCGGGTTCGAGTTCACCAGCACGACCTCGATGCCCTCGGCGCGCAGCGCCTTGATGGCCTGGGTGCCGGAGTAGTCGAACTCGCACGCCTGGCCGATGACGATCGGCCCGGAGCCGACGACCAGCACGCGCTTCAGATCTTTACGACGCGGCATCGAAGCACCTCGAAGACTGCGGCGGCCTCAACTGCGCTCGCGCGGCCAGTCGCGCATCATCGCGGCGAAGCGGACAAAGATGTGGCTGGCGTCGTGCGGCCCGGGCGCGGCCTCGGGGTGATACTGCACGCTCATCGCCGGCGCGTGCACCAGGCGCAGGCCCTCGACGGTCTGGTCGTTCAGGTCGACGTGGGTGACCTCGACGTCCTTGCGGTTCAAGCGGTCCGGGTCGACGGTGAAGCCGTGGTTGTGCGAGGTGATCTCCACCTTGCCGGTCGACAGGTCCATCACCGGGTGGTTGCCGCCGCGGTGGCCGAACTTCATCTTGTAGGTCTTGGCGCCGCAGGCGAGCGCCAAGATCTGGTGCCCGAGGCAGATGCCGAGCACCGGCACCCGGCCGATCAAGGCGCGGGTGTTGGCGACCGCCCAGTCGAGCGGCTCCGGGTCGCCGGGGCCGTTCGACAACACCACGCCGTCGGGCTTCAGCGCCAAGACCTCGCTCGCCGCGGTCTTCGCCGGCACCACCGTCACCCGGCCGCCGACGTCGACCAGCCGCCTGAGGATGTTGCGCTTGATGCCGAAGTCGTAGGCGACCACGTGGAAGGCGCGGGTCGAGGGCGACTGCTCGCTTCGCGCCCGGCTGTTCTCGGTGCCGTCGTTGCTGCCGGACGCCGACCGGCCGAGCATCTCCAGGCTCGGCCGCTCCCACTTGTAGGTCCGGCCTTCGCTGACGACGCTCGCCAGGTCTTGGCCGAGCATCGACGGCACGGCGCGGGCCCGCGCCACCAGGGCGTCGGCGCCGACGGCCGGACTGCCGATCACGCCGCGCATCACGCCACGACTGCGCAGATGGCGCACCAGGGCGCGGGTGTCGAGACCGGCGAGGCCGGGGATGCCATTGTCGGCGAGGTAGGTGTCGAGGGTGCGCTCGTGACGCCAGTTGCTCGCGAGACGGCTCGCTTCTTTGACGATGAGGCCGGCCAAGAACGGGCGCCGGGACTCGAAGTCCTCGGGGGTGATGCCGTAGTTCCCCATCATCGGGTAGGTCATCACGACCATCTGCCCGGCGTACGACGGATCCGAAATGATCTCCTGGTAGCCGGTCATCGAGGTGTTGAACACCACCTCGCCGCCGGTGTCGGTGCTCGCGCCGAACCGACGCCCGGCGAAGACGCGACCGTCCTCGAGGGCCAAGACTGCGCTTTTGGGATCCATGTGGCGCCGGACCTTAGCAACCGAACGGCCTCACTGCCAAGATCCAAACGACGAGGCAAGGGCTGAGGACCGGATCCCGATGCCGCGCACCCTTGACGGCGCTTTGATCGCTCGGTGACACTCGCGTTCCGAGTCGATCCTTCGCAGAAGTGCCCGATCGCGGGCGGGGAGCGCGCATGCAGCAATACGAAGGCAAGGCCAAGCGGGTGACGGTGCGCGACGACGGCGACGTCGAGATCTACTACAAGGACGACGCCACCGCGTTCAACGGCCAGAAGCACGAGCTGTTCGCCGGCAAGGGCGCGTTGAACAGTCAGATCGCGGAGCGGCTGCTCGTCTACCTGCAGCAGCGCGGCACGCCGACGCACCACGTGCAGCGCCTCGACGACCGGACGCTGTTGGCGAAGCGGGTCAAGATCTTCCCGCTCGAGGTGGTGGTGCGCTTCAAGGTCGCCGGCTCGCTCGCCAAGCGCACCGGCCTGCCCGACAACACCGTGTGCGCGCCGCCGATCGTCGAGACCTACTACAAGCGCGACGACTTGGGCGACCCGATCGTCAACGACGATCACATCCGCCTGCTCGGGATCGCGACGCCGGCGGACGTCCTGACCCTGCGGCGGATGGCGCTGAAGGCGGCGTTGGATCTCAAGGCCCTGTGCGACAAGGCCGAGATCGACCTCGTCGACCTCAAGCTCGAGTTCGGCCAGAGCGGCGCCGGGATCCTGCTCGCCGACGAGGTGTCGCCCGACACCTGCCGCTTCCGCGACAAGAAGACCGGATCGAGCCTGGACAAGGACGTCTTCCGCCAGGGCAAGGGCGATCTGCTCTCCGGCTACCGCGAGGTGCTGCAGCGCTTCGAGAAGGCCCTGGCGGAGGTGGTCCGTGCATAGGGTGGACCTGATCGTCCGGCCGCGCACCGGGGTGCGCGATCCGCAAGGCGACGCGGTCGAGGAGGCGCTGCGTGGCATCGGCTACGATCGCCTGAAGGTTCACTGCGTCGGTCGCTTCCTGCGCATGGATCTGGACGTCCCGACCGAAGCCGAAGCGCGGCGGCTCGCGGACGAGATGTGCAAGCGCCTGCTCGTCAATCCGAACCTCGAGACCTACGACCTGAAGATCGAGAGCCTGGGATGAGCGCCGGCCGGCCCGTCGCCACCGTCGTCGTCTTTCCGGGCTCGAACGGCGATCGCGATCTGTTCGAGACCTTCGAGCGGGTCGGCTTCAGCTGCCGCTACCATCCCTCCGACCGGCCGCTCTCGGGCGACAGCGCCGTCGTCGGGCTGCCGGGCGGATTCTCCTATGGTGACTATTGGCGCGCCGGCATGCTCGCGAGTCAGGCGCCGGCGGTGGCCGATCTGCCGCGGCACGTCGAGCAGGGCGGGTTGGTGATTGGCATCTGCAACGGCTTCCAGATCCTGGTCGAGGCCGGGCTGCTCCCGGGCGCGCTGTCCTACAACGACCCCCCCGGTTTTCGGCACCGGTGGTTGACGCTCAAGGTCCAGTCGGCGTGCCCGAGCCCGTGGTTTGCCGCGGCCGCGATCGGCGACCGTTGGCGCCTGCCGATGGCGCACGGCGAGGGCAACTACTTCCATCCCGACGGCGCGCAAGCGATCCAGGGTCGGGTGCCGCTGGTCTACGACCAGAACCCCAACGGTTCGCTCGCCGACGCCGCGGCGTTGCTCGACGCGACCGGTCGGGTCCTCGGGGTGATGCCGCACCCGGAGCGCGCCAGCGACCCGGACCTCGGGAGCGGCGACGGCCTGCAGCTCTTCAGGGCGGCGTTCGCCGCGGTGCGGAGGGACGCGCTGTGAGCCTGAGCGCGGTCGAGGTCTTGAGCGCCGACGGGGTCCGCAGCGTCGCGGCGTCGATGGGCCTGTTGCCGACGGAGGTCGACGCGATCGTCCAAGGCCTCGGGCGACTCCCCGGAAAGACCGAGCTCGTGGTGTTCGCCGGGATGTGGAGCGAGCACTGCTCCTACAAGTCGACGAAGACGATGCTGGCGACGTTGCCCAGGGAGGGCGCGCGGGTGCTCGCGGGGCCGGGCTCGCACGCCGGGGCGATCGACATCGGCGACGGCTGGGCCTTCGCGTTCAAGGTCGAGAGCCACAACCACCCGAGCGCGGTCGAGCCCTTTCAGGGGGCGGCGACCGGGGTCGGCGGCATCCTCCGCGACGTGATCGCGCAAGGGGCGCGGCCCTGCGCGGTGATGGACTCGCTGTGCTTCGGGATGCCCGACAGCCCGCGGATGCGCCACCTGGTCGACGGCGTCGTGGCCGGCATCGCCGGCTACGGCAACGCCTTCGGGGTCCCGAACGTCGGCGGGCGGACGGTCTACGACCCGGGCTACGAGGGCAACCCGCTGGTGAACGCGCTCGCGGCCGGGTTCGTGCGCGCCGGCGAGATGCGGCTCGGGGTCGCGAGCGGCGCGGGCAACGCGGTCGTCTACGTCGGTGCCACCACCGGGCGGGACGGCATCCTCGGGGCGGCCTTCGCCTCGGAGGAGCTCGGCGCCGACAACACCGCGCGGCGGACGCACGTGCAGGTGGGCGATCCGTTCACCGGCAAGAAGCTGATGGAGGCCTGCCTGTCGTTCACCCCGGAGGCCGGGCTGTGTGGGTGTCAGGACATGGGCGCCTGCGGGCTTTCTTGTGGGCTGTTCGAGATGGCGGCGGCCGGCCAGGTCGGCATGGACATCGATCTCGGCGCCATCCCGTTGCGCGAAGCGGACATGAGCGGTCACGAGATCTTGCTGTCCGAGTCCCAGGAGCGCTTCCTGTTCGTCGTCCGCCAGGGCGCCGAAGCGCAGGCGCTGGCGCACTTTCGCCGCCACGGCCTGCACGCGGCGGTCTGCGGCCGGGTGACCGAGAGCGGCCGGGTGTGCGCACGGCTGCACGGCGAGGTCGTGGTCGATCTGCCGGCGGCGCTGGTGGCCGGCGGTGCGCCGTTGATCCGATGGCCACAGAGCGCGGCGTTGCCGCTGCCACGGCCGTACCCGGAGTTTGGCGCGCCCACCGACTTGGGCGCGACGCTCCTGGCGCTCCTCGGTCAGCCGGGCCTGTGTGATCCGGTCGGCGTCTACGATCACTACGACCAGACGGTCGGCAACCGCACGGTGCGCGGCCCCGGGCAGGCGGAGGCCGCGGTGCTCAAGGTCCCCGGGACCCGTCGCGGTGTGGCGCTGACGGTGACCAGCCGCGGCGATCTGTTGCGGGCCGATCCCTATGCCGGCGCCCAGGCCACGGTGGCGGCGGCGTGCCGCAACCTCGCGTGCGTCGGGGCGGCGTTGGTGGCGGTGACCGACGGCATCAACCACGGCTCGCCGCGCGATCCGGTCGAGTGCCGGCGCCTGGCGGAGGTGATCCGCGGCCTCGGTGATGCGCTGCGGGCCCTCCGGGTCCCGGTCACCGGCGGCAATGTCTCGCTCTACAACGAGTCGCCGCATGGCGCGATCCCGCCGACGCCGATGGTGGGCGGGGTCGGCCTCGTCGACTCCTTGGAGCGCTTGCCGACCGCCGCGCTCGCTCCCGGCCACACGCTGTTCCTGCTCGGCCTGTGGGTCGGCGAGCCGTCGGCCTCGTTCTACGGCGGCTGGCGGACCAAGGGCGCGGTCGGGCCGGTGGCGCAAGTCGACCTCGCGGCGGAGACGAAGTTGGCGGCGTTGCTCGTCGCCGAGGTCGAGCGTGGTCATGTCGCGGCCGCCAAGGACGGCGGCAAAGGGGGACTCGGGGTGGCGTTGGCGAAGATGTGCGCGCGCGGCGGCTGCGGCGCCGACCTCGAGCTGCCGGCGGTGGCGCGGCGGGACTGGGCGCTGTTCGGCGAGCGGCCGGCCTCCGCGTGGGTCTCGGTGCCGGCGGCGCACGCCGCGGCCTTCAGGGAGAGCGCCGAGCATCACGGCGTTCCCTGGGTGCAGGCCGGGGTGAGCGGTGGCGACGTGCTTCACATTCGGGACCTTCTCGAGGTGCGGGTCGCGGCGCTCGCCGCGGCGTTCGCGGGCGGCGGAGGCTAGGGTGCGGTCGAAGGCCTACGAGGTGCACGAAGAGTGCGGCGTCATCGGCGTCGTGCGCGCCGACGGCCCGGCGGCCGAGCTCGTGCATCGGGGCCTGTTCGCGCTGCAGCACCGCGGCCAGGAGGCGGCGGGCATCGTCACCTGGGGGCCCACCAAGGAGCTGCATCACCTGAAGGGCCGCGGCCTGGTGTCGGAGTGTCTCCCGGTCTACCAGGTGAAGGCGCTGGCCGGCAGCGTCGCCATCGGCCACGTGCGCTACTCGACGGTGACGATGGACCGCAGCGAGAACATCCAGCCCTTTCTCGCGACCACGCCCTACGGCAAGTTCGCCATCGGCCACAACGGCAACCTGAAGAACACCGACGCGCTGCGCTCGCGGCTGGAGGCGGCCGGATCGCTGTTGTCGACGACGATGGACACCGAGCTCATCGTCCACCTGCTGGCGCGCTCCGGCGCCAAGAGCTTCGTGGACGCGCTGGCGCGGGCCGCCGGCGAGTCGCTCGGCGCCTATTCGCTGGTCATGATCTGCGAGGGCGTCCTCTATGCGCTGCGGGACCCGCACGGCATCCGGCCGCTGGTGCTCGGCGAGCTGAAGGCCGGCTGGGTGGTCGCCTCGGAGACCTGTGCCCTCGACGCGCTCGGCGCGACCTACGTCCGCGACCTCGGCCCGGGCGAGCTGTTGACCATCGAGAACAATCGCCTGACGTCGCGGCAGCTGCTCCCGGTCGGGCGGCCGGCGCCCTGCGTCTTCGAGCTGGTGTACTTCTCGCGGCCCGACTCCAGGGTCTTCGGTCAGGGGGTGCACGGGGCGCGGACCCGGATGGGGGAGCGACTGGCGATGCAAGATCTGGCGCTCGGCACGCCGATGCCGGACGTGATCGTGCCGGTGCCGGACTCGGGCTTTCCGGCGGCGGTGGGTTACGCGCGCCAGAGCGGCGTCGCGCTCGAGAAGGCGATCATCCGCAGCCACTACGTCGGCCGGACCTTCATCCTCCCGGATCAGGACTCGCGCTCCCACAGCATCCGTTTGAAGCTCTCGGTGATCCGCGAGGCGGTGTGTGACAAGCGGGTGTTGCTGATCGACGACTCGATCGTCCGCGGCAACACCTCGAGAGAGATCGTGGCGATGGTGCGCAGCGCCGGCGCCCGCGAGGTCGGGATGCGGATCGCGTCACCGCCGCTCGCCTGGCCCTGTTACCTCGGCATCGACACGCCGGATCGCGACGAGCTCGTCATCAACCAACACCGCGACGAGGAGGGCGTGCGGCGCTTCATCGGCTGCGACTCGCTGCGCTACCTCACGATCGACGGGCTCGCCGAGGCCACCGGCCGGCAACCTTTCTGCATGGGCTGTATGAACGGGGACTACCCGCTATGAGCAAGCGACCGGTGCAGCGCAAGAACGCCCGGAACAAGGGGCTGACCTACAAAGCCGCGGGCGTGGACATCGCCGCCGCCGATTCGTTCGTCGCCAGCGTGGCGCAGAAGGCGCGCGCGACCTTCTCACCCTTGGTCTTCGAGCACGCCCTCGGCTACTCGGGGCTGATGCGGCCGGCGCTCGACGGCGTCCGTGAGCCGCTGATCGCCGCGACCTGCGACGGCGTCGGCACTAAGCTGCTGTTGGCCCGGGCCGCGGCGCGCTACGAGGGCTTGGGTCAGGATTTGGTGGCGATGAGCGTCAACGATCTGTTGCCGGTCGGCGCCCGGCCGCTGTTGTTCTTGGACTACATCGCCGCCGGCAAGCTCGACGCCAAGGCCATGGCGACGGTGATCGACGGCGTGGTGCGCTCGTGCCGCGAGGTCGGCTGCACCCTCCTCGGCGGCGAGACCGCGGAGATGCCCGGCCTGTATGCCAAGGGCGACTTCGACCTCGCCGGCTTCGCGGTGGGCATCGCCGATCGGACGCGGCTGCCGCGCCCGGAGACCATCCAGGCCGGCGATCGGGTGCTGGCCCTGGCCTCCACCGGGATCCACGCGAACGGGCTGTCGCTCGCCCGGCGGGCGTTGTTGGGGCGCGGCAAGATGAAGCTCGGGGCGCGGCCGCGCGGCCTCGGCAAGACGCGCGTCGACGAGCTCCTGACACCCACCGCGCTCTACGTGCGCCCGGTGCTGGATCTGATGCAGAAGACCACGGTGAAGGCCGCGGCGCACATCACCGGCGGCGGCCTGTTGACCCGCACCGAGAAGCTGGTGCGAGGCGACCTGCGGCTGGTCATCGAGCCGCAGAGCTATCGCCGCCCGCCGATCTTCGACCTGATCGCGGCGGCCGGCGCGGTGTCCGCCACCGAGATGGCGCGCACCTTCAACATGGGCCTCGGGTTCGTCGTCGTGCTCGACGCCGAAGCGGCGACGAGCGTGGTGGCGAGCGGGATCGATCCCTGGATCATGGTCGGCGCGGTGGTCCCCGGCCGACACGGAGTCGACCTTGGCTACGCCCGCAGCTGAGCTTCGCTTCGCGATCCTCGCCTCCGGCCGCGGCTCGAACGCCGACGCGCTGATGGACGGCTTCGAGAGCGGCCTGATCCCCGCGACCTTGGCGCTCGTGGTCGCGAACGTCGCCGGCGCCCAGGTGCTCGAGAAGGCGGCGCGGCGCGGCTACAAGGCGGCCACCGTGCCGCACAAGGGCAAGAGCCGGGAGGCGCACGAGGCGGAGGTCCTGCGGCTGCTCGCGGACCAGGGCATCGATCACCTCTTGCTTGCCGGCTACATGCGGATCTTGAGCCCGGAGTTCTTGAAGGCCTTCGGGGGCGCGGTGTTGAACATCCACCCGGCGCTGCTGCCGGACTTCCCCGGGCTGCACGCCGCGCGGCGGCAGTGGGAGGCGCAGCGCAAGGTGGTCGGCGCGACGGTGCACTTCGTCGATGCCGGGGTCGACACCGGACCGATCATCCTTCAAGGATCGATCGTCGCGACCGGCGACGAGGACGCCGAGCGCCTCGAGGCGCGGATCCGCACCGAGGTCGAGCACGTGATCTATCCGCGCGCGGTGCGGCTTTTCTTGGATCGGGGCGGCAGGCCGGCCCCCACGGAGGGACGATGACCACGACCAAGGTGCGACGGGCCCTGTTGTCGGTGCACGACAAGCGCGGGCTCTTGGATCTCGGCCGGGCGCTCGCGGCCCAGGGCGCCGAGCTGTTGGCCTCCGGGGGCACCGCGACCCATCTCAGGGACGGCGGGCTGGCGGTGACCGCGATCGAGGCGTTCACCGGCAGTCCCGAGGTGTTGGACGGGCGGGTGAAGACCTTGCACCCGAAGGTGGCGGCCGGGATCCTCGCCGACCGGCGCAACGGCGCGCATTTGCAGCAGCTCAAAGACCAGGGTTGGGTCGAGATCGATCTGGTGGTCTGCAACCTGTATCCGTTCGCGGCCACGGTCGCGCGCCGCGCCTCGCCCGAGGAGATCATCGAGAACATCGACATCGGCGGCCCGACCTTGGTGCGGGCGGCCGCGAAGAACGCCGCGGGCGGCGTCGCGGTGGTGGTCGATCCGGACGACTACGGGGCGGTCGAAGCGGCGCTCGCCAACGGCGACGGCCTCGATGCGGCGCTGCGCCGCCAGCTCGCCGCCAAGGCCTTCGGGGTGATCGCGGCGTACGACGCCAGCATCGCCGAGTGGTTTGTGGATCGCGACCAGGACGGCGCGTTCGCGCCGCGCCTCGGCGGCTTCGTCCGGGAGACCGCGCTGCGCTACGGCGAGAACCCGCACCAGCAGGCCTGCCTGTACCGACTCGAAGGCGAGGCGCGCGGCGTCGCTCACGGCGAGCAGCTCGCGGGCAAGGAGCTGTCGTACAACAACTACCTCGACATGGACGCGGCGTTGCGCGCCGTGATCCGGCTGCCCGGGCAGGCGTGCGCGATCGTGAAGCACACCAACCCGTGTGGGCTGGCCGAGGCGGAGTCGCAGGCCGAGGCGTTCCGCCGGGCGCTCTCGGGCGATCCGCTCGCGGCCTTCGGCAGCATCCTCGGCTTCAACCGCGGCCTCGAGATCGACGCCGTCCAGGCGATCAAGGACAGCAAGCTGTTCGTCGAGTGCATCGTCGCGCCGGACTTTGCCCCCGAGGTCCTCGCGGCCCTCGCGAAGCGGGAGAACCTCCGCCTGTTCCGGGTGCCGGGCGCCGACGCGGCGCCGGGGTATCACGCGCATCGCATCGGCGGCGGCCTGCTGGTGCAGAGCGTCGACAAAGGCCCGAAGGCGCCGGCCGCTTGGCGCGTCGTGACCCGGCGAGGCCTGGAGCCCGGCTGGCTCGAGGATCTCTGGTTCGCGATGCACTGCGCCGCGGTGCTCAAGTCGAACGCGATCGCGATCACCACGGGCAAGATGCTCGTCGGCGCCGGCGCCGGCCAGATGAGCCGGGTCGACGCGGTGGAGCAGGCGGTCAAGAAGGCCGGGGCCCGGGCGCAGGGCGCCTTCCTGGGGTCCGACGCCTTCTTCCCGTTCCCCGACGGCATCGAGGCGGCGGCCAAGGCCGGCGTGGTCGCGGTGGCGCAGCCGGGGGGCTCGAAGAAGGACGCCGAGGTCATCGCCGCCTGCGATCGCTATGGCCTGGCGATGGTGTTCTGCGGCGAGCGTCACTTCCGTCACTAGGAGAGCGATCGATGCGGGTGCTGGTGGTGGGTGGCGGTGGCCGGGAGCACGCGATCTGTCGGGCGCTGCAGACGGGGAGCGTGCGCCCGGAGCTCGTCATCGCGCCCGGCAACGCCGGCACTGCCCGACTCGGGCGCAACGTCGCTGTCAACCTTCAGGAGCCGGCGCAGCTGGTGGCGGTGGCGCGGCAGGAGCACGCCGAGCTGGTGATCGTCGGGCCGGAGCAGCCGCTGGTGCTCGGGCTCGTGGACCGGCTCGAGGCGGCCGGCATCCGCGCCTGCGGGCCAAAGATGGCTGCGGCGAAGATCGAGGGCTCGAAGGCGCATCTGCGCGAGCTCGCGGCGAGCGCCAACGTGCCCGGCCCGGCCTTCGCCATCCTCACCGAGGTACACCAGGTGGCGCGCGCCGTCGGCCGCTTCGCCGCACCGCCGGTGGTGAAGGCCGACGGCCTGGCGGCGGGCAAAGGGGTGTTCTTGCCCGCGACCCACGAAGAGTGCATCGCCCAAGCAGAGGCGTTGCTCGCCGGCAGCCTCGGCGACGCCGGGCGCACCGTGGTGCTCGAAGAGCGGCTGACGGGCGTCGAGGCCTCGGCGTTCTTCGTTTGCGACGGTGACGTGTGCGTGCGCTGGCCGTCGGCTCGGGACCACAAGCGGCTGCGGGACGGCGATCAGGGACCGAACACCGGCGGCATGGGCGCGGTCAGTCCGAACCCGGCGCTCGACGACGACACGCTGCGGGAGATCGAGGCGCAAGTCGTGCGTCCGACGCTCGCCGCCCTGGCGCGGCGCGGCACGCCGTACAGCGGCTTTCTGTTCGCCGGGCTGATGCTCTGCGAACGGCGGCCGATGCTGTTGGAGTTCAACGCCCGCCTCGGCGACCCGGAGACGCAGGCGATCCTACCCCGACTGCCGGCCGGCGCCTTTCTCGAGCTCGCGGACGCGTGCAGTCGCCACTCGCTGCGACCGGCGGCGGTGGCCGAGGACCCGCGGGTCACGTGTGCGGTGGTGCTGGCGGCCGCGGGCTACCCTGAACGGTCGCGGCTCGGGGATCCGGTCGACATCGAGCCCGGGCTGGAGAGCGCGGACCGCTGGTTGGACTATTCCGGGATCAAGGCGAAGAACGGCCGGCTGGTGACCAGCGGCGGCCGGGTCGCCACGGTGGTGGCGCGGGCAGACAGCTCGACGGCGGCCGGCGGGCTTGCCTATCGAGGGGTCGCCATGGTCCGATTCGCCGGCGCGCAGCACCGCCGGGACATCGGCGGGCGCTAGAGGAGGCAATCGTGGCGAGGGCGACAACGGTCAGAGCCGCTGGCAAACCGCTGGTGAGCGTGATTATCGGCTCGGCGTCCGACGCCGAGGTCATGCAGGCGTGTCGGCTGGCGCTGGCGAGCTTCGGGATCGCGCACGAGGCGCGGGTGCTGTCGGCGCATCGGACGCCGAAGGAGCTGGCGCGCTATGTGGAAGCGCTGCCGGGGCGCGGCGTGAGGCTGGTGATCGCCGCGGCCGGTATGGCGGCGCACCTGGCCGGCGCGGTGGCCGCGCACACGAGTCTGCCGGTGCTCGCGGTGCCGCTCGCGAGCGGCGCGCTCCAGGGAATAGACGCGCTCTTCGCCACGGTGCAGATGCCGGGCGGTGTGCCGGTGGCGTGCTTCGGGATCGGCGCCGCCGGGGCCAAGAACGCGGCGTACATGGCGGCGCGGATCTTGGCGCTCGCCGACCGTGACCTGGCCGTGCGGATGCGCGGCGTGTTGCAGCGCGATCGGGAGCAGGTCCGCAAGGCGAGGTGGCCGGCGCCGGCCGCGGCCAAAGGAAGACCGTCGTGATTCCGCGCTATCGGACGGCGAAGATGGAGGCGATCTGGAGCGAGGACGCGACCTTCCGGCGCTGGACCGCGGTCGAGATCGCCGCCTGCGAGGCCTGGCATGCGCGCGGCGAGATCCCGGACGCGGAGATGAGCGTGATCCGGACGCGCGCCAGTCACCAGAGCGCCGCCCGGGTGGCAGAGCTCGAGGCGGTGACCCATCACGACGTCGTCGCGTTCGTGCGCGCCGTCGGCGAGGCGGTGGGCGAGCCGGCGCGCCGGCATCTGCACCGCGGTCTGACGTCCTCCGACGTCGTCGACAGCGCGTTGGCGCTCGGCATGAAGGCGAGCCTCGAGGTGGTGCTCGACGGCGTCGGTGCGTTGCAGGCGGCGGTCGGGCACCGGGCCCGCGAGTTCAAGAACACCCTGTGTGTCGGGCGCACCCACGGCGTCCACGCCGAGCCGACCACGTTCGGGCTGCGGCTGGCGGGGTTCTTCACCGAGCTGCAGCGCAACCGCGAGCGCCTGACGGCGGCGACGCAGCAGATCGCGTTCGGCAAGCTGTCGGGCGCGGTCGGCACCTTCAGCCAGACCGATCCGGCGTTCGAGGCCTTCGTGCTCGGCAAGCTCGGGCTCGCCTGCGAGCCGGTCGCGACCCAGGTGGTGCCGCGCGACCGGCACGCGGCGGTGATGTGCGCCCTGGCGATCTTGGGCGCGAGCCTGGAGCGCTTCGCGACCGACCTGCGTTCGTTGCAGCGCACCGAGATCCGGGAGGTCGAGGAGCCGTTTGCCGAGGGCCAGACCGGCTCATCGGCGATGCCGCACAAGCGGAATCCGATCAGCGGCGAGCGGGTCGTGGGTCTGGCGCGGCTCTTGCGCGGCTACGCGCTGAGCGCTCTCGAGGACGTCAGCCTGTGGCACGAGCGCGACATCTCCCATTCGTCGGTGGAGCGGGTGATCGTGCCCGACGCCTTCCACGTCGCGGACTACATGTTGGCGATCCTCCTCGCGACCGTCGCCAAGCTGCGGGTCTACCCTGAGCGCATGCTCGAGAACCTGCAGCTGTCGCGCGGCCTGGTGTCGAGCCAGACCGTGCTGCACGCGCTGCTCGCCAAAGGGCTGGATCGGCAGCGGGCCTACGGCGCGGTGCAGCGGGCGGCGATGGCGGTCTGGGAACGACGGCAGCAGGACTTTCGCGCCGCGCTCGGCGCCGAGGCCGAGGTCACCGCGACCCTCACGCCTGCCGAGCTCGAGGCGGCGTTGGCCTTCGAGCCGCACCTGCGCCACGTGGATGCGCTGTTCTCGCGCGCGGGGTTGTAGGGCACCGTAACGGTTGCGGGCGACCGGGTCGCCGGAGGAGAGGGAGCCATGCCAGCCATCGTCATCGTCGGCGCGCAGTGGGGCGACGAGGGAAAAGGGAAGGTGACCGACTACCTGGCGCGCGAGGCGGACACCGTCGTGCGCTACCAGGGGGGCAACAACGCCGGTCACACCATCGTCGTCGGCGGCTCGACCTACCGTTTTCACCTGATCCCCTCCGGGATGTTGCATCGCGACAAGACCTGCGTCCTCGGCAACGGCGTGGTGATCGATCCCGAGGAGCTGCTCGCCGAGCTGGACGCGCTCGCGGCGCAGAAGGTGGACACCTCGCGCCTGATCGTCTCCAGCCAGGCGCACTATATCCTGCCGACCCACCAGGTCCTGGATCGCCAGGCCGAGGCGCGCAAGGGCGCGGCGAAGATCGGCACGACCGGTCGCGGCATCGGCCCGGCATACCAAGACAAGGTCAACCGCTGCGGCATCCGCCTGAGCGATCCGGCGCACCCCGAGCGCCTGCGGCAGAAGCTCGCGGCGCACCTCGAGGAGCACCGCGCCGATCTCGCCGGCTGTGACTGGACCTTGGACCGCCTGCTCGCCCACTTGACGGCGGCGCACGGCCGCCTCCGACCCTACATCGGCGACGCCTCGATGGTGGTCAACGACGTCCTGGATCGGGGCGGGCGGGTGTTGTTCGAGGGCGCGCAGGGCACCCTGCTCGACATCGATCACGGCACCTATCCGTTCGTGACCTCATCGAGCCCGACCGCCGGCGGCGCTTGTCTCGGCGCCGGCATCGGTCCGACGCGCATCGACCGGGTCGTCGGGGTGGCCAAGGCCTACGCGACCAGAGTCGGCAGCGGTCCGTTCCCGACCGAGCTCGCGACCGATCCCGTGGGGGCGAAGCTGCGCGAGCGCGGCAAGGAGTTTGGCACCACCACCGGCCGGCCGCGGCGATGCGGCTGGCTCGATCTGGTGGCGTTGCGTTACGCGGTGCGCGTCAATGGGATCACCCAGTTGGCGATCACCAAGCTCGACGTCCTCGACGAGTTCGAGTCGCTACAGGTCGCGACCGCTTACAAGGTGAACGGGACGTTGACGCGCGAGTTTCCGACCGCGATCGAGGACCTCGAGGTCGCGGAGCCGGTCTACGAGACCTTGCCGGGCTGGAGGGCCTCGTGCAGCGCCGCCAAGACCTGGTCGGATCTGCCGGCCGAAGCCACGGCCTACGTCGCTCGCCTCGAAGACTATCTCCGGGTGCCGGTGGCGCTGTTGTCCATCGGCGCCGAGCGCAGCGCGACCTTCTCGCGGCTGGCGCTCTGGGAGCCGCTGTAGACGGGCGGCGCGCCGCCGGCGCCGCTCAGGCGACCCGATTGGCGATGGCGTCGAGGCGCGCTTCGGCGGCCGCGAGCTCGGCGCGGCTCGCGAACGCCTTGCGCCGGGAGGGCTGCACCGGGTCGAAGCCGCCGTAGAGCGGTCGTTCTCTGGTGAGCGCGGTGAGCAGCTCGCGATCTCGCCGGTCTTGGCTGTAGTCGTCGGTGTCGGCGGTCGGGGCCTGGAGCCACTGGGCGACGACCGGATCGCTCGCCAACGCCCGCGCCTCGTGTTGCAGGGCGGTCACCGCGGCGTGGCCGGTTTGGAACAGCTGCCGCAAGGGACAAGTCGCGAGCAGGCTCGAGGCGGCGGTGACCGCGCCGGGGTCGGCGGGGTTGGCAATGCCGAGCTCGGCGCCGATCGCCAGCTCCAGGCCCAACGACACCGTGTCGCGGACGCGGGCGGCGATCAGGGTGACGTGGGTGACGTCGCGCGGCGACTCACCATAGGCGAGGATCGCGGCGTTGATGAGATAGACGACGTCGCTCTCGATGCTGGTGAGCAGCGTCGGATCCGAGAGCGCCGCCAGCGCGCGCGTCAGCAGCGAGCCCTCCAACAACGGCTGCATATAGACCGCCGGCACCCGGGTCGGGGTCGCCGGCGCGCGGCGCGGCAACGCCACTTTCGGCGGCGGCGCGAACAGCCGCAGCGCTTCGTCTTTGGGCGGGAAGCCCAAGTCCTCGAGGCGGCCGCCGCGGAAGCCATAGGCGATCTCCTCCAGCGTGCTCATCAGCTCCCAGCGTGCGGCGGTCAGCAGGCGGTAGGCCTCTTCGGCGTCGGCGGCATAGAGCGCGGTGACGAGCGCGAACGGCTCGAGATCGAGCACGACCTCGGGTCGGGGCAACAGGACGAAGAAGGCGTCGGGGGTCGTCATCCTCGGCACGTCGTCCGGGGTCTCCGGTGCCGATTCGTCGTGGGCCTCGTAGATATCGAGGGTCTCGGCCAACAACCAGACCTGGAGCTCCGGATCCAGGCGGACGAACGCCGCGGCGGCGGCGGTGTAGCTCTCGGCGGCGAAGCTCGAGAGCCAAGCGTCGAGCTCGAGCAGGTCGGGGCGGTCGTCGCGCCAACAGTCCAGATCGATGAGCGTCTGCAGCTGTTCGTCGGTCGCGTGCTTGAGGATCGGCAGGGCGTCGCCGACGCCGAGCTCCTTGACGATGAAGTAGGCTTCGAGCGGCTCGAGGGCGGCGACGAGGTCAGGCAAGTCTTTGGCGACGAGGAGGTCCTTGCCGCGGCGCGCCAGCGCCCGGTTGGCGTCCGCGTGAAAGGCCGACCCGGGAGCGGCGAGGTCGGTCATCGGCGGCGCGGTATCAGAACCGCCGGGCCTGCCGGCAGCACGCTCAGGCATCGGCCCGGGTCTTCGCCGATGGCTCGCCGTCCGCGGTCGTGCCCGCGGCCAAGGTCGGACCTTCGGCAGTGTCGTGCGTCTGGTCCAGGTCGGCGTCGTCGGTGGCGGGAGCGCTCGGGGCCGCCTCGAGGTCGCGCGGTTTCGGCGGGACAACCTCGCCCTTCAACAGGGCGAGCTCGCTCACCGCCTCGTAGTATTGCCGCCCGAGGCCCCGCACCCGGTCCTCGAGGACTTCGGTCTTGCTCTTGGTCACGACGTCGATGCGGCGCAGGCTCTCGACACGTTTGCGCAACGCGGCGAGCTCGCGCTCGGTGCCGGCGTGGTCTTCGCGACCGGCGGCGAGGGTCTCGCGCAGCCGCTGGTTCTCGGCCTCGAGGCGCTCGAGGCGGGCGGCGACCTCGGCGGCCTTCGGTTCGACCGCAACGCTTGGAGCAGGCGGCGCCACGGCTTCCGGCGCCGGCTTGGCCTTCAGATCTTCCGTTGCCTTGGGTTTCGGCTCCGCCGGCGGCTTGGCGGCGGCGCCGATCTTGGAGGGCTGCGGCTTGTCCTCAAAGGCCGGGCGGCTGTTCTTGGTCCGGTCCAGCTCCTCGCTCAGGCGTTTGACCTCGGCTCGCAGGCTCTTGGTCTCCTCGTCGCGGTTGTGGCCCTTCTTGCGCTGCTGTCCGAGGTCGGTCTTGAGCTCCTTGAGCTCATCGCGGCGGGCCTCGAGCTCCTTGGCCTGCTTGCGCTCCTTGTCGAGCAGCGCCCGGTGCGCT
Source organism: Deltaproteobacteria bacterium (assembly GCA_016218825.1). GTDB lineage: Bacteria > Myxococcota > XYA12-FULL-58-9 > XYA12-FULL-58-9 > XYA12-FULL-58-9 > JACRCV01. Next base: position 65,999 of record JACRCV010000042.1, read on the forward strand.
TCGGTGGTGCTCTGGTGCTCGACGCTCAGGGCCTTGAGGGCGCGTTCCGCCGCCCGCAGCCGCATCACGACTACGGCCAAGGCGATCACCGCGGCGGCGCCGACGAGCGCCAGCGCCACGGTGACGTTGGCGCCGGCATCGACCGCGGTCTGTGTGACGAATGACGACAACAGCGGCTGCAAGGGTGTGGGGTTCATCAACGAGTCCTCGGGTGAGCCCGCGTCGGTTCGCGGGGCAGGGATCGCCTTCTTGCCCCGGGGGGGTGCGAAGTGTCAAGCCGACGCCCTAGAAGAACAGCGCCGCCAAGGCGTCGCCAAAGCGCATTCCCACCGGCGTTGGCCGCACCCGGCTGCCGTCACGGGTGATCCAGTAGCGGCGTTTGGCGGCCGCGAGCGCCGGCTCGATCCAGGTCAACATGCCGGCGAACGCCGGCTCTCTGAGGTCGATGCCGTCGACGTAGCGCAGGCCGCAGAGGATGCGCTCCCGGGCCAATTGCTCTTGGCTCAGGGTCTCGACCGCCTCGGTGGTCGGACCCTTGGGCGGCGGCAGCCCGCGGTTGCTGACCGCCTCCCAGGCGGCGACGTAGGCCTCGGGATCGCGGCGGCCCTCCCAACGCCAGCCGTGGCGCCACTCCTTGTGGGTGAAGCTGTGCGCCCCGGCGCCGACGCCGAGGTACTTGGCGCCGGTCCAATAGAGGGTGTTGTGCACCGCCCGCCGTCCGGGCCTGGCGTAGTTCGAGACCTCGTAGTGCTCGAGGCCGGCGTGGGTCAGCAGCAGGTCGATGCGATCCATCATGTCGCTCTCGAGGTCTTCATCGACCGGCGTCAGGCGGCCGGCCCGGCGCCGGGCCTCGAAGTCGGTGCCGGCATGGTAGGTGAGCGCGTAGATCGAGACGTGCTCGGCCTCCAGCGCCAGGACCTTCTCGAGGTCGGCCTCGAGATCTGCGAGGCTCTGGCCCGGGACGGCGAAGATCAGGTCGACGCTGACGTTCTCGAAGCCGGCGCGCCGCGCCTCGCGCACCGACTCCAGGCCCTGCGCCGCGGTGTGGGCGCGACCGAGGACCGCGAGCAGCCGATCCGAGGTCGACTGTAGGCCGAGGCTCAGGCGGTTGCAGCCCAGCTGTCGCAGGCTCGCGAGGTGCGTCGGATCGAGGGTGCCGGGGTTGGCCTCGAGGGTGATCTCGGGAGCGGCGCCGACCGCGAATTGCTCGCGGACCGCCGCGAGCACCCGGCCGATGGTGTCGGCGGGCGCGAGCGACGGGGTGCCGCCACCGAGGTAGACGCTGGCCACCGTGAGCCCGGCGAACGCCGAGGCGCGGGCCTTGACCTCGGCGGTGAGCGCCGCGGTGTAGCGCGGCCACGGCGGGTCGGCGATCGCGACCGAGTTGAAGTCGCAGTACGGGCACCGCGAGCGGCAATAGGGCACGTGGACGTAGATGCCGAAGGCGTCGCCGCTCACGGGGTCGCCTCCGCGCGCGGCAGCAGGTCGAGGCTCAGGATCTTCAGGCGGCCGAGCAGCATCACGATCCGCGCCTGGTCCGACGGATCGCCGGCGGCGAGCTTGATGTGGGTCACATCGGCCACCGGCTGGTTCCACGTCGGGTCGACGGCGATCCAGCGACCGTTCGACCAGACCTCGTTCCAGGCGTGCCACCCGAAGCCGTCGCCCGGTGGCCAATAGGCGATGCCGACCGCCACCCGAGCCGGAATGCCGACGGCGCGCGCCAAGGCCACGAACAGGACGCTGTGCTCGGTGCAGTCGCCGCGCTTGGAGCGCAGCGCGTCGAGGGCGTTGGAGTAGGCCGGGACGTACTCGTCGCGGATGTAGCCGTAGACAAACTGCACCAGGCGGCGTGACGCGGTCCGGACGTCGGTCGCGTCGCCGATTGCCTCGCGGGCGGCGTCGCGGATCTCGGCGGCGTCCTTCTGGATGAAGGGCGTCGCCTCGAGCTCGGCCCCGAGCCCGGCGGCACGCGCCTTCCGGCCGACGCCGGCGAGGCTGTCCTTGTCAGGCTCGGCGTCGCTCGTCAGCGTCAGCGTGACCTCGCCGCTCGCGCGGCTGACCACCTGGCGCGCCGAGCTCGGCGGCGCGCTGTCGCCGAAGCCGGTGAAGGTGATCTTCAGGCCGTAGAGCTTCGTCGGGGTCGCGAGCGGCTGCGGCGGCCTGACCACCGCGCCCACCAGCAGATCCTGTTGGTAGTCGAGGCGCTTGGCCTCGGCCTCGGGCTCGAGGCGGGCGACGAAGAAGCCGCCGACCTGCGACTCCAAGATCTTGCCAGCCTCGTCCACCCAGGCGTGTTCCTCGACGCCGAGGTCGGGGTACGCCGACCGCAGGCCAATCACCCGGGTCAGCACGCCGGCGAAGGCCTTCTTCTCCACCGCGGTCACGGTGTGGGTGATCGTGACGCTCTTTTGAATCGAGGGGTCGAAGTGCTGCACCGTGACGCTCGCGCCGACCGCCGCCTTCGCCAGGCGCAACACCGCGAGGGCGTCGGCGAGGGTCTCGTGCACCTCGGCGGTTTGGGTCTGCGACTGCTGGCCGGCGTCGACGCGATAGGTGAGCGTGCCGTTCTTCACCTGACCCTCGACGTGCACCTCGCCGGTGGCGGCGCGCTGGGTAAAGGCGACGCGGGTCAGACCACCGGTCTTGCGGTCGTAGCGGCTCTCCTCGTCGAGCTCGACGTTCGAGGTCTTGCCCATGCCGGCCACCGCGGCCTTGAGGGTGGTCGACAGCACGACGTCGCCCTCCACCTGGAGACGGGAGCGCATCCAGCCGACCTTCGAGGCGTTCAGATAGACACCGTAGTAGCGGTCGTAGGGCTCGGGGAGCGCCGGCTCTTTGGGCCCGGCGTGGGTGGCCGGGGCCGCGATCCCGAGCGCGAGAGCGACGAGCGGCAGCGACGACGACAGGTGGGGGCGTGGCATGGCGAGTCCCGATCGCAAGCAGGCTTACGAGCTGTGGCGCGGCGGCGCACCGAGGATGATCGTCTGCCGGCGCGCGGGACGGCGGTCGAAGGTGGAGAGGTAGTGAATCAGATCCGCTTCGCCCTTGCCGGCGAAGCGATCAAACTCGACGCCGATGCCGGCGCCGGCGTCGTGCTGGGCGCCCTCGGTGGGGAGGTCGACGCGAACCACGTGACCGGTGGCCTCGACCGCCGGCGCGCTGTCGCCGAGCCTGAATGACACGCTGACGTCGGTGCCCACCGGCGGCATCTGTTCGCAGCGCAGCATCACGCCGCCGCGCGACATGTCGACGGCGCGCGCCGCGAACACCCGCCCACCGTAGCGGAGCTCGGCGGCGCAGTCGGTGGTGAAGCGCACGAAGGTGCGGCCGTGGCGAATGTCGGCGCGCAGGCGGTTGATCGTCTCGGCCAGCACCACCGCGGGGTCGTTGCGGCTGCGCACCGCGCTGCGATCGGCCTCGGAGCCGGCGGCGAGCTGCGCGCCGGCGTCGGCGAGATAGATGATCGGCACCAGCCCCAACCCGGCGCGGCCGCGGAAGCTCTCGGCGACGCGGCCGGCGGCGCAGCTCGGCAGCTGACTGTCGAAGATCACCGCTTGGTAGCTGTTGATCGTCACGCGCTCGACGCCCTCGGCGAGGGTCGGGGTCACGTCGATCTCGAAGCCGCGCTTCTGCAGCCCGTTCGTGACCCGCTCGACGAGCTTCAAGTCGATCGACAGCAACAGCACCCGGGCGTGGGACTTCGGGGTCTCGGACACCGCGGTGGCCGGCGACGCCTGGCTCGTGGTCGCGGCCATGATGGTGGCGCGGACCGCCGCCAACACCCGATCGATGTTGAAGGGCTTGTAGAGGATGTCGACCGCGCCCACGGCGGTCGCGGCGCGGATCCACTGCGGCTCGAGACCCTCGGTGACCGCGACCACCGGCACCAGGCGGGTGCTGTTGGCGAGGGCGCCGTTGAAGACCTCGGCGGCGAAGCCGGCGGACGCCACGTCGACCAGGATCATGTCGGGCGGGTTGAGGCTGGAGACCGACTCGACGAAGGTCTGCGCGATCTCGTGGGTCTCGACGCGATAGCCGCGGGACAACAACAGCTCGTTGAACGCCGCCTGCGCCTTGACGTCCCGGGTGCACAACGCGATCAGCTGGCCGGAGCCGCGGTCCGGGCCGACGCCGGCCAGACCCTCGCGCAGCTGCAGCTCGCTCAGGTGCTCGCGCAGGAACACCTTGCGGACCAACGCCGCGACCCCGAGTGACATGTCGCTCGCGGCCGGGAGCATCGGCTGCAGGGCCTGCAACATCTCCCCCGCGGTCTCGTAGCGGTCCTGGGGCCGGCGCTCGAGGGCCTTCAAGAGGATCGCCTCGAGCTCGGGCGAGATCGCCGGGTTCACTTTGCTGGGGCGGGGCACCTTGGCGCGACGGTTGAGGCGCATCACCTTGTCGGTGTCGTCGCCGACGAACAGGCGCTCACCGGTCAGGACTTCGTAGAGCATCACCCCGACCGCGAACAGGTCGGCGCGCTGGTCGACCTCGGCACCCTCGAGCTGCTCCGGCGCAAAATAGCCCAGCTTGCCGGCGAGCTCGCGGGCCTTCTCGACCTCGGCGGCGGCGATCGCAGAGACCCCGAAGTCGCCGAGCTTGACGTGGCCGTCGTAGGACAAGAAGACGTTCGCCGGGTTGACGTCGCGGTGCACGAGGTTCAGGCGGTTGCCGTCGGCGTCCAACAGCGCGTGCGCGTAGTCGAGCCCTTTGAGGATCTCGCCGATGATGTGCAGCACCACCGGGATCGGGATCAGCTGCCGGGCGCGCTTGCAGCGCATCGCGAGCTCGTCGAGATCGCGGCCGTCGATGTACTCCATCGCGATGAACAGCTTTTGGTCCTGCACCCCGGCCTCGAAGGTGCGGACGATGTTGGCGTGGTTCAGCATCGACAGCACGTAGGCCTCGTTGCGGAACAGCGCCACCACCTGGGGGTTCTGCGACAGCTCGTCGTGCAGGATCTTGATCGCGAACGAGCTCTCGGCGTACCCGGGGTGGATGTGGCGGGCGCGCATCACCTTGGCGACGCCGCCGGCGCCGATGTCCTGGATCAGCTGGTAGGGGCCGAAGAACGCCGGCCCCGACGGTGTTGCCTGGGTCTTGGTTCCCGCGGGGGGCTCTACGGGTATGTCGACATCGAGCCCGTCGAGGAGGTTGACGGTGTCTTCCATGCGGTCCCGACCACCACCCTTGCGCGCTTCTCGTCCCCCGACAGCCAGATACGGCGCAATCCCGCTAGTCTACGCGTAAACCGCCGCGATCGCCAACGGCAAAGGGGCAAAGCGGCTGTGGCGGCCGCGGTCCGGAAGGGGCCGGGGTTGCGAGCGGGCGCACGAACGACGTAAACCTCTGATGGATGACTCCATCGTGGTGGGCAACATGCGCCTCTTGATCGTGTACTTGGGCGGCAGCCGAAACCAGGCGGGTGTTCCGAGCGAGGCCCTCCGGGTCGAGGCCGGCGCCACCGTCGCCGACGTGCAACGCGCCATCGCCGCGCTGCACCCCGGTCTCGCCGCCCTCTTGCCCTCGGTCCGCTGGGCGCGCAACCACCAGTTCGTCGAGCTGTCGACCGCGCTCGCGGACGGCGACGAGGTGGCGGTGTTACCCCCGGTGTCAGGTGGGGTGGCGCGCGCCGTGCTCACCGAGGCGCCGCTGGACGTATCGGAGGCCCTGCTCGCGGTCGCCGACCCCGGGGTCGGGGCGACGGTGCTGTTCGTCGGCACGGTGCGCGACCAATCCCGCGGCAAAGGTGTCACCGCGATCGAGTACCAGGCCTATGAGCCGATGGCAGCGGCAGAGCTCGAGCGCGTCGCCGCCAAGCTCTCCGACCCGGCGCGCCGGATCGACGTCCGGATCTTTCACCGCCACGGCCGTCTCGCGGTCGGCGAGGTCGCGGTCGTGATCGCCGCCGCCGCGCCGCATCGAGAGGCGGCCTTCGAGGCCTGCCGTGCCGCGATCGAGGGCATCAAGAAGGACGTACCGATCTGGAAGCGCGAGACTACCGAGGACGGCGACACCTGGGTCGGCTGGAGCGGTGGCTAGCTCGAGAGCGCCAATGACGCCGCGATGAAAGTGGCCTGCATCAGCCCGCCGCCTTTGAAGCCGTCCGAGCCCGGGCTGTCGGCGCCCGCTGCCGCAAAGGTGCTCTGCGAGCTCGGCGTCGAGGCGCTCGCGATCGACGCCGCCATCGGTTGGCACGCCTTCGCGCTCGCTCCGGAGCGCCTCGACCTCTGTCTCGAGCACCGCCGGGCGCACGGTGCGAGCCACACCGAGCTCGCCACCCTGCGCCGCTCCAAGAGCAGCCTGGCATTGCGACCCGCGCTGCTGCGCCTGCCGGAGACCTACCGCGATCGGCGGCGCTACAGCTCGGCCATCAGCCACCTGGAGAACGGCTTGCGGCTGGCGGCCGCGCCCTTTCCTGACCTCAAGCTCGGCGTCGGCACCATCGCTGGCACCGCTCCGAACGCCCGACCCGAGTCGTCCGCGTGGCTCGCCGCCTTCGCCGCGGCGCCGGGCCCGTTTGACGCCTACTTCACCGAGGTCTTGATCCCACGCCTGCGAGACGAGCGCGCCACCCACGTCGCGGTGTCGGTCACCTTTCAAGCGCAGGCCGCCGCCGCGTTTCGGTTCGCCGTCTTCGCGCGCGACCACCTGCCGGGTGTCACGCGGATCCTCGGCGGGCCGCTGGTCTCGTGCTTGCACGCCGTCGGGATCCAGACCGACCGCGAGCCCTTCACCCTCTTCGATCGGGTCGTCGGCGGCAGCGACGCCGACCTCCGCCAGCTGGCGCGCGAGGCTCTTGCCGCGCCCGTCGCTGGTGGCGCCGTGGGGCCGCTCTCAGCCCCGTTGGCGCTGTGCGCGGCGGACGCCTACTTGGCCCCGGAGCCGATCATTCCGGCGGCGCTCGGGCGCGGCTGCTACTGGCGGCACTGCACTTTCTGCCCGGAGCGGCTGATGGCGACCAGGACCGCTCGGGGAATGGGCGGGATCGAGGCGTGGCTGCAGGGCGTGGCCGCGCGTTTCCCGCGCGGCTCGATGCTGCACCTGACCGACGCCGCGCTGCCGGTCGACGAGCTGCTTCGTATCGCCGCGGTGATCGCCCGCGATCGCTTGCCGATCCGTTGGCACGGCTTCGTGCGCCTCGAGGCGGAGCTGGCGCAAGCCGAGGTCGCGGCCGCTTTGGCGGCCGGCGGCTGCGTGATGTTGCAGCTCGGGGTCGAGACCGGGTCGCCGCGGCTGTTGTCGCTGCTCGCGAAGGGCGGCTCGCCGGAGCTCGCGCGGCAGGTGCTGCGGACGACGGCCGCGGCCGGGATCAAGAACGAGGTCTACCTGCTCTTCGGCCTGCCGACCGAGACCGACGCCGATCGCGAGGCGACGCTCGCGCTCGTCGAGGCCGAGGCCGAGAGCATTCACGCCGTGAATCCGGCGTTGCTGAACCTACCGCGAGGCAGCGCGATGCAGCGGGCGCCGGCGCGCTTCGGGATCACCGAGATCCGCCCCTTCCATCCGGCCACCGACCTGTCGCTCTATGACGACTTCCGCTGCGGCGCGCGCCACCCTCGCCTCGAGGCCCGGCGCTACCTGGCGCGGCGGTTCTTCAAGAGCCGCGCGGTGCGGGCGCTGGGCGTGGACCTGCGCTCGCCGCTGAAGGCCAACCACCTGTGCTTCTTGCTGGCCGACGCCGAGCGCCGCGCCTAGATGAAGTCGCGGCCCGAGACCAACAGCGTCACCTCGGCGCCGGTCCCGGTCTCGCCGTAGATGCCGCGGCCCCGCAGCGACACGCCGAGGCGGTCGACGGTGATCATCCGTTAGCACTCCTTTGGCGAGCGTGAACGTTCTCGTGGCAATCGTCGCGACGCTTCGGCATGCCGAGCTCAATGTGGGTCGCCACGAGAACCCCGACCGGGCACCATGACCACGCCGGTGCAGGTGCGCGCGCTCACGGATCCGGACGCTGCCTTTGGCCGCGGCTACTTCTTGGGGACGTCGAGCATCGAGCAGGCGCCGAACTTGCCCGTCCTTCGGCTCGACCACGGCGGCCTCCTTATCGGTGATGCAGTCCCGGCATCGTATCTGGGCAAGGTCGTCCTGTCCACGGCGTCCGCGGCTCAGGCGCGGTGGTAGGGCTCGCCTTTGAGGATGGTGTGCGCGCGGTAGAGCTGCTCGAGGAGCAAGACGACCGCGAGGCGGTGCGGCAAGGTCAAGCGCGACAGCGCCAGGCGCTCCTGGCCGCGGGTGAACAGGTCCGGGTGCAAGCCGTCGGCGCCGCCCACCACCAGCGCCACGTCCTTGTTCGCGGCCCGCCACCGCTGCACCTTGCGCGTCAGATCCATCGTGGTGGTCTGCTCGCCGCCTTCGCACAACAGCACCACGTGCTCGTCGTCGCGAAGGCGGTCGAGGATCACGTCTCGCTCCTCTTTCAAGGTCGCGTCTTTGAAGCGGCACAGCTCGGTGGGGACGTAACGCGTCAGGCGTTCGAGGTACGCCTCGGCGGCATCGACGAGCGGGTCACGGGCGCGGCGTCCGACCGCGAGGATGCGGTAGCGCACGGCGCGGCCTCAAGAGCGGCGTCGGGACTTGGGGGCGCTCACCGCCTCGACGGTCAGCCGCGGCGCGTCTTTCCACAGGTCTTCGAGCTTGTAGACCTCGCGGGTGAAGGGATGGAAGACGTGCAGCACGACGGGGCCGTAGTCGACGAGCGCCCACTGGCCTTCGCGCAGGCCCTCGACGCCGATCGGGTGCCGGCCGGTGGCGCCGTTGAGCCCGTCCCGGACCCCTTCGGCCACCGCCTGCACGTGGCGGTCGCTGGTGCCGGTGGCGATCACCAGGAAGTCGGCGTAGCCGGAGCGCTCGCGGACGTCGATGACGACGATGTTCTGGGCTTTGTGGTCGAACGCCAGATCGGCGACCTGGCGAGCCAGCGCCTCTACGGCATCAGGTTTGGAGGATCGTTTCTTCGCCATTCGTGGTGGTCGTGTACCTTCTTTGGCCCCCATCTGGCAAGCTCAGCGCGCCTTGGCCCCTTTGTCGGCCTTGCCGCTCTTCGCCGGCTTGTCCGTGTCGGGCTCCAGGTACTCGCTGAAGAACCCGAGGAGGTTCTTCGGGCGGTCGACGCGGCGAAACTCGGGGATGCTGTCCGGCGCCTTGACCGCCGCCACTTTGCCGACCTCGGTGATGCCGGCGTCGAAGCGCACCTGTAGCTGTGTCGGGCGAACCTGGCGGTCGGCGATTTCGAGCTGGCCCTCGAGCTGCAAGCGCATCATGACCCCGGTCGTGGCGTCGATCCAAAGCGCGCCCTGCAGATCGAGCGGCCGCGCCAGCTCGCGCCAGCGCGACGGCGGCGCGACCGGCAGGATCGGTCGTGGCAACGCCGTCGGCACCGGCGTCGCCTCCTCGGGCTTGGTGGCGAGGGACAGGCTGTAACGGGTGGCGTTGCGGCCGGCCACCACCTCGGGGCGGGGCTCGGCGAGCCTGAGCTTCGGCGAGAACAGGCTCAGGGCCTCGCGCATCGACGCGAACGCGACCTCGGTCCAGAACTCGGGCTCGAGGTCACGGCGCGGCTTGGAGCGCAGGTAGCCGCGGTCCTGGCGCACGTAGAGGGTCTCGCCGATGAGGTAGACCTCGGTCTCGTTCTCGGGCGTGTCGAGGACGACGTGGAAGTTCGACTGCGAGTCTTGGACCACCACCGAGACGTCGTTCTGCTCGTACTCCTCGGTGCCGCGGCTGAAGACGAAGGTCGAGCGGGCGGTGAACTTCAGCGACGCGAGCCTTGCCGCGGCCTCGCCGAAGGGCATCAGCAGCACGCGCCCGAACACCGCCGGATCGGCGGGGAAGGCCGTCAGGTCGATGGCGCCGACGTCGTACGACGGCTTGCCGGATCGCGGCGTGGTGCTGACCGCGGGCTTCTTGCAGCCGCCCACCGCCAGGGTCAGGAGGACGAACGCGAGCGAGCGTCGTCGAAGCCCTTTCGCTGGGGGCGCATGCATGGCCGTCGGCATCACAGGCTCTCTTACGGTGTTTTTTCCCGGCGTGCAAAGGCCGGCGGCGACCCTCGCGCCCGGCATTTCCTTGCGAGATCGAGGGGGCCGTACTAACCTTAGATGAGGACGTACCGCTGTCGGCCGTGGCTCATGGGAGCGCGTCACGACCGCGACCTGGAGCAATCGTTTGAAGAACAAGCTGCTGTTGGCCGGCCTCGTCGCGGCGGTCCTTCCCATCGCCCCCGCCGCGCTCCTGTGGCACCGGCAGGCCACTTTGCCGCTCGAGTCGCAGGTCACCAAGGCCTCGTTGGATGACGCCGCCGCCTCGCTCGACGAGGGGCCGGTGCCGGTGACGGGCGCCGGCTACGATCTGAGCGCCCACCAGACCCTGAGCCGCGTGGTTATCCTCATCAAGGAGAACTACGTCGAGCCGGAGCGCATCCAGCCCTATCCGATGCTGCTCGCGGCCTTGGACTACATCCAGAAGACCGTCCCCGAGGTGATGGTGGACGACAGCGAGGCGCCGAAGCGCATCAAGGTCTCGGTGGGCAGCGCTCAGCACTCCTTCGATCTCGAGCGCCTCGGCGGTCTGGACCAGCTCTGGGAGGTGACGCTGGCGCTGCGTGACGTGTTCCGCTTCATCCAGAGCCACATCGCCGATCCGGAGCGGCAGCGCGACATCGAGTACGCCGCGATCAACGGCATGCTGTCGACCTTGGACCCGCACTCGGTGCTGCTGAAGCCCGAGAGCTTCGACGAGGTCAAGCTGTCGACCAAGGGCGAGTTCGGCGGCCTCGGGATCGTGATCTCGATCCGCGACGGCGCGCTCACCATCATCTCGCCGATCGAGGGGACGCCGGCGGCGCGCGCCGGGCTCAAGGCCAAGGATCAGATCGTCAAGATCGGCGAAGAGTCCACGGTCAACATGAACCTCGAGGAGGCGGTGCAGCGCCTGCGCGGCAAGCCCGGCACCAAGGTCAACGTCTGGATCCTGCGCAAGAGCTGGACCGAACCGCGGCGCTACTCTTTGACCCGCGCCAACATCAAGATCGAGAGCGTGTCCTCGGAGTCGCTCGACGACGGCATCGGCTACGTGAAGATCAAGAGCTTCCAGGCCAACACCTTCGACGACCTCGACCTGCACCTCGAGAAGCTCAAGAGCCGCCATCAGGGGAGCTTGAAGGGCCTGGTGTTGGATCTGCGCAACAACCCCGGCGGCCTCTTGGATCAAGCGATCCTGGTCTCCGACCGCTTCGTCGACCGCGGCCCGATCGTGATCACCGTCGGCGAGGGCAACCGCAAGCGCGACGTCAAGACCGCGCACGTCGCCGGCACCGACCTGGACTATCCGATCGCGGTGCTGGTCAACGGCGGCAGCGCCTCGGCCTCGGAGATCGTCGCCGGCGCCCTGAAGAACCTCGGGCGCGCGATCGTCATCGGCCAGCAGACCTTCGGCAAGGGCTCGGTGCAGGTGCTGTACGACTTCAAGGATCGTTCGGCGCTGAAGCTGACGATTGCCCAATACCTGACGCCCGGCGACTTGTCGATCCAATCGGTCGGCATCACCCCCGACGTGCAGCTGGTGCCGGCGACCATCAGCAAGGACGCGCTGCACGTCTTCGTCGAGGAGGACGGCACCCGCGAAAAGGATCTCGATCGCCACCTCGACACCCCGACCGCGGTCGGCCAGAACACCGACTCCAGCGTCGACCTCGCCGACCTGTCGAAGCCGGTGATGCACATCGTCCACCTGGCGCCGGTCGAGGCCGAGCCCGCCGCCGAAGAGGCCGCCGGCGAAGGCAGCGAGGCCGAGCCCGACAAGTTCAAGTACGACTTCGAGATCCACCTGGCGCACGACGTGTTGGTCGGCGCCACGAGCCGGGAGCGCAAGGCGATGCTGCAGGAGGCCCGGCCGCTGTTCGCGGCGCGCGGCGACGAGGAGGAGAAGCACATCGTCGACGAGCTCGGCAAGCTCGGCGTCGACTGGACGACGGCCGCCAAGGAGGCGACCGCGCGGGTCGAGGCGACGCTGCAGCTCAAGGGCGGCAAGACGGTGGCGGCGGGGACGGTCGCGGTGCTGCAGGCGACGGTGAAGAACGTCGGCGACGGCGCGCTCTGCCGGGTCTACGGCGTGACCAGCTCCGAGAACCCGCTGTTCAAGAACCTCGAGTTCCCGTTTGGCCGGATCGCCGCCGGCGCGACCAAGCGCTGGGAGGTCAGCGTCAAGCTGCCGCAAGACCTGAACCCGCGCGCCGATCTCGTGACCTTGTCGCTCGGCGATCTCTACCAGCAGTCCGCGAGCGTCCGCGCGTCGACGATGATCGAGGTCGCCGAGGTGGCGAGGCCGAGCTTCTCGTATCGCTACTGGCTCGACGATCGCCGCGGCGGCAACGGCGACGGGTTGTTGCAGCCGAACGAGGACGTCGACTTCAAGGTCGTGGTGTTGAACAACGGCCGCGGCAAGGCCGACGACGTCACGGTGGCGGTGAAGAACCTGGCGGCGAAGGGCGTGTTCCTGAAGAAGGGCCGCGAGAAGGTCGGGGTGTTGAAGCCCGGCAGCAGCAAAGAGGTGACCCTGGAGTTCGCGCTCAAGTCGCCCGAGGACGAGGTCGGCGTGCGCCTCTCGGTCTGGGACGCGACCCTCGGTGAGGCGCTCTCCGAGGAGGTCAAGCTCCCGGTCGCCGTCGGGCGCAAGGCCAAGCCGGAGCGCGCCGGGCTGAAGGTCACGAACGGCGCCGGCGCCCCGGTGTACGCCGGTGCCGACGACGGCGCGCCGGTGATCGGTCAGGCCAAGGCCGGGGCGGCGTTGAAGAGCGACGCCAGCTTCGCCGGCTTCTACCGCGTCCTCGGCGACGGCGACGCCTTCGGCTTCGTCAAGACCGACGACGTCAAGGCGCAGGGCGGCGGCAAGGGCGCGGCGAGCACCATCCGCTGGAGCCGGGCGCAGGCGGCGCCGGTGATCGCGCTGGAGCGGCCGTCGTTGATCACCCGCGAGCCCACGGTGCGGCTCTCCGGCAGCATCACCGACGAGCGCCACCTGAAGGACGTCTTCATCTTCGTCAACGACAAGAAGGTCTACTATCAGTCGCTCGACGACCAAGAGCCCGGAGACCAGGGGGTGCGGGCGCCGTTCGACGTGACCGTGACCTTGAAGACCGGCGAGAACGGCATCGCGATCGTGGCGCGCGAGAGCAAGGATCTCGTCAGCCGCACGGTGTTGGGCCTCTATCGCGAGCCCGCCGAGGTCGTGGCCGAGGTGCCCGCCAAGAAGCCGGTCGCCCAGTAACGTGTCCCCGTCCGACGCCGCGAGTCATCCGAGCGCCGCCCGCCCTGTAGCGCCGTCGTCGCCGCGGTGTTCTCTCTGGCGGCAGCGGGTCCTCTGGACCCGACTCGTGGTCTTGGCGCTGTTCGCCGCGGCGCTCAGCGAGCTCGTGATCGAGGCGCCGTCGTTCTCCCACGACCGCCGCTTCCTCGAGCTGCTGCGCGCGCACGGCTGGCTGCTCTGGGCGTTGTGGGCGGCGTGGGCGGGGGTGTTGGCGCTGCGGCGCCGCCTGGACCCTTCGACGACGGCCGTGGTGCTCGAGTCCCGCCTGGTCTACGGCCTCACGGTCGCGGCCCTCGGCGTGACGCTCGCGGCGCCTTTCACCAACGCCTACTTCAGCCACGTGACCCACCCGTGCCTGGGTCTCTTCATCGCCTGGAGCGTCTGGCCGGTCGTCGCCCGGCTCTGGGGCCGTGGCGGCGCGCGCTTGGTCGCGATCGCCGGCCGCGGCGCCGATCTCGCGCCGTGGTTGTTGGCGCTTTGCTGCGCCCTGGTGATCTTCCTGCAGTCGTACCGGCGCTACTGGTGGTTCGGGGCCGGCGGCAAGGACCTCGGGCTGTTTCACCAGAGCGTCTGGCTGCTGTCGCGCTTCGAGGCGCCGCACAACACGGTGATGGGCCTGCACGCGTTCGCCGACCACCTGGAGTTCATCGACGTGCTGCTCGCGCCGGTCATGTGGATCTGGGCGGACGCCGGCGCCCTGCTGTTGTGCCAGGCGCTCATCGTCGCGGCCGGCGCGGTGCCGATCTTCCTGCTCGGCCGCCGTCACCTCGGGTCGGGGATCGCTGCCGCGGCGATGGTCGCGGTCTACCTGATCGGCATCGATCTGCAGCAGGCGTACATGTTCGACTTCAACCCGACCACCTGCGGCGCCGGCCTGTTGCCGTGGGTCGTCTGGGCCTTCGAGCGCGAGCGGCCGATCTTGTTCGCGCTCTTCCTGGTGCTGGTCGCGCTCACCAAGGAGAACCTGGTTCTCTACGGCCTGGGTTTGTGCCTGACGCTCGCCTGCGGCGTTCGCCGCCGTTTGCCGCTCGCGGCCGCGGCCTTGCTCGCCGGTTTCTTCGTGCTCGAAATGAAGGTGATCTTCCCGCTGTTCGCGCCCGAGGGCTTTCGCCACCTGCGCTTCGAGGCGATGGGGGGCTCGGCGACCGAGATCTTGTGGAGCGCGGTGAAGAGCCCGGCGGCGGCGTTCGCGCTTTTGTGGACACCGGGGAACAAGATCAACGGGCTGTTGTCGCCGTTCTCCACCATGGCGTTCGCGGCGCTGCTCGCGCCCCGGTACGCGTTCGCGCTCGCGCCGGTGATCCTCGAGCGCTTCTGGTCGAGCCACGCGAACCGCTGGTGGGGTTTCCATTACGGCGCCGGCGCCGGGGTGCTGGCGCTGCTCGCCGGCATCGAAGGCCTGGCGCGCTTTCGCCGCTTCGCGGCCGGGCGGGCGGCGTACTTGGGCGACGTCGCGGTGTTGGGGGTGTTGCTGGCGGCGGTGCTCGTGAGCTCTGCGGCGCGCTTCGGGCCGGGGCCGGTGTGGCTCTGGCGGCAGTCGTACTTCACCACCGCGGCCGACCGCGTCGACGCGCAAACGGTGCTGGCGCTGATCCCACCCGAGGCCGAGGTCGCGGCGCAGAACCACCTGTTGCCGCATCTGAGCGGCCGGCGGCACATCGTCGAGATCCACCGGCCGGTCACCGCGGAGTACGTCGCGCTCGATCTGCGCCAGGACGCTTGGCCCTACGGCGCCGACTACGTCCGGCCGCTCGTCCGCGACCTGCGGCAACAGGGCTACGGGGTCATCGCCTGCCGGGGAGACGCGCTGTTGCTCCAGAGGGGCGCGGCCTCGGTCGACTGTCCGGCGCTCGCCGGTCCGTAGCGACTTGCGCCCCATCGCCAACGCAGCGCGGTCGTGCTACGTACGGCTACCGTGACGAAGACCGCCCGCGTCGCCGCCACCCTCGGTCTGAGCCTCGTGCTCGCGTTGTTCGCCACCCATCGGGCGCTGATTCACATGCCTCCTCCAGATCCACGAGACCCGACCGCGTCGATGCCGCCCGGGCTTCCGGCCGCCCTCGAGAGGCATACCAGGAAGCTCGCGGTCGACATCGGCCCGCGCCACCTGGGGCGCGGCGATACCCTGGGCGCGGCCGCGGACTACATCGCCCAGGCGCTGACGACCGCCGGCTATCAGCCGAGCCGGCAGCGGTTCGCGACCGCCGACGGCGACGCGGCCAACGTCGAGGCCGTCCTCGAGGGCAGCGGCAGCCCGGCGCGCTCGGTCGTCGTCGGCGCCCACTACGACACGGTGCCGGAGACCCCGGGCGCCGATGACAATGCCTCCGGTGTGGCGGTGCTGATCGAGCTCGCGACGCTGCTGCGCGCCAGCCACCCGGCGCAAACGGTGCGCTTCGTCGCGTTCGCCAACGAGGAGCCGCCGTACTTCAAGACCGAGGCGATGGGGAGCCTGGTGTATGCCCGTGGGCTCGCCAAGGCCGGCGCCGGCGTGACCGCGATGCTGAGCCTCGAGTGTCTGGGCTATTTCTCGAAGGCGGCGAGCTCGCAGCACTACCCGTTCCCGGTGGGCTTCTTCTACCCGTCGACCGGCGACTTCGTGAGCATGGTTGGAAACGTGAGGTCGCGGAAGTTGGTGAAGGAGGCGGTGCGGACCTTCGGGCGCGGCACCACGCTCGTGGCGCGCGGCGCGGCGTTGCCGGAGCTGGTGCGCGGCGTCGGCTATTCGGACCACTGGTCGTTCTGGCAAATCGGCGTGCCGGCGCTGATGGTCACCGACACCGCGTTCTTCAGAAACGACGCCTACCACAGCGCCGCCGACCTGCCGGAGCGCCTCGACTTCCGGGCGATGGCCGAGGTGACGATGGGCCTCGCGGCGGTTGTTTCGACCCTCGCCGCCGAGTGAGTCAGGCGAAGAAGCGCGCCAGGTGCGTGCGCAGCCGTGCTCGAGTCGGCCGCACTGCGGTGCTCGGGGGGCCGTGCTCGAGTCGGCCGCACTGCGCTGCTCGGGGGGCACCGCTCGCCTCCGTGGGTGCCTTCGACTTGGCGGTGCCTCGGTCGACGTTGAGTGCCGTATGCGATCTCGGCGCCTTCGACTGACGCGCCACCGTCGGCTTCGCGGCCCCCCTCTGCGCTGCTCGCGCGGCCGCGTTTGAGTCGCCGCACTGCGGTGCTCGGGGGCCGTGCTCGAGTCGCCGCACTGCGGTGCTCGGGGGCCGTGCTCGAGTCGGCCGCACTGCGCTGCTCGGGGGGCACCGCTCGCCTCCGTGGGTGCCTTCGATCTGGCGGTGCCTCGGTCGACGTTGAGTGCCGCATGCGATCTCGGCGCCTTCGACCGACGCGCCACCGTCGGCTTCGCGGCCCCCCTCTGCGCTGCTCGCGCGGCCGTGTTCGAGTCGACCGCACTGCGGTGTTCGGGGGGCTGTGCTCGAGTCGGCCGCACTGCGCTGCTCGCGCGGCCGCGCTCGGTCCCCCCGCTAGGTTGAATGGGGAGCGCGGGCGCAGCGCCCGCGCGGGAATCAAGAGCCGAACCTGGCACAACGAGCGATTCGCCCCCGCCCCACCCGGGGGCGGGATCCGGCGCGGCTTGGAAGGATTCAGGGGTGGGGGTGGGGAGCGCGGGCGCGGCGCCCGCGCGGGAATCAAAAGACGGAACCGGCAGACCGAGAAACGAAAGGCCGTATTCGAAGAACGCGATCCGGTGGAAAAAGTCAGCGCTCAGTGCACCAGGAAGTTGCGCTTGAAGACCTCGTCGCGCGGGTAGTCGCCGGCCGCCTTGGCGTTCTTCTGCACCTGCTTGTGCATCGTCGCCAGCTCGGTGAGGCCGTCCTTGCGATAGAGCACGCCGCAGTACAGCTTCTTGCCGTACTCTTCGGCGATGCGGTAGGCCGCGATCTTGTCCGACGGGTCGTGGTTGAGGTCGGCGAGCAGCTCCGACTTGGCCTTGAGCTCCTTCGACTGGTCTTCCTCGCGACCGTAAGTGACGCACGGCGAGTGGACGTCGATGAAGGCGAAGCCCTTGTAGCGGATGCCCTCCTCGATCATCTTCGTCAGCCCCTTGAGGTCGTGGGTGCCGCCCTGGGCGACGAAGCCGCAGCCGGACGCCAGCACCTGCAGCAGCGGGTTCACCGGGGTCTCCGACAGCCCGTACGGCGTGGTCACCGAGATCGTGCCGGGGACCGTGGTCGGGCCGGCCTGACCCTTGGTGAGGCCGTAGATGTGGTTGTCCATCACGATGTAGGTGATGTCGGGGTTGCGGCGCACCGCGTGGCTGATGTGACCGCCGCCGATCGAGAAGCCGTCGCCGTCACCGCCGGCCGCGAGCACCGTGAGCTCGGGGTTCGCGACCTTGACGCCGATCGCCATCGGCAGCGATCGGCCGTGGACCGAGTTGAAGCCGTACGCCGTGGTGTACCCCGGGATGCGGCTCGAACAACCGATGCCGGAGAGAAACGCGAGCCGGTGCGGCGGCACGCCCACCGCGGCCAGCGCCTGGTAGATGCAGCTCAAGACCCCGAAGTCACCGCACCCCGGGCACCAGATGGGCTTCAGCTCGCTCTGGTAATCCTTCTTGGTGAAGACACAGCCTTCCATGGATACACTCACTTCAGTTGGCGAGAACGGTTTCTTTGATGCGACCCACGAGCTCTTGCGGTTGCCAGACGGCGCCGCCGCTCCGGTGGATCGCGTGCGTGGCCTTCGGCAGATCGAGCTCGGTGCGCAAGTAGGCCGCCAGCTGGCCTTGGTAGTTGAGCTCGATCACCCCGAGGCGCTCGACCCCCTTCAAGAAGGCCTTGAAGCTCTCGGTGGGGAGGGGTGCCACGAGCAGCGGCACCAGGAGCTTGGTCTTCTTGCCTTGCGCCTTGAGGATCTCCATCGCCTCGCGCGCCGGGCCCACCGAGCCGCCCCACGCGATGAGCGCGTCCTTGGCGTCGGCGTCCCCGAAGGTCAGCACCAGATCGGCGCGCTTGCGGATCGGTTGCAGCTTCTCGATGCGCTTGGCGTTCATCACGTGGTGCAAGGTCGCGTCCGAGATCGGCCGGCCGACCTCGTCGTGCTCGATGCCGCTCGCCAGGTAGCTGCCGCCCTCCGTCCCCGGGATCGACATCGGGCTGATGCCGTCGGCGTAGCGCTTGTAGCGGCTGTAACCGGCCTTGAGCTCTTCGGCCGTCGGCACCTTCCGGTAGCTCACCGGGTAGAGCTTCTTGTTGGCGAGGTCCGGCAGCTCGCAGACCTGCTTGCCCAGCGCCATGAAGGCGTCGGTGAGCAGGACCACGGGGGTCTGATAGGTCTCGGCGAGGTTGAAGGCCTCGAAGGTCAGGCGCACCGCCGACAACACGTCGTAGGCCGCGAGCACCGGCCGCGGCGCGTCGCCGTGCGCCGAGTACAAGGCCTGGTTGAGATCGGCCTGTTCGCCCTTGGTCGGCAGCCCGGTCGACGGCCCACCGCGCTGGACGTTGACGATGACGAGCGGCAGCTCGGCGATGCTCGCCATGCCGATGAGCTCGGCCTTCAGGCTCATGCCCGGCCCCGAGGTGGTGGTCATCGCCTTGGCGCCGGCGAACGACGCGCCACACACCATCGCCATCGCCGCGATCTCGTCCTCGGCCTGGACCACGGTGCCGCCGAAGCGCGGCAGGTTGACCGCGAGCCACTGCATGACCTCGGTCGACGGCGTGATCGGATAGCCGGCGAAGACCTGCAGCCCCGCCGCCGCGGCCGCAGCGGCGACCGCGTAGTTGGCGTCGGTGATCATCTTCGGCGCGCTCGGGGCGTACTCGAGCTCGGGCCAGGTCTCCTTGCGCAACGACTTCGCCAGGCTGTAGCCGGCGTTGTAGGCGTTGCGGTTCATCTCCAGGACCTCTGGGCCCTTCTTGGTGAACTTCTTGTCGAGGGAGGACAGGAAGCGCTCCTTGCGGATGTTGGCGAGAGCGCTGAGGATGCCGATGGTGAGGACGTTCTTGGCGCGCTTGGCGCCGGCCGCGTCGGCGAGCTTCTGGAACTCGACCGGCACGACCTCTTTCGCCTTGATCCCCGGCGGCACGCCTTCCATCGCCACCTTGGGATCGGCCTCGCAGAAGATGACGCCGTTCTCGGCCATGTTCAGCTCGCCGCTGAACCGGTGGTAGTCGCGCCAGTTCAGGACGATGAGGTAGTCGAGGCCGCTGCCGGTGTTGTCCACCGGTGTGGTCGACACCCGCACCCGCATCGAGCTCTCGCCGCCTCGGATCTGCGGTCCGAAGCTCTTGCCCGCGATCGCGTACAGCCCTTCTTCGGCTACCGCGTTCAACACCATGTCGCCGGAGGTGACGACGCCATCGCCGCCGGAACCCACCATGGCGACGGCCAGAGTCTTGACCTTCATCGCTGCTACCTCGCTAACCCTCACCCGTGTGTCGACCGCAGTCCGGGGAAGACCAGTCTCCCGAGGCCGAAGGCCGACGGTACTTGCGGCGAATTACTCCTATGGGGTGGAAGATGCAAGCGATCGGCGATCGTCCGCGCTTCACCGGCGGCCGGGCGTGTCGAGAGTGGGTGGGGTCGCGCGTTGGCCGCCGGGCGCGGCCCCTTGGCTCCGACTAGACGCGAGCATAGGCGGAGATGTCGGGAGCCTCCGGATGCAGGCGAACCACGACGCACGGCGCGGCCGGTACCGTAACGGCGCCCAACAAGGTTGGCGCCGAAAAGGCGGGGAGAAGAATTCGCACGGCTTCGCGATACACGGGAAACGACGGGTCGCGACAGGCGGTGCCTGCGAGCAGGCGATTCGCTGCGGCAGCCACCGCTTCGGCGTCGGCGCGTCCATCGGGTTCAAGCGCCATGGCCACCTGCTCGTCCAGAGCCGAGAGCGCGCCGGCGTCTTCTGCCGGGCCGCGCGACCACTCGACGTCGGCCACAATGACGGCGTCGAGCTCGCCGAGCTGTCCGCCCGTCGCCTCGCGGATGATGCGATCGCAGTGAAGCGGATAGGCGAGACTTGCCCCGAAAAGGTGCCAGGGACTCCAACGGGGGCTCACCCCTTCCCGGCGCTCAGGGAACCGGTTGTGGCGGCATGCTCGAGCGCCACCGAGATCTGCTCGCGGCCGACCTCGGCGCCGAACGCCAGCCCCGGAAACAGCGCCGCCCACTCCTTCGCCTGGATCTTGGTGTCGCCCACGTCGCCGCCTCCGATCCGGGCGCAAAGCACTTCGCGATGTGTGTGCTTAGGCCTTACTCCTTGTCTCCTTCGCAGCGCATGCGGCAAGAGCCATGATGAGCCGCTGGTCGGGCTTGCGCTCAGCCTCGAGAGCGTCGCCGCGCTCTCTGAGAATCGCCTGCGCGACCACCAACATCGCATTCGAGTCGTGATACCCGGTGCGCTGTTGGTCAAAGGCGGCATTGAGCGTTTTGAGGGGTTCGCCGGTCAGCGCGTGCACGGCGGTTAGCATCGCACTCGAATCGTGGTAGCCCGTCTCGGCTTGGCGATAGGCGGCATTGAGCTGCGCTATCGATTTCCCCGAAAGGGCGTGCGCCATCACTAACGTGGCTCCCGAGTCGTGGTAGCCGGTCTCGGTCGCTTCGTAAGCGGCGTTGAGCTCCGCCATGGGTCTCCCCGAAAGGGCGTGCGCCATCACCAACATGGCTCCCGAGTCGTGGTAGCCGGTCTCGGTCGCTTCGTAAGCGGCATTGAGCTCCGCCATGGGTTTCCCCGAAAGGGCGTGCGCCATCACCAACATGGCTCCCGAGTCGTGGTAGCCGGTCTCGGTCGCTTCGTAAGCGGCATTCAGCTCCGCTATGGATTTCCCCGAAAGCACGTGCGCCATCACCAACATGGCTCTCGACGCGTGGTAGCCCGTCGCAGTCTCGTGGTAGGCCGCGTTGACCGCGGGGATCGATGCGCAACCGGCGGCGGCGGCGACAACCAGCATGCCGCCCGAGTCGCGGTAGCCGGTCTTGGTGAGCGCGTACTGACGGCGAACATCATCCACGGCGACCGCGCGGACGTCCTGCGCCGTGACAGCGCTGGCAACGTCTTGCGGCCGACGAAGACGATTGCCACCATGGCCTGGGGTCCAACGGATGGCCCTTTCTTTGCTCGGGGTCGCATCCAGCCCTTTGACTGCCCCGACGACCTCGGTCACAGCAACGAGGTCCAGCTGCAGATCGGTGGCAATCTTTGCCACATCGGCCTTTTCAGAACCTCCTGCCGCAGTTACGGCGGCGCAGACCTGCGCCCGAGCTTCTGGGGACATCTGGTCCGCGCGGCTGGTCTTCACGGTCGGCCTCCGTCAGGCGAGAGACGATCCCATGTACCCTAACAGCGGCACCTCGTAGAATCTAGTCGTTTGGGTTGGGGGCTGGGTGCGAACGGGCTGCGGAGCCGCCGGCGGGCTCTAGAGCCCGAAGCCGCTGCAGTCGGAGGTCGAGAACGGGATGATCGCGCCCACCTGGCCGGCGACGTCGGCGGCGTAGGGCTCGATGGAGCCGATGCCGCTGTCGTTCCACTTGATGTCGGCCACCAGCCACGCCTGGGCGTCGGTGAGGGTGCGGCGGTACTCCGCCACCTGGATGCCGTTCAAGTAGACGCGCACGGTGTTGCGGGTCGGCTGGGTGCCGCGCCAGTAGTGGATGGCGATGCGGTAGCTCGCCGCCACCGGGGCGTCGATGTTGATGTTCTCCGGCCCGAGGCCGTTGGTGTCGTCGATGTCGAGGCGCGGGTTCGGCCCGGCGCCGGCGGGGGCGGTGTTGAGCCACACCGGCTCCTTGTTGGCGAAGTAGCAGTCCCACGGCTCCTCGCAGACGTTCGAGCTCTGCGGCAGGTACATCAAGTGCAGATCCTGGTCGTTGGTCGAGTCGTCCCAGGTCAGCTGGATGTGGATCCGCGAGCCGGGGATGACCTCGAACTCCACCCGGCTGTCGACGGTGTCGCCGCTCTCGATGCCGTCGGTGTTCGCGACCTTGAGCGCCACCACGTAGTGCCCGGCGAGCGGCAGCCAGAAGCTGTAGAGCGGCGTGTCGACCCCCTGGTGCTGGAAGTCGAGCGGGTTGGTGCCGATCGGGTACTCGACGACCGTCCAGGTGTACGAGGTGATGAGGCCCGGATCGGTCGGGTCGCGCGGATCGTAGCTCTGGCGACCGTCGAAGTTGACCCGCCGCAACGGCTGGATGTCGGTCGGGTCGGTGTACGGCGCGCCCGGGTTCAGCGGATCGAACTCGCGGAAGCGCGCGATCGCCACCGGGGCGTTGCGCGAATAGGCCACCACCGGGATCTCGATCACCGGCTCGTCCGGATCGGTCGACTCGACCACCAGCGTCGTGTGGTACTCGCCCTCGACGTCGGGGGCCTGGAAGTTCACCGGAATGGTCACCGCTCCCTCGGCGCGGCGGTTGGGGTTGATGGCGTCGGCGCAGTCGAGGTTGCGCTGCAGGATGTCGAAGGGCACCCGGGTCGAGCTGCCGAAGTAGAAGCGGCCGTCGTCGTTGGTGCCGGGCTTGAAGCCGATGCCGAGGTCGAACGCGGCGCCGTCCTTGTCGACCGTCAGCGCGCACAGCGTGCAGGCGTCGACGCCGATGAAGGGCTGGCACAAGGCGGTGTTGCGGATCGTCAGCGGCGCGGTGCCGACGGCGGTCAAGCCGATGTTGCCGAAGCTCATCGCGTTCGCCGCCGGGATCACGCAGGCGCCGCCGCTGCAGTCCTCGACCATCGGCCCGGCGTAGTTGTTGTAGTGGATCTCGACGTCGGGGGCGCCGTTGAAGACCGCGGTGGCGGTGACCGAGAGCGTCATCGGCGCGCCGTTTACGGCGTTGGCGGCGTTGGAGTGCACCTCGGCCTGGAGCATGTGCTCGCCCTCTTCGAGCGGCTGGTAGGCGATACCGAGCAGGTAGACGCCGAAGGCCGGCACCTCGGTGATGCACTCTTTGGCGTCGATGCACGCGGTGTCGCAGCCGTTCACCATCGCCGGCACCTGGTCGTCAGGACACGCCGGGGCCGCGAGCGCGCAGGTCCTGTGCTCGAGGTTGCAGTCGTAGAGCTTCTTGCCGGCCGCCGGGCTCGAGAACGGCCGCTCGCGGTCGGTCGCCGCGACGCCCTCGTAGCTCAGCCAGTGGGCCTCTTGCCAGCGCTGGCCGACGCTCGCGGTGAAGCGGACGCCGCCGATCTTCAGCGGGATCTGGGTCGGGTTCGACATCTGGAAGATCGCCCACTTGGTGGCGTACACCGGCACCTCGCCGAGGGCGATGCTCAACGTGGCGTCGTCGAAGCCGTCGTAGGCCTGGCCGGTGGCGTACACCGTCATGTCGAGCCGCGGCGCATGCCGGGTGAGCTTGTCCTCGCGGCAGGCGACGAGCGCCGTCACCACGCACAGAATCACTGGTGCAACCGAGGTGCGCATCAGATCTCCTCCTTACGCTCACCGAGCCCGCGGCCTGTGTATGCGTACAGGACTGTTACCGACTCCGTCAACACCCGCTGAGTGGTCTTGACGCTGCAGCCCGCGACCGTCACCTGGCTCATCGCGTGCCGGTCCTGCACGGCGAGATCCGGTCGAAACGGTCCGCGAGCTCCGCCTCGACGCCGGCCCAAAGAAAAGGCCCGGGCGCCATCGCTGACGCCCGGGCCCTGGGGGTTCACGGACTGCGTCGTTCGACTACGGAACTGCGCCCGCGAGGCACGCTTGCAGCGCGTCGGTCTTGGTCCAGCCGCACAGCCCGTCGGCTTGGCGCTCGCAGGTGGCGTTCGCGAAGCAGGCGTACCGGTCAATGCAGGCGGAGAAGATCGGCACGTCGGCGCAGATCTCGCCCGAGCAGCCGCCGATGACGCAAGGCGCCGGCGCCTCGCACAGCCCGGCGTCGACGCACGGCCCGAAGCAGGCGCCGATCACGGTCGGCACCTTGCCGCCGTCGCACATCGGCTGGACCATGTCGCACAGCGCGTGCGAGAGGTCGCAGTCGAAGGAGTACAGACACTCGCCGTTCCAGCACACGCCGGGGCCGAAGCCGTCGAAGCCGCAGTCGAAGTCCGACTGGCAGGGGATCGGCGCCGGCACGCAGACGCCAACGCCGCCGAGGCAGTTCGTGCTGCCGGTCGCGGGATCGGTGCAGTTCGGCAGCTCGCACTTGAAGCCGGGGCCGCACTCGCGGTCGGTGCTGCACCCTTGCTCCGCCGGCACGCAGATGCCCTGCGGCGCCACGAGGCCGCTCGACGAGGACCCTGGAGCCGCGTCACCGCTGCCGGTGCCACCGATCACGCCGCCCATCTCGCAGATCTCGCCCGGGGCGCAGTCGCCGTCGCTCCAGCAGTAGCGCGAGGCCTCGACGCAGATCCCCTGGCAGAGCGCGATGTCGGCGCACGGCATGTTCCCCATCGGCTCGCAGGTCGGCAGGCAGTTCATCTCGCACACCGTGCCGTACGGGCAGTCGCGGTCGGAGAGGCAGCCGTTCTGCGCCGCGACGCAGCTGCCGCCACCGGGGTACGGCGGGGCGAACGACGGGTCGCTGCTGGCGCCGTTCGGATCGCTGCCGGCGCTGCTACCGCCGGAGTTGACGTAGTCGTAGAGCTGGCAGACGAAGCCCTCGGGGCAGTCCTGGTCGCTCGTGCACTCGGTGGCCGTCGGCTCGCAGACGCCGCTGCACTCGACCGGCGGGCACTCGGCGTCCATCGGGCAGGCGCCGGTGCAGAACAGCTGGCAGGCCATCCCTCGCGGGCAGTCGCTGTCGCTCCGGCACTCGGTGGGCATCGGCACGCACTCGCCGACGCAGGGCGGGCAGAAGCCGTCCTCGGCGCAGGCCATCATCGGGCACATCCGCTGCTCGCAGACGAAGCCCGCGGGACACCCGGTGTCGTCGGTGCAGCCCGACTCGATGATGCACCGGCCATCGACGCAGCGGCCGGCGCCGTTGGCGCTCGAGCTCACGCAGTCGTCGTCCGACTGGCACTCCGGCTCGGTGGTCACGCACGACGAGAAGATGATGGCGCCGTCGATGTAGGCGCAGACGACGCAGTCCGGGTCGGGGAGAGTCACCACGACGCAGCCGACCGCGGTGGTGCCGCAGCCCTGGTCTTCGGTCGTGCCGTCGGGGAGGATGCAACGCTGGCAGGTCGTGCCGGTCCGCATGTCGACGTCGACCTCGACCGTCTCGCAGCTGCCGGTGTACGGGAGCGTCTGGCACTCGCCCTGATCATTGCAGTACTGCAGGTCGCCGTTCGCCAGACGGTTGAACGTCAGAGTCTTGGTGTTCCCGAGGTTGTCGCCGGACCCCTGGCTACACGCCAAGAGCCCGACGGTACACAGCGCGCCAAACCCCATCATCGCCAATTGCTTCGACATGTTTGCTCTCCTCCGGTTGAGGTGAATCCCTCAGCGTTCGGAAGACTGCATGTGCTCGAACTGTGCCAAGCGCCGCAGGATAGAAAACCGTTACTATTCCAGGCGTTGATCGGCACGTAGGTGTCAACACCAGTAAGCGATCGGTGTAGACAATAGGCAGCACAGCGCACACATCGGTTCCCCCGCCCCTGGGCCTTCCCGCCCCCCCGAAAGGTGCCCCGAAAGGTGCCAGGGACTTCTGGCAGGAGCCATTCGGCCAATTCCTGATGTTGCTGGGCCGAGATAGATGCACCGCTGGATGCAGATGCAGCCCACTCGATCGCCCTCGCCTCGACCCCGCGCGTGCTGGCGCGCAAGTCCGAAACGTGATCTGGTCGGCGGTCTCCACCAGAAAGGACCAGTCATGAAGAAGCGCATCATGTCGACCACGGTTCTGTCGTTGATCCTCACGCTCGGGGGCGCCGCGCGAGCCCAAGAGCCTGCTGCCGCCGAAGACCAGAAGCTCGGGCTCCTGTTCGCGTTCGGCGGCCTCGGCTTCAGCACGGCCGGCTTCGAGACCGGACCGACCACCGGCACCAGCATCCTCACGGCATTGACAGGCGGTGGCGCGGGCGGCGGCCTTGGAGTCAAGTACATGGTGATGCCGAGCGTGGGAGTGCGAGGCATGCTCAGCTTCGCGACCGCCGGCGCCAAGGACCCCGCCAACCCCGACACCGGCGAGATCGGCGCCGACGGGTCGGCGTCGGCGACGGCGTGGGGAGTGGGCGCCGCTGCCGAGTACCACGTCATGACCGGGAAGATACAACCCTATGTGGGCGGCACCCTCCGCTACGGCGCCACCAGCACGAAGTCGAAGAACTCGGTTGTGGTCCCGTCAGGCAACGCTCTCGATCAGACAACGGTGGAGAACAACGCGGACTGCGAGACGATCGCGGGTCGAGAGTACTGCGGCGGCGCCGCCTGGGGCCTCGGCGCCTTGGTCGGCATCGAGTTCTTCCCGTGGCAGAACGTGAGCCTCGCGGCCGAATACCAAATCGGCTACGCCGCGATCGCCCGCGCCGACCAGAAGGCCACGCTTGGGAACACGACGGTGACCACCAAGCTCGGGGACGAGCACCAATTGGGGATCACGACCCTCGGGCTCCTGACGTTGTCGTTCTACTTCATGTAGCCCGAAGGCGGCGCGATCCGCCTCTCGCCTGAGTGGCAAATCGCCGGAGCGGGCCGCGCGCGGCGGCGGCGCCGGGTCAGATGAAGATGATCTGCGCGCCCTCGGCCTTGTCGAAGAAGTCGATGGCCGTCAGCACCCCTTCGATCTGCGGCACGAGGTCGTCCTTGGTGAGCTTGAACATGTCCATCGCCATCCCGCAGGCGTAGAGCTTGGCGCCGGCGTCCGCGAGGATCTGCAACATCTCGGGGACGTCCGGGATGTCGAGCTTCTTCATGCCCCGGGCCATCATCTTCGTGGCCATGGCCTCCATCCCCGGCAGACCGCCGAGCATGGTCGGGATGTGCATCGACGGATTGCCCACGGTCGGGACGCGCAGCGCCGCGGCGCGCTTCTTTTGAATGATCTCGAGGCCCCAGAAGGTGAAGAACATCATCACGTCGATGCCGCTCATGCGTGCGGCGTTGCCGAGGATGAGCCCGGGGTACGCCATGTCGAGCGTGCCCTTCGAGCAAATGATGGCGACCTTGCGGGTCGGCTCGGCGTCGGCGCGGGGCGCGGCATG
Source organism: Deltaproteobacteria bacterium (assembly GCA_016218825.1). Lineage (GTDB taxonomy): Bacteria > Myxococcota > XYA12-FULL-58-9 > XYA12-FULL-58-9 > XYA12-FULL-58-9 > JACRCV01. The sequence continues at coordinate 93,342 of JACRCV010000042.1, forward strand.
CAGGACAGGGGTGGCGGTGGATTGCATGGTGGTCTCCGCGGCTGCCTACAAGCAGCTCTTGGGTTTGGGGATCCCGGCGAGCTTGGCGGCGAGCTTGCCCGGGCCCTTGGGGAACAACCGGTACAAAGCCTTCATGTCGATGCCCGAGAGCTGGGCGACGCGCCGCACCCCGGGCGACACCCCCTGGCGCGCGAAGTCCTCGCGGCAGAAGGTCAACACCTGCCAGTGCTCGGGAGTGAGCGTCATACCCACCTCGCGCGCGAGGGCTTCGGCGAGAGCCGGAGTCCATTGAGCGGAGTCACACAGGAACCCATCGACGTCTCGTGTCGGCATCGGCGTGGCGACGGCTTCGCTGACCATGGTGCTAGCTCCCCTGGGTTTGGCTCGCGCTCGGCGAGGCGAATTCGAGGCGCTTGCCGGACATCGACAGGCGCGCGGAGACCGGAATCGGGCGACCGGGCAACAGGCCGTTCCAGTAAAGCCAGCGGAACGCCAGCTTGCCGAGGTGATTCATGCGGCTCTCGGAGAGCAGGCTGAACGGCCCGAGGCCGGCGATCGGGTAGCGGCCCGGCAGAGGATCGACGTCGTAGTTGAAGTCGATGAGCATCGCCTTGCCGTGCCCGGTCTCGACGAAACAGTTGGCGTGACCGTCGAACTCCGGCTTCGGTGCCCGGCCGGCGATGGCTTCGAGCAGGTTGGTCTCGAGCACCTCGGCCTGGAAATGGGCCACCGAGCCGGCCTTGGAGGAGGGCAGCGCGGTCGCGTCGCCGAGCGCGAAGAGCCGTTCCTGGCCTTCCACCTGGAGGGTCTGCTTGTGCGTCGGCAGGAAGGCGAGCTCGTTGCCGAGGCCGCTGTCCTCCACGAAGGCGGCTCCCGAATGGGTCGGGATGGAGACCAGGAGATCGTAGGCGAGCTCGCGTTGGTCGTAGGAACGCAACAGCTTGTGCTCCGCGTCGACCTCGCCGGCGGCGAACTCCCGCTCCAGGGCAATGCCTTTCTGGGCGAGCAGGTGCTGCATGTGCTTGGCGCACAACGGCCGGGTGAAGGCCGAGTCGAGCGGCGTCGCGTACACCAGCTCGACCTTGTCGCGCATGCCCCGGCGCGTGAAGAAGGCATCGGCGAGGAAGAGAAACTCGAGCGGCGCCACCGGGCACTTGATCGGCATCTCGACCACGTTCACCACCAGCCGCCCACCACCAAAGCCGGCGAGGGCCGTGCGTAGGGCTTGCGCGCCTTCGAGGCTGTAAAAGTCGTGAACGTCGCCCCGGGCCCGGCCATCATCGAGGCCCGGCGTCATGTCGAAACGCAGCCGGGCCCCGCTCGCGACCACCAGGAAGTCGTAGGTGAGGTTCTGGCCATCGTGAAGCTTCACGCTGCGGTGCAGAGGGTCGACCGCCGTCACCCCGCCCTCGATCCAGGCGACGCCCGAGCTCAGCGTGCGGCGGCGCGGCCTCAACATCGCCGCCTCGTCGTTGGCGCCAAAGGGGAGAAAGAGCAAGCCGGGCTGATAGAGGTGCAGGGCGGCCGGGTCCACGACTGTGATCATCCAGTCGGCGCCGAGCCTCCTCCGCATCCGGTTCGCCACCATCGTCCCGCCCGACCCGGCACCCAACACCAACAGCTGCTTCATCCGCGCTCCTCGCCCTTGAAACAATGACTGCCATGTTTCTAAGCACAAACAATGCCAAACACACTTGCCCAATAACGCTTGGCAAACAAAGACGCGCTAGGTCGGACCTGAACAATTCGTTGCAACATAACAGTGCAACGTTTCGTGTCACCGGCCAGTTACGAAGCCATCGTGAGGACCCCGCGAACGCTCACCGTTTTCGTCACGTTCCTGAAGTCGGGTCTAGAGGCCGAGCTCTCTGAGTTTCCGCCACAGGGTCGTGCGGCTGATACCGAGGGCGGATGCGGTCTTGGAGCGGCTCCAGTGGTTGTCTTCGAGCGCGCGCCGCAGCGTGTGGTATTCGTCGTCCGGTTCGCCGGGGCGCTGGTGCTGTGGGGGTCGGTCCTTCCGGGGGTCGGTCGCGGCGGCGGGTGGCGGGGTCGTCCTGACCTCGACCGGGAGATCTTCCGGCAGCACCGTCTGTCCTTTGCAGACGGCCAAGGCGTACTCGAGGGAGTTCTCGAGCTCGCGGACGTTGCCGGGCCAGGCGTAGCTCAAGATGCAGCGCAAGGCATCGGGCGAAAAGCGGAGCTCACGCCCGGCGCGGGCCGCCACCCGCCCGAGGAGCCGCCGCGCCAAGGGCTCGATGTCCTCGCGGCGGGCGCGCAAGGCCGGCAGCTCGATCGGCACCACGCGCAGGCGGTAGTACAGATCCTCACGAAAAGCGCCGGCGTCGATCGCCCGGCGCAGATCGCGGTTGGTCGCCGCGATGATGCGGGCGTCGGTGCGTCGCTCCGCGGTCTCGCCGACGCGCTCGAACGCCCGCTCCTGTAGCACGCGCAGCAGCTTGACCTGCAGCACGACCGGGACATCACCGACCTCATCGAGAAAGAGGGTACCGCCCGCGGCCGCCTCGAAGCGGCCGACGCGATCGCGCACCGCGCCGCTGAACGCCCCGCGCACGTGACCGAACAGCTCACTCTCCAAGAGCTCCCCCGGCAGCGCCGCGCAGTTGACCGCGACGAACGGGCCGTTGCGGCGCGGGGATTGGTCGTGGATGGCGCGGGCCACGACGCCCTTGCCGGTGCCGCTCTCGCCGACCAGGAGGACAGTGGCCTCGCTGTGCTGCAGATTCTCGACCAGGCGCACGACCTGCGCCATCGCCGCGGAGCGGGCGACGAGATCCCCGAGCGCCGGCAATGGGGCGTCGCCGATGGTTTCGGCGGGTCGCATCACCACCAGGTACTTGGCCCCTGGGTCGCAGGCGCCGTGGCTGTCGCGCTGCAGGGGTGCGGCGCTCACCGCGACCAGGCGCGCGCGATCGCCGCCGAGATTCAACATGCCGCGCCAACCCTCGCGACGCTCGCCCTGCTCGAGGGCGCGACGGAGATCGGCCTGCGGCGCAAACAGCTCGTCACCGAGCAGCTCCGCGGCGGGGCGGCCGAGCAGGCGAGCCGCCGCCCCGGGGCCGAGCAGGCCGTCCAACTGTGGCGAGGCGTGGCGGATGCAGAAGTTGAAGTCGAGCGCCACGCACAGGCGCCCGAGGGACGCGAACGCCATGGTGACGGCGGCGAAGCTCGCCCGGATCGTGGCGTCGGTCGGCGGCACCGGCGGCTGCGCGTCGCTCATCGAGTCCCGGGCTCCCGGAGGCGGTCAGGGGACGCAGGCGGAGACGTTGAAGCTGCAGTTGGTGTTGCAGGTCAGGTCGCCGCTCGCGTAGCCGAGGATCCGGCAGGTCGCGCCTCTCATGGCCGAGCCGTCGCACTGCTCGTTCCCCTGAGCGCGCCCGTTGCCGCAGCGGGTCGGCGGGTTGGTGCACGACGACAGGTCGTAGCCGCCACAGGTGGGCAAGCACGAGATCGCCGAAGTGGCGTCGTTGTAGCCGAAGAATAGGCAGTTGACGGCGAGCCCCAGGTCGGTGCCGTCGCAGATCTCGAGGGCATCGATCTGGTCGTTGCCGCAGACCGGCGCCGCCGAGCAGCCGGTGAAATCATAGCCGTCGCAGGTGGGGCTGCAGGCGAGCGTGCCGGTGCCGGCGTTCAGAGACTGGCAGCTCTGGCCGCGCAGGTCGGCGCCGTCACAGATCTCCGGCCAATCGGCGCGGTTGTTGCCGCAGATCGGCGTGAGGTTGCAGCCGCTCACGTCGAAGATGCAGGCGGTGTTGCAGCCGAGGGTGCCGCCGGTGAAGCCCAGGTCGGTGCAGGTAGTGCCGCGCAGGTCGGTGCCGTCACACATCTCGTCGCCTTCGGCCACGTTGTTGGGGCAGACCGGACCGGTCCCGGTGCAGGTCGAGGAATCGATGCGGCAGGCGGTGCACGTCAAGGTGCCGCCGGTGAAGCCTTCGCTCTGGCAGGTCGCGGCGCCGAAGTCCGCGCCCTCGCACCCCTCGGAGAGGTCCCGGACCCCGTCGCCGCAGGTCGCGGTGGAGCCGAAACAGAGCAGGGTGTTGAACGTGCAACCCTGGGTGCACAACAGCGTGCCGCCCTGGAAGGTCAGATCCCGACACCGGGTCCCGGCGAGATCGGAGCCGTCGCACTGCTCCACGGCTTGGTTGACCGCGCCGTCGCCACAAGACGGCGTCGTGCAGCCGCTGGTGTCGAAGGTGCAGCTCGCGGTGCAGGCGAGGGTGCCGGCGCCGTGGCCGAGGTCGACACAGGTGGCGTTGCCGAAATCGGTGCCGTCGCAGTCCTCGCCGGGCTCTTTGGTGCCGTTCTGACAGGCGGGCAGCGTGCAGCCGCGGGGGTCGTAGCTGCACGAGTTGTCGCAGGCGAGGGTGCCGCCGGTGTAGCCCAGATCCTGACAGCCGCGGCCGCCGAGGTCGGCGGCGTCGCACTCCTCCAGGCCGTTCTTGACGGTGTCACCGCAGACCGCCGGGGTGCCGACACAAGCGGTGGTGTCGAACCGGCAGTCCGGCTGGCAGGCCAGGGTGCCCGAGGTGTAGCCGAGCTCGACACAGCCCAAGCCGTTGGTGTCGGCCGCGTCGCACTGCTCCAACCCCTGCGCGCTGCCGTCGCCGCAGAAGGGCGCGGTGCCGGAGCAGCCGCCGGTCACCAGCCGGCAGGTGGCGTCACAAACGAGGACGCCGCCGTTGAAGCCGAGCGCGGCGCAGTCGAGCTGCCGCAGGTCGATGCCGTCGCACTCTTCCAAGCCCACGGCATTGGCATCGCCGCACACCGAGCCGCTGCCGGTGCAGGCGCTGGTGTCGAAGGTGCAGCCCACGCCGCAGCTCAGGGTGCCGCCGTCGAAGCCCAACGTCCGGCAGGTCGCGGCGTTGAGATCGGCGGCGTCGCACTGCTCCGGGCCTTCGGCGCTACCGTTGCCGCACGCCGGACCGACGCCGGTGCAGGCGCTGGTGTCGAACAGGCAGTCGCTCGAGCAGCCCAGGGTCCCGCCCTCGTAGCCGACCGAGGTGCAGCTCCGACCGGCGACGTCGGTGCCGTCGCACTGCTCGACGTCGCGGCGGACGTCGTTGCCACACTCCGGGGGCGGCTCGGTGTTGACGCTGGTCGCGGTGACCCCACGGTCGCACGCGAGAGCCGTCAAGGCCCAGGCCAACATCATCGCGCGTCGAAACATCGGGTGCCTCCTCGTTCTTGAACGGCGCGGCCACCCTAACACCGGCGCCCCGACACTTCCAAGCCGACACCGCACCGCGCGGCTCGCGATGCCGCCCGGCGGACGCTCTGGGAGGCACCGAGCATCTGGCTCTGCCAGTGCGAGGTGCGGGGGTTCGGGGGGACGCAGAGCCGGCGCGCCGCGCCCCGAGAGAGCCTCGGGTATCGAGCCGGCGGGCGGTGCCGAGAGAAGGTGCCCCGGAATCTCTACGGGGTTCTAGCGGGGCGGCTCACCCGCAAACGGCGGCTGCAGCGCGAGGGTGGGGTTTGCAGCGGCTTCTGGGCAGTTCTCGCGGCGCCAGGCCTTCTCACGCTTGAAGTCGTCGACCACATACGCGGCCTGCGGACGGTGGCGGTCGATCACGACGCCAACCACGTCGACCAGATCCCACGCCAGAGCGCCCAGAAACTCGAAGAACGGCAGACGCGGAGTGCAACGATCGACGTTCGATGTCTCGCTTGCCATGTGGAACCTCCTCGAGGATGAAGAGCAAAGCCCTGGCCGTTTACAGCCGAGTGACTCGTTATCGGCGACCCTCCGGCGGTGTTGCGCCAACCGAAGTCGACACCGTCTCTCGCCAACGCCGAGAATGTGCTAGGGTGCCGCCGCGCTTCGAAAGCCCGAGGAGGTCAGAATCATGAACCGCATCAAAGCGTTGGTCATCCTGGTGGCGGCGGCGGCGACTGTCTCCGTCATCGGTTGTGGCAGCACCGGCGCCTGCGTCGGCAGCGGCGGCGTGCTGTCGTCCCCGGAGTGCAAGGAGGATTGGAGCGAGGCGGAGTGCGACGACTGGGGCGCCCAAGGGGTCAACGGCGCCGCCTGGACCTACCACGGCGGCGACTCCTGCAGCGACCTCGGCTACACCTCGCAGTGCTCGGACGGCAGCTTCCGGCTGCCGGGGAACTGCTAGGAGGCATCGAGCATCTGGCTCTGCCAGTGCGAGGTGCGGGGGTTCGGGGGGACGCAGAGCCGGCGCGCCGCGCCCGAGAGAGCCTCGGGTATCCAGCCGGCGGGCGGCCCCCCCGCTCTAGAGCCCGGATCACGCCGGTTTGGCGTCGAGCGCTTCGGTGACGCCTAAGGCACCGTCCTGTACGCCCCGGCGTCCCACGGCGCGCTCAGTGCCCGCCCGGCGAGATCCACCAGGAACGTGGACGACATCGGGAAGTCCGGATCGAACGCATATTGGGTCGCGAACAGCGCGCTGTAGCTCTCGAAGATTGGCTGCAACACCGCCGTCAGGTCGGCGCCGGAGCCGATACAGGCGGCACCCGCCGTCGGGTCGAGTTGATAGTCGCCGCCGGCGGCGTCGGCGAACACCGCGCTGCTCGCCGAGACGCAGTTGCCCTCGGCCACCGACCCGGTGCTCGTGCCGTCGACGGTGAAGCCGGCCCCGGGGCTCGCGAAGGCAAACAGGTTGTTCGCGATCCGCGCATCGGTCGAGCTGTCGGCGAGCGGCACCGGGCCGTTGCCGACCAGGGTGTTGTTCGCGAACACCAGGCCGACCGAGTGCCGAAAGGCATAGCGACCGCTGCTGCCGTTTTCCGCCAACAGGTTGCCGTAGAACACCTCGTCGTACGACACGCCGCCGGCCTGCTTGGCGTACTCCTCGATGATCCAATACCCGGCGTTGTCGTGGATCGCGTTGCGGCTGAAGAGGTTCTGGCGATGGCCGTTCGGGGCGTTGTGCAGCGGCCCGTGATCGTACGACAGGATCATGTCGCCGCTGCAGCCGGTCACCTCGTTCTGCACCACCAGCGACCGATAGTTGCCGGAGAGAGCGATGCCGTCGCCGCAGTCGGCGCGCCCGAAGGCGCTCGGGTCCGCGAACGCCGCGTAGCGGCCGAGATCGATCGTGGTGTAGCCGCCGCCGACGACGAGCGCGTTGAAGCGGGCGTAGCTGGTCACCAGGTTGTTGTAGACGACGTTGTAGTTGCCGCAGCCGATGTCGAGGCCCATGGTGCTGCCGACGATGACGTTGTCGTAGGCCTGGACGTTGTCGGCGAGCTCGTTGCCGATACCGGCGCCGACGCTCGAGCCGCCGATGTCGTAGATCAGGTTGCGGCGGATGACGATGCGGCGCGGGCGCTGGGCGAGCGGCGGAGTGCCACCCCAGGTGCCCTGGACGTCGATGCCGGACCAGTCGCGGTTGCTGTGCACCACCGAGTCCTCGACGACGATGTCGTGGGTGTTGCGGCCCTGGATCTTGATGATCTCCTCGCCGACGTCGTGGACGTCGAGGTTGCGCAACACGATGTCGTGGCTGCCGTCGGTGCTCGTGCCGGAGGTCGCGCTCACCAGCACGCCGTAGCGCTCGGCGCCGGTGTTCGCGATCTCCAGGTTCTCGATCGTGACGTGATGCCGGCCGATGAGGTTCAACACCCCGCGCCAGCTGCCGACGCTGCCGCCGCCGGTGAGCAGCGCGCTGCGATCCGCCGGGCCGCGCACGACGATCGCGCCGCCGGCCTCGCCCGACACCGTGACGTCGAACTGCCCGGCGTAGGTCCCGGGCCGCACCTCGATGACGGTGCCCGGCGTCGCGGTCGACAGCGCGGTCTTCAGCGCCGCGGCGGAGGCCACCACCATCACGCCGCTCGGATCGACCACCGGGGCACCGGCGTCGCTCGGGGTGCTCGGGTCGCCGGAGTCGCCGGAGTCGCCGCCGGTCGGGCACGGATCACCGGCGCTCGCCGGGTCGGCCCCGGCATCGGCCGCGTCGTCCTCCGCCACCTCCGACCCCGACGCCAACGCCGCGGTCCCCAACGTGCCGCTGCAGCCCGGCGCCACGATGATCACGAAGAGGGCGAGACCGCAGGCGCAAACAACTGCCGAGCACCGAGTCACCATGGCTCCTCCAGTTCGAGTTGCCGCGTCGCCAAAACAACAACGATCCGGGCCGGCCGTTCTTTCCGCGGCCCGCGGCGACGATAAAAACACTCATCAATACGGCATGTTATGATGGCAAACGCGCGGCGCCGGCCGCGGCCCGGGGGAGGCTCAGTCGGTGACGCAGCGCACGAGCGGTGCGACGACGCTCTTGTCGGCGTCGGCGTCCTTGCCGGCCGCGAAGTCGAGCACCCAGGCGTTCGGCGCCACCTGCCCGCGGCGGCTGGTGCCGCTCCAAAAGGGCGACGGCGGGGTGCCAACGAAGGCGGTGGTGTCGGTCGCCGCGTCGGGGCTGTTCGGGGTGCGGATGTCGGCGAGGCTCAAGAGCTCGTTCAAGTTCGGCAGCCGCCAGTTGCTGCGGCCACCCCAATCGAGGCTGTCGCAGTAGGCGAGCGCGCCCTGCCAGTCGAAACCGGCGGCTGCGCCGACGGCGCAGCTCGAGCCCGACATCCCCGCCGGGCAGCCCTGCCAGAGGAGGCCGGTCCGCGAGTCGCGGACCGTTCGGTCGCTGGCGGTGTCCACCTCGTAGCGCACCAGGGGCAACGGGACGGTCGCGTGGTCGGTGCGGACGCAGCGCACCGAGCAGAGGTTGGTCTTGCCGTAACCCCGAGAGAGACCGCCGCTGCCGAGGTAGACGACCCAGCCGGTGCCGTCCCACTGCGCGGTCGCCGAGGTCCAGGCCCAGAGCCCCGAGGCGATGCCGGGGAACACGCCGGCATCCAGCGCCGGCGCCGGCACCTCGAAGTCGATGATCGAGCGGGCCTCGAACGGGTCGGGCACGCGCCAGTCGTCGAAGCCGCTCCAGACCAGGTCTTCACACTCGGTGTGCGCCCTGTCGAAGGTAAAGCCGTCGGTCGAGCCCGTGAGGTTGGCGCAGCCGGCGCCGCCGCGCCCGACGACGCAGGCGAGCCACATCAGGCCGGTGACCGCGTCGGTCACCACCGGCTCCTCGGCGGCACCGAAGACGTGGCGCACGAAGCGCTCGCCGACGGACGGGTGCAGGACGTCCCAACCGACCTGCGCGTCCTGGCCGTAGAACGGCTCGCCCGACTGCGGACAGGCGCCCAGCACGCCGGCGGCGTCGTAGCAGAGGGTCACGCTGGTGTCGGGGATCGCGAAGCCGGGGCCGGGCGGGTTGCACCCCGGTGTCCCGCAGCCCGGCGACGCGCACCCTTGGTCGATGCAGAGGTCGTAGCTGAAGCCCGGCGGGTCCGCGGTGTTGCAGCGGCTCAGGTCGGGCAGCGCTGCGCAGGAGCTCGGCAGGCACTCTTGGCCGGCCGGGTCGTAGCCGGGATCACAGACGCAGCCGGCCGCGCCGCCGGCGTCGACGCAGCGCCCGTGGTTCGAGCACCGGACCCCGATGCACACCGGCGGCAGGCCGTGCTCGACGATGTCGGAGCGCCCGCACGCCGCCATGAGCGCGAGCCCGGCCAAAGCGACGACCGCGAAAGAACGCAGCGCGAGACGGGAAGGATCAGCGCGTCGCACCATCGCATCCTAGTTCTAGACGCAAGGCGCTGACCAGCGTCTCGTAGCGTCCGGCGGGGAATCGGCGTTGGTGACGCTTGGTCGCCGCGCAGCCGGCCTCCGGGTCTTTGAGCCGGGACGCCAGCACGTCGCAGAGCTCGTAGCTCAAGCTCTCCTCGAGATCGCGGTCATGAAGCTCGGGGAGCACTTGCTGCAGGCGCAGGGCGAGGTCGCGGAAGCGCTTGCGGATCCGGAGCTCCTCGAGCTCGGCCAAGACCGCGGCGACGTCCAGAGGCGCGCGAGCCTCCGCCAGCGCCGGCCGGGGGGAGAGACGACGCCCCTTGATGGCCTTGGCGACCGGAGCCTTCGCAGCGCTCGCCTGGAGCACGTCCACCGCGGGCAGGTCCACCGCGGGGCTGCGGTCGGGAGCCGGCGCCGGCCGCTCCGGCCAATCGAGCCCTTGGCCCGGCCCGAGCGTGACCTCGGCGCGGTTCGGCCGGTGAAACTTGACCTTGCCCTCGTGCACCGTGACGTGACCGCCGCCGTCCCCTTGGACGATCGTGAAGCGGGTCCCGACGACCTCGATGCTGCCGTCCGACACCGCGACCACGAACGGCGGCAGCGTGCGCGGCCGCGGCGCCACGGTGAGCTCCACCTGCCCGAACACCACGCGGAGGTCCTTGCCCTCGCGCCGCACGTGGCTCTTCGGGAAGACCGCGAGCCGCACCCCGAGCGCCGCCGAGTGGAGCTCGGCGCTCCCGGCCGCCACCCGAACGCCGTCGTGCCCGTCGGCCTCGAGGCGGAGCGCGCCCTGTCGGGACGCCACCTCGAACCCGGCGATCGGCATCGACCGGCGGTGCGCCACGACGACCGCCAGGCCCGCCGCCACCGCGGCGGCGAAGCTCAGCCCCAACGCCAGGCGTCTCGTCCACGGCCGGGCGTTTGTGACCCGGCCGGCCCGCTCCGCCCGGAGCTGCCGGAAGGAACCGGCCGGCGCCTCGAGATCGGTGAGGTCGGCGTCGAGCGCGAACAGGGCGCCCTTCAGGTCACGAACCCGCGTCGGCTCAACCATCGCCCACCTCGAAGCCCCGATCGCGCAAGCGCCCTGCCGCCCTCTTCAGGAGCTTCGAGACCTGCCCTTCGCTCCGCGCCAGCGCATGCGCGATCTCGGTCTGCGACCGCCCGTCCAAGTGCTTCATCACCACCGCGGCGCGCTCCTCGGCCGACAGGCTCGCGAGCGCCTCCCAGAGGTGGCGCCAATCGCGCCGGGTCTGCACCGTGCGCTCCGGCGACGGCGGCGCGCTCCTCCCGGGCTCGGCGGCGAGCGCCGCCTGCACCCGCGCAAAGACGCCGCGCTCGCGCCGCTGCCGATCGATGCACAGCCGGGTGGCGACGGTCAGCAGCCAACCGGCGATGTTGGCGCCGCGGTCGAGGCTCGAGGCGTTCGCCATCAGCCGCATGAAGACGTCGTGGGTCGCGTCGGCGGCGAAGTCGCGGTCACCGCTCGCGAACATCAGGCAGCGGCGGTAGACCAACGGTCCGTGCCGGGTGTACTGCTCCTCCACGAACTCCTCCTCGTCGGAGGATAACGAACGAACGGGCTCGGTCTTTCCGGCGCTCACGGCGCGGCATCATAGGCGAGAGTGAGGGCCGCCGCGAGGCGGGCCGGCGTCGCCTCCCAGAGCGTGGTGCCGGTCTCGCGGTCCTCGTGCACCCGCCGGACCCGCGACAGGACCAGCCGCAGCTCCAACCCCAGCGCGAGCCCGGCGCCGACCCGAAGCCCGCCGGCGACGCTTGAATCAACAACGAAATCATACCGTTTGCCGCGGTCGCCCGGGCCGTCGCCGTCGTCGAAAGCGAAGTGGTGCGCCCACAAGCCGAGGCCCGCCACCGCCGTGAGGCTCGCGCGGTCTCCGGCGGCGCGCACGCCGACGCCGGCGCGCGGCTCCCACTCGAAGATGGACAGGCGCCTGTCGACCCCGAGCGCCCGGGCGGCGGTGACGCCGAGGGCGCCCTGCCACCAACCGGTGCGCGGCCCGAGCCACGCCTGGAGGTCGACGAGGGCGGAGACGCTCCCCGGGTTCCAGAGACCGCCGAGCCCCAGCTTCACGCCCTCGGCAAACGCCGACACCGGTGGCGGCGCGGGCGCCGGGCCGGGCGGCGGCGGCGAGGCGTCCACGGCCGGCGCAACGAGATGGACGCGGGCTTCGCGCAGCAGCGTGATCGCACGGTGCAGGGTCGCGAGGTGGGCGTCCTCGAGGCCGTGGCCGCGCCACACCACTCGATCCTCGTAGCTGCCGGCCTCGGAGCGCACGACGACGAGGAGGGTGTCGGCCTCGGGCTGCGACAGGGTCAAGACCAGGGCCGCGACGCCGCCGGAATCGACCGCGGCCAGGCCCTCCTGGGTGACGCGCAAGAGCAGGCTCTTGTAGAGGTCGCCCACCCGTAGCCGTTCGTAGGCGGCGTGGTCGATGCCCCGGACCTCGATCGCGACCGTGGGCGGCGGGCGGTCTTGGGCCGGGGACGCCGCTAAGCACACCGAAACAAGGGCCGCCGCGAGAGCAGTCATCAGCATCGCTTGCGCCGACCATGCCACAGTGGGCCGCGCGATCAATGGGGCGGCGCCGCGCCCCGAGAGAGCCTCGGGTATCGAGCCGGCGGGCGGTCCCCCCGCTCCAGGAGGCATCGAGCATCTGGCTCTGCCAGTGCGAGGTGCGGGGGTTCGGGGGGACGAGAGAGCCGGCGCGCCGCGCCCGGAGAGAGCTTCGGGTGTCGAGCCGGCGGGCGGTCCCCCCGCTCTAAAGGAACTTCTGCGCGAACTCCGCGCTCTTCAGCATGTCGGCGGCACGCTCAACCCGGTTGCCGGCGTTGATGGCGTCGATGGTGGACGCGAGGCCGCCGGGGTCCGCTTCCCGCCCGAGGATGCCGCGGTAGAGCTCCTTCGCCAGCTGCTCCGCGGTGAGCTGCGAGCGCTGCTCTGCATACTCCGGGCTCGAGAACAGCGTCTGGCAGAAGGTCTCCATCGTCATGCCGTTCGTGATCGCGTCGGTGTAGCTGGCGAGGCCACCCGCGTCCGGCTCGCGGCCCAGGATGCCGCGGTAGCCGTGGGTGACCTTGATCGAGGCCGCGGAGGCGGTGGGAGGCTGCGGCGTCCCGGGCGTCTGGCCGCTGCCGACGACGATGGCGACGTTCGTGGACTTGGCGCCGAACCAGGCGACGGCGTCCTGGAGCATCTGCCACTGGAAGTTGTAGGTGCCGGCGGCGGCGGGCGCGGTCAGGGTCGCGCTGAGCTCGGTGGTGGCGCCGCTGGGCACGCTGGCGGCCGCGGGGAACGCGATGCGGTTCGTGCCCCAGGTCATGTTGTCGCGGGGGTTCTCGGAGCCGAGGTAGTAGCGGGCCGCGAGCGACCAGGTCGCAGAGCCGGTGTTGCGCATCGAGATCCTGACCGTGAAGCGCTGCCCCGGGCTGACGCTCGCCGGCACCACCTGCGACACGAACAGGGCGGCGTTGGCGCCGGTCGGCGTGACCGGTGGCTGTGGATTGTCGCCGGGCGGTGGGGTGCTGGGCAGGCTCGAGCCGAGCGGCCGCTCGCCGCGCAGCATCTTGGTGGCCTCGCCGGCCAGCCGCAGGTACCAGTCGCTCGGCACCGCCTCGCCGTCGACGTCGAGGGGCAGGAACGACGCCTGCACCGGGGTCGCCGCGGTCGTCGCCGCGACCTTCAGCATCGCGGTGCCCTCGTCGACCTCGTCGAACATCGCGCCGAAGAGCATCTTGCTGCCGGCGGCGATCGCGTTGTAGGCCTGACGCCAGTAGAACCGGCCGCCGCGCCGTGGGATCAGGTTGTACGGCGAGTCCTCGCCGCGCACCCGCATGAGGTTGTGCCAGGAGAAGCCCGGGAAGATGACCGGCATGTAGTCGCGGCCGTTGTTCCTGGCCTCGGCGAGGTCGGCGCTGATGGTCCGCTTGTAAGAGTCGGCGCCGGCGTCGTCGCCAAACGCGCCCACCGCCCAGGGGCTGATGATGTCGAAGGAGCGATAGATGGCGGCCCAGGCGGGATCGGTCTTCGACGCGCCGCCAAGGCTGCGCCAATGAAGCGGCACGCCGCCCAAGAGCGTCACCTGCTCGGCGCCCGGCGCGCTCCTTTGGAAGTGATCGATGATGGCGCGCGCCTGGTCGGGGGTGCCGACGCGGTCGTTGAAGCCCAGGCCCCAGATGGCCAAGACCGGCTTGCCGTTGTGCCGCAGGTAGCGCGAGCTCTCGGTGATGCGGAGGGTGTTCACCATGTATGCCCAGTCGCGCTTCACGACGTCGACCAGGCTCGACTCACTCGCGCCGGAGACGTCGTACATCAGCGCGAACACCCGGCCGTGGGCCTCGGCGCCGGCGCGCACGTTCGCCGCCACCTTGTTGCGGAAGTCGAACAAGGCGGCGTTGCCGAGCTCGCCGGTGAAGCGCTGCAGCAAGACGCCGTCGATGCCGTAGTCCTGCATCCACTTGAAGTGGCGGACCACGGTCTTCTGCCGATAGGCCGAGTAGAGCGGCGCGGCGCTGCCGTCGGGCTTGGTGAAGCCGGTGTTGCAGCGCTCGTCGGCGTCCAGCTCCGACATCTCGGGCCAGAGATCGACGGTCGGGGTGCTCGGTGACGCGCGGCCTTGGAACCAGTGGACCCAGTTGTTGACCCGCGAGCCGTCGCCGGGACACCCGAACCAGCCCTGGTACCCCATCATCATCTTGCCGTTCATGCTGTCGGTCGAGACCAGGCTCTGGTCCTCGTCGCCCGGCTCGAGCACCTCGAGGGCGGCCTCGGTGCCGCACGCCACCGGGAGCGCGAGGGTGGCGAGAAGCGAGGCGAGGCGCGGCGCGCTCGGAGCGAATGCGGTCATGGGCAGTTCTCCTCGTCCTTCGCAGAACGCACGATCCATGCCGCCGTACGCCGCGCGGCCGGGGTTGGGGAAGCCGGACCGCCGGCGAGGATTATCTCGAATACTCGGCTAATTACGGCGACTGCGCGGCCGGGCGCGCGAACGGCGGACGGCCGCGAAGAGCGCGCGCGTAGCCAGGCTGCTACTCGGGAACGCCCGGGTGCCTCGGCGCCGGGTCGGATTTGCCGCTACCCCGGGTCTTGGGGCATGCTGACTCACCTTCCGGAGGGGCGCTCGCATGCGACATTATCGGCCGGCAGAGAATCCATCCGCGTTTCGCAAGCTGGCGGCGGCGATGTGGCACGCGCCGAACGACCCGCACATCTTCGGCATCCTCGACCTGGATCTCACCGAGGTGTTGAAGTTCCTCGAGCAGTACAACAAGGAGCGCGGCTGCAAGGCGACGATCACCCACGTGATGACGCGGACGCTGGCGATGACGCTCGCGAAGCACCCGGAGTACAACGCCAAGATCGGCTGGAGCCAGATCCGGGTCCGCAATTCCGTCGACATCTTCTGCCAGGTGTCGACCGACGGCGGTCGCGACCTCTCGGGCTACAAGATCCAGGGCGTCGACAAGCTCTCGATCGCCGGCATCGCCGCCGCCCTCACCAAGGCCGCAGGCGACATCCGCGCCGACCGCGACCCGGCGTTCAAGCGCAGCCGCAACATGCTCCAGACCCTGCCGCTGTGGGCGCTGCGCATCATCCTGTGGTTCATGAACCTGCTCACCAACAAGCTCGACCTCGACCTGCCGAAGCTCGGGATGCCGCGCGACCCCTTCGGCAGCGCGATGGTGACCAGCGTCGGCATGCTCGGCATCGACGCCGGCTTCGCGCCCTTCACCCCCATCGCGCGGTGCCCGATCATCATCACCGTGACCCGGGTGAAGCCACGCCCGTGGGTGGTGGGGGACAAGGTCGAGCCGCGGCCGGTGCTGCGCTTGTGCGGAACCTTCGATCACCGCGTCATCGACGGCTACCACGCCGGCGTCATCTCCGGCGACATCGAGCGGCTAATCGCCGAGCCTGGGCTCTTGCTCACGGATGCGGAGCAGCCGACGGCACGCTGAGACGGCCCGCTCCTGCGATCCGACAGGGAGCACGCGCCCTACTCACGCCCCGCGCCTCGAGCTCGGCCGCGCTATTGCATCGCCGCTACCGGCCGCTGCCCCGAGACCGTCGGCCTGAGCCCGGCGGCCTCGGGGCCGAGCGCTTCAGAGCTTCGCCGCGGCCGGCGTCGCGGCCGTGGGTGCCGGCGACGCGACCGCCAGCTCGGTGCTGTGCACCTGGAGATAGACGTCGACGATCGCGCCCTCGCGCAGGTGGCCGGCGGTGTCGACCCAGAAGAAGCGGGCCCGCAGCCCTTCGCAGTTGCCGCGCGCGTCGCAGCGCGAGCCGGCGCTGTAGTCCAGCTCCAAAGAGACGATGCCGAGCGCGCCGACCGGCTCGAGCTCGTCCGGCGTCGAGATCCGATCGCCGTCCAGGTCCGCCCAGGCGACGAGGTCGGTGAAGCTCGAGTCGAGGCCGTCGACGACGCCGTCTTGGTTGTCGTCCATGGTGGCGAGCGCCTCGAAGCCGTGCGCCGCGTGGCCGCCGTCGACCGGGGTCGCCGAGCCGAACAGCTCTTCGCCCGAGGAGATGCTGCCGTCGCCGTCCCGGTCGTAGGCCAGCCACGGGGTGGCCGCCGTCGGCCAGTCGGTGCGGAGGATGGGCGCCTCGCCGGCCGCGGCCAGGTTGAAGCTGCCGGCGCCGTCGTCGGCGTTGTAGCTCACCGGCGCCTCGGGGTCGAACACCAACACCAGCGGCGTGGTGCAGGTGTAGGTCGTGCAGCTGGACGCCTGGTAGCAGCTGAAGGTGTCGCCGGACCGGACCACGGTGCCGGAGCAGCGGGCATCGACCCAGTCCCGGTGCGCTCTGTCCCACGCGGTGCCGCCGTCGACGGCCCGATGGCACCAGAAGGACAGGTAGCTCGCCGAGCAGTGGTTGGGGTTCTCGGTCATGCATTGATCGGCCAAGGCGTTCCGATCGCCGTTCGTCAGCATCGCGCCGCTCCAGCGGTTACAGGCGTAGAAGTTGGTGCAGGTCGACGTCGTCTTCACGCCTTCGTCGGTCTTCCCGTCGCAGTCGTTGTCCTTGCCGTCACAGACCTCTGCCGGCACCGCGCCGCACGAGCCGCAGATGTTCGTCACGTTCTCGTCGATCTGGCCGTCGCAGTCGTTGTCTCTGCCGTCACAGACCTCGACCGGCACCGCGCCGCAGGCGCCGCAGATGTTCGTCACGCCCTCGTCGATCTGGCCGTCGCAGTCGTTGTCCCTGCCGTCACAGACCTCGACCGGCACCGCGCCGCAGGCGCCGCAAATGTTCGTCACGCCCTCGTCGATCGCGCCGTCGCAGTCGTTGTCTCTGCCGTCACAGACCTCGACCGGCACCGCGCCGCAGGCGCCGCAGGCGTTCTTCACGCCCTCGTCGATCTCGCCGTCGCAGTCGTTGTCGGCGCCGTCGCAGAGCTCGGCCGGGACCTCGCCGCAGGCGCCGCAGATGTTCGTCACGTTCTCGTCGATCTGGCCGTCGCAGTCGTTGTCGGCGCCGTCGCAGAGCTCGGCCGGGACCTCGCCGCAGGCGCCGCAGGCGTTCGTCACGCCGTCGTCGATCTCGCCGTCGCAGTCGTTGTCGACGCCGTCGCAGAGCTCGGCCGGGACCTCGCCGCAGGCGCCGCAGGCGTTCTTGACGTCCTCGTCGATCTCGCCGTCGCAGTCGTTGTCGACGCCGTCGCAGAGCTCGGATGAAGGCACGCAGCAGCTCGGCGCCGCGTCGCAGTCCTCGCTGTCGTCGCAGTCGGCGAGGCCGTCGCAGTCGTCGTCCTTGCCGTTGCCGCAGTCCTCGGCCATGTCGATCGCGACCGGCTCGCAGGTCAGCTCGCCGTCGACGCAGTTGAGGGTGCTCTGGGCGCACTCGCCTTCGCCGGGGCCGCAGGCGTCGCCGCCGTCCGGGTTGCCTTCGTCGATCTCGCCGTTGCAGTTGTTGTCGCGCGCGTCACAGACCTCGGCGTCGTCAGCCAGGCAGCCCACGCCCGGCGTCGGCGTCGTGGTGCAGGTGCTGCCGGCCTTGATCTCGAAGTCGACGATGCCCTGGGGATAGATGCGGTCGTAGGTCAGGCAGACCTCGACGGTGTCGCCGGCGTCGATGCCGCGGTCGAACTTGACCCCGTGGATCGAGTCGCACTCCGGATGGTCGAAGTCGCCGAGATCAGGGGCGGCCACGCTGTCGCCGTTCAGCGTGACCTCGACCAGATGGTCGTCGCAGGCCGCCAACGTGCCGACCACCCAGTGACTCACCTCGGGTTGCGCCATCCCCTGCAGCTGGTAGCAAGCCGTCGTCTGGCACGCCTCGTCGTTCTGGTCGTACGAGATCAGGATCACGCGCGCGGCGCAGCGGCAGCTCGGGTCGGTGCAGTCGCTGCACGCGACGCAGGTGCTGTCCGTGCACGCTTCGCCGACCTGACAATCGCTCGCGGTCTCACAGGCCTGCGCCTCGAGGCCGCCGGCGGCGCTGGCGCTCACCTGCGACCGATCGCGGGAGTCGTTGGCCCGGACCATCCCCGCCTCGCAGGCCGGCAGGAGCACGGCCAGCAACACCAAACACCCAAACCCCGCGCTGTTCTTCGACCCCCCGGCCTGCAAAACAACTTGGAACATCGTCGCGCCCCCTTGTTCGTGGTTGAAGAAGGTAGCGAACCTGACTGCAACCGCCGGGCCGCCGCCCGGGGCCGTGAGGCGCCGGCGACCGCGAAAGAGAGATCGGCCGGAGATCAACCGGATCCGTCAGATCAAAGACGGTCAGCGCCACCCCGGCTGAGCCGCGAACGGGAACAGCGCGGCTCCTGGAGAAATCGTCGTGTTCTCGAGCAAGTGTGGGACACGTACCCACCGGCGCGTACACTGGGAACCTCGGTCGCTGTCACCTGGATCGGCTCCCCTTGCCCCACCCGGGGGCACCGAGCAGCTGGCTTTGCCAGGGCGAGGTGCGGGGGCACGGGGGGACGCAGAGCCGGCGCTCCACCTTCCGCGTGGTCCATGGACGGAGCGCCGGCGGGCGGTCCCCCCGCTAGGTTGGCTGGGGGTGGTGAGCGTGGCCGCATCGGCCGCGCGGGAATCAAAGGTGCAGCGCGCCTCAGTGGTTGGTGGTCAGGGTCCCGATGGTAACGAGCGCGGTGGCCGGGGAGAGCCGGACGGTGCTCGACTGGCGCTTCTCGTCAAAGCGGCCGTAGTTGGTGAACAGGTCGACCCTCAACGTCACCGGGCCGCGACCCTGCGCCTCGTCCGGGAAGCCGACCTCGACGGTGTAGGTGCCGGGGAGCGCGCGGCGCAGGACGTACTCCTCGGGGCCGTAGCCGCCGACGATGTCCTCGAGGAGGCGGCCGCCGATGCTGGTGCGGGGGTGGGCGTGATCGGCGCGCTCGCCCGAGGGCTCGGTCACCACCAGATCGAAGTCGAGCCGGTCGCTCTCCGAGCTGACGACGACGCGGACGTCGAAGTCCAAGAGCTTGATGAGCCGCAAGTCGAGGGGCAGCTTCGACACCCCGGCGGCGCGGGCCCTGGGGAGCATCGCGTTCAGCTCGATGAGCGCCGTCAGCTCGATGCCCTCGGGGCGCGGCCACGGCCGGAGCACGACCTGTGAGAGCAGCGCCAGCGCCTGCGCGTACTGGCGCTGGCTGAATGCCGCGAGCGCGAGATCACGCCATGACTGCGGCTCGTCGGGCCGCAGTCGCGAGATCGCCTCGAACACCGCGGTGGCGAGCTCGGGCTCCTTCACCTGCTGCAGCCGCCACGCCAGCACCCGCAGCCGCCGGACGTCGCCGGCGGCGAGCTCGGCGACGTTCCCGAGCACCTGCAGCCCCAGGTCGTTCTGCTTCTTCCGGTAGAAGAAGTCCGCGCAGTCGAAGTAGAACAGCGGCACGGCGCCGTAGAGCTGCTTCTCTGCCAGATACACCGAGAGCCAGTCGCCCTTGGCCGCGCCCTCGAGCGCGCGAGGGTAGGGAGCGTCCTTCCCCCAGGGAGGGACGCCGTCGTCCGACTCCGTGGCCACGGCGGCGGCCGGCGTCTCACCCGCGGCGGCGCGCGACTCGGACTCCGGCTGACGCGGCTCGGTCGCGACCGGCGTGACGCGCTTCTTCGGGACCGCGTCGCGGAGCTTGGCGCCCTGCGGGTACTTGAAGCTCGTGCTCCACCACTCGACCAGGTCCTGCCAGCGCGCCACGAGCCGTTCGAGCCGCTCGTCGTCTGGGGGTTCCGGCGGGGGCTCCGGCGCGGCGTCCGGCGCGGGTGCAGTCATGGGTGCCTGCCGGGCGGCGGCTGGTTTTGGGGGCGCGGGCGGCCGCAGCGCCAGGGTCGCCGCGAGCTCGTCGTTTGCGCCGGCGGTCAGCGCGGCGTAGAGGCCGCCGCTCTCGAGGGCGAGCTGGGACAGGAGCGACGCCTCGGGGCCGGGATCGGCGGTCGTCACCATCACCGGCGCCCTGAGGCGGAGCGGTGGCGGCGTGCCGAAGGACGACCGGCCGTCGGAGAACACCCAGTAGTAGTCCGGCACGCGCGCGCCGGTGAGGGGCGAAAGCGCCTCGAGGTTGGTGCCGCCGTCGTAGACCACGCCCGAGAGCGCGTCGAGGAGCAAGGTGGCGTCGCCGTGGTCGACGACGAAGCGGCGCGCCGGCGCGGCGCGGTGCCGGAAGACGACGAGGTCCACGGTGACGCGGACGTCGGCGAGCCTCACGAGCACGTCACGGACGAGCGCCAGCTCCGGGGCGTGATCGGTCGAGGCGCGCGAGCCCGAGGCGTCCCAGAAGATCGTCAGGCGCGTGGGCTTGGCCGCCGGTCGCGGCGCCGGCGCGGCCGGGACCGGATGGCCGGCGACGTTGTCGGCGTTCGCGGCCGCGGGCGGCGGACCCTCTTCGGCCGGGCTCGCCGAGCTCATGCAAAGCGTGACGAGCAGTGCTGGAACGGCGCCGGTCATGGCGCAGTGCTATCGCTTCTTCGTCCGAGGCTCCAGCGACGTGGCGCCGGCGTCAGCGTTACCGTTCACGGGGGACCGCCCGCCGCGGGAAGATCCTCGGCGAAAACAAGGCGTTGTGGCGCGGCTCTGCGTCCCCCGTGAGCCCCACGCTCAGGACCGACAAAGCCGGATCCTTCGCGTCTACGGCCAGTTACGAGA
>JACRCV010000045.1 GCA_016218825.1 Deltaproteobacteria bacterium
GCACGAATACTCGAGTGATGACAACCTCCTCGAGGCGCCTGGCTGCGGCGACGGACTACCAAGACCCGGTAGCAGAGACTACCGGATGGATAGATCTACAGTTGACAGGCCGGCCACCTCATACTCGGGTGGGGCGGGGGCAACGATCGTTACATCGCAAAGGCTGCGAGCCATCCGCCTCGACCGGCGCCCGACACGACACGTCTGACCTTGTCGCCTTCAACGCGCCGCGTTATGGTCGCGACGACAGCCACGGGACCTTTGCGGGGGGACAGCGAGGTCAGCCATGGTCGCGACCACCGACGATCCGCAACCTGCCGAGCTGGTGCTCCTGGGCGACGAGGCGGTGGCGCTCGGCGCGGCGCACGGCGGCCTGTGCGCCGCGTACGCCTACCCGGGCACGCCGTCCACCGAGATCCTCGAGTACCTGATCGGCTACGCCAAGACCCACCCCGAGCTGCACGCCGGCTGGAGCATCAACGAGAAGGCGGCGTACGAGGAGGCGCTCGGGGTGTCGATGGTGGGACGCCGAGCGCTGGTGGCGATGAAGCACGTCGGCCTCAACGTCGCCGCCGATCCCTTCATGAACTCGGCGGTGGTGCCGGTCAACGGCGGGCTGGTGCTCGCGGTCGCCGACGACCCGGGCATGCACAGCTCGCAAAACGAGCAGGACTCGCGCTACTACGCCGACTTCGCCCGCATCCTGGCTTTCGAGCCCGCGAATCAGCAGGAAGCCTACGACATGACCCGGGAGGCGTTCGGGCTCTCGGAGCGTTTCCAGATCCCGGTGATGGTGCGCCTCGTGACCCGCCTCGCCCATAGCCGCGCCGTCGTCCGCACCAGCCCGTGGGCGGCGACGAACACCCGGGGCAAGACCGACGATCCGCAGGGCTGGATCCTGCTGCCCATGCACGCGCGCCGTCGCTGGCACCAACGCCTCGAAGGGCTGCAGGCGATCGAGGACTACACCGAGCGCTGTGCCCACAACAGCCTGTCCCTCTCCGATGACTGCGCCCTCGGCGTGATCACCACCGGCATCGCGAAGAACTACTACCTCGAGAACCTCCCCGACCTCGGGATGGCGCCGTCGCACCTCCACATCGGCGCCTATCCGCTCCCGGTGGTGAAGATCCGGGCCCTCGCGGCCCAGGTCAAACGGCTGCTGGTGATCGAAGAAGGATACCCGTGCGTCGAGCGCCTCATCTCCGGCATCCTCGGCGCACCGCTCGCGGTGCACGGCAAGCGCACCGGCCATCTGCCCGCCGAAGGGGAGCTGACCCCCGACATCGTCCGCCGCGGCCTCGACCTCACGGTCCGCAAAGGCGCCACCGTCGTCGATCTGAAGCTCCCCGAGCGCCCGCCCCAGCTCTGCCCCGGCTGCCCGCACGCCGACACCTACACCGCCCTGAACCGCGCCCTAGAAGGGCAGGACGCTCGCCTCGTGACCTCGGACATCGGCTGCTACACCCTCGGCGCCCTGCCGCCGCACGAGAGCATCGAGTCCTGCGTCTGCATGGGCGCGTCGGTCAGCATGGCCAAGGGCGCCGCCGACGCCGGCGTCCATCCGGTGGTCGCGGTGATCGGCGACAGCACCTTCCTGCACTCGGGCATCACGCCGCTCATCGACGCGGTCGCCGCCGACAGCGACATGACCCTGTTGATCCTCGACAACGGCACCGTGGCGATGACCGGCGCACAAGCCACCGTGCTGCCCTCGGGACGGCTCGAGCCGCTGCTGCTCGGCCTCGGGGTCGATCGGGCGCACCTGCGCTACGTCGACGCCCACCCCAAGAAGGTCGCGGCGATGGAGCAGATCATCCGCGAGGAGATCGCGCACCACGGCCTGTCGGTCGTCATTTGTTTTCGCGCGTGCCTCGAAACCGCCAAGCAGGCCGGCTGACACCGGAGGCCACCCATGAAATGCGACATCATCC
This sequence comes from Deltaproteobacteria bacterium, assembly GCA_016218825.1. Lineage (GTDB taxonomy): Bacteria > Myxococcota > XYA12-FULL-58-9 > XYA12-FULL-58-9 > XYA12-FULL-58-9 > JACRCV01. The sequence goes on from JACRCV010000045.1 coordinate 1,935, forward strand.
TCGCGGGCGTCGGCGGCCAGGGCGTGCTGTCGATCTCGTCGCTCATCGCCACCGCGGCGCTGCAGCAGGGCCTGCACGTCAAGCAGTCCGAGGTGCACGGCATGGCGCAGCGGGGCGGCGCGGTGCAGGCGCATCTGCGCCTCGCGGATCACACCATCCACAGCGACCTGATCCCGAAGGGCAGCGCCGACCTGATCCTGAGCATGGAGCCCATCGAGGGCCTGCGCTACCTCGACTACCTCTCGACGGCCGGCGCCCTGATCACCTCGAAGGCGGCGGTGGAGAACATCCCCGACTACCCGCCGCAAGACGAGGTGCTGCGCGCCATCGTCAAGCTGCCCAGAGCCCGGGTCATCGACGCCGCCGGGCTCGCCCGCAAAGCGGGCTCGGCGCGCGCCACCAATGTCGTGATGGTGGGTGCCGCCGCCGGGCTCTTGCCTGTCGGAGAGGAGCTCATCCGGCGCACGATCCGCGCCGTGTTCGCCAGGAAGGGCGAGCGCACCGTGGAGACCAACCTCGCCGCCTTCAACGCCGGGCGTGAGGCCGCAGCGCCGGCTCGCCCAACAACGGCATGAGCTCGCCGAGGCTCGCGATCCGCGCCTCGGCTTCGATCGTCCCCATGCCGACGAACGCCACCCCGGCCGCCGCCGCCGCCTCGCGGTCGAAGCGCGAGTCCCCCACCATCAACGCCGCCGCCGGCGGCACGCCGAAACGCTCGCACGCCCTTCGCAGCAGATCCGGCGCCGGTTTCGGCCGGCCGGCGTCCGCGCCGCCGAGCGCGAGATCGGCCTTCAGCTTCAAGGTCTGAACGATCTTCCGGGTCAGCGGCCCCGGGGTGTTGCTGAGCACCGCGGTCTTGATGCCCCGGGCGCGCAACACCTCGAAGATCTCGCGGGCCTGCGGACTGACGACGACCTGGTCCGCGACGTTCGCGAATGCATCCTCGTAGTAGCGCTCGACCTCGGCCACCGTGCGGCCCGGAAAGAAGGTCCGGACGTCCTCGTCGACCCCCTGGCCCCAACCGGCGGCAAACGCCTCACGCGTCACCGCGTTGCCCCCGAAGACCGCGGTGCCGCCCTTGACCAGCGCGAACCACGCCTCGTACGAGTCGATGAGCACGCCGTCCATGTCGAACAGGACCGCGCGGATGTCGGGCCGCAGCATGACCCTCGCCTCGAGCTCTCGGCTCAGCCTTGCGGCGGCAGGAAACGTCCCTGGAGGCGGAAGAACACCGCGTTGACCGCCGGGTGCTCGTTGCCGCCGGCGTCGGTGAACGCCGGCCCGGGGAACAGGCGCCCGGCTTGCAGACCGGGGACCAGATCCATCCAGTCCTCGAAGCGGTAGCTGTAGTCGATGCCGACGTTGACCTCGACGCCCATGTTGCCGGCGGTGGCGCTGCCCCCCAGGTAGTTGTAGCTCCGACTGGTGAGCTTCAGCAGGTACGGGTTGACGACGGCGGCGGCGTTGTGCGCCCACAGCACCGCCAACCGCGCCTTCAGATCGTGCCAGGCGTAACGGACGGTCGGCCGCACGTAGACGGCGTTGGTCACCGCGCCGTTCGTCGGCAGCAAGCGCACCGAGTTTGGCGGGTAGCCGGAGCGCGCCGGATCGCTGGCATCGGCGGCGAGCGCCGCGGTCTGGGCGGCCCGCGCCTCCTCGAACATGATCAGCGACGGGTTGTAGTCCGGATCGAAGCTGAAGTTGCGCAGGTGGGTGTCGGCCGGGTTGGAGTCGCCGGAGGCGTAGCCGACCTCGACGTCGCCGCCCACCGCCAGGGGGAGATAGGTCGCGCCGCCCTTCACCGCGTAGCCCAGCTGCTTGACGTCGAGCTCCGGGATCCCGGCGTCGGCGCCCCAGGTGGTGTGCCCGGTCACGAACACGCCTTCGCCGCTGCCGCTCAGCTCGAGGTCGCCGATGCGCGTCCTGTAGCGGCCGAAGAGATCGATCGCCGACACTCGCAGCCAGTCGCTGTTGCGGTCGACCAGATCGCGGTAGGCGAAGTAGGCGCCGATCTCGTTGTCGCCGTCTTTGTAGCGCAGCGCCGCGATCCCCTCGCGCCCCAGATCCCCGTCGCTGCGGTTGACGCGATCGTCACGCACCACGACGTCGCCGCCGATCGCGAGGATCAGCCGCCGCGCCCAGTCGCTGTCTCTGAACAGCGCCACCGGCGCGGTCGCGAGCACCACCCGGTCGACCACGTCGCCGTAGTTCCGGTCGGCGCCGAAGTGGGTGCTGCCCCAGTCTTGGAGGTCGTCGTCGCCGCTGTTCGCGAGCAGCCCCATGCCCCACTGCGACGCCATCCGCCCGACCATGATCATCCCGACCGGCGTCCGCCACTCGAGCCCGAGCTTGCGCACCAGCAGCTGGTCGTCAAAGCTCTGACCGTTGCCGAAGCCGCCGCGGTCGCCACCGCGCGGCCGGCCCTGCTCGACGAAGCGCGTCGTCGGCCCGGCGGCGTCGAGGTTGCCGGTCATCAGCTGCACCTCGCTCACCAGGCGCACGCTCTTCTCGAGCTCGACCTCGGGCATGATGCGCAGCCGGTGGCTGACGAGGCGCGTCTGGCCGTAGGGCTCGGTCGTGGCGCTCAAGGTCCCGTCCGCCGCCGCCACCGCCGGGGCGTTGGACAACACCCGCAGCTCGCCCACCTGCAGCCCCGAGACGAAGTAGGTAGCGCGCAAGGTCGCCGGCAGCTTTGGCGCCGCCGCCGCCGGCGGCACCGTCGTCGTTACTTCAGCGGCCTTCACCGTCCCTGCGGTGGGGCTCGTCGTCGCCTCGGGAGTCACGGTCGCCTCGGGAGTCGCGGCCGCCTCGGGAGTCGCGGTCGCCTCGGGAGTCGCGGTCGCCTCGGGAGTCGCGGTCGCCTGGGCGGCGGTCGCGGTCCCTTCGCCGGCAGTTGCCGTCCCCTCGGCGGCGTTCGCCGAAATGCCCACCATCGACAACAGCCACAGCGCCGCGGCAGCCGCGGCGCGGGAATCAAAGCAAGTGCAGGGTGCCATAGCTCTCATGGTCGCTCTCTTTGAAGATGAGTCTGACATCGCGCGGACAATCCCTAGTGAACCAGGAACGAGCAGCTCGTCGTCGCCAGGCAGACGTCGTCGACGATCTCGGCGCCGTTGGTCTTGAAGTACCAGCCGAGCTGATTGATCAGATAGGTGTTGCTGTCGAAGGCCAGCGTCGGATCCGGCATCTCGAAGCCGTGCTTGCCGGTGTTCTTGACGTACGGGATGCGCAACCCCGACTGCCCCCACGGGTAGGTCTTCGTCGGCCGCAGCGGCGGCGCCGCCACGCACGGCGCCCGGCACGACGCCGGCTCCGCGGCGCTGCCGTCGCAGAACGGCGCCCGGCTGATGAGGCTCAAGCGCGGCCCGGCCTCGGGATCCAGGCCTTGCGAGGTCTCGTCGATGTCGAACAGGATGCCGCGCGGATCGTAGTGGCAGGCGCTGGCGGCGAAGCGGTTCAGATCCTCGAGCCCCTCGATGACGTAGTTGTCGATCAGGACGTCGTCCTCGGTCTTGCCGTACACCGGGTGCTCCTGGTGGATGCCGAGGAGCCCGGCGGCCCGCGCCATCGCGATGCCGGTGTTCACCGGCACGTTCATGTCGCCGACGGTGCTCAGGTTCAGCATCCCGGTCGGCACCCGCCCCTCGGGCGGCAGGTCGAGGGGCTCGGCGTACAGCCGGGCGTGGTTCACCGGATCCGCCGGATCCACCACCATCTGCGCCACCGAGAACAGGCGCCGGAACGCCGGGGTGTTGCGCCGCAGCCCGAAGCCTTCCTGCAGGGTCCGCAAGGTGTCGCCCTGGTTGTAGAGCTTGCCCTGGAACCCCACCTCGCTCAGATCCGCGGTCTCGAAGGTGTCGATCACCCGATAGGGCGTCTCGGCGCCGGCGCGGAAGAGCTCGATCTTCACCCGGTCGCCGTAGTCGGCGGCGATGTGCAGCTGGAACAGGCCCGGCGGCTTGCCGGCGGCCGGGGTGTGAATGGTCGCGGTGTCGATCTCGCCGTTGTCGAGGTTCGTGACCCGCACCCGATCGCCGACCGCGATCTCGTCGAGTTTCTGGGCGTTCAGGTCCGGCACCTGGGCGAAGCGCACCTCGCGCTCCTTGTTGACGTCGAGGACGTCGAACTTGATGTCGATCCGATTGGTGGTGCCCACCTGGGTGCCGGCGATGAGCGGCCCGAACAGCGGCAAGAACACCGCCTGCACCACACCGCCCTGGGTCGAGCGCAGGCCGAGATCCACCAGGCCGCCGCCCCCTGCGGTCGGCGCGGTCGCGGTCACCATCGGCTCGAGCGGCCCGATGACCGCCGACAGGATGCCGCCCAGAGACTGACCCCAGACGTAGTACGGCTGCTCGCCGCCGATCTCCGGCACCCCGTCACCGTCGAAGTCGCCGGCGACGTCGTCCTGGCCGTCGCCGTTTTGATCCAGGGGCATCGTGGTCTTGCCGAAGTTGCGCAGCACCCGGATGGTCTGCAGGTAGTCGATGGTGCTCTGGCGCACGACGTCGCGGGTGTGGAAGGTGTTGGCGGTCCAGAAGTCGCCGCCCGAATCGGAGGCGCCGTCGCCGTTGAGGTCGCGGGCCCGGGAATTGGTGATCGCATCGGCGAGCAGCTCGAGCTTCTCGTCCTTCAACAACGCCTTCACCATCCCGATGATCAGGTCGGACGACGGCAGCCCGTGGCCGTAGGCGTCCAGGCAGCAGGTCGCGAGCCCCAGCCGCCCGAGGCTGCCGGCGAAACCCAAGAACTCGAAGCGCGACGAGGTGTAGCCGTGGGAGTAGAGCACCACCGGGAACGGCGCCTGCCGTCCGGGGAGCACCTTCGGGACCGAGCAGACCAGATAGACGGTGTCGCGCCCGTAGGAGGCGTTGCCGGTCGCCGGGTCCAACGCCAACGTGCCGTCGGCGTTGTCAATGAACGCCGGGCTCTCGAGCTCGGCGAACAACAGGCTGTCGACGTACTGCCGGTAGACGCTGAAGATGACGTCGGCCTTGGTCGGATCGAGGCTCACCGCCTGCAGGAACGCCGGCTTCGACAGCGCGTCGAAGAGCCTGTCGACCTTGAGCAGGTGGAGGCTGTCGGACTTCTCCGGCACGTCAATCGGCGGCACGCGGCTCAAGCGCGGCGGGAACTCGGCGGCGAGCCGCGCCATCGGTCCGATGCCGTAGAGGCCGGCGCGCACCGTCTCGATCGACTGGGTGATGCTCTCGGTGGTGAAGGTCCACGCGAACGCGATGTCGCCCAACCCGATGCCGAGGTTGTCGAGGATGCGGTCTTCGACGAGGGGCCGGAGCGCCGCGGTCTGCGACACGTGGTTGACGACCTCGAAAGGCGAGCGGATCGGCGACTGGCTGTCGTCGCCGACGATCCGGCGGGTGAGAATGACCGCGTAGGTCGAGCGCTCTTCGCGCGGCAGCGCGGTGCGGACGATCAGGGTGTCGGTCTCGAGCTCGTAGAACGTCACCAGATCCCGATATCGATCCATCCGGCTCGGGTCGCCGGTGATCGTGCCCCAGAGGTTCGGGCGGTCGAGGACGCCGTCGTCGTCGCTGTCCTCCTCAGGATCCAGCACGCCGTTGCCGTTGGCGTCGGTCTCGGCCTCGGTCTCGAGCATCAGGTTGCTCGCCAGCGAGCGCGGGTCGTTCAGGAAGTAGTTGTCGGAGTCCTGCAGCGCCAGCGGGAACCGGCCGTGGCCGAAGTCCAACAGCATCGGCTGGCCGTAGCTCTTCGACTTGGGGTTGAGGTTGACGACGTAGACCGCGTCGTTGGTGAAGTCGAGATCCGCGTGGCGCAGGAAGAGATCGACCAGGTTGATGCGGGCGTCGAAGCGCACCCACAAGGGCGAGTAGGTGCCGAAACCGTCCAGACCGTCCAGCAGCCGCCGCAGCTTGCGCTCGTGCGCGGTGGCGGCGTTGCGGCTGACGTTGACCCGCAAGCCGGTGGGCGAGGTCGCGTCGGCGCGGGTGCCGATGTCGTTCGGGAACGGGACCTCAGGGAACGGCTCGGCGAACATGTCCCAGACCAGGCCCGGACCGGCGTCGTGCGGGTTCGCCGCCGCGAGCCCGGTCACCCTGTCGCCCCCCGACATACACGCGCCGAGGGTCGACGCCCAGAGCACCACCATCGAGGATCGGTTGCGCATCGCTAGCCTCTCAATGCTTTCGCGCCGGAATCAGAACACAAACCCCAGCCGCGCCTGCAAGGTGTACGCAGGATCGGCCCGGTCGGCAACGGTGATCTGTAGATCGGTGTTCTGATCCTTCCACAGCGCCCGCCCGGGGAAGAACACGCCGCCCTCGAGCTTCAGGTGGGCATGCGCCGCGAGATCGTAGCGCAGCGCCATGTCGACCTCGAAGCCCAGGTCCAGATCGCCCGCCGCCTTCGGCTCGCGGTTCTCGGCCCACAGCACGCCGTCGTTCTTGTTGGCGCGCGCCCAGAGCACGCCGAGGATCGCGGTCAGACGCGCGAGCGGCCGCACCCGGACCTTGGGTTGCACGTACTTCGAGTTGTACACCCCGCCCCGGGAGCGCAGCCCGGAGGCGTCGCCGCTCCAGACCCGCGCGGTGCGCGCCGCCAGGACCTCCTTATAAAGGAGCAGGCCGACGTTGTGATCCGGGTGCAGGGCGAAGCCCGAGAAGCTCGGATCGGTCGGGTCGTCGTCGCCCGGCGCGTAACCCACCTCCAGCAGCAGATCGAGGAGTTGGTCGTAGTAGCCACCCCGCGCCACACAGCCGAAGACGCCGATCTTCTTGGGGTTCTCGCCGGAGAGCGCGCTCGACCTGCCGGAGAGCCACAGGACCTCCGCCTCCAGCCCGCCGTGGCCGATGCGCAGATCGGCGTAGCCGTCGAGGATCCAAACGTCGGTCCGGGTGCCGCGCTGGCGGCGATTGACGACGTAGGCGCCCGCGACCACCCGATCGGTCGCGGCCACGATCCGGGCGTCCTCGTCCTTGTAGAGCAGGGCGCCGACCCACTGGTCGACGTCGTCGCGGTTGTCGGCGAGCTGGATCTGCGGCGCGCAGCTGCTGCAGGCGCGCTCCGAGTCGAGGGCGTCGGTGATCGCGTCGGCGACCAGCTTGTCGAACGCCAGCGCCAACGTCAGCGGCGACTTCACCGGCGCCGGGCGGCCGAGGATGCCGCGCACCACGTCCACCGGGCGGGTCGCGAACAGCACCCGGTCGTAGGTGGTCCCGTAGTGGTAGTCGCCGAAGTCCGCCTCGAGCCCGTCACCTTTGTTGGCGAGCAACCCCATCCCCCAGTGTCCCGGCTGGCGCCCGACCCGCAACAGCCCCAGCGGCAGCTTCACGTCCAACCAGGCGCGCCGCGCCGCGAACGTGTCCACCTCGGCGCCGAAGCGGTCATTCGCCGACGGCGCCCCGGCGAACGCCGGCGTCGACGCCAGCCCGGCGTTGTCGCCCCACACCACCCCCTCGAGGACGTCGAGGTCGAGCTGCAACACCGCGAGGTCTTCGTAGGCCACCTTCGGTGACAGCCGCAGGCCCTGCTCGAACCAGGTCGCGCGCTTCAACGCCCGCAGCCGGTCGGTCGCGTCGTCCTCGGGGCTCGAGCCGACGTCGGTGTAGTCTGCCTGCCCCAAGAACGGGTTGACGATCGTCGCGCCGCGGGCGCGGAAATAGCCCGACAGACTGTACGCAAACGGCAACGCCGTGCTCGGCGGCGGCCCGCCCGGCGCGGTCGCCGCTGGCGGCGTCGGACCCGTGCTGGTCGCGTCGCTCGCGGTTGCCGGAACCGTGCCCTCCCCACCCTGCGGTGCGGGGGCGCCGACGCTCTCGGGCGCCTCGCCGCTCGGCACCGCTCGTGCCCCGTCGACCGCCGGCGCTGCTTCACTGCCCGGCGTGCCCTCTTGGGCCGCGACCGGCGCGCCGCCGAGCGCGAGCGCGAACGCGAGGCAGCTCGTCCCGATGCTCCAGGTCTGCGCTCTCATGCTCTCGGTCGCCTCCGGAGCACGAGGACCACCGCGAGCACCGCCAACAGCGACGGCGACAGCTCGCGGCAGCAACAACCGTCGCAGACCTCGGGCGGCGGCGTCGGTGGTGGCGGGATCACGATGGTCGGGTCGGGGGTGTGGTAGTTGCCGGTGTTCCTGGCGTCGTGGCGGAAGCTCGACCACTGGACGTTGCCGGTCGCCCTGCCCTCGAGCTCGTAGACGAAGAGCGCGCCGGCGCGGGTGACGACCGCCATCTCCAACAGGCCGTCGCCGTCCATGTCGCCGAGCGCCGGGGTCGCGATCTGCCACTGACCGGTGAACTTCGGCCAGCCGGCGGGCACCGTGCCGTCGGCGCGCCAGGCGTGGACCACGAAGGTGGCGCTGCTGTTGATGAGCTCGGCCTCACCGTCGCCGTCGACGTCGGCGACCAGCGGGTTCAAGAAGAACTGCAGATCCTCCATCACCTGCGGGAAGCCGGCGAGCATCTCGCCGGTCGCGGTGCTCCAGCCCGAGACCTGATGGTCGAAGTCGGCGCGCACCCCGTCGTACTGCAGGTTGTTGACGAACTGCGAGCCGGCGGTGCCGAGGAAGTAGTCGAGGACGCCGTCGCCGTCGAGGTCGGCGAAGGTCCCAGAGTCGATCATCGCCAACGACGAGGGCTCGCCGGAGTTGGAGTCGGCGCCGTAGTAGCCGTAGTAGCTCTTCAGCTCGCGGTAGGCGCTGACCGCCGAGCTGAAGCTGTCGAAGCCGTCGTGGTGGAACAGGCGGCCGAAGTCGGCGATGGCGGCGGCGCCGATCTCGAGCTTGCCGTCGCCGTCGAGATCGGCGAGCACCGGCGAGCCCGGCGTGCCCTCGCCGACGTAGGGCAGCGCGTTCGGGTAGCCGCCGACCATCTGAATCGGGAAGCAGCGCCGGCGGTTGAAGTCGTCGCCGCAGTCGGCGCGGTAGGCGACCGGCCGGAGGGCGGCCTTGTCGTAGGTGAAGGCGTGCACCAGCGAGATCTGTTCGTTGATCGCCTCGTTGGTGCCGACCACCACCTCGAGGTTGCCGTCGTTGTCGAGATCGCCCACCGCCGGCGACGAGACGATGCGACGCACCTGACCCACGGGGTTGCCCTCGTAGGGCAGGCGCAAGAACGGCTTGCTCAAGTCGCTCGGATCGCGCGGGCCGCTGACCGGGAAGCCGGCGAGCACGCTGCCGTCCGGCCGGATCGCGGTGACCTGCTGATCGAGGGTCGCGACGACGATCTCCAGGCGAGCGTCGCCGTCCAGGTCGGCGAGCACCGGCGCCGCGAACACCCCGAGCTCGATGAACGCGTCCCGGCCGGTGACGCTCCCCGCCGCTTGCCCGGTGGCGTCGACCGGGAAGCCGGGCTTCAGCGCGCCGGCGGCGGTGAACGCGTAGACCTCGCCGTCCAAGGTCGCCGCGACCACGTCGACGACGCCGTCGCCCTCCAGGTCGGCGACCGCGACCGCGGCCAACACCGCGCTCGGCACGTCGGCGGCGAGCTCGTCGCCGCTCCCGGCGACCCCGTCGGGCCCGAGCACGTAGCCCCGCCCGGTCGGGTGGCGGACGACGCGCCCGGCGTTGGTGCGCACCGGCCAGCCGGCGAGCTCGGTCGCCTCGGCGGTGAACGCGTGCACCAGGCCGTTGTCGTCGCCGAGCACCAGCTCCATGCGACCGTCGCCGTCCAGGTCGAAGAGCTTCGGCGACGAGGTCCCGGCGCCGCCGAGCTGCAGCGGGAAGCCCGGCTTCCAGGTGGCGTCGTGATGGACGTAGACCGTCTTGCGGCTCTCGCCCTTGCCGACCGCGTCCTCGACCCGGAGCCTCAAGGTCACGGTGTAGCGGTTGACCTTCTTCGCCTTGGTGACGTTGTCGTCGACCACGCCGCGGTCGAGCCGGGTGTTGTAGCTCTCGACCCGGGCGTCGGCGTCGAGCTCGCTCTCGGCAGCCGCCGGCGACCAGGTCGCGAGCACCCCCGAGGCCGGGAGGGTCCCGGTCGCGATCGAATGCCAGACCCCCGCGCTCACGGCGGCGGCGCTGTCGTCCGGATCGAGGCCGACGGCGTACTCCAAGGTCCAGGTGCCCCCGCCGCGCCGACTCGTTGCGGTGCCGGTGATGTCGACCGGGCCCTTCTCGGGATCCAGGAGCGCGAACCACGTCGGGGTGAGGAGGTCGGCGGCCGGCGGTATCCGGTCGTCGAGGATCAGATCCACGGCCTTCCTGGCGTTCAGCCGCCCGTAGCCGAAGTGTGCTTCCCAGCCTTCCTTCGACGGGTAGCGATCTTTGTCGTAGTTCGGATGCCCTGGCCGTGAGGTCGGCAGGTCGATGTCGTCGACGGCGTTGACGAAGATCTGATGGATCTCGGACCCCGACAGCGGCGCTTGCCCGGCGTCGATCCGGTCCGCCATCGCGCTCGCCACCAGGCCCGCGACCCCGGAGGTGACACCGGTCGCGCCCGACGAGCAACCGTCGGACGGCGCCGACAGCAGCAGCTTGCCGCCGAAGTTGGTGCAGTTGGAGAAGTTCAGGAAGGTCTTCGACTGGTTGATGCTCTCGGCGTCGGCGCGGATCGCGTGCACGTACTCGGTGTGCTCGACGGCGCCGGGGTAGTTCTGGTGCTGCGCGGTCTCGTCGGCCGCCGACACCACGTTGATGATGCCCTTGGCGAAGGCGTATTCGATCGCGGCGTGCGCGAACGCGGTGTTGGTGATCCCACCCACCGCGCTCTGCAGGACCTTGGCGCCCGAGTCGATGGCGAACACCACGCCCGCGGCCCAGTTGTTGGAGTCACAGACGAACGAGTCGCCGACCCGAACCTCGATGAGCGAGCAGTTGGGGCAGACCCCGGGAGCGTCGACGCCGTTGTTGGCCTCGGCGGTCGAGTCCTTGCCTTCGCCGGTGCCGTGCCCGAAGTCGGTGTCGTCGAAGGGGTTGTTGTCGTCCCAGAGGAAGTCCCAACCGGCGATGTCGTCGGCGTAGCCGTTGCCGTCATCGTCGACGCCGTCGGAGAACACGCAGAGGAGATCGCCGGGCTCGAGGATGTTGTTCTTCAGATCCAGGCGGCCGCCACCGAGCTCGGCGCTGGCGTTGTTGAAGGGCCAGTAGCAGTCACCGAGGAGTGGGTCGTCGGGGGTGCTGGCGTTCTTCGGCACCCGCGGATCGTCGGCGTAGTCCTGGACGTTGAACACGCAGTCCTTGTTGTGGTCGTAGGGGTCGGCGCCCGGGCAGCGCACGTCGTCGCCGGCCTGCCGCCCCGCGGTGCCACTGCCGTTTGCGGCCTGCGGCAGCGGCAGCTCGTCGCGGTTGAGGTGAAACTTGTTCTGCAGATCGCGGTCCTGCCAGCGGACTCCGGAGTCGAGCACCGCGATGGTGACGTCGAAGCGCCCGGTGGTGCGTTGCCACGCCTTGTCGGCGTGGATGCCGGTGCCGAGGCCGAGCTCGACCGGCTCGGCGAGGCGGTTGCGGAACCGGGCCGGGATGTAGGAGATCAGCTCCCACATCGCCCCGAGGCAACTGCCGCGGGCGGCGTCCCACGAGCAGACGTCCTTGTCGTTGCACTCGGTGGGGTTGGTGATCGAGACGCAGCGCAGGAGGTCGTCAGGGCAGTCGGCGGGCACGTCGGCGAAACCGTCCGCGGAGTCGTCGTCACAGCCGGAGCTGACGAGCGGCAGCGGCACGGTCGCAAACGCCGGCGCGGCGGCCAACAAGACGGCGAGCGGCAACAGCCTACACAACATTCGCGCCTCCAACTCAGGGACCGCCGGGCTCTCGCCCGCCCCCGAACGGGCGGGGGAACACCCTGGATTTGCGGGAAATCTCGGGCGCGCGCACCATGGCGCAAGCGGCCGCCGGTCGTCAAGGTCCGCAAGGCGGGTGCGACGCGTACGCGCCGCGACGCGAGTCGTTAGCAAATACCCGAGGTTGCGCGCTAAGATGACTCCCGCATGGCCGCACCGGTTCGCCTCGGCCGCTACATCCTGGAGCGCCGCCTCGCCGTGGGAGGGATGGCGGAGGTGTTCCTTGGCCGGGTGTCCGGGGCCGCGGGCTTCGAGAAGCGCGTGGTCATCAAGCGCATCCTGCCGATGTTCACCGCCGACGAGCAGTACGTCCGCCTCCTGGTCAACGAGGCCAAGATCGCGTCGCAGATGACGCACCCGAACCTGGTCGAGGTGTTCGGCTTCGAGCAGATCGAGGGGCAGTATTGCCTGATCATGGAATACCTCGAGGGTCACAACCTCCGGTTGGTGATCGAGCAGAGCTCGCGGATCACCCACAAGCCGCCGCTCGCGATCGCGGCGTGGATGGTGGCCGAGGCCGCCGCCGGGTTGCACTACGCCCACACCGCCACCAACGCCCAGGGGGTGGCGCTCAACGTCGTGCACCGCGACATCTCGCCGGAGAACATCATCGTCACCAGCCACGGCCACGTGAAGGTCGTGGACTTCGGGGTCGCGAAGCACGACCACGCCGGCACCCGCACCGGCTCCGGCGTGGTGATGGGCAAGGCCGGTTACATGGCCCCGGAGCAGGCCGAGGCGCGCCGGGTCGACGCCCGCAGCGACATCTTCTCGCTCGGCGCGGTGCTCTACGAGATGATCACCCTGGTGGCGCCGTTTCGCCGCCGCACCTTCCTGGAGACGATCTCCGCGGTGCGCGAGGCCCGCTACCGCCCGGTGCGCGAGCACCGGCGCGACGTGCCCCCCGAGCTCGAGGACATCATCGACCTGATGCTGGCCAAGGACGCGGCCGGCAGGTTCCGGGACGCCGAGGCGGTGTCGGTGGCGCTGCGCCAGTGGCTCGGGCCGTTGACCAGCGTCCCCGCGGAGGAGACCCGCGATTTCATCTCCGGCCTGTTCTCGACCACCACGGTCACGCCCGGCGCGCCCTATCAGCTGCTCGACTCCGACGAGGTGTCGCTCTCCGGCGATCTGGTGAAGCCGGAGGTGGAGATCGATCACCACACCTACCGGATCTTGCGCGACGGCCACGACACCGACGAGAACCTCAACGACACGCCGCGCAACGACACCCCGCGCGCCGAGCCGCCGCGCAACGACAAGACCATCGCCCTCGGCAAGCCGACGCCGGTCCCGGGATTGCTCCTCGAGCAGCTGTCGCTCGGCGCCACCGAGCCGCGAGCGATGGCGCAGATCGTCGCCGGCCCCGGGGCGTGGTCACCGCCGAAGACCTCGCGCTGGCCGCAGGTCGTCCTCGGGGTCACGTTGCTCGTCGCCGCCGCGATCGGCACGGTGATCGTGGTGCGCGGCCTCCGGCAGTCCTCCGCCACCGCGCCACGGCGGGTCAGCGTCGACGAGCCGGCCAAGACCGGCGGCGCAGAGCCCATCCCGACGCCTCCTGCCAGGACCGGCCAGCTGCGCCTGACCACGAGCCCGTCGGGCGCGTCGGTGAGCATCGACAGCAAGAGCGTCGGCCTCGTCACCCCGGCGACCATCGACAACATCGATCTGAAGGTCGGCCACGTGGTCCGCATCGAGCGCCCGGGTTATCGCCCGGTGACGCAGCCGCTGATCTTCACGCCCGAGGACGGCGACAACGTCAGCTGGTTCGTGACCCTGAGCAAGATCGAAGAGCGCGAGCGCCCGCCGGCCAAGGCCAGCCCCGCGCCCGCGCCGCGCGCCTCCAAGGCCAACCCCGCCTTCCTCGGCCTGGAGACCGACCCGGTCACCGACGCCTTCATCGACGGCAAGCGCATCGGCACCACGCCGCTCGCCGATGTCCGCGTCGCCCCCGGGCGCCACACCCTCGGGCTGCGAACCCCGGACTTCGGCATGCTGCAGACCAGCGAGCTCGAGCTGCAACCCGGCGAGAAGACCACCCGCCGCGTCACCCTGCGCAAGGGCAAGCTGGCGCTCGACGTTCGGCCGTGGGCGGTGGTCTACCTCTGCGGCAAGAAGATCGGCACCACGCCGGTGCCACCGCTCTCGGTTTACGAGGGCTCGTGCACCCTGAAGCTCGTCAACCCCGAGGTCGGCGTCACCCGCGAGCTCCCGGTCACCATCAGGACCGACGAGCGCACCAACGTCATCGAGAATCTCGAGAAGCACTAGGTAACGACCTGCAGGGACCTCGGACACGGCCACGCGAGCAGCGCGGCCGACGCTGCAAACAACAACTACTGCTTGTTCGTGCGGTCACTGCCCTGCTCGACTCACCGCGGAGCTGCCGCCGTAGGCGGCGCGCCAAGTGACGGCCGCATCGAATACGGCTATATTGGGCTCGAGGACGCGATGGATCACGAACTGCAGGCCCAGGAACTCCACGACGCGCGGCTGCGCGCCATGTCGCCGGCCGAGAAGCTCCGTCAGCTGAACAGTCTGCTGGCCTTCGCCTGGAGCGTAAAACGCGGCGCGCTCGCGGCCCAGCATCCGGCGTGGAGCGGCCGACAACTCGACGCGGCGGCTCGCGAGGCGTTCCTCTATGGCCGGACATGATCTCTTCGACTGCTTCGTCGCCCCCCTCGCCCGCGCCGCCATCGAGCATTTCGTCACCGGCTCCGTCGCCGCCATGGTGTACGGCGAACCGCGGCTGACTCTCGACATCGATATCGTCATTCACCTGGATGGTGCGAAGGTTGACGCGCTGTGCGCCGCATTCCCGCTCGAGCGGTACTACTGCCCGCCGCCCGAGGTCATCCGCGTCGAGATTGCGCGGGAGAGTCGCGGCCACTTCAACCTCATCCACCACGAGACCGGGTTGAAGGCAGCCTGCTATCCGCTCGGTCACGACGAGCTTCACATCTGGGCTTTGGCCCATTGCCTGACCGTTGAATTGGACGGCGAACGGACCATGCAGGTGGCGCCGGCAGAGTACGTCCTGGTCCGCAAGCTGGAGTACTACCGGGCGGGTGGCTCCGAGAAGCACCTGCGCGACATCGACGCCATGCTGCGCATCTCCGGTGGCACGATTGACCTGGCCTTGGTGCGCGCCCAGGCCGAACCGTTGGGCCTGACGGCGTCGCTCGACGACGTTCTGAAGCGGCGAGCGGACTCGACGCCGAGCCGACGCTAGTCGCGATCGACGGTGTGCCGCCGCGGCATGCGCAGCAGGCTCTTTGGATCCACCTCAGCGGCCGTCGCAGCGCGCTCGGTGCCGGTGCCGGGAAGTGGGTGCCGGCGACTCCCCCCGAGGGAGCCGCCACACGCACCCCAGGTGGCCCCGACAACTCGAGGGCGCCTATTTCGCGTGCTTCTTGCCTGCCTTCTTCTTCGGCGGGGCGGCCGGCGTCTTGGTCTCGGGCGCGGCGACGGGCGGAGGCGGCGGCTCGAGGAGGGCGAGCTTGGCTTGGGCGTCGGCGAGATCGCGCTTGTACTTCTCGTTGCCGGTGTCGAGCTCGGCGGCGCGGGTGAAGGCCGCCACGATCTCTTTGAGGTTCGCGATCTTGGCCGGCTTCTCCTGGTCTTCGGCAGGGCCGGCGGGCGCGGTCGCGGCTGCGGGCGCGGCTGCGGGCCTGGGGGCCGGGCCGCGCAGGGACAGCAGGGTGCCGCGCTGGGCGTAGAGCGCCCCGGCGTCGGGGGTTTCGCTGATGGCGCGGTCCAACGACTCGAGGGCCTGGGCCCATCGCTTCTCTTGCGCGAGCTCGACCGCGCTCGCAACGTGGGCGGCGGCGCGGTCCTCGGCCACGGCCGCGTCTTGGCGCACGACCTTGGCGCTTGCCACCAGGGTGAGCTTGATGCCGTCGTCGAAGAACTCGGGCCGGATCTCCTTGATCGTGAGGGTGCCGGTGAGCTTGCAGCCGGCCTCGGCGCAATCGGCGGCGAGCGGGGCGAGCACCGCCCGCACGGCGCGCGTCTGGGCGACGAGCATCGCCACGCCCGGATCTTCACGGCGCGCCTCGCCGCTCCCCATGGCAAACGTCATCGCCGCCATGGCGTCGGCCACCGCCTGCGACCGCGTGGCCACGGCCTTCGACGCCCAGCCGTTGGCGAGCGGGACGAACTCGGTGGACTCGAACTTGCCCGCCGCCGCAACGCTGGTCGTCTCCAGCGCGCTGTCCTGGCCGGCCACGCGATACGTGAAGCTGACCGCGTCCACCGCCATCATCCACTGGAGGCTCGCGATAGCGCGGTTCTGCGCCGCCGTCCTCGCGACCGAGTGGTTCTTGCCGCCGGCGAGACCGTACGCAATGACTTGGTTCTTCGGCACCGTAGGCGCGCAGGCGACGACAAAGCAAAGAGCGAAGGCGTAGTTCTTGGCGTTCATTGAACGGTCCCCCCTGCGCCACCTTGAGTAGTCGATCTAGTCGCGATCGATGGCGTGCCGCCGCAGCATCCGCAGCAGGCTCTTCGGGTGCACCTCGGCGGCCTTCGAGGCGCGCTCGGTGTCGGTGCCGTGGCGCCGCACCAGGGCGCTCAAGTAGGCGCGCTCGAAGGCATCCTTGGCCTCGCGCAGCGGCATGGCGATGGCAGAGTTGGCGGCGTCATCGAGGGCGACGCCGCCCGAGCCCGCGGCCTGCGAGTCACCTTCGAGCCCCGCCTCGCCCAACACCGCCAGGCGCTCGACGGCGTTCTTCAGCTGGCGGACGTTCCCCGGCCAGGGGTGCCGTGTGAGCATCTCCACGGTCTCGTCGTCGGGGCGCTGCACCTGCCGCGCCGGGTCGCGGGCGCTGAGCTGATCGAGGAAATGCTCGACGAGCAGCGGGATGTCTTCCGGCCGGTCCCGAAGCGGCGGCAGCTCCAGGCGGCAGCCGGCCAGGCGATAGTAGAGGTCCTCGCGGAACGAGCCCTTGTTGACGAGCGCCCTGAGCGATCGGTGCGTCGCCGCGACCACGCGGATGTCGACCTTGATCACCTTGCCGTCGCCGACCCGGCGCACCTCGCGGTTCTCGAGCACCCGGAGCAGCTTCGGCTGCAGCTCGAGGTCGAGCTCGCCGATCTCGTCCAAGAACACCGTGCCGCCCTGGGCACGCTCGAAGATGCCGGCGCGGTCGCGATCGGCGCCGGTGAACGCCCCCTTCACGTGACCGAAGAGCTCGCTCTCGATCAGGTTCTCGGGGATGGCGCTGCAGTCGAGGACCTCGAAGGGCTTGGCGGCGCGACTCGAGAGGTCGTGGATCACCCGCGCCAACAGATCCTTGCCGGTGCCGGTCTCGCCCTCGACGATCACCGCCAGGTCCGACGCCGCGATCCGGGTCACCTGACCGTAGAGCTGCCGCATCCGCGGCGCCCCACCGATGAGCCCGCCGAGGTTGCTCTTCGCCGGCAGATCGACCATCGCCTGGTCGCCGAGCGGCCGGAAGCGCAGCTTGGTGGTGCCGAGCGTCAGGAGGACGTCGCCGTCGAGGTACGCCGAGCGGATCCGCACCCCGCCGATGCTGGTGCCGTTCGTCGAGCCGAGATCCTCGGCGGTGATGATGTCGCCGACGGTGTCGATCTTCAGATGAAAACGCGACACGGTGCGATCGGTCAGCACGAAGTCGTTGGCGCGCGCGGTGCCGACCTGGACCAGCTCCTGCCCGAAGGCCTTCTCGCGGCCGGCGTCCGGCCCCGCGGTCACCGAGAGCTGGAAGCGGTTGAAGACGAGGCGCAGCCCGCCCTCGACGACGGTGATCAAGTGGGTCGCGGCGATGTTCTCGTCAGTCATGCCTTGCCCCTATAGCGCAGGCCACGGGCACCGCCAAGGACCACGCGCTCAGCGCGGCAAGACCTCCAACAGCGCCGTCAGCCGCTTCACGACCTCCGGCCCGATCGCGACCCCGATGGAGTTGGTCTCCTCGTAGTGGTCGCCCTTCGCCTCCTCGACGTAGGGCTGCCGCAAATCGAGCTCGAAGTCGTAGGGCGGGATGATGTAGCCGAGCTCGTCCGGGGTGAGCCCCATCACCAGCTTGTAGGTGCCGCGCATCTGGTCCTTCAAGTACGGCGGCCCGGGCGCCCGGGTCAGATCCGGGGGGTTGTGCATGTCGCTGACGCAGACAAGGTCGTTGCAGACACAGTCGCTGGTGCCACAGCTGTAGCCGTCGAAGAGCGCCGCGCCGACGCAGTCGCCCTTGACGCTGCAGCTCGTCGCCGGGTCCGGCCGGCGGTTGTACCAGGCGTCGATCACTGCTTGTGCCGGCCCGGTGTGACTGCCGTCGTAGCCGCCCAGATACCACTCCGGCAACAGCTCGCCCGGCAAGGTGATCGCCTCCACCGGCCCGAGCCGCCACACGGTCTCCTCGGTCTCGAGCTTCGGCAGGTTGGACTCGGTGATCTGCTGCGACGGATCCCAGTCGTACATGTGGCGACCGTAGAACACGCCGGTCAGGAACATCGCGTGGTAGCCCCAGTTCTCGATCGGCAGCCGGAACCGCTTGCTCGCGAAAGCCAGGGAGGTGTCGGTGAGGAAGACGGCGTTGTCGGCGAGCAAGCGCAACGCGTCGAGCGCCGCCAGCTCCCCGAAGGCCCGCGGCCGGGCAAAGAACGGATCGTCGACGCTGGTCGTGTGACGACAGGTCTCGGCGATCACCGTGCCGTCGAGGTCGACGACGTGGATGCCACCCGGCGACTGCATGCCGCCGACCGCGCCGTTGACGTAGATCGCCATGCCGCCGGTGCCCGGCACGTCGACGCCGGCGCGATGCACGCCCGCCTCGACGCCCAACCGCAGGTAGTGCACGAAGTCGCTCGAGATGTAGGAGTTGCGGCTGCACAGCGACTCGGGGTGGTTCTGCCAGTTGACCAGGGTCGCGATCGGCGCGCCGTCCATGGCGACGAAGCTCAGCACCCGCATCTCGCTGTCGATCACCACCGGATCCCGACCGTCCATGATCAGGTTGTTGATCCCCTTCGCCGCGGTCACCTCCGGGTCGGGGTGCACCCCCGCGGCGCCGCTGGCGACGAACGCCTTCGCCGGTCGCAGATTCGCCACCGCCTCGACCACCGCGTCCTTGATCTCGACCTGCAGCCGCGCCATGTGCGCCGGGTCGACGCCGCTCGTGCCCTCGTCGTAACCCCAGATCCCCACGGTGTCCGGCCCTTGATGCGTATGGGTGGACGACACCAGCAGCAGATCGATCCCGAGCGCCGGATCGAGGCTGGCGCGGATCGCCGCCACCTCGTCGAAGAAGTAGCCGATGGCGTCGAGCGCCACGAGGGCGATCGTGGTGTCGCCCTGGCGCAGCACCAGCGCCCGCGCCCAGACCGGATCGTGGACCCCCTGCGCCGGGCGATCGTTGCCGTAGCCCGCGATCCAGACCGCGTCGAAGAAGCCGTTGCCGCTCACGTCGTCGACCTTCTCCGGTCCGTCGACGATCGCCGGGTGGCCGTCGTAGTCCGCGTTGTCTTCGCCCGCGTCGGGCCCCGGGTAGTCGGCGTCCCCGGGACACAGCCCGTCGAAGCCGCAGTCGCGGAAGGTCTCGGTCACCGCCGGGGTCACGTCGCGCTTCGCGACGCCGACGAACAGCTGCCCCTGATTGCCGGCGCAAGCGCCGCCGGGCGCGGGACAGATGACGTCGTAGGGGAGCTCCGCCGCCGCCGGACCGCCGCTGTCGTCGTGACAGCCGGCACCGAGAACGACCGCGACCCACGCGAGCGCGAGGCGACAGGGGGGCATCGGCGTCAGGGCTCGATCATCAGGTCACCGATCGCGATGGTATCGGCGAGCGCGGTGACGTGGCTGCGGCCGACGTTCATCGTGACCGGCTGGCCGTCGGCGCGGCGCGCCGAGCCGAACACCGTCACCGGCCCGGGCGGCACGTTGACGAAGGCCCACAGGCCGTCCTCGCTGGTCACCGACTGCTGCTTCTGCGGGAAGTTGTCGATGAAGTAGAACGTGCCGACGCCGTAGATCGGATCGTCGCCGCAGAAACACTCGTTCACCGGCGCCGCGAGCGTCCCCTTGTCGACGTTGACGCCGACGTTCGACAGCGAGTGGTCGGCGCAGTCGCGCGCCTTGCCGGCGACGATGCCGAGCGCCGGATCGGGCTGGAAGCCGACGATGCCGGGGATCAGCCCGTAGGTCGACACCGAGATCGTGAAGACCTCTTCGATCCCGGAGGTCGCGGTGACGATGCGGTTGAACTCGGCGGCGCGCTTGGTCACCGGGGTCACCGAGCTCTTCTTGTAGGTCCACACCGCGAAGCGGGCGTTGCACGGCATGCACGGGAAGGAGACCAGGCCCGAGGCGTCGGCGTCGGCCTCGAAGCAGGTCGGCAAGGTCGCGAGACAGGAGCCGGCGGCGCCGGCCGGGGCGCAGACGACGTTCAGGTCGTCGATCTGGTTGTTGAGGAACACCTTGACGGTGGTCCCTCCAAGCTGGGTCAGGAACGTGTCCTTCTCGAAGTCGATCACCTGCGCCTGGAAGTTGCAGGTCGTGCCGTCCGGCGTCGGATCCGCGACGCACGAGGTGAAATCGAGATCGCGCGACTCCCAGACCTCGTTCACCTCTTGATAGGCCGCCGGCGCCGCGGTGATCGCGTCGTCGAACGGATGCTGGGTGAAGCGCGGACCGCCGCCGTCGGCGTCGTGGGACGAGCCGCCACAGCCGGCCACTGCGAGAACGAGGAGGAGCGCGACATACCGCATGATGTGAGTCTCCGAGATGCTCAGGGTGTGGTAGAGAACTGCCACTCGACGACGTCGAGGGCGACGGCGAGCGCGGTGTAGGTCGTGTTGGGCGCCAGCGCCGCCTGCGGCTTCACCGTCGCCAGGAAGCCGTCGGGCGTCAGCACCGTTTCGGCGAGCGGCACCGCCGCGTGCCCGGGGCCGTAGAGCTCGAACATCACCGCGCCGGCCTTGGTGGGGTTCACCGCGCGGCTGGGCGTCAACGACAGGGTCGTCGACGTGGCCACCGTCGACCCCGGCGCCGGCGTCACCTCGATGGTCTGCCACAGCCGCAGATCGTTCGCCGCCGCCTCGAAGCTGCCGACGACGTTCAGGTTTCCTTCGCCGTCGCACATCAGGGACCGGTTCGAGCACACCAGCTGCAGATCGGTGTCGGCGACCGCGCAGACCTCGTCACACGGGCTCGTGGCGCGGATGACCCCGGCGACGATCTCGGCGTAGGGCGAGGTCCCGGTGAACATCCCCGAGACCTCGAAGTGGTTCAGGGTCAGATACACCTTCACCCCGGCGTTCTCGTTGACCGGGATCGAGAGGCTGCCGACGTTCTGGAAATAGGGCCACTTGAAGGTGCCGATCATCGGGAAAAGAAAGGCGTTCTCGGCCACGACCCGCAGCGCCGGATCGGGCACCATCGGGTCGGACACCACCTTGCCCTCGGCGCCGAGCAAGCGCACGCTGTCGCTACCCACCGCCATCACCTTGAGCACCAGGTTGCCGTCGGTCAGGAAGTCGGCGAGCAAGGGTGCTATCGCCTGCGGCTCGGAGACCGCGATGTTGTTGATGCGGAACACGTCACCCTCGGCGATGGTGACGCCGCCCGCAGGTACGGCGCGGGTGGTGAAGGTCGCCCGCGCCGTCTGCGCGCAGGGGGTCTTGACCTCGGCCACGTAGGTCGCGCTGTAGTCGAACAGGCCGTCGGGGGTGAAGTCGATGCGCAACCCGTCGACGAAGTGGACCCGCGCCCCCGCCACCTCGACGCCGTCCCGGGTCACCGTCAGGGTGGTGGTCGCCATGTCGAAGCGACAGGCGGCGCCGTTGTCGCGCGCGATCACCGCGCGCACCCGCTCGCCGACGCTGACGTCGGTCGCGCCGTCTTTGGGCTGCAGGGTCACGACGTCGGGAAGCGCCGCCGCTCCGGGCTCGTCTTTGCCGCACGCCGCGGTAAGGACGCCGAGCAACAACACCACGACCTGGAGCTCGGATCTGCGCATCACAACCCTCCGGGGGAGCTCGGCCAAGCGCGTGCCAATACCACCCGCGCACCGGATTGGCAACGCTCGGTGGTGATGACCGCCGCGCCCACCCTGGGGTAGTGTCGATCTCCGATGAGCATCCGCATCGATCCGAAAGCCGCCCAAACCGAGGGCGTCGAGTCGCCCGCGCCCCGCGCCGAGGGAGCTGCGCCGGCCCACGCAAAGCCCGCGGCCAGTCTGCCGACGATGGACCGGCCGCCGGCGCTCCCGGAGCCGGACGCCGCCTTCAGCCACCCCGCCCGCCGCCACACCGCGCCCCATCCCCCGGCCCTCGCCGCGGAGGTCGAGCGGATGATCGCCGCGCTGCAACGCGGCACGCGCAAGAGTCGCCTGGAGGCCGCCCGCCGCGCCCTCGCCCTGGCCGCGAGCTATCCGCTGCGCCGCTCGCGGGGCGCCCGGGCGCTGGCGCTCGAGCTTTGCGACGCGGTCGCCGCCGTCGACGGCGAGCGCGAGGCGGCGGAGAAGCTCAAGCTGCTGCTCGAGGCCGAGGGCGAGCTCCACGACACCGCCGCCGCCTCCACCCTCGCCGCCTGCCGCCACCTGATCCACTACCTGGAGCGCGAGCCCGCATGAGCCCGGAACAGCTCCACAGCTTCGCCGAGGCCACGCTCGCCCACGCCTTGATCCAGCTGGCGGTGCACTTCCCCGAAGAGCTCGGCGCGGTGCCGCTCACGGTCCCGGAGGCGCTGGAGCGGGCGCTCGGCCTCGCGGAGGCCGCGATCGCACGGTCACCGGAGCTCGCCGACGGCTACGTCGCGCTCGGCCGCCTGCTCCTGTGCCACGACGAAGACGACGCGCTCGCCGACGCGGTGGAGATCCTGGAGCACGCGGTGGCGCTCGACCCGGAGCACGACGGCGCCGAGCTCGCGCTCGCGACCGCGCTCCATGCCAGAGGACACGCGCAGGACGCGCTCGGTCGGGTGGAGCGGGTGCTCAAGCGTGGCAACGGCCAGGCCCAAGGCCTGGTGCTGCGCGCTTCGATCCTCGCCGATCTCGGCCGGCACGAAGACGCCACCCGCGACATGGAGCGCGCGGTGCGCATCGCGCCCTACGCCGGGATGGTGCACCTCGACGCGGCGCGGATCTTCGCCGCCGCCGGCGACGCCGAGGCGAGCGCGGTGTTCGCCGCCCAGGCACGGGCCCTGTTGGGGGCGGCCTACGCCGCGGTGGACAAGGCCCTGGCGCGGCCGTAGCCTTGCGCCCGCTTTGCGCCTTGACTGCACGTCACCGACGGCGCGATGGTAGCGCCGAATTTACGCGGAGCTCTTGCCCGAGGAGTCGCGATGACCATCACCCGAGCCCTCGCGGTCGCGCTGGCCGCGTTCTTGTCCCAAAGCGGGTGCGGCACCAAGCACAACCCGGTGCCCGTTCCCGGGGCGTGTGACGCCAGCCAGAACGTCTCGTACGACGGACAGATCCAACCGCTCTTCGACCGCTACTGCACCGGCTGCCACTCGACCGCCTCGGTGAGCCGCAACGGCGCGCCGGCAGGGGTCGACTTCGACACGTACACCGACGCGAGCCAGAGCGCCGCTGAGGCCAGCACCCGGGTCCAGGCCGACACGATGCCGCCACCGTCTTTCGGCGCCACGGTCGCCGACAGCGACAAGTGTCTGCTGCAAGCGTGGGTCGATCAGGGCGCGAGCCAGAACTGACGAGGGGACGATGAGTTCGCCACTGAGCCTTGTTGTCGCGTTGACGCTCCTCACCCCGTCGTTGCCCGCCGCCGGCGAAGAGCCGGAGTCACCGGCCCCCGCCGACACCGCGCCGAGCGCCGCCGAGGCCGCCGCCGAGGGCACCGAGATCGTCGAGGAGATCGAGGAGGTGGCGGTGGCGCCGGCGGTCAAAGAGAGCTACGGCGACAACTACGCCCGGACCGATCGGATCTACGGCGTCATGCTGGCGCGCACCGCACGGCGCGGCTCGACCATCATCACCATCAACCACCGCGCCAACGAAGCGATCAGCAAGGACGCCTGGTTCGATTACGCCGGCCTGGACGGCGGCAGCCTGAAGATCGGCCTGGGCGCGCGCTACGGCGTCCTCGACGCTCTCGACGTCGGCGTGTTCCGGGTGAACGGCACCGTCGAGGTGTTCGACACCTACGAATTCGACGCCCGCTACCAGGTGTTGTCGGCCGCGCAGATCGGGTTCGACCTCGCGGTGCGCGGCGGTTTGACCTGGTTCTCGCAGAAGCACGCCGAGGACGCCTCCGGCTACTTCGGCCAGCTCCTCGTCGACCGCGTGTTCGCCGACGAGGTCGTGGTTGGCGGCGGCCTGCTGTACCACTCGAGCTCCTCGAACGACAAGAAGACCGACGCCGACCCGGCGCACTCGCTGGCGGCGGCGCTGTACACCGAGTACCGCTTCATCCCGGCGCTGGCGGTGGACGCCGAGGTCTGCGGCACGCTGTCCGGGTACCACTCCGAGTACCCGGCGTTCACCGCCGGCATCAAGGGCTACACCGACCGCCACACCTTCTCGCTCTTCGTCAGCAACACCCAGTACATGGGCGCCGACGGCATGGTCGCGGGCACCTGGCGCGGCAAGCCCGAGAGCTTCATCATCGGCTTCAACATCACCCGGGAGCTTTGAGCCCATGAACCGCTTCGTGACCCGCCGTGGCCTGTTCGCGACCCTCGCGGCGGGCGGCCTCGCGTTTTGGAGCCGCGGCCTCCGCGCCGCCGGCGGCGTCAAGAAGGTGGCGTTCGCGCTCAGCAAGGTGGAGGCGCTCGCCAAGGTCGGCGGCTTTGCGGTGTTGAAGATCAAGGGCCGCGACGTGCTCTTGGTGCGTGACGGCGACAAGAGCGTGCGTGCCCTCGACCCGACCTGCAGCCACCAGAAGTGCACCGTGGCCTACGAGCCGAAGGACGGCCTGCTGCACTGCCCCTGTCACAAGTCGGCGTACAACCTCGACGGCAAGGTGCTGGACGGTCCGGCGCCGAAGCCGCTGACGATCTTTGCGGCGACCCTCGACGGCGACCGCGTCATCTTGAGCCTGCCGGAGGCCTGACATGAGTCCCGGCGCCCTCCTCGTGACCTTCGCGCTCCCGATCTTCGCGCCGGGCCTGATCGCGCACGCCGAGCCCCAGAAGATCGAGGCCGCGGCGCCAGGCGGCAGCAAAGATGATCCGATCGAAGATCTGGACGCGATCGAAGACGTGACCGCGGCGGTGGCCCCCGTGAGGCCCGCCGACCTCACGCTGCCGCAGCTCTTCGGGCGAATGCACCCCGCCTTGGTCCACATGCCCATCGGCTGGATCGTGCTGTTGTTGTTGTTCGAGCTCGCGGTGATCGCGGCGCGGCGTCGCGACCTCGAGCCCGCCGGCCTCTACCTCGCTCTCGCGGCGTTGGCCTCGACCGTGCCGGCGATCGTCAGCGGCCTGTTGCGGGCGGGCGAGCTCCCCGCGGATCTTGCGACCCAGGCTCAGATCCTCAGGCATCGCAACGTCATGCTGGTGGTGACCGTGATCCTCGCGACCGCGGTGACCGTCCGCCTGTTTCACCGCCGGCCGCCGCTCTCCGGCTATTGGCGCCTGCTCTACCTCGGCCTGCTGCTGATGAGCACCGCGCTCGTCGCGCTCGGCGGCCACTACGGCGGCAAGATGGTCTATGGCGAGGCCTTCCTGCCCTTCTGAGGCCGACCGCGGCTTGACCGCCGGCTGGACCTCGCCGACACTCCGACGCCTGACACGGGAGAAATCGATGCACAGCCACCGCCTCGCCCTCGCCACCCTCACCCTGGCCTTCACGTTCGCGGCCGGCGCCGCGAGCGCCGCCGCGCCCGCCGCCGCCCAGAAGCCGATCAAGACCGTGGTGAACAGCGTCCGCTACGGCAAGTACGATCTGGCCGCCAAGCAGCTGGCGTTTCCGGAGATGGTCACCCGCCTGCTCGGCGACCACCTCGGGAAGTTCACCCCCGAAGAGCAGAAGGAGCTCAGCGCCGGGCTCGAGACCATCATCCGCGCCAAGTCGTTCCCGAAGGGCAAGGAGATGTTCGAGCACCTCGACAACATCATCTACAGCGAGCCGCGCGACGAGAGCGGCGACCCGCGCTGCAAGACGACCATCGTCGTGCTGCGCAACTACAAGAAGGCCGAGATCGTGATCGACTGGGTGCTCACCCAGAAGGCCGGGGCCTACACCATCCTCGACATCGTGATGATGGGCGAGAGCACGCTCATCGGCATCCGCGAGGACCAGGTGGAGCCGCTCCTCAAAGAAGGTGGCGCCGCCGCGGTGATGAAGGCGATGCGCACCAAGGTCGCCGAGATCTCCGGGAAGTAGTCGCCGGTGTCGATCGTCGCCCGTGCCCGCGCCGCCGGCCTCGTCATCGCCGCCGTCGCCGCTCTCGCCGCCTGCGGCTCGCCGCTTCGCGAGGTGTACTCGATGCGGCCGCGTCCGGGCGGCGGCTCGGAGCCGCCGAAGTCGGTCGCGATCCGCGTCTGGGCGCCGGCCGACCTGCCGCGCGCCGCGGACATGCTCGCGAAGGAGCTGCAAGACGTGGTGCGCCTGCGCCGCAACTACCTGGTCTACAGCAGCGCTCCGATCGGTGCGAGCTATGCCGACGCCTGCACCGTCCCGGCGGTCGACGCCGCGCCGCCAAAGGCCCTCGGCGGCGTGCTCTTGTTGCGGGTGCTGCACGCCGAGCCCGAGGCCGACGAGATCGCGATGACGTTGGCGCTCGAGCTGTATCACTGCGCCGACGGCGCCCTCCTGTGGCGCGCCGAGGCCGGCGACACCGTGACGCCCGCGGACCCGGACCTCAGAGAGCTCTCGCGCGCCTACTCCCAGGAGTTCGGGGAGCTCGCCGACCGCTACGCGGCGCCGGCGTTCGTCTTGATCAAGGCGCTCGTCGAGGCGTTGCCGAACCCGGTGCTCACTGACGACGAGATCGCGTTGAAGATCGAGCTCGAGAGCTCTTAGAACCGGGCCTCGAGGTTCAGCTTCGCGAGCTGGTACCACTGGAAGCGGCCGAGCTGATCGCCTTTGTAGTGGATGACGCCGTAGCGCACCCAGACCTTCCAGGTGCCGAGGATCTTCTGATGGAGCTCGAGATAGGTCTCGAGGAGCGGATCGCCGCGCTCATCGTCAGGGTCGAAGCGGATCGCGGAGGCCGCCGCGAGGGCGGCGCGGTCGACCTTGTGCGAGTAGTAGCTCACGTGCGCCACCACCCGGCCGTCGGTCCAGCCGTCCACGGCGGCGTGCAGGCGAAAGCGCTGCTCGAAGTCGAGCCGGTTCTTGTACTTGGAGACGTCCTCCCACGCCGCGGTATAGCTCGCCCACAGGCTGGTCCTGGCCACCCGCTTCGTGGTGAAGCGCAGCTGGAGCTTTCGCCGCTCGCCGCGGCCGCACGTCGCCCCATCGAAGCCATGGTCGGCCAGCTCGCCGATGTCGCAGAAGTCGCCGGCGTCGTAGACCTCGCCGCGCTTGTTGTGCGCCAGGTCTTTGTTCTTGTAGTCGAGGAGCAGCGACGCTGACTCTTTGCTCGTGACCTCGTAGTCGAAGCGCTGCATCACCCACAGATCGACCGGGATCTCTTGCTTCAGCCGATACTCGGGCGCGCCGCTGCCGAAGAATATCGCCGGCAGGTAGGGGTTCTGCCACAGGTCCACGCCCGTCACGAGCTTGAGGTCGGAAATCGGTCGAAACGTCGACTTCAACCGCAGCCCGCGCTCGTTGCGCGCCGCCAAGCCGAAGAGCTTGTCGCGCGCCGCCTCGCCGCGCCCGTGCGGGTTTTCGTAGAGGACGCCGTAGTAGCGGGCCCCCAGCTCCAGCTCGACTTGCGGGGTCGGCGTGAGGACGCTGCGGACATAGGCGCCGTTGCCGCCGGCGAGGGTGCGGGCGACCTCGGCCGACAGCTCCACCGGGCCGTAGCCCCAACCGGCGTTGACGCCGTAGGCGCCGAACTGACGCTCGCGTGGCATCACCGCGGTGTAGGCGAAGACGCTGTTCGCCTCGGTCCCTACTCGCACCGAGGTGGTCGAGACGTAGGCCGTAGCGCCGACGTGGGTCTTGGCGCCGAAGTTGGCGGTGACGTTGGCGCCGCCCAAGCGCTCCTCGTACGCGTCCTTGACCGTCTCCCAGGTGTACGACTTCTGCCGCAGATCGCCGGCCTGATAGATCCTCGAGGCGCGACAGGTGCCGTCGCCCCCGCAAGTGTAGCCCCCCGGGCAGTCCGAGTCGGTGTTGCAGTGGTTGGCGCCGTACCAAGGATCCAGGCCGTAGTTCAAGTGGTACTGATAAAGATCGTTGCGGTTGTCGGAGACGAACACGGTCGCATCCAGCCAGCCGCTGCCGATCTCGGCGCCGGTCAACGACACCGCGGCCCCGAACTGACCGTTGGTCGGCCGGAGCCTGCCGAGCTCATTGTCCTCGGTGATGTCGTGGTTCTCGTACCAGCCGTGCGGAAACCGCGGGCTCGCCGACGAGAACACCAACCGCTCGCCGAACCCGACGGTGTAGCTGCCGAGCACCATGCTCACCGCGCCGTAGCCCCCGAACACGTAGACGCTGTCCAGGTCGAGCCTATCGGACGGGCCGTTCGAGACCAGGTAGCCGCGCGAGTAGTCCCACCAGGCGATGGTCCGCCGGCGGAAGGTGGCGAGGGCGCCGGCCCCGAGGTAGGTGAAGCCGGTGCCCTGCAGCCGCAGATAGGTCTGGGGATAGCGCGGCTTGCGCTCGACGATGGGATCGATGTAGTCAGTGGCCTTCGGATCAGTCTCGGCGCGGTTCTTGTCCAGCCCCTGCCGCCAGATCGAGCCGACCTCGGCCTTGCCGCGAATCGAGGTCGTCGACTCCACGGGGCGCGGCTCGCCGTCGCCGAAGGTGATGAAAGGCGCGATCGCGGCGATGAGCCCGGAGCTCAACCCCGGCACCTCCGCGAGCTTCTCGAGCGCCTCGAAGGGCCCGTTGTCGGCGCGGTAGGCGATGATGGCGTCGGCCTGGGCGTAGGTGAGCTGCGGCAGATCATAGAGCAGGTAGCGATCGGCGCGATTGACATTCATCGGCCGCTGCAAGAGCGCCCCGAGCACCTCGACCGAGTCGTCTTCCAGATCGCCTTGGTGTTGCAGCTCGTAGAGATCCTCGAGGCTGTCGACGTGAACCGGGGCCTCGTACTCCCGCGCCGGCGCCCGACTGGAGACGCCGAGCGCCACGCCGAGGGCCGCGACCCAAACAAAGCCCGACCACCGCCGCCCCCAGGCCTGATGCATCGCGCGCCTCGTCACTTGAAGGCCCCCAGCGGACACGCCGCGGTCGAGCACGCGCCCCACAATCCGGCGTCCGCGGCCTTCGCCGCCGCCTGGATCGCCTCGAAGTCGGCGGCGTGCTTCTCGTTCGGCGGGATCACCTCGAGGCGGGCGTAGCCGCGCTCGAGCAGGATCTCGTTTACCATCCGCTCGTCGAGGCTCACGTACGCGAGCGTTCGCCCGAAGTGATCCTGGCACTCCTGGTCGTACTCGAGCTTCACCGCCTGGTTCAGCACCAGCGAGGTGTTCAGCTCTTTCGCCTCCGGCCCGAAGCAGCAGCTATCAGGGGCGGTGCTGTGCGGCACCTCCGGGGTGTCGACGAGCAGGTAGCGGATACGCACCCCGGTCGCCAGGTCGACGGTGTCGCCGTCCACCACGTTCACGACCAGCCCGTCCGCCGGCCCGCAAGGGCTCGCGGTGGTGTTCAGGTCGTTCGCCGCCGGACAGCCGACGACGGCGGCGGCGACGACAGCGAGGAGCATCAGCACGCGCATCACAAGAAGCCTCGACTGCTCAGGGGCAAGGATCGTTCGCGAGCCCGGGTGAGCCCGAGCCGGTGAACGGCAAGTGCGGCGTCGTCGACCAGCACCAGTTGGTCGCGGTGTCGTTGCCGATG
This sequence comes from Deltaproteobacteria bacterium, assembly GCA_016218825.1. Lineage (GTDB taxonomy): Bacteria > Myxococcota > XYA12-FULL-58-9 > XYA12-FULL-58-9 > XYA12-FULL-58-9 > JACRCV01. The sequence goes on from JACRCV010000045.1 coordinate 31,565, forward strand.
GTGTCGAGCACCGTGGGTGTCAGTGAATAGCTCTTCCCCTCCTGGGCCGGCAGCGGGTAGCTCATCGCGTCGAGCGTGGTCGGGCCGAGCGCGACGCTCACCGACGCCGAGGTCACCGTGGTCGACGAGTTCGAGAGCGTCAGGCCGGTCACCGTCCCCGCCGCGGTCACCTGGTCGACCGAGACACTCTGGCCGCCGATGATGACAAAGGCCCCCTGCGAAACACTGAGACAATTCGCTGAGTTGAGGGTCTTGGTCGAGGCGCTGGCGGCGGTGTTCACGATCGAGAGCCCGTTCAAGTCGACCGGACCGAAAGCGACGTACAGCTCGATCCACTCCCGATTGTTGTCGGCGGCGGACGGCGGCGAGCCCGGATCGGGATAGACCTCGGTGATGACCAGATCGCCCGGATTCGGCGCCCGCACCAGGCGCGGCGTGCCGCCCTCGAGGCAGGCGCTGCCGCACAGGTCGTTCGCCTGCCCCGGCGTGCCGGTGCCTTCGAACACCCCGGTCGTCGACGAGGTGCAGAAGCTCTCGGGCTGGTCGTTGTCGGCCGGGTTGAGCTTCATCGGGTCGAGCGACGCCGACTTGCCGGAGGTCGCGTCGGGCACGCTCGCCCGATCGATGAGCTTGTGACCCCGGTAGAGGTCGACCGCGCCGGCGCCGGCGTAGAGCTCGAGCCCTGGCGCCACGGCGGTGACGGTGACGCCGCCGTTTTGCGCCGGATCGGCGAGGGCCCCGATCACCAGGTAGTCGCCCGGCTCACCACCGGCGCAGCCGATGTCGGTCACCTGCAGCTCGCGGCTCGAGCCGCTCGTTGTCGTATTCACGATCTTGAGGCCGTTCAGGTCGATGTGGCGCGCGCCCGCGACGTAGATCTCGATCCACTCCTTGCCGGCGTCGGTGCCCGCGGGATCGGCGAGCACCTCCGAGATCGCGATCTCGCCCGGGGTCGGGGTCGCGACGTCGCGCATCACGCCGCCGCCGGTGTCGCAGGTCGCGAAACCGCACAGGTCGTTGGCGTAGCCCGGGGTGCCGCGGTTGACGCCGTCGAAGCTGTTGCCGACCGCGCACCACCACTCGCTCCGGTCGTTCAGCATCGCGTCGGGGGCGACGCCGCCGTCAAAACTGAGACTGACCCCTTCTTGCGGCTCGGGCAGACCGTCGGGGGTGCCGTACCACACCGCGTCGACCTCGACGTCGCGGCACTTGAGGCTGATCCCGCCGACGGTGTTGTTGAGCGCGCCGAAGCTCTCGTCCTCGGAGCTGTAGGGATACTGGATCGGCGCCTCACCGGGGTAGCCGTCGCCGAGGACGAAATAGGCCCGGGATTCCAAGGGGGGGGTGCCGCGCAGCGTGTGTGTCGAGCTCTTGATGCTGCCGTCGCCGGCGAACGACAGGCGCTCGATGATCAGCCGGTCGAGGACCTGGGTCGAGGAGGTGGTGTTGTAGATCTCGAACCACTCCCGGCCCGAGTCGTCGTCCTGTGGGTTCGCCATGATCTCGGCGATCGCGAGGTCGCCCTGCAAGAGCTCGCAGCCGACCCCCACCGCCGCGTGCTCGGCGCAACCCACGAGCCACGCGCCCTGCAGCGCCAGGCCGAGAGCACAGACGAAACGGCAGATGCGCATGAACCCTCTCGCGGCGCGCGAAGTCCCGCCACAGCCCCCCGGAGCAGACCATATCCGCGCTGCCACCGCAACCGGCGGGCGCGGCTGGGTCAGGGCAATCGAGTTCTCGCCTCTTTTTGATTCCCGGCGGGCGCTTCGCGCCCGTCCTCCCCACCCCCACCCCGGAGCGTCGCCTGCGGCGCCGCTCTCGGCCCGCCCCCGGGTGGGGCAACATCGGTCCAACTTGAGAGCTCGATCGCCCTGACGGCTGGCGCTCGAGCGTCGCGAGCGGTGACGCAGAGACGACTTACGGGCTCTTCGGCGCGACCGGCGTCCCCGGCGGCACGCTGCCGATCCCCGGGGCGATGCGCTCGAGGGCCACCGCCGCGTCCGAGTAGTCCGGCTGCGCCTTGATCGCCGCCTGGTAGGCCGCGACCGCCTCGCTCTTCTTGCCGAGCCGCTCCTGGATCTTGCCGAGCTGGAAGTAGGCCTCGGCGTAGGTGGGATCGACGCGGGCGGCCTCGGAGAACGAGCGCACCGCGGCGTCGGTGCGCCCGGTCTTGTAGTAGGCGAACGCCGCGTAGTAGTAGGCCTTGGCGAGGCGGTTGTCGCCGGCGATCGCCTGCTCGTAGTGGACGATGGCCTCCTTGGCCTCGCCGCCGTTGTAGAGCGCCAGCCCCAGGTACATGTGCGCCTCGGCATGCGCCGGCTCGGCGGCGAGCGCGGCGCGGTACTCCTTGATCTCGAGGTCCTTCTTCTGCTGGGCGTAGTAGACCTGCCCCAGACCGACGCGGGCGTCGGGGAAGTTGGGGCGGAGCTCGAGGGCGCGCTTGAAGTTGCTCTCGGCGTCCGGGACCTTGCCGCGCCGCAGGTTGAGCTTGCCCAAGCCCGCCCAGCCCTCGGCGGAATCCGGCGCCAGCTTCACCGCGGTCTCGAGCTCAGAGACCGCGCGCGCCGAGTTGCCCCAGGCCAAGAGCGCCTCGCCCAGATGCACCCGGATCTTGGCGTTCTTCTGGTCCAGATCGAGGGCGCTCTCGTAGGCCTCGATCGCCCGCTGCCAGTCGCGGCGGCCGGCGTACGCCTGGCCCAAGAGATGGAAGCCCTCGGGGTCCCGCGACTCGATCGAGGTCGCCTTGGCGAACGCCTCCACCGCCTCGGCGTACTGGCCGGCCTTCATGTGCGTCAGGCCGACGCGGCGGAAGGTCGAGGCGTCCTCGGGCTGCTCGGCCAACGCCCGCTTGAACGACGACAGCGCCTTCTCGACGTTGCCGCGCTGGTAGTAGATCTCGCCCATCTGCACCTGGGCCTCGCGATGGTTCGGATCGATCTTCGAGAGCTCCTGGAAGGTCTTGAGGGCGTCGTCGATGCGGTTGTTCTTGGTGTACACCAGGCCGAGGTTGAACATCGCGTCGGTGAAGGTCGGGTTGGCGTCGACGGCGCGCTTGAAGAGCTCCATGGTCTTCACGCCCTCGCCGAGCTTGTCGTACACCACCCCGAGGTTGTTGAGGGCCTCGGCGTGGTGCGGATCGGCGTCGATCGCGTCCTTGTACGACGCCACGGCGCGCTGCAGATCGCCGCGGCGCTGGTAGATGACCCCGAGGTTGTAGTGGGCGGCGGCGTCCTTGGCGTCGATCTTCAACGCGTCCCTGAAGGCCGCGACCGCCTTGTCGTTGAAGCCGCGCTCGGCGTAGACCTTGCCGAGGTTGATCAAGGCGCGGTCGAACTTCGGATCGAGCTTCAACGTCGCCTGGTACTCGACGATCGCCTTGTCGGTCTCGCCTTCGTTCTCCAACGCCACCCCGAGGTTGAAGTGCGCCGAGACGAACGACGGCCGCAGCTGAATCGCGACCCGAAACGCCTCGGCGGCGCGGTCGAAGCGCTTCAGCTCCAGGTAGGTCAAGCCGAGGTCGAAGTGGATCTCGGGCGCGTTGGGGTTGGTCTCGGCCGCCGACTTGAACGCCGCCGCCGCGCCGGTGTGGTCCCCCGCCCAGCGCGACGTCAACCCCAGGGCGTAGAAGCCGTCGTCGTCCTCGGGGGCGAGCTTGGTCACCCGATCGAAGGCCGCGATCGCCGCCCGCAGCATGTCGCGGTCGTCGACCTTCGAGCCCGGCACCGCCTTGCGGAAGTACGCCAGGCCGAGGATGTAGTGGTAGGTGGGGTTCTGGGGCTCGTTCTTGATCAGGACGTTGTAGCTGTTGATCACGCGGTCGGGGTCGTCGATCGGGATCTTCTCGGGCAACACCCCGGTCTCGGGCTGGGCCTTGGCAGTCGCGGCCGCCGGGCTTGCCGCCGGCAGGGTCCGACTCAGCATCGTCACCACGAGCGCCAAGCACGGCAGCGCCCCTCGCACCCGAATGCTCACGATCGACTCCTTGTGCGCCGCGCGAATGTCACCGGCCGGCCGCTATTCATCTCGTCCCCACAACGCCCCGTCCTCGGCCCACGGGCTGCCGATGCCGCCGCCCGACGCCGCCATCAGTTGGTCCCGCCGCCCGAGCCACTGCTCTTTGACGCCGTCGACCTCCTTCTCGAATTCCGCGAGCTCCTGGAACGTGTCCTTGGCGCGCGCCACCTTGTCGTCCACCTGCGCCTCGAAGTCGGCGAGCTCGATGTCGGCGGCGTCGCGGACGTTGTTGTTCTTGGCGAGCTTGGCCTTGGCGAGCTCGAACTTGGCCTCGGCGACGATGATCAGGTCGTCCTGGGCCTTGAGCTTGTCGCGCAGGAAGAGCAGGTACTCCTCGAGGTAGCGGATCTTCAGATCGTAGACCTCGATCGCCTGCTCGCAGACCTTCTCCTTCTCGTGGTCGCCCTTCTCGGACGCCCGCGCCGCGTCGTTCTCGGTCTCGGCGATCTGCAGATCGGCGTCCTCGATGTCTTGCTTCACCTGCTGGATCTCGCGGTGGATGGCCTCCTTCTCGTCGAGCGCGATGCTGACGTCGTTCTCGGCGTCGAACAACAGCAGCTTGTTCTCGATGGTGATCTCTTGCAGCTGGTCGCGATCGACGGTGTAGCTCAGGTGGCCGCAGCCGGCGCCGAAGACGATCGCGACCGCGAAGCGCGAGGTTCTCATAAGGCGTGCCCTCATGTCCCGGAGCCCGTGGCGCCGGAGAGCTCTTGCACCAGCTTGCCGACGCTCGGGTGCAGATCGACGGAGCTCAGCTCCAGGCTCGTGAGATTGCCGATCGCGCCCACCAACTGCTTCATCTGCCGCTCGTAGCCGTAGTCGTTGAACAACGCCGCCAGGTTCGCCATCGCCGCCGGCAGGCGCTTCTTGGCCGCGCCGTCCAACGAGGTGTAGGCGTCGGCGACGTCGCCCAGCTGCCAAGACGCCACCCCGAGCAGGTTCTGCAACACCGGGCTGCGCGGATCGACCTCGGTGGCCTTCGACAGCACCAGCTTCGCGAGGTGATAGTCGCCGACCTGCATCGCGCGCCGCGCCAAGGCCTCGAGGCTCGCCACGTCCTCGGGCTTCTTGGCGAGCGCTTGCTGCAGCCGCGCCACGTCCTGCTGGTAGGCCTCGTCGCCGCTGACGTCGGCCCGCCGCCGCCGCGCCTCGCCGGTGGTCGTCGCCTGGCCGCCGGAGACGCACGCCGAGGCGTGCACCGTGAACACCTTGAGCTGCTCCGCCTTGGTGCTGCAGGCGGTCGCGGTCTCCTTGGCCTTGGCGATGTACGGATCGGCCTCGCCCTTCAACGCCGCGGCGTACTGCGCCTTCTCGGCCGCCGACATGCCCTCCGGCGCCGGCGCGTTGCCGATGAAGGTGCCGAACTCGGCGTACAACGACGCCGCCTCGTGCAGCGCCGCGATCGCCCACTCCCCGACCCCGGTGCGGATGGTCGCGGTGTAGGCCTCTTCGATGGCGCTCAACAGCTGCAGCTTGCGCTGCAACACGTCCTGGGCGGACTCGGCGCCCTTGAACTGCAGATCCTGGAAGTCCTTCTGGAACAGCTTGCCGTAGGTGAACAGCGCCCGCGCCTGCGCCTCCTGGTCGAAGTCGCCCTTCGGCGTCATCCGCACCGCGCGCGTCAGCTCCTTCTGCGCCAGCTGGGTCTTGCCGGCCTCGGCGTAGGCGATGCCGAGATAGGCGGCGGCGCCGAGCCAGCTGCCGTTGTCCTGCAGCGCCGTCTGCGCGACGCGCGCCAGCTGCTCCCAGTCGCCGATGTCGCGATAGATCGTCAGGAGCTTCTCGTTGGCCTGGGCGCGGATCGCGCCCGCGGCCGCGGTCCGCAGGGTCCTGAGCGACTTCGCGGCCTCTTCGTATTGGCCGAGCAGGGTCCGGATGTTCGCGGCGTTCATCAGGATCTCTTCGGCGTTCTTGTCCTTCGAGAACCGCTTGTGGAACTCCTCGAACAGGAACGCGGCGCGATCGAAGTCGGCGGCGCGCACCGCGAAGCTGCCCATGGTGCCGATGACGTCGGTCAGGCGCTTCGACTCGGGGTAGGCGCCGATGATCCGGCCGCCGAAGTCGAACACCCCGGCGATGTTGCCCTCGCCCTTGTACTTGACGAACGCGGTGTAGAGGTACTCCTCGCCCTCCTGGGTGCCCTTGTTCTTCTCCCACTCCGCGAGCATCTTCTGCGAGAACTCGCCCTCGGAGGTCGACAGCACCGTGAACTCGACCTTGCGCTTGCGGGCCCGATCCGCGATGCCGGCGACCTCGTTCTTGAACTTGGTGTCGGTGATCTGCGGGTTGTCGACGAACGACTGCGCCAGCTTCGCCAGGTCCTCGTAGCGGTCGAGCTTGTGCAGCGCGTCCAACGCCAGGTTGCCGGCGGTCGCCATGTCCTTGTGGGTCGGGTACTCCTTGATAAAGGTGGTGAACAGCTCCGAGGCGCGCTCGTACTCGCCCTGCTGGTAGTACATCTTGGCGATGTTGAACTTGACGTTCGGGGTCTTGTCGCTCTTCGGCCAGCTGCGGACGTAGAAGGCGCCGAGCTGCTTCAAGCCCTCGCGCGAGCGCAACACCTCGAGCTTGTTCAACAACCCGGGCTTGGTCGGGTGCTTGTCGCGATAGACCGAGTCCTCCTCCAGCGCCTTGTGGTACGAGAGGATGGAGTTGTAGATCATGTCGCCGCGCTCGTTGCCGTCCGGCATCTCCTTCGCGATGTCTTCGTACTGCCGGCCGGCGGCGAGGTAGTCGGCGGTCTGGTACAAGGCCTCGGCGCGGTTCAGCTGCATCGTCCGCCGCTCTTTTTGATTGTTGAACAACGACAGGTACTTGCGATAGGCGTCGGCGGCCACCTTCGCCGACTCCTTGTCGCCCTTCTTCTGGGCCTCGGCGTGCAGCCGGGTCGCGAGGTCGCGGGCGCGGATCTCGAAGTCCTGCTCCAGCTGCTCCTTCTCCTCCTGCTTGAAGCGCAGGTGGTTCTCGAAGCGCGCCAGGGTCTTCACCATCGCGTCGACGTCCTCGGCGGCGTGGGCGTAGCGCTTGGGGTTGGCGCGCGACATGTTGCGCACCGAGTCGTAGATCCGCTGCACGAACTCGATGTTCTGCTCGACGTCGGCCGACAGCTGGATGATCTCGCGGTACAACAGCGCCGCGCTCATGTACTCGGTCTTGATGAAGTAGCGGTTGGCGAGCTTCTTCAGCACGTCGACGTAGAGGTTCTTCGACTCCGACAGCTTGCGGTAATACTCGGGCGCCGCCGACGCCTTGCGGACCTCGGAGTACGGCCACACCATCGCCATCAGCGCCTCGCGCTTGACGTCGAGCCTCTTGGCCTCGCCGACCGCGCCGCGCTTGTTCTTCTTGCCGCTGGTCACCGACCCTTCAAACGAGGCGAGCGCCTCTTTGAACTTCTCCTGGTTGATCCGGATCCAGCCGAGCTTGTAGCGCGCCATGTCGCTCAGGTGGCTCTCGGGAAGCGACAGGATGTCGAGGTAGTACTTCTCGGCCTGATCGATCTCGCCCTTGTCGAAGTGGTAGTCGCCGATGATCAGGCGGGCCTCGATGGCCCAGTCGCTCTTCGGGTACTTGTCGATCAGCTCCTTGTACTCCTTGAGCATCGTGTCCCACTCGCCGAGCTCGCGGAACTCGTGCGCCTTGAAGAAGCGGATCTGATCGTTGTTCTCGTACTCCGGGAAGTCGGCGAGGATCTTGTCGTAGGTCTCGATGGCGAGCTTCTTGTTGATCTGCACCTCGAGCGACTTCTCGCCGCCCAACGACTTCGAGCCCTCGGGCTGGGCCTCCATCAGGCGCGCGAACACGTAGCGCGACTTCTCGACGTAGAGCTCGGCGAGGCGGAAGTAGAGATCCGCGAGGTAGGTGGCGTCCGGGGAGCGCTTGATCAGGTCCTTGGTCACCTCGATGGTGTGGTCGACCTTGTTGATGTCGGACGACAGCTTGACGATCATCTCGTCTTTGCTGACCTGCTTCCCCTTGGGGTTGTAGGCCACCGCCAGCGCCACCGAGGGCAGCGCCAGGAGTACCAGCACCAGGACCGGCTTGGTCATGAAGGTCGGCATCACTTCCCGCCCTCCATCTCGAAGCAACGGCTGTTGATGAAGTACTTGTACGAGTGCAGCTCGTCGTTCCAGAACTCGGTGTCGAACTCGTAGTAGACGTTCGCCGAATCGTAGGGGATGCGCAGCGGCTCCTCCACCGTGTGCTTGGCGCCCTCGGCCTTCAAGCGCTTGAAGATGTCGACGCCGAGCTCGTAGTCGAGCAGGTTCACCTGCTCTTCGATCTCCAAGAGCTCCAGCGCCGAGCGGTCGGCGGACTTCTCGAACTCGATGTTCCACAGGCGCGACTGCTCGCGGATCTCGAGGTCGTAGATCTTCGCGAGATGCTTGTCGAGCTCGACGTCCTCCCAGTAGGTGTCGTAGCGGCCGATGAGCTTGCGCTCGGCCTCGAGGGTCCGCAAGAGCTGGGTGCGCCGGCCGATCGTCCCCTCCTGGGTCGCGGCGTCGAGGATGCCGCCGATCTTTCGCATGTCGACGCGGCGGTGCAGCATGTCGAGGGCCCGCTGGTAACGGAAGCGGAAGCCGCGCACCACCCTCTTGGCCGGGATGAAGTGACACAGATCCTTCAGGATCAGACCCCGCAGGATGTAGGCGTCGGGCAGGAAGTAGTGCACGTAGCTCGGCGCCTCGAGCGAGTGCAACAGGCCCATCGCCTTGCGGCGGTCGTTCATGAAGTAATAGGTCCAGGCCTTCTCGAGCAAGAGCTCCGCCTGCTCGAACGACAGCTCGATCTGCGACACCTCGTCGTAGGCGCGCAGCGCGTCGCCGTACTGCTTGGTGTCGAACAACAGGCGCGCCAGCGACAGGTTCGCCTGGTTCTTCACCTCCGGCGCGTCGATCGAGCTCGAGACGATGGCGTCGAACATCGCGATCGCCAGGTCGTCCTTGCCGTTCTTCAGGGCGTAGACCGCCTGCACGTAGAGGGCCTTGAGCGAGTAGAGGCTGGTCTTGGAGATGGCGCTGAAGTGGCGCTCCGCCCAGTCGACCAGGCCGTTCTTGTAGTCGTAGAGCCCCTGGACGTACTGCACCCAGTCATTGAGGTAGGTCGGCAGGAAGCCGAACTCGGAGTCGTAGAGCAGGTCCTCGAAGACCAACGACTCGGAGAACGGCCGCCGGCGCGAGATCGCCTCGAGGCGCCCGAGGGCGTCGGGGAGGATCTCCGGCCGCGACCGGGTCTTCGCCACCGTGTAGTAGTACTGCACCGCGGCGTGAAAGAAGCCGAGCTTGCGCAGACACTCGGCGAGGAAGTACTGCGCCCACTCGGCGTTCTCGGCGCCGCCGCCCGCGCCTTCGCCGAAGTGCAGATAGCCCCAGAAGCCCGCCGCCGCCTCGGGGTAGCGCTCGTCGTAGAAGTCGGCGACCGCTTGCTCGAAGATCTCCGGATCGACCTCGGTGGCCGTGGCCTCCTCGGCCGACGCCTCGGTCTCCGGGCCGACCGGAGCCTCGGCACCCTCCGGCGCCGGGACCTCGGCGGGCGCCTCTTCCGCCGCCCGCGCCCAAAGCGGCGCCAAGGCGAGGACCAACGCCGGCACCCCAAGAAAGGCTCCGGTTTGCGGCCGGCGCCGGCGGCCGCAGCTTCGTCGCGCAGACACGTGGCTCATGGCGCTGCCACCGTCTTGGTGCCCGACTCGCGATAGTTGAAGGACGCCGACACCAGCACCAACAGGTTGTTCTCCGGCGCCAGCGAGCTGAAAACGAGCACGTCGCGGATGTCGAGCCGCCAGGAGAGCACCGGGCTGGTCCAGAAACGGAAGCCGGCGCCGACGTCGGCGCTCGGGCGCCAGAACTCGCCTTTGCGCATCGGGCCGACCCCGGCGACGAAGAAGGTCTCGGAGTAGACCACGTCGCTGTTGAACACCGCGAGCTTGCCGAACAGCGGCTTGACCACGACGCTGGTGCTCGCGAAGGTCACGATCCGCTCGCCGCCACCCCGCACCGGGACGACGCCGTATTCGTCGAACAGCCGGGTCGCGAGCCCGGTGCCCTTGTTCAACGAGTAGCTGCCGCCGGCGATCTCCCAGGCCCAGAAATCCGAGAAGTGGTAGGTGTAGCTGGCGCTCGCGGTGATGCCGACGTAGAAGGCGTCGAGCGGCAACACTCCGAGGCCGAGCTGGAACTCGTGCCCGAGCCGGTAGGGTCGCTCCTGGATCGAGAACACCCGCGGCACCTCGTTGTCGAACACCAGCTGCGCGTGGGCCGGGCTCGGGACCGCGAGCGCGGCTGCCAACCCACAGACGATGACCAGACCGCGGTCGCGATGCAGCGCTCGCCTGCCCCGCCCCTCATCCAATCTGGGGCGGGGAGCGCGGGGTGGGGGTGGGGAGCGCGGACGCATCGTCCGCGCGGGAACCAGGTTGAAAGGAAGACGGTTTGGCGAGCGGTTCAATCCTCACCTCGCAGATTGAAGGCGAAGCCGGCGTCGAGGCGCAGCGACTGCTGCGGCTTCTTGGCGAGGAAGTAGATCATCTCGCTCAAGTCGAAGCGCACCGCCACCCACTCGGCCAGCCAGAGACGCATGCCGATGCCGGCGTCGGCGCCGAACGCGAACGGCTCCTTGGGGTCGCTGCGGCGGACGAACGCCGGGCCGAAGCGGCCGTAGGTCTCGAGGTGCACCACCTTGGTGTTGAACACCGCCTCCTTGCCGTAGAGCGGCTTGATCACCACGTGGGCGACGTCCGCCACCCACTCGATCTCCGGAAACTCCGGAGTATTCTTGCCCGTCGACAGCGCGGTGCGGATGAGCTCCTTCTTCAGCTTGGTGTCGACGTTGAACGAGTAGGTGAACTGCACGAACTCGACGGCGAAGAAGCCGGTGAAGTGCAGGGTGTAGCCGAAGGACGCGGTCAGCCCCTTGTAGAACGGGTCGACCGGCAAGCCGCCGCCCATCAAGGTCACTTCGTGCAGCAGCTGATACTTGCGGTTCTGCATCACGTCGAGCTTCGCGGCGCCGAGGTCGACGTCGGAGAACTCGGGCACGTCCTCGTCCTTGATCTCGGCGGCACCGGCGAAAGACGCCGCCAGCGTCACCACAAGTGTCGCCAATACAAGGTAGTTCAATCGCCCCATGGTGGCTCGCATAATGTCCGGACCCTAGAACCAGGTCAAGGCGGGTTTCACGGTGCGGGCCGCCGGGCGGCCGGACGTCGGCAGCGGGGTCGAGGGGGTCAGCCGGCGCGAGCCTTGAAGTAGCCCATGTCGCGGGTGGTGCTCTTCAGGCGCTTGATCAGCTCCCGGCACACCTGGCGGTAGAAGTGGGCCGCGAGCTTCTCGTTGCGCTTCAACAGGTCGACGAGCGTCGTGGCGTCGAAGCGGTAGCAGCGGCCGTCACCCTCCGAGACCACCGCGGCGGTGCGGTTCATGCCGCCGATGACCTCCATCTCGCCGAAGTACGACCCCGGCTTCAGGGTCGCGACGTCGACCTCCTCGCCGTGCTCGTCCTTGACCCGGACCGCGAACTCGCCGGCGACGATGATGAAGAAGGAATCGCCCGCGGTGCCGGTCTCGTAGACCACCTTCCCGGGCTCGTACTTCGCCTCGCGCGCGATGGCGGCGAAGGCGGCGAGGAGCTCCGGCGCCAGGTCTTTGAACAGCTCAGTCTCGGCCAGCTCTTTGGCGGTGTTCATGGGTTCCCCGAGTCGAGAGTGGAGGCCCAGGGTAACGGCAGCCGTGGCTTGCGGTCAATGCCGGGAAGCGCGGTGCCCAGGGCAATCGAGCTCTCGTCTTTTTTTTGATTCCCGGCGGGCGCTTCGCGCCCGTCCTCCCCACCATCGAGTAGGCGCCCCCGTCACCGGGGGCGCCTCTCACAGAACCGTACTTGTGCTGTTCACATACGGCTCTTCGGGACCGACGGTTGTCACCCCGCCGGCCGGCCAGTTCACTGACCTCGCTCATCCCAACGCCAGCAGTA
>JACRCV010000043.1 GCA_016218825.1 Deltaproteobacteria bacterium
CTGGCTTTGCCAGTGCGAGGTGCGGGGGCACGGGGGGACGCAGAGCCGGCGCGTCACTCCATTGTCGCCCTCGGACCACGTGCCGGCGGGCGGTCCCCCCGCCAGGTTGCTGGGGCGCGAAGCGCCCGCCGGGAATCAAAAAGAGACGAGAGCTCGATTGCCCTGGAGCCCGATCGCCCCGTTCTTGTCCGCGCCCCGGCTCGCGTGCTACGACCTGCCGACGATGTACCTGGGTCTGGTCATTGGCACCGTGGTCGCCGAGCGTAAGGCGGCGGGCCTCGAGGGCAAGAAGCTGATGCTCGTGCAGCCGCTCAACGAGGCGCGCGCGGCCTCGGGCGCCAAGCAGGTCGCGGTCGATACCGTGCAAGCCGGGGTCGGGGACGTCGTCTACCTCGTGGGCTCGCGCGAGGCGGCGCTGGCGGTCACGCCGACCTTCGTGCCGGTGGACGCCGCGATCGTCGGCATCATCGACGACCTGCAGCGCACGGACGGCGATCGATGAGGTGTTGTCGGGTCATCGGCACCGTGGTCGCCACCGCCCACCACCCGACCTACGACGGCCGCAAGGTGTTGCTGGTGCGGCCGGAGCGGCCCGACGGCGAGCCCGCGGGCGACGCCTTCCTCGCGGTCGATCACGTCCAAGCCGGCGCCGGCGACCAGGTGTTGGTGCTCACCGAGGGCAACGGGGTGCGGCAGCTGCTCGGCAAGGACGCCGGGCCGATCCGCTCGATCATCGTCGGCGTCATCGACGCCGTCGATCTGGGGGCGGGCGCATGATCCCGCGCCGGGTCCTCGAAGACCAACTGGTGCTCTACAGTCAGCGCCTGCACCAGGCGGGCTTCGTCGCCAACCACGACGGCAACCTCAGCGCGCGCCTCGCCGACGGTCGCTTCCTCGCCACCCCCACCGCGATCTCGAAGGCGAATGTCACCCGGGAGCGGCTGATCGTCGTCGACTCCGAGGGGCGCGTGGTCTCGGGCACCGGCAAGCCGTTCACCGAGCTGGCGTTGCACCTCGCGACCTATCGCGTGCGCGCCGACGTGATGGCCGTCATTCACGCCCACCCGCCGGTCGCGACCGGCTTCGCGGTGGCCGGGGTCGCGGTCCGAACGGCGATGATCGCCGAGGCCGTCGTCTCGCTCGGCGCCGTCGTGCCGCTGGTGATGTACGCCCGGCCGAAGACCCCGGAGTGGACCGCGGCGCTCGCCCCCCATCTCGAGGACGCCGACCTGTTGCTCCTCGAGCATCACGGGGCGCTCACCTGTGGCCCCGATCTCGAGACCTGCTACCTCCGCATGGAGCTCGTCGAGCACCTCGCGAAGATCCAGCTCGCGGCGACCCAGGTGGCCGCGGCGCGCGACATCCCCGCCGCCGACGTCCAAAAGCTCCTCGAAGCTCGGACCGCCGCCGGGCTCGGCAAGGCGGGGCGGCAGCTGTCGACGAAACGGTAGAACACGGCAACGCGCCACCTACGGCGGCCGACGGCTACACCCATAGGCGCTGCACGCCGAGCGAATCGAAGACGCCGTCGGTGGTCATCAGCTGGAGATCTTCCAGCTGCGATTGTGCCGCCAGCATGCGGTCAAAAGGGTCGCGGTGGAGACCGGGCAGGGCGCCGGCGCGCTGAGCGTGCCTCAGCGTGATCGCGAGGGGCTCGAATCCCTGTGACTCGACCACGTCCGACATCCGGTGCGCGATCTCGACGGCGCCGGGGAGCTTCCCGATCCGCACCTTCGTGGAGATCTCCCACGCCGACGCCGCGCTCACCAGCACGTCGTTCGTGCCCGCGGCGATCAAGTCGCGACAGCCGACCGGCAGCCGCAGGTCACCCTCCAGCCACCAAAGAAAGACGTGGGTGTCGACCAAGATCCGCACGAGCTACTGCCCCCACGCGTCGAGCTCCTCCGGCGGAAGCGGCTCGAAGAACGCGTCCGTGACCCGCGCCAGGCCGCGCATCGATCCGAACTGCCGGCCCGAAACACCGGCCACCGGAACCAACCTGACGACCGGCTTCTTTCCCTTGGAAATAACTACGGATTCTCCAGCGCACGCGCGAGCGATCAAGCTCGAGAGCTGAGCCTTCGCCGTGTGAATCGGGACTTGCTTCATATGAACTAGGTTACTATGACTAAGTCCAAGTAGCAAACGCTTTCTTCGTTCGTGCGGTCTCGGCCCTGCCCAACCATCACGGAGGTGCCGCCGAACGTGGCGAGTCGCAAGCGGTCGACCAGGACCGTCGAGGCACCGCGCCACCTACGGCGGCCACCGGCGGTGATGGCCATCGGCCGTGACCGCCCGAACAAATAGTCATGAAGACGGGGCGTTAGACGCAGTCGTCGGGGTTCGGAGGTCCCGGCGTGGATCGCGCACCCGTTGCGGCGGTGTTGCCGATAACGACGATGAGGCAGGTGACCCATGGCATTCAATCATCTCCCTTGGTACGCGCAGAGCTGGGACTTCTTCCGTAAGTGGAAGGCGATCGGCAGCTTGCCGATGCTGCGCTCGGTCGACCATGCCCGCGGCATCGCCCGCAGCTGGGGCTTCGCCGAGTCGCACCCGGCGCCGGGCGTCGAGCGCTGGCAACACCCGGACGGCAGCTACATGGAGTTCGTCTACGGTCGCCCGAGCCCTAGGTTGGGCTGGTACTCCGACGACTGGAACACCAGCTTCGATTTGGGTCGCCTGCCGTACAACAATCGCACCGGCTGAACGCGAGCGGTCAGCCGCGGCGCCGCCCGCCGGTCGCTCGGACCGAATCGACGAGCGCCGTTAGCATTGCCGGCGGCACGTCGAAGCCCGCGCCCTCTGCGCCGGCCCAATCCAGCCCGACCGTGAGCCCGTCCTTCGTGAGCGCGGCAGCCCACTTGTCCTCGAAGTCCTTCCAGCTGAGCTCGCACGGGCGAAAGCCGCGATAGGCGCGGGCCGCGGTCAAGAACAGCGCCACCGCGGTCAGGCTCGACCAGACCGGTATGCTCTTCTTGCCGGCGGTGCTCTGCGGCGTCGGGAAGCCGCCGGCGTCGGCGATGGTCCACAACCGGCCGGTTCGCGCCACCTCCTCCGCGAAGCGGCGGCACGCTTCGGGGACGCTCGCGAGATCCTGCGGCTCCGTCATCGAACGCCTTGCCGGTCAGCTGGCGCGGCTCTCCGGATAGGGTGGCCGGCCGTGCCCCGAGACCCACTCGAGCCAGCGCTCGGTCTCCCGGTTCCAGCGGTTGCTGTGCTTGTTGGCGCTGTACGGGAACCTGCCGAAGTCCCAGCGCTGGAAGCCGGTGCCGGTGATCCTCGGCCCGCTGATCCTGGCGAAGCTGCCGTCGGGATGGGTCCAGAGGTTCCCTTTGGTGTTGGCGAAACCCAGGTGCTCGAGGATGGTGCGCAGTTGGGGGGCGGTGAACTGGCCGTTGGCGCGCGGCAGGCGGGCCACTGCGAAGCTCCGCCGCCACTTCGCCCAGTTCTTCGGGAACGGCAGCTCGGGGAAGATCGTCCGCCACGGGGGGCTCGCCGGCGCGCCCGCTGCCGGGGCGGGGACGCGCGCATAGCGTCGGTTGCCCATGCCGGCGAAGATCTCGCGGTCCGCGACCCCGAGCCAGCTGCCGTCCGGGTGCGAGAAATAGCCCGGCGCGATCTCGGCGAAGCCCAGCCGCTGCAACGCCGCTCGAAGCGCGTGCGGGCTCTTGCCCTTCAACGGCGGCAGCCGCGACACCGCGTAGCCGGCGTGCAAGGCCGGCTCGTAGCGCATCACCTCGACGTCGTGCAGGCGAATCGGCGGGGACGCGAAGCGTTGCTCGCCAAACCCGAGGACCCAGCGGTTGTCCTTCGTCCGGAGCCGCGCCCAGCTGCCGTCTTTGGCGGCGAAGACGTCCTTCTCTTGCTCGACGAAGCCGTGCTTGCGCAGCATCTTTGCGCCCGCGGCCTGGTCGGTGTACGCCAGATCGGGGAGCTTGGCCGCGGCCAACGTGCCGTGCGCCTGCTTGGGTTGGATGGTCTTGCAGCTCGTGAGGCTCGGCACGCTCATGGGACCTCGCACGACCGCTCACGCGGTGCCGTTCGGACGCCGCGCTATCATCATCAGATACGTGAGGGCGAGGGGATTATGCCGCGAAGTCGTGGCCGGGCGCAATCGATCGATGACGGGGCTCTGACGGGGCTCGCTACTGGCCGCAGTGGCTGTGGCACGCAGGCTGGAAGTCGAGCGTGGTCTCGGCCAAGACGTTGCCGGGCTTGCAGGAGTCGGTCAGGTAGATGGTCCAGCGGCCGTGCGCCTGGCGGGGGTTTAGCGGCAGGAACATCTCGCGTCCGAAGTCGACCACCGCCGGGCCGCAATTGCTCTGGTGGCCCTTCGCCGGCTCGGTCATCACCGAGATGTAGACCCGCTGCTTGCAGAAGTCGACGCGCGGCGGGCTCAACGTCACCCAGCGATCCCGCGTCACCGTGCCGGAGGCCATCGCCTTGACGCTGTCGCCGCAGACGCTCGCGCTCACGTCCAGCGACTGCACGCCCTGGGGCATGCCCGGGACGCCGGTTTGGCCGCAGCAAGAAGTGGTGGCGGTGGTGGGCTTGCACGAGGTGTTTTGAACTTGGTTACACATGGCACGCTCCCTTTGAAGCCTTGGGCATCCATCGTTGCCTTCGCGTCATGCGTTGGCTGATGGCTGCGTTGTGTTCGTTGAGCACTGTATCGGTGCCCACGACACGACAGTGCGTGCCCGAACGTCGCCAAAGGGACTTTTGTCCCAAAGGAACGTGCGCGCCTACGAGGCGGGGCCGACCCTCTGGCCGGCGACGAAAAGCGCATCGATCACGCCCCAGTACACCGAGAGCGGCTCTGCCGGATCGACCTTGCGGTTCAAGATCACGAAGTCGGCAGCTTTGCCCACCTCGAGGGCGCCGAGGTCCTTCTCGGCGTGCAACCCCCAGGCGGCGGTCTTGGTGTAGGCGGTCAATGCCTCGGCAAAGCTGACCTTCTGGGTCGGGATCCAGCCGCCTTCGGGGAGCCCCTGGCCGTTCTCGCGCGAGATCGCCAGGGCGATGCCTTTCAGCGGATCCAGCGTCGTCACCGCCCAGTCGCTGCCGAACGCCAGCGGGCCCTTCCGGTCGAGGACGTCCCGCCAGGCGAACGCGTGTTGGAGGCGATCGCCGGCGGCGTGGAGCTCCCAGACCCCCTCGCCCGGGTGGTCCGACATCTCGGCGTGGAACGGCTGCATCGACGCGACGACGCCGAGCTTCGCGAACCGCGGCGCGTCGGCCGGGTCGAGGAGCTCCATGTGCTCGATGCGGTGGCGCCGGTCCTTGGTGCCGTTGTTCGTCGCGGCGCGCTCGAAGGCGTCGAGGGCCACGCGCACCGTGCGATCGCCGACGCAGTGCAGCGAGACGCTGAAGCCCTCTTTGTCCGCCGGCGGCACGAGCTCGGCGAGGCGCTTGGCGTCGAGGTGCAGGGCGCCGAGGTCGTCTTTGGTGCCGCCGTAGGGCTTCAGGAAGCCCGCGGTCTTCGACTCGATGACGCCGTCGGCGAAGCCCTTCAGCGAGCCGAACTTCACGAGCTTCGAGGTGCGCGCGATGCGGTCGCGCAGCGCCTTGGCATCGGCGAGCTTGGTATCTTCGAGCGACGGCGAGAAGAACACCCGGATCTTCAACAGGCCTTCTTGCTCCAGCGCCAGGTAGGCGTCGAGCCACTCCGGGCCGGCGACGAAGTCGTTCACCGCGGTGAGGCCCAGGCGGAAGGCCAGGTCCTGCGCCCCGAGGATCGCCTCGCGCATCTCCGCCATGCTCGGCTGCGGCATGCAGCTGAAGATCAGCTCCATCGCGTCTTCGATGAGCGCGCCGCTGGGGGTCTTGCCGTCCGGCTCGCGGACGATCTCGCCCTCGGCGGGCTTCGGGGTCGCGGCGCTGACGCCGCAGGCCGCGAGCGCCGCGGAGTTGGCCCAGCCGGTGTGACCGTCGTAGGCGCGCACGAACACCGGCCGGTCGGGCATCGCCTGGTCCAGCATCTGCCGGGTCGGGTACGGCGGGTTGAGGTCCTTGAACACGTCGTACGACCAACCCCGGCCGCTCACCCAGGTGGCGTCGGGATGCGCCGCGGCCCACGCCTTCACCCGCCGCACCATCTCGTCGACGTCCTTAGCGCCGTTCAGGTCGACCTTCTTCAGGTTGGCGCCGCCCGAGGCGAAGTGGACGTGGGAATCGATGAGCCCGGGGATCACGATGCGGCCTGCGGCGTCGATCACCTTGGTCTTGGCGCCGGCGAGCTTCTGGATCTCGGTCGACTTGCCGACCGCGGTGATGCGGCCGTTGTCGACCGCGAGGGCGTCGGCGGTCGGGGTCGTGGGGAACAGGGCGTGGACCACGAGTACGTCGGGGGAGGCGAGCAGAATGGTACACACGAGACCGAACATCGCTGAGCTCCTATTCTGGGATCTTCCGGGGCGAAACTACCCGAGGGCAGGACGGCGTGCTACGCTATTCGGTGCGTATGCGCAGCCAAGGAACCCGCAACCGAGAGCTCGCCGTCTGCATCGGCCTCGGCCTCGGCCTCGGCATCGGCATCGTCGGCGGCGGCGTGCTCGGGTCGTGCATCGGCGGTGTCAGCACCAACTCGGTGGCGTGCGGTTCGATGGATGACTGCGCCGCAGGCCAGGCGTGCGTCGCGGGGGTGTGCACCGCGATCTGTCTGAGCGATGCGGACTGCGCGCCTGCCGAATCCTGCGTCGACAGCTCGTGCCGCGTCGTGCACACCGAGTGTACCGCCGCGGTGGAGTGCTTGACCCCGGCCCCGTGTCAAACCACCGACGCCGCGTCTTGTCGCGGCGGCACCTGCCACTACCAGACGGTCGTCTGTCACCAGACGAGCCCGTGCATGCTCGCGACCGGGACCTGCAACCCCGACATCGCCGGCTGTCGCGGCGCCGGGTGCTGCGAGTTCGACCCCGCCTGGCCGGGTGACAGCAGCGAGCCGCAGCCCGCCTGTCCTCTCGCGGCCGACGATCCGAACGACAGCTTCACCTGGTCGGGGCTGTGCAACCACGACGGCGCCTGCGCCGGCTGCACCGACGTGGCCCAGTGCAACAGCCAGAACCAGTGCGCCGTCGACTTCTGTGGTCCCGACTTCACCTGCCAGGTGAACGTCACGAGCCTCGAGGGCCGTGACTGCACGCTCGCGAGCGCGAACGACGGCGCCTGCGTAGTGCAAGGTGCGGCCACTGCCACTTGCCTGCTGAAGGACGGCCAGAGGTGCGACACCCCCGGGCAGTGCATCAGCGGCTTCTGCGCCGACGGCGTCTGCTGCAACAACGCCTGCAACGGCACCTGCAACCAGTGCAACGCGGTGGGGGCCGAGGGCGTCTGCTCGGCCAAGCCGTCGTCGTGCACCGGCAACTGCGTCGGTTGCGTCGCGGCGACTGCCGCGTCTGGATCTATCTATCAATGTGAGGCGCAGCCGGCGGCCTGCGTCGCCACCTGCACCGGGGCCTGCACCGCCGCCTCCGCGACCCAGTTCAACTGCGGCTCCACGTATTGTGGCGGCAACTGCGTCGCCTGCGACGGCGCCGGGACCTGCGTCGCGAGCCCGTCGGCATGTTACGGCACCTGCTCGAACTGCACCGCGACCGGCGCCAACACCTACAGCTGCGGCTTGACGAGGTGCAGCGGTGGTTGCGTCAGCTGCAACACCGGTAGCGGTGCCTGCGTGGCGGCACCGTCGGCCTGTGACGCCAGCTGCAAGGTGTGCGACAACACCGGCACCGACAACTACAACTGCAGCGCCGGCTCGAAGTGCGGCGGCAACTGCGTGAGCTGCGACGGCGCCGGCGGCTGTGTCGCGAACCAGTCGGCCTGCAACGGCAACTGTTCCACCTGCGGCTACGCCGCGGTCAACACCTACAACTGCGGCGCCAACAGTTGCGGCGCGTGCACCCGCTGCAACGGCTCCGGCTCGTGTGTCTACGGGGACTACAGCACGTCGGACTGCACCACCAACTACACCTGCTACGCGGCCGGCGTGTGCCGCAAGGCCAACTTGCAGTCGTGCACCGCGAGCGCCGAGTGCGCGAGCGACTTGTGCCTGGCGCGGGCGTGCACCGCCGCGCTGTGGAAGGGCTGCGCTTCGGACGGGGACTGCACCGGATACGGGACCTGCGGCGCTGGGTTGTGTCTGTGGAACGGGGCGATTTGCAGCGCCGCCGTCGACGGCTCTACGGGCGAGGGTCGGGTCGTGAGTGGAGCCGTGCAGGTCAAGCTGACCGCGCCCGGCTGGTGTGCTTATCCGGCGCCGGGCTCTTGGGTTGCGGGGATCATGACGAGCTGCTGCGGCGCGAGCCCGTGCTCGGTGATGAGCAGCACCGCCTCGGCGAGGCTCGGCACCTCCGGCGTCACGGTGTGCGAGACCTCGTGCGCCAGCGGCGCTTGGCACTGACCGGCGTGCCGGCGCCGGCCGCGCCCGGCCGGGTATGGGACTTTGCGCTTCCCCGGCCCCTGCGGTATAGGCGCCGCTATGACCGCCGATGCTCAACTGGACGGGCTCGTTGACGAGATCACGAGAAGGGTGCAGGCGCGCCTGGCGCAGGGCGGGCTGCCCGCGGTTGACGCCGCTCGTGCCGCTGCCAAGGCTTGCGCGCACCGCGGCAAGGGCGAGTGCGCCTCCTGTGGCGGCTGCGCGACGCACAAGTCCGACGCGGTCCGCGCCCTGGTGGGCCTGGGCGCTACCCGCATCGGCCAGGCGCCGGGTCACGACGCGCCGGCGCTCGACTTGGCGCCGCTCATCGATCACACGATGCTGAAGGCCGACGCCTCGCGCGACGACTTGAAGAAGCTCTGCGACGAGGCCAAGAGGCACGGCTTCGCGACCGTGTGCGTGAACCCGGCGAACGTGCGCTTCTGCGCCGCGCAGCTCGAAGGCGCCGCCACCAAGGCGATCGCGGTGGTCGGCTTCCCGCTCGGCGCCTCGACCCCGAACGCCAAGGGCTACGAGGCGCGCGAGGCCGTGCGCCAGGGGGCCGCCGAGATCGACATGGTGCTGAACGTCGGCGCGTTGAAGAGCCGCGACTACGCGCTGGTGCTCGAAGACATGATCGCGGTGGTGAACGCCTCGGCGCCGAAGCCGGTGAAGGTCATCCTCGAGACCGGGCTGCTCGACCACGACCAGAAGGTGGTGGCGTGCGCGCTCGCGAAGATCGCCGGCGCGGCCTACGTGAAGACCTCGACTGGGTTTGGGCCTGGTGGTGCCACTGTCGAAGACATCGCGCTGATGCGCGAGGTCGTCGGCCCGGAGATGGGCGTCAAGGCGTCGGGCGGCGTGCGGACCACCGAGGACGCGCGCCGCATGGTCGAGGCCGGCGCGACGCGGATCGGCGCCAGCGCCTCGGTCGCCATCGTCACCGGCGGCGGCGGCGACGGCGGCAAGAAGAAGCTCAAGCTCGTCGGCGGCTACTAGGCCGCCTGCTCGATCCTACTCGCGGTCCCCGCCCCACCCGGGGGCGGGGATTCAGGGGTGGGGGTGGGGAGCGCCGCGGCAGCCGCGGCGCGGGAATCAAAGGCAGATGAAAGCGGTCTAGGCATGTCACTCGCCGACGCTCTCTTCCCTGACGCTCTCTTCCTCGCGTTGTCGCTGCTGTTCGTCGGTTGCGCCGCGCGCCAGAGTCAGGTGCGGCCGGTGCCTCCTTTCGCCGCGGTCGTCGGCCCGGTGGTGATCGCGCATCGCGGCGGCTCGCTGGAAGCTCCGGAGAACACCGTGGCGTCGCTGAGTCACGCGGTCGTCGCCGGCGCCGACTGGCAAGAGTGCGACGTGACCCTGACCAAGGACGAGCACGTGGTCGTGATCCACGACGACACCCTGGAGCGGACCACGAACGGCCAGGGCAAGGTCGCCGCCAAGACCTTGGCGGAGCTCCGCGCGCTCGACGCGTCGCGCCCGAAGCCGGCCGAGCTCACCCGCACCCGGCTCGCGGAGCGCGGCATCGAGCCGCCCGACTTCGGCGCGCGCTTCGCCGGCGCCAAGATCCCCACCTTCGACGAGGTGCTGAGCATCCCCGGCCGGCGCCTGATGATCGAGCTGAAGCGCAGCGATCGCGGGCCGCTGCTCGTGCGCAAGGTCGCCGAAGGGTTGCGGCAGGCGGACTTCACCGCGGTCATGGTCGCGAGCTTCGACGACCAGCTGCTGTTCGAGCTCCACAACGTCGAGCCGGCGTTGCCGCTTTTGGGCCTCGCCGCCGACGACGCCTCGATCGAGCGCATGCTGATGTTGCCGATCTCGGTGTTGGGGGTGCGCGCCGACCTCGCGGCCGCGGCGCTGAAGACCGCGCCCGCCGGGGTCGCGGTGTGGGCGTGGACGATCTACGACGCCAAGACCGCGGTGGAGCTCGCCGAGCTCGGGGTGCACGGCATCATCACCGACGCGCCGACGAGCGTGCTCGCGGCCTTGCGCCAGGATCCGGCCGACGCGCCGTAGCCGCGCGGGTCGCCGCCGCCGCCAAAATAGCGATAGCCACGCTCTCCGAATCCTGGTTATACTAGCCGTGGTGGCAAGAGCCCGCATGCAAGCCTTCAACGGCCACTTTCGAGTGTCCAAAGAGGAGCGACCCGAATGTCGCGGCATCCGGGCTCTCGCCTCCATCTCTTTCCCTAGTTAAGCTCCCCACCACGAGCTGCACTTGAGGGCCCGCAAGGGCCCCGGTGTATTCTGCTGCCTTGCCTTTCTCGATCGCGACCCCATCTCAAGGGAGGACGGGGCGGCGAGAGACTCGCGAGAGGAGCAGGCCATGCTCAGCGAATATCGGGACATCGAAGTGGTGTTGCCGGCGCAGCCGGTGTCGGACGGCGCCGGGGTGCGCCTGAAGCGGAGCATCGGCACCGAGGCGCTCGACCACCTCGATCCGTTTCTGCTGCTCGACGAGTTCAAGTCGGAGTCGGCGTCCGACTACATCCGCGGCTTCCCGAACCACCCGCACCGCGGCTTCGAGACAGTCACCTACATGATCGCCGGCTCGTTCGAGCACCGCGATCACCTGGGGAACCACGGCATCCTCGAGCCCGGCAGCGTGCAGTGGATGACCGCGGGGCGGGGCATCGTGCACTCCGAGATGCCGCGGCAAGAGGACGGCCTGTTGTGGGGCTTTCAGCTCTGGGTGAACCTGCCGGCCTCCGACAAGCTCTGTGCGCCGCGCTACCAGGACATCGCCGCGGCGGCGATCCCGGTCGTCAACCGCGAGGACGGCACCGTGGTGCGGGTGATCGCCGGCCGCTACGGGCGGGTCACCGGGCCGGTGACGAAGATTCTGACCGATCCGCTGTACCTCGACGTCACGGTGCCCGCCGGCAAGGCGGTCGAGCTCCCGGTGGCGCGCGGCCACTCGGCCTTCGCCTACGTGTTCGACGGCGCCGGCGAGCTCGGCGGCAGTCACAAGCGCCAGGGCATGCCGGTCGGCTCCGGGCTCTTGACGAGCTTCGCCGACGGCGACCGGGTGCAAGCGGTGGCGTCGCCGAGCGGGCTGCGCTTCCTGCTCGTCGCCGCGCAGCCGTTGGGCGAGCCGATCGCGCGCTTCGGGCCGTTCGTGATGAACACCCGCGAGGAGGTGATCGCGGCGTACGAGCAGTACCGGGCCGGGACCTTCCTCGCCTGAGGCCCGGCGCGGTCAGGCCCCGGCGACCTGGCGCTTGGCCTGTTCGATCCGCTGCGCGATCTGCTGGTCGCGCTCCGCCGCCGACGCGGTCAGCTCGTTGATGCTCATCGACAAGGTCGTGAACTCGCGGCAGGAGTGGATCTGAACCCGGAGCTTCCGATCCCCGGCGCAGATCTTGTCGAGATCGCGGCGCAAGCGCCCGAGCGGCCCGACGATGAAGCGCGACGCCAGCCACGCGGCGAGCGCCGCCACCAGCACCAGCACCGCGAAGCCGACCGCGGTCGCCGACAGGGCCTTCTCGACCAGCGCCGCCTGCGTCGTCTTCACCTCGGCCAGGGTCTTCTCGAGGCGCTCGTGCGACAGGCCGAAGCTCAAGGTGCCCCACGCCGAGCCCCCGACCTCGATCGGCGCCGTGACCTCGAGCACCGGCGCGCCGTCTTGGGTGAGGGTGCGCGACTCCGGCTTGCGCTGCTGCATCGCGCGGCTGTGCTCGGGCACGGTGTTCGTGACCCCGGCCTTCTGCGGATCGCTGTGGACCAGCACCCGCCCTTGCGGATCTTCGATGAACCCGGTGACGATCTCCGAGTCGGCGGTGAGCGTCGACTGTACCAGCTGCACCAGGAAGAAGAACTCCTTGACCTCGGCGGCCTGGCTGACCGCGAGCGCCGCGTTGCGGGTGACCGCGACGCCCTTGTCCGCCAAGTCGGCGCGGATCTGCTCCGACATCTTCGCGAGCGACCGATTCAGATCGCGGTGCAGGCGATAGAACAGCAAGCCGCCGAGGACGAGGACGCTCGCGACCGTCAGCCCGAGCATCAACGCCAGGAGCTGGGTGCGCAGGCTGCGGCCGCTCGCGGGCAGGGCGGCGCTCGCGGCGCTCGTCGCGGTCGCGGCGATGATCGACGGCGTCCCGGCGTCCGCGGGCGCGGCGCCCTTCGCCTGGGCCGCGAGCTCGGCCTGCAGCAGCTCGGCGCGCAGCCGCTGCTCGCGCTCGTGGAGCCTCGAGAGCAGCACGTTGAAGCCGTTCGCGAGCTGGCCGAGCTCACGGACCGCCGGGACCTCGACCTTGACGTCGGCGTTCTTCGCCAGGACTCTCTGGACCGTGCCCTCGAGGGTGCGCAGCGGCCGCACCAGGCGCTCGGCGGCGGCCACCGTGGCGAGCATGCACAACAGCAGCAAGCCCAAGGCCAGGCCGATGCTGAACAGGTGGCCGCGGCGGAGCGCCGTCTTGAGCTCGGCCTTGGCGCTCGCGGCCTCGCGGCGCACCGGCGCGTATGACACGCCGTAGTGCACCGCGCCCCAGACCTCGTCGTTGATCAGCACCGGCGCCACCGCCTCGAGGACGTCGTTGCCGACGTTCTTGACGTTCAGCGCCGCGGAGTCCTTGGGGGCGCGGCCGGCCCCTTCGATCTTCTTGCCGACCTGGGTCTTGTCGCTGTGAACGATCACCTCGTCGTCGGCGTTGGCGATGTAGCCGTAGACCACGGTCTTGTCGCCCTGGACGGTGGCGGCCATCACCCCTTGGAGGAACTCGTAGTCCATCATCAGGGCGGCGCGCGTCGAGGCGAGCGCGGCGTTCTTGGCGAGGAGCGCCGCCTTCGCCGCGAGGCTGTCCTGCTTCATCTCCAGGCGCTGCTTGGTCGCGGTCGACAGCGTCCCCTTGCGGACCTGACCGGAGTACCAGGTCAGGCCGCCGGAGGCCGCGGCGAGCAGCAGGACGACGACGAGCCACACCTGGGTGCCCAGTCGCAAGCGTGAGAACATCGACAACCTCCAGAGTCAGCGACGCCGCGGCAGCCGAGGCCGGTGCGCCTCGCGGCTCGAAACCCGCAGGGACGCGGGGCGGGTCACGTTGTCAGGCGCCGACGGCCTCGATTCGTTCACGACGGTGGCGCTCGGCGAGGACGCGCTGGAACGCGACGTCCTCTTGAATGCACAGCACGCTGTAGGCGAGCTTCCATTGGTCGAGCGCCAGGGTGAACTCGTAGAGGAAGTCGCTGCGGTCGAGCGCCGACATCGCGGTCTCGAAGCTGACGACGAGCCCGCCCTCGACGGTCTGCATCGCGGCCGAGACCGGCTTGTGATCGAGCGCGCCGCGGAGCTTCTTCACCAGACCTTTGAAGCGGCCCGGGTCTTCGGGGGTGCCGGCGACCTCGACCTTGAACGGCACCGCGAAGTGCTTGTCGTCGAGGCCGACGTCGGCGCCCGCGACCAGCTGCTCCCACTTGCCGGTGCCGATGGCTTTGAGCACCGCCTGGCGGTGGATCTCCGAGCCTTCGATGTCGGTGTGGGCGTTGGCGAAGAACGCCAGCTTGGCGCCGTACTTCTCCTCGAGGCGCGACAGGGTCTGGCGCATCTCGGCGGCGAGCTGCTTGGGCGACGTCAGGTTGCGGAAGCAATCGACGAGGCGGGTGAGCTGGGCCTTGAGCGCCAGGAAGGTCTCGACGTCGATCGAGGCCCGGAGCGCAGCGCGGATGATGGAGTACAGCCGATCGGGTGTGGCCTCGGCCTTGGCCAGGTAGTAGTCGATGTCGTACTCGTTCAGGACCTTCTCTTCGGGGGCGACACCCGGCTGGCCGGTTCTGAGCACGATGCGCAGCGACCGCGGGCAGTTCTCGCGGATGAACTGGCAGAGGTGCAAGCCGGCGTCGTCGGTCTCCATCACCACGTCGACCATCGCCACCTGGATCTTCTTGCCGTGCTGCCGCAGCTGCTGTTTGGCCTCTTCGGCGGACGCGGCGCCGATCAGGTTGAAGCGGCGGTTGCGCCAGCGCTTGGTCTTGAGCGCCAGCGTGGTGATCGCCAGGATGTCGGGCTCGTCGTCTACAACCAGGATCTGCCAGTCCGCCATGGTCTCTCCGGAGTCAGGGTGGGCGGCCGTCTTTGGCGCGCGGCACCGCTTGGCTTACCACAGCGGGTGACCTCGGGTCACGGTCGAGCTTTACGCTGCGCCCAGCCTATGGGATAGCGGCGGCATGCGCCCCGGCGAGCCGACCCGAAACAGCCGCTACATCTACGGCCGGCATCCGGTCTCCGAGGCGCTGCGTGCCCGGCCCTCCGACGTGCGCCGCATCTACGTCGTCGACAGCGGTCACACCGGCCGGCTCGCCGACATCGAGCGCGCCGCGGCGCACCACGGCATCCCGATCGTCAACGTGTCGAAGGCCGCGATCGAAGAGCTGGTCGGCGCCGCGCCCCATCAAGGGATCGCCGCGGCGGTGGCGCCGTTCGCGTACGTCGAGATCCTCGATCTGCTGGACGCCGCCCGCAAAGAAGATCAGCCGCCGTTGTTGCTCGTGCTCGATCAGATCCAAGATCCGCACAACCTCGGCGCCCTGGTGCGCTCCGCCTACGCGCTCGGCGCCCACGGCGTCGTCATCCCCAAGGACCGCGCGGTGGAGGTGACACCGACCGTCGTCAAGGCGTCCGCCGGCGCCACCTCGCACTTGCCCATCGCCAGGGTCACGAACCTGCGGCGCGCCATGGACGATCTGAAGAAGGCCGGCGTCTGGCTGGTCGGCGCTGCCGCGAACGCCGAGCGCGTTCTCGCCGACGTCGATCTCGCGCAGCCGACGGCGCTGGTGATCGGCTCCGAGGGCCAAGGGGCCAGGAGGCTCACGCTCGAGACCTGCGACCTCTTGGTGCGCGTGCCGATGGCGGGGTCGCTCGGATCGCTGAACGCCTCGGTCGCCGGCGCCATCTGCCTCTACGAGGCGGCGCGACAACGACAGGAGCGCGCCACCCCCGGGAGTCGAAACCGCGATCGCTGATCGAACGGCCTCCCCCTCGGCGCTCTGCAAAGCGTCTGCCAACCGATCGAGGTCGGTGTTTTTTCGCTTGACTTCCCCTGTCTCGATCCATATAACGCGCGATTCTCAAGCGGCCAGGATCCCTTTTGGGTACGCAATTGCTTGTTATTTCGAGCAAATCGCTCGGGAGCGGCGAATGCAGAACTCACGAGGGAAAAAGCCGTTCGTGGAGGTGTGTGAAAGCTGCTGGCGTAGCTCAATGGCAGAGCAGCTGATTTGTAATCAGCAGGTTGCGGGTTCAATTCCCATCGCCAGCTCCACTTCGTGAGGAAGGCAGCGACGGGGATCGGGTCTGACGAGTATGAAGAAGGTTCTGGACATGAAGCTTGGAGGGGTTCCCGAGTGGCCAAAGGGAGCAGACTGTAAATCTGCCGCGCCCCGCGCTACGAAGGTTCAAATCCTTCCCCCTCCACCACACGCGGAGCGACACGCGGGTATAGCTCAGTTGGCAGAGCATCAGCCTTCCAAGCTGAGGGTCGCGGGTTCGAATCCCGTTGCCCGCTCCACTGAAAGAGGTTTGTTGGCGACGCCCATGTAGCTCAGTCGGCAGAGCACCTCCTTGGTAAGGAGGAGGTCACCAGTTCGATTCTGGTCATGGGCTCCACGCCCCCTTTAAGGAGAGACAAATGGCCAAGGAAAAATTCAACCGCAACAAGCCGCACGTCAACGTCGGCACCATCGGCCACGTCGATCACGGCAAGACCAC
>JACRCV010000047.1 GCA_016218825.1 Deltaproteobacteria bacterium
GAGGCCAGGTTACAGCGCCTTCGTGCATGGATGGGAGCGCCTGATGGACCGCGTGGCCATGCTGGGCGAGCTACACCTGATGAACGCCATTCCCCGGCCGGAGGGGCGCCGATGAGATGCGATCAAGAGTCAGCGCCCCACTCGGGGGCGAGGGGAGAAGCGCTGCAAGCATCAAGCGCCCTTCTTGAGCCCGGTCCGGCAGAGCCGCAGCAGATGGCGCTCGAGGCTCGCGCGGCTCTGGCGGGTGACGACCGAGAGCTCGAGGAGCAGCTGGTCTTGCGCGACGTCGAGGATGCGGCGCTCGGTGGCGGACAACGGTCGCTGGGCCTTCAGGTGCACCAGGTCGCGCACCACCTCGGCGGCGTTGGCGAGGCTGCCGGTGTTGAGCCTGAGCCACAAGATCTGATGCCACTTGTACCCGGGCGGGCGCCGGCCGCTGGCCGAGCCCCGCAGCACCGCGTAGACCGCAGCCACCTCGCGCCCGGTCGCGACCGGGCGCAGCCCCGAGGTCTTGAGCCTCGCGGTCGGCACCAACAGGCGCGTGCCGTCGACGAGCGCCCGGAAGCCGACCACCGCGAGCTTGCAGCCGGCGAGCTCCCGCTCCCCGACCTCGGTCACCTCGACGAGCCCGTGCGGCGGAAACACCGCGCGGTCGCCTGGCGCCAGGCTCCAGAAGCGCTCCGGAGCGGCGGCGGCCGGCAGCAGTGCGGCCGGAGCGGTTTCGCCGTGAGCTGAGCGTTCCGCGCCCTTTCTTGCGTTCCTCGCGCTCCCGGCTTCGCCTCCGCGCTGCGGTACCGGCGGGCGCGACAGTGTCATCGGGTCGAGGAGAGGGCTCTCTTGGGGCGCTCTTGGGGCCACACTCGCAGTGGCGGGACCTGAGCTCGCGGCAAGGATCTTCACGACAACCTCCCGGGTGCTCGCGCCGCCCTGATGCGTCGCGGTCCTGAGGTCTGTCGTGATCGACCAAGGCTTTGGGAACGGAGCCGAGGTGGGACGATGTCCCACCTCACCGATCAACCCGGCGCGCGTGCCGGAGGGCTATTTGTAAGGGAACGGTAACGGCTATTTCTTCTCTTGGTCCATGAAGATGCGCTGCGCGACTTCGTCTTGGATCTCTTCCTGCTTGGCCTCTGCTTCTTTCTTCACCTGCTCCAACCACTTCTCTTTGTGCTTCTCGAGGGCCTTCAGCTCCTGCTCGGCCTTGACCAGGTCAGAGCGCGCGCCCTTGACGTCCTCTTCGCGCTGCGCGACGACGGCCTTCTGGCCCTCGATAGCGTTCTTCTGCGCTTCCTCCAGCTCCTTCAAGCGGTCGATGAACAGGTTCGCCGACACCGCGTCCTGGGCGCTCATCTCGCCGCGCATGGTCTTCTCGGCGTACTCGCGCGCCTTGGCCTTGCGGCGGGCGATCATGCGCTCGAGCTCCTCCTCCATCTGCTTCAGGCGATCGACCTCCGCCTTCAGCTTCTTCATGCACTCGGCGAGGTAGTGCTCGGCGGCTTCTTTCTTGCGCTCCCGGATCTTCAGCAGGGCGGCGAGGCGATATTCGGGTTTCACCGCCACCGTCGTGCTCGCTACTTGGCGTCGGAGAACATGTCGACGAGCTTAGCCACCGTGGTCTGGAAGTCGTCGCACTCGTCGGTGCCCTGGCGGAGGAAGCCTTCGACCTCTTCGATCTTGTCGATGGCGTAGTCGGTCTTCGGATCGGTGCCGTACTGGTAGGCGCCGAGGATGATCAGGTCGCGCTGCTTCTCGTAGGTGGCGAGCACCTCGCGGAGCTTGCCCGCCGCCTGCTTGTGCTCGGCGGCGGCGATGCCGCTCATGACGCGGGACAGGGACACCAGGATGTCGATCGCCGGCCAGTGATTGCGGGCGCCGAGGTTGCGGTTCAGGACGATGTGGCCGTCGAGGATCGAGCGGACCTCGTCGGCGATCGGCTCCTCCATGTCCCCGGCCTGCACCAGCACGGTGTAGATGGCGGTGATCGAGCCGGTCTCGTTGTTGCCGGTGCGCTCCATCAGCCGCGGGATCTGGGCGAAGACGCTCGGCGGAAAGCCCTGCCGCGCCGGCGGCTCGCCGATCGCGAGGCCGATCTCGCGCTGGGCGCGGGCGAAGCGGGTCGAGCTGTCCATCATGAACACGACCTTCTTGCCCTGATCGCGGAACCACTCGGCGATCGCGGTGGCGACGAACGCCGACTTCAAGCGCACCAGCGACGGCTTGTCGGAGGTCGCGACGATCACCACCGACTTGGCGCGCCCCTTCTCGCCCAACGACTCTTCGATGAAATCCAACACCTCGCGACCGCGCTCGCCGATCAAGCAGGTGACCACGACCTCGGCCTCGGTGTTGCGGGCCAGCTGCCCCATCAACGTCGACTTGCCGACGCCGGAGCCGGCGAACAAGCCGACGCGCTGTCCCATGCCGACGGTCAAGAGGCCGTCGATGGCGCGCACCCCCATCGCGATGTGCTCGGTCACCCGCTTGCGCTTCATCGCGTCCGGGGCCGGCCGATCCACGTCCCACTCTTGCAGGTCGGGCAGCTCGTCGAGCGCCGGGCCGCCGTCGATCGGGCGGCCGAGGCCGTCGAGCACCCGCCCCAACAGCGACCAACCACACTTGATCGCGAACGGCCGGCCGGAGGGCAGCACCTCGCAGTCGGGGCCGATGCCGCGCGCCTCGCCGAGCGGCATCAGCATCACCGCCTCGTCCTTGAAGCCGACGACCTCGCAGACGATGCGATCGCCGCCGCCGGTCTCGATGTAGCACATCTCGCCGACCTTGACGCCCGGCACCGTCGCCTTGATCACCAGGCCGGTGACCTCGGTGACCCGACCGCGGACGTGGATCGCCTCGGTCTCTTGAATCGCGTCGATGTACTTGCGCAGGTCGATGATCGGC
Organism: Deltaproteobacteria bacterium; assembly: GCA_016218825.1. Lineage (GTDB taxonomy): Bacteria > Myxococcota > XYA12-FULL-58-9 > XYA12-FULL-58-9 > XYA12-FULL-58-9 > JACRCV01. The sequence goes on from JACRCV010000047.1 coordinate 2,899, forward strand.
GCGCCGGCCGCGGCCTTCGGTTGATTCGCCTTGATCGCCAAGTCACACCTCCGCGGCCTTCGCCCGCGTTCAGCCCTTCCCCATCAGCACCCGCTCGAAGACCGCGAGCTGGGTCTCGAGCTGGGCGTCGATCATGCCGGCGTCGGTCTCGATCACCACGCCGTGCGGCGCCACGTCCGGATCCTCGCGGATGCCGATCTCCTTGGCGCGCGACAGCACCTCCAACAAGTCGGCCTTGTGGTCGCGGATGTACTGCAAGTCGTCGGGGTTGACGCGCAGGTAGATCTCGCGCCGCTGCCGCGCCTTCTCCGAGAGCGCCTGCTTGACGATGTCCACCACCGCCTCGGGGTGAAACTCCAGCTCTTTGCCGAGGATCTTCTTGGCGATGGTCAGCGCCAGCTCTTTCAGCTGCGGCTCGACCTGCGCCTCGATCTGGCTCAGGCGCTGACTCGCGGTCGCGACCACCTGCGACAGCTCGGTCGCGGCGTTGTTCTTCCCCTCCTCCATCCCGAGGGCGTAGGCCTGCTCCTTGAGCTTCTCGGCCTCGAGCTCGGCGGCCTTGCGGATCTCGACGGCCTCGGCCTGCGCGCGCTCGACGATGCGCTGCGCCTCGCTCTTGGCGTCGATGGTGTCGCTCTTGATGATGCCCGGCCGGCGAATCGCGGCGGCCTCGGCGAACCCGGTGTCGGGTGAAATGTCACCGAGCTCGAGCTCGCCCTTCTTGATCACCTTACCCATGCGTCGAATTCTGCCACGCCACCGGAGGGAAACCAAGGTAACCGTCAGGACGAGCAGTCGAGCTCTCGCCCTGCTTTTGATTCCCGGCGGGCGCTTCGCGCCCCAGCAACCTGGCGGGGGGACCGCCCGCCGGCACGTGGTCCGAGGGCGACACTGGAGGTGACGCGCCGGCTCTGCGTCCCCCCGTGCCCCCGCATCTCGCACTGGCAAAGCCAGCTGCTCGGTGCCCGACCGGGTGGGGCGGGCAACGTCGGTCGAACCCGAGACTAGCCGCCGGCCGACGGTGTGCCGCCCATCGGCTCGGGGGCAGAACCGCCCCCGGCGGCGGGCGCCCCGGGACCGGGATCTTTGGGTCCGCCGGCGTTTTGAGGGTTGTGAAAGATCATCTGCACCTCACCCCAGCGCGGCAGGATCACGCCGCGGCGCGCGAGGTCCTGGATGCGCAGCAGCACCGAGTCTTGCAGCCCCTTCAAGACGTCCTCGGTGAGGGTGTCCATCTCGGCGGCCTTCTCCAGGTATTGCTCGTAGAGCTGGCCGGCCTCGCGCGGCAGGCGCTGCTTGAAGCCGGGGCGAAACTCGGCGGGCTCGAGCAGCGACGCCTTCGCGAGACGCCACAACCCCGACTTCTGGAAGAACTCCTCGGTGTCGGTGAAGTTCGGCACGATTCGGGACAGGAAGCGCTGCGCGCTCTTGACGTCGGGGGCGTCGGCGCGCGACGCGGCGCGCACCGCGAGGATCAGCTCTTCGGCCTTGTCGCGCGGCAGGCGGCGGCAGAGCTCGGCGAGCGCCATCTTGCCGACGGCGACGAACGCTTGCCCGAGCTCGATCAGGCCCAGGTCGCGCATCAAGCGATAGATCTCGGCGCGGTCCAGCTGGATCACGTCGCGAAACGCGAAGCCGTTCGGCGTCGGCGCCGGCATCGAGTGGAAGCGAGACTCGAAGATCTGGCGCACCGAGCGCACCAGATCGATGGGGATGCGCTTCGCCTCTTCCTTGGGCGGCAGCTTGGTGCGGATCCCGGACGGCAGGCGCTTGAGGATCGAGCGGACGCTCGGCGCCGGCAGCGAGATCAGGATCGTCGCCACCACCCGTGGGTTCTCGCCCTTCATCGCTTGCAGGATCCACGACGGATCGACGCGCTCGACGCCGCGCAGGCCCTTGAACGACAGGGCCTCGCGGATCTCGTGCACCATGAACGGCACCCGCTTCTCGCTGGGGATCTGCAACAGCGCCTGCGCCTTCTCTTTGGCGCGATCGCGCGCCGGGGCGCTCAAGAAGTCGAAGATCCCGACCTCGGCGCTGCCGCCGACGGTCAGGGTCGTGAGCAGGAGCATCGCCTCCCGGTCCGAGAGAGGCTGGAAGAACGGGTGCATGGACTACGACGAGCTACCCGGCCCGTTCGGTTGCGACGACTGGGCGCTGATGCCGCTCTCCGCCGGCTTGCGCCGCGCTTTGGCGATCTCGTTCTGCAAGCGGATCAGGCGGCCGCGCACGCCCCGCAAGCGGATCTGGCCGTACACCAACCCCATCGCCATCAACAGAATGACCACCAGCACGACCACCGCGATCAGGTTGATGGTCTTGGTCGGCAGGCCGCAGATCCCACCGCGGTTGTCGCGATCCCCGCTCCGCCCTCTGACCGGCGCCCCGCCCCCCGGGGTCATCACCACGACCACCCGATCCGGGGTGAGCTTCTCGACCGCCGCTGCGACCACCGCCTGCACCTGGGGCTCGGAGAGGGGCTTGGCGCCGCTGACGTTCGGCATGTACTTGATGGTGACGCTCGCCGACGGCAACGCCTGGATGTCCTTGGTGCTCTTCAGCGCGTCTTCCTGCGGCATCACGATGTTGACCTGCGCGTCGAGGATGCCCTCGACGAGCTTGAGCTGCGATTGGATCTCGCCCTCGAGCGCCTGCAACAGCTTGGCGCGCTCTTCGGTGTTGGTGGGGATGAGCCCCGAGCTCTCGGCGCCGAAGACCTGGTCGTAGCCCTTGTCGCGCGGCCGCGGCAGGTTGTACTGGTTCAGGACCTTGATGGCCTTGGGGCGCTGGCCGGCCGACACCTGAATGCTGAAGAAGATCTCACGGCCGGTGTCGAGGACGCTCTTGTTCGCCTGAATGTTGGCGTCGTCGAGCACCTCGAGGATCTCGTTGGCCTCGCGCTCGTTGAGCTTCTGGACCACGGTCTCGGTGCCACAGGCGGCAGCCAGCACCGCCACCACGCCAACTGCCGCTGTTCTCCGCCAGAATCGCACGGCGTCCACTCCCTTGCCTTCGTGATGTGCCCCCGCGGCGCGCGAACCAACCGCCCCGCGGCGAGTTCGAGGTCTGACCGTAGCGCAGGCCGAGGTCTGTGGCAACCGAAGGGTTGGAGAGGGACGCGTGGGGCGCGAACGCGCTCGCTACACCTGGGTGTTCATCGTCTGCTTGATGCCGCTCGTCGCCTTCTCGACGACCTTCGACGTGAGCTCGAGCTCCTGCGAGAAGCGATAGACGCCGGCCTGCATCGCCAACAGCTCGCCCGGGCTGAACTGCCGCCCCGAGAGCGCCATGTTCATGATCTGCGTCATCTTGTCCTGACCGCCGATCATCTTCTGCAACATGCCGCCGAGCCGCGACTCCTCCGACTTGGCCGCCGCACCCACCCGCGTCGACGGCATGTTGGCGTTGATCTTCGCCTGCATCAACACCTTGCTCGCTTCTTGGGTCGCAGTCACTTGCTGCGTAGCAGTGGTCGCCTGCGCACCGCTCGTTCCTTGCGTCTGCATCACCTGATCGAACGAGCCCGCGGCACCCGGCTGCTGCGTCTTGTTGAGTTGCTGCATCTCCTGCTGGGCGCGCTGCATCTCCTTCATCAGCTCGCCTGCGGCCTTGCCGATCCCGCCACCACCAGTAGGATCCATCATCGCACGACCTCCATCTATGTTGAGCCGCACCGAAGCGGCAGTTGCATGCCCGGGAGACACGTCTCCCTGTTTCCCGAATATTATCGCACCCCCCCGTTTCAGGTTGCGATTATTTTCACCGCTCTTCTTTGGCCTGCATTTTCATGTGCTTATGCCGGCAGCCCCCACAATCCCTACATGGCCGCCGGCAGCTCGAGAGCGCCAACCTCGGACAGCAGGAACAGCACCCGCAACGAGTCATGATGCAACGCGGCATCGCCTCCGAACTTCGCCAAGAGGTCGCGGCAGCAAGTCTTGCCGTCGATGGCGTCACGGGCCCGCGCTTCACCGTCCGAAAACGGGAACGCGTCGAGGTCGACCTCGGCCCGGCGCCGCGGCACCAACGCCAACAGGCCTTCGAGACGCGGGCCGAGCATCGGCCCGGCCATCTCGCGCACGACGGTGAGCAAGAGCTCCGGCACCGTGATCGTCAGCAGCGGCTCGTCGCCCGGAAAGGCCCGATCGCGGAAATACTCGACGCGACCGTGTTGCCAGCAGCACAGCTCGATCAGCCTCTCGCGCTGGTGCTCGCGGAGCTCGTCGAAGAGCTCGGTCGCCTCGAGCAGGCCGAGCCGCACCAACGTTTCCCCCAGGCGGTTGTTGTCGCTCTTCATCGACTCCAGGGCCACTTGCAGATCGGCGGCGTCAATCCGCTTGCGCAGCACCAAGAACTGCCCAAAGCGCTCCGAGGGCACCGTCGACGACAAGTAGATCGGCGCGCCCTCCCGGAGATAGAGGTCCTTGCGCCATTCGGCGTCCTTCACGACCACGAGCCCGGTGGCGCGCTCGCGGTGCAGACGGTACAGCAACCTGATCATCGACACCGCGGCGAGGTCTTCGACGATCGCCGGCGCCGGAGGTACCGCGGACGTGAGGGCCCGCACCAGCTCGGCGACCTGTGGCAACGGCACAAACGGACCATCGTCGATGGCGACCAGGGTGTCGCCCGCGACGTAGCCGTCTTGAATCAGCGCCCGCGCGGTGTCGAGAGAGATCGGCCCCAAGAGCCCACGGCTCCGATCCTTGAGACGAAAGCTCGATGCCATGATGAGCCGAATGTAGCCGACCGGATCCGACCCCGCCACCCGAAGGTCATCGGCCGCGACTCAGGTCGCGAGCTGGGACTCGAGCAGGCGGTGCAGCTTCTCGATGACGCGGGCGTGCAAGCGACTGGTCCAGCTCTTCGACAGCCCGAGCTTCTCGCCCACCTCTTGGAGGCTGAGCTCCTTGTAGTAGTACATCTCGAGGAGCTGGCGCTCCTGGTCGTTGAGCTTGGTGATCGTGGAGCGCACCAGCGAGCGGGCCTGCTCCAGGCCGAGGCTCTCCTCGGGGGCCGGGTTCTTGTCGTCCTTGATCTGCAGCCCCTCGGTGCCGTCGATGGTCGTGATGTAGACCGCCGCCAAACCCTGGACCGCCGACGCCAGGTCCTGGACCGCGTGCTCGAACGGGTTCTCCGGCGGCTCGGTGCCGGCCTCGCGCGCCGCCGCGACCTGCTCCAGGTACTCGTTGGCGCGCTCCTCGAAGCGGGCGCGGGCGTACTCGGTGCGGCTCATCCAGCCCATGCCGCGCAGGCCGTCGTAGATCGCACCGCGGATGCGGTAGTAGGCGAAGGTCATGAAGTTGGCGCCGAACTTCGGGTCGTAGCGATCCGCGGCCTCGAACAGCCCGATCATCCCGTACTCGACCAGGTCCTCGTAGTCGATCTCCTTGGCGACCGTCTTCTTCACCTTGCCGGCGATCGAGCGCACGAACGGGGAGTACTTGTCGGCGAGCGCCCGCCGATCCTTCAGGTCCGGCACGCCCTTGTCGGCGGCGATGGCCTCCACCGGGGGCCCGTCGTCGGCCGCCTCCTTGTCGGCGGGCACGGCCTTGGCCGGCGCCGGGGCGGGCTTGCGCTCGGATGTCGGGGTCTTGCTCATCGGCGCCTCGCAGGTTACCCGAGATTCATCTTCCGCGCCCCCTCGGTGACCTCGTCGACGAGCTGCGCCAAGACCGGCGAGCCATCGAGTTGATCACCGATGAGGTCGTACGCCTTCTCCAGCTCGGCTTCGTCCGCCTGGTCGAAGACCTTGCCGAAGCGCTTGCTGCTCAGAATCGCCTTCGCGAACATCCGCGCCCGGGTGCGCCGATCGGCGTTGGGGTTCTTGCGCAACAACCCGGCAAACGCCAGCGCCACCTGGTAGAGGTGCTCGTTGGTGAAGATCAAGCCGGGCACCGCCTTCTTGCCGGCCATCGCGGTGAGCTGTTGCGTCAGCTGCGGCGCCACCCGTTGAAACGAGTCGACGACCTTGGCCTCTTTGGCGTCCTGCGCCTTCTGCGCCAGATCGGTCGCCCGCGCCTCGCCCGACTTGTCGGTGGCCGCAGGCTTCGCCGCCTCCGGGGTCTCGGTCGGCGGCCGACCACCACTGCCAATTCGCGTCATGATGCTGCTCCCAACCTCGAGCCCGCGCCTCAGCCGAAGACGCCGAGATCGAAGGCCTCCTTGAGCGAGCGGGCGAAGGCGGCGGCGCTGCCGTCACCGTCGAGCTCGATGGCGCGGTCGATCTCGACTTGCGCCTCGCTGTGCTTGTGCAGGAAGAACAAGGTCTCCGCCGCCGAGGCGTGCGCCGCCGCGGACTTGGGGTTCAAACGAATCGCTTCCTGGTGCGCCTTCAGCGCCGGGTTGAAGCGGCCCATCGCGAAGTAGAGATGCCCGAGCGCCATCTGCGGCACCTCGCTGTGCGGCACCAGCGCCGCGACCCCCGCGAAGACCTCCTCGGCCTCTTTGTTCTTGCCGAGCTCCATGTAGAGGTAGCCGGCCTCGAGGAGCAGGACGACGTCTCGCTGCGGAACCGGGACAATGCCGTTGACAACGGTGTCGTTGGTCATGGGGCGAGACGATATACCAAGAACGGCCGGGGCGACAACAGCAGCACCGAGATTCCTCAGAACAGTCGCAACGTGGGTCGAGCGTCGTCGGCCGCTGCGCTCCTCGGGGTCGGTCTCCCTTGAAAGGGGACCCTCCGACCCCTGCGATGCTCGCGTCCGACGACTTCGAGCCTGCCCTGCGAGATCCCTCGAGCCGCTCGAAGGGTGAAAACAAAAACGCCGCGGCTCTTCTGCAGAACCGCGGCGTCCTCGTGACCGCGAAGGGTCTTAGCTCAGGCTTAGCGCACGTTGTTGATGGCGTTCTTCGCCGTGTCGTGCTTGGTCTTCATAATGTTGGACAGCGTCGTGAACTGACGGTTGTCCGCCTGCATCTTCTGCTGCAACATCAGGTACTGCATGTTGAAGCTCATGTTGAGCTCTTGCATCTGCTTGGCCGCGGTCATCATGTCCGTCGGCCCGCCGGTCGCAGAGACGCCGCCGGTGGTGCCGCCGACGCCGTAGGTGCCGCCGCCGGCGGTCGAGACGCTGCCGGTCATGCCGGTGCCGCCGAGGCTGCTCGAGTTGGCGCCGGTCGATCCCGCGGACGAGCTCGCCAGACCCGAGGCCGAGCTCTTCAACGAGCCCACGCCGGTAACCGCTGCCGACAGCACCGCGCCCCCGGGGATGAACGGCGCCGCCAGCTCGCCGGCGTTCAGCACCGCGTCGGCGCTGCGCGACAAGCCCGTCGACATCACGCTACCGAAGTCGGTGCGCGGCGCCTGGCGACTGCGCGACTGGTCGATCTGAACCCGAAGGCCTGTATCTTGACTGTTGATCTTGCTGTCCATCGCAGGATCTCCTCTATGTTTTCTGCAGTAAGTGCCTGGCTAGTCTCTAGTTTTGCCAGACTGCCTGTGTTGTCTGGTCTACCTTATCGACCCGACGCGATTTCGGCTTAAAAAAAGATGCCAGGCGTCAAAGTCTAATGGAATCAACCGCCTGCCTGCATCGACGCCTTGGTCTGGAACAGGTAGTCGAGCAGGTCGGCGGCCCGCTCGACGGCGACGATGGCCTTCTTCGCCGCGGCTTTATCCTTGTTTGTGCTAGACTTTTTCTCGAGGTCCTCGAGCGACGCGATGAGCTTGCTCAGGTTCTCGCTCACCGACGCGGCGTCGTTGGCCTCGAGGATCTTCTCGATCCTCGTGAAGCCGACGCTCTGTGACTCCTGCGTCGTCGTCGGCTTGTCGCCGCCCTTCTTGGGCTTTTGCACCCCCGGGCGTTGGGTGTCAGCGATCTTGAACGATTCGAGCTTCTTGTTGGCCATGGCTTCTCCTACCCCGTCAGGGCTCTCATTGAAAGAGCGTACCGGCACACGCTTCGACCACGTTCTCGGTGCCGTCGGTGTCGAGATCGAGGTTCATCGGCTGGATCGAGTTGAAGCGCCCCTTGGCCCAGGCCTCGGCGGCGCACAGGTTCTTGTCGGTCGCGTCGACCACGGCTCCGCAGTCAGCGTCGCCCCGCAGCGCGACGACGTCCGCCGCCACCGTCAGCAGCTTGGTCGCCGGCGTCCCGGGCGTCAGGTCCACGGGAACCGCGGCCGCCGCGGCGTCCAGTTGCTCGCGGCGCAGATCGACGAAGCCGAGGACATAGGCGAGCGGCACGCTGTCGGAGCCGGGCGTCGGCCGCGGCAGGTAGTAGCCGAGACCGAGCGGCCGAACGATGCCCACGGTGATGTGCTCGCAGGCGCCGCTCGAGGTGAGCGTCGGCGGATCCACCGCCAGGGCGCAGGCGGTGTGACCGCCGATGTCGAGGATCGCCTGCAGGGTCTGGCCGATGGTCGTCCGCTGCGTGCAGCTCGCGAGCGGCACCGCGAAGGGGATCTGCACCGCAAACGACACCGGCTCGGTGTCGGCGCCGCACCCCGAGACCGCGGCCGCGCCCGCGAACGCCAGCGCCACCCAAGAACACCGGCCGGCATCCACCCGAGTCATGGGGCCACCCCGATTGGGTCCGGACCGGTCACCTGCAGGGTCACCGAATCACGGCGCGGCGGGGTCTGGTCTTTGGGCGACAACACGAGCCACAGCGCCACGCCGCCGCCCACCGCGACCAGCGCCCCGAGCGTGCCCCAGAGCCAGGCCTCACAGTAGAGCGGCCGGTCTGCCTGGTCACAAGCCCCGGACGGCGGTGGCGGCACCGGTGCCTTGAGCGCGTCCTTGGCGCTCGCACTCGAGCCGGACGCCGCCGGGGTTTGCACCGGCCCCGAGCCTCCCGGCCCCGGCGACACCGCACCGCCCGCGGGCGTCGAGCCGGCGGTCACCGCCATTGGCTCCGCGGCGGCGGGGACCTGCTCGCACGCCTCCGGCGCCTTGGACGGCTGCACCCGGATCGGCGCCTCGGGGCTGCCCATCCGCGCCGGGCCGTTGCCGAACTCGTCGAAGACCTCGATGAAGTACTCGAAGGTGCCCTTCAGGTCCTTCGACTTGATCGTGGCGCGAAAGCTCATGCCGCTGGCGTCGCGAACGAAGGCGGCGTGCTTCCAGTGCGAATCACCGGCGGCGCGGTACATCACCTTCGGGTCGAAGAGCTGCGACTGATCTTCGAAGCGCGCCACGATCTCGAAGGGCTTGCCCTTCAGGTACTCGGCGCAGGCCTCGTGGACGATGCTGGGCATCAGGGTGTCTTCGGCGCGCGCGGGTCGCGGCGCGAGGGCCAAGAGCACGCTCGGGAGCAGCGCCACCGCCACGGCGACCACGTTCTTCGGCAACGGCGGCAGTAGCATCGACACCGCACCTCCGGGCTAAGCTTCGGCCTCGGCTCCAACCTTCAATTGCCGTGCTTTGCCGGCCTGGTCAAGCGGTTGTCGCCCTGCCGGGCAACTTGCGCGCGAGGATCAATGCGAGAAACGAACCGTGATCCGCAGCTGCAGCTTCTCTTGCGGGTTGACGAGCTCGAAGGTCGCGGTGCCGGAGACGCTCTGCGGCGGCAGCGGCGTCTTGCCGAGCCCCATGCCGCCGCTGCGCACGATGGCCCAAGGCTCGGCGTCGATCGCGTAGGTGATGGTGTCACCGTCGATCTTGTAGCGCACCTTGACGACGAACGGGTCGTTCGCCGGGTCCTTGCCCGAGCCGAACTGCAGCTTGCCGGAGCCCGCGCGCAGCTTGACGTTCTGGCCGACGCCGTAGCCGTTGTGGAGGATCTTGACCGGCGGCACCGTCGAGATCTGCAGCACACCGAGCAACCCCTCCTCGCCGCCGCCCTTCGACCCGCCGCCGCGCCCCTTGTGCGAGTCCTTCTTCTTGACCTCCTCGGCCGCCGGCTTCGCCGGCTCGGGAGGACTGTCCGGCGGCTTGCTGCCGTCCGCCGCCCCCGAGCCGGACGCGGTCGCGGCGCTGCCGACCGCGAGCGGCGTGGTGGCGCCGGGTACCGGGACGGCCCCGGCCGGGGCGCCGGGGGCAGACGGCGGCGGCACCTGCACCATCGACGACGCCGCGAGCGCCATCCGGTTCTTCTCCACCAGCTTGAACACCACGGTCGCCGCGACGCCGCTCACCAGAGCGATGGTGAACAACAGCGACACGAACGGCACCCGCGAGTGCTGCGGCGTGCCGGGGCTGACGACCGCGCTGATCTCGCCGCTCTTGTCGCTCTTCTTGCGCCCGGTCACCGGGGTGCGGGCCTCGTGGGGGCCCGACTGGTGCTCGCGCTCGTGCCCCTGCTGCATCAGGCGGAGCTGGCTGGTGCTGACCGCGTCGGTCTCGCGGATCATCTTCTTTTCGATCTGGATGTGCTCCTCGAAGAGGTCGTGCATCCACTCGGCGAGCGACTCGGTCGGATCGTCGACGCGGCCGTCCTTGCGCAGCTCGCGCAGCGCGTCGCGGAGGTCGTTGCAGTCGGCGTAGCGGTCGTCGCGCTTCTTCGCCAGCGCCTTGCTGATCACCGGATCGAAGACCGCGAGCTTCGGGTTGGTCTGCCCGACCGGCGGCGGATCGTTGCGTTGGATCGCGTCCAGCGACAACACCACGTTCGCCTTCGCGAACGGATTGGTGAAGGTGAGGGTCTCGTAGAGGCAGATGCCGAGGGAGAACAGGTCGGAGCGCTTGTCGAGGGGCTCGGCGGCGCTCTGCTCCGGCGACATGTAGACGAACTTGCCCTTGATGGTGCCGCTCTCGGTCTTCGTGGTCGACATCGTCGTCTTGGCGATGCCGAAGTCGATGATCTTCACCTCGCCGGAGTAGCTGACCAGGAGGTTGTGGGGGTTCAGATCGCGGTGCACGATGCCGATGCGCTCCCCCTCCATGTTGGTGGCGTTGTGCGCGTACGACATCCCCTCGCACACCTTGCTGATCATCTCGATGGCATGCGCCGCCTGCACGCTGTCGCCGCGCGCCCGGGTGCGGTCCAGCACCTCGCGCAGCGGCTTGCCGTGCACGTACTCCATCGCGATGTAAAAGCAGTCCTCGATCTCGCCCATCTCGTAGATCTGGACAATGTTGGAATGCGTGAGCTGCGCCGCGACCCGCGCCTCGGCGAAGAACATGTCGACGAATTCCTGGTTCTCGAGGTGGTGCTGCAGGATGCGCTTCACGACCAGGAGCTTCTCGAAACCGACCGGGCCCTTGAGCTTGGCGAGGAAGATCTCACCCATGCCGCCGGACGCGATGCGCTTGAGCAGAAAATACTTGCCGAAGACTGAACCTTCGCCGCCGGCCATGGTTGTCGCGTGCCGGGCTGGCCACGCCGCTCCTCAGGTCCGAGTCTAGAAGCCACACTCGGGCCGGTCAAGGAACAAGCCGGTCAGGAACCGAGCCGCTCTCCCACCTGGACGCCCCGGCCGGCGACCCACGCCCCGGCCGGCATCAGCTTCCGGCCCTCCGGCTGCACCGTCAAGAGCCGCAAGCCCCCGTCGCGGCACGCCACCACCACCCCGTGCTTGTCGGCGACCTGCACCACGCCGACCTCGCCGCGCCCGCCGTCGACCACCTCGGCCTCGGTGACGAGCAAGCGGCGACCGCCGACCACCGCGAACGCCCCCGGCCAAGGGGTCATCGCCCGCACCCGCCGCTCGAGCGCCGCCGCCGGCTCGCCAAAATCCAGCCGGCCGTCCTCTTTCGCGAGAAGCGGCGCGTAGGTAGCGGCGCGCTCGTCCTGCGGCGTCGGCGTGAGCGTCCCGGCGACGATGTCGGGGAGGACAGCGAGGAGCAGCTCGGCGCCGAGCGCCGCCAACAGCGGCGACAGCGACACGGCGCTGGCGCGCGCCGGCATCGGCACGGCGTGCATCGCATAGACCGGCCCGGTGTCGAGGCCCGCCTCCATCCGCATGATCGCGACCCCGACCTCCGGGTCGCCGGCGAGGATGGCGTGGTGGATCGGCGAGGCGCCCCGATGCCGCGGCAACAGCGAGGCGTGCACGTTGACGCAGCCGGCACTCGGAATCGCGAGCAGCGCCGGCGGCAGGATGCGACCGTACGCCGCCACGACGACCACGTCGGGCCGGAGCGCCGCGAGGCTGTCGCGGGTGGCGTCGATCTTCATCTTGGTGGGTTGCAGCACCGGCAGCCCGGCGGCGATGGCCGCGAGCTTCACCGGCGGCGGCGTCAAGAGCCGCCCCCGACCGGCGGGCTTGTCGGGCTGGGTGACGACGCCGACCACCGCGAACGACGCCGGCCGGCCGAGGAGCGCCTCGAGCACCGGCACCGCAAACTCCGGCGAGCCCATGAAGATGACGCGGGTCGGTTCCATGTCGCGCTTGGGCGCCCGGCGACGGGCCTCAGAGCATCGCCGCCGCCGCGACCCCGTCGTCGACGTCGTCGGCCTTGAGCCGCTCCATCTTGCGTTTGATGACGTCGCGCTTCAAACGCGAGAGGTAGTCGACGAAGACCTTGCCCACCAGGTGGTCCATCTCGTGCTGCACCGCGACCGCGAACAATCCGGTCGCCTCGAAGCTGAGCACCTTGCCCTTGACGTACTGCGCCTTCACGACCACGTGCCCCTTGCGGGTGATCTCTTCGTTGACGCCCGGCACCGACAGGCAGCCTTCCTCCCACTTGATCTCGCCGTCGGCGCTGACGATCTCGGGGTTGACGAGCGCCACCGGGCCGGCAAAGCCCATCGCCGTCAGCTCCTTCGCGAGCTCGGGATCTTCTTTGGCGTCGCCGCGCGGATCGAGGTCGATGACCAACACCCGCTGCGGCACCGCGAGCTGCGTCGCCGCGAGGCCGACGCCGTTCGCCTTGTACATGGTCTCGAAGAGATCATCGACGAGCGTCCGGAGCTCGGCGTCGAACGCCGCGACCGCTGCAGCCACCTCTTTGAGCGCCGGGTCCGGCCAAATGCGGATTCTGCGTACTGCCATCACTCGCTCCACCACCCCGGGCACGCAAGCGCGGCCACGTCAGGCGATGATGCCAACGCCGGGGTTGGTTGGCAAGGCGACAGATCAGCCGATGTGGCGGGCGTATGCGGCCCGCAGCGCGTCGTTCTTCAGCACCTCGCGCGCGTCGTCGAAGACCCGGGCGATCTCCAACAGCTGCTCGGCGAGCTCGCGATTCACGGCGCTGGAGAAGCGCTCGGCCTTGAAGTCGGCGAGCATCCGCTCGTAGGCGCGATCGATCTCGTAGGTGGTCGCCGCCTGCTGCACCCCGAGGATCTGGAAGTAATCGAGCTTGCGCACCTGCTCGACCTTCTCGTGGATGCGCCGCCGATCGATCTCGTCGCCGGCCGAGGCGCCGTCGGCGTCGACCCCCTCGATGCCGCGGACGCGGATCTCGGCGTAGTCCAGCGCCACCAGCGCCGTCAGCACCTGGTAAACCCGCTGCGCCGACAACCCGGTGGAGAACACCAAGTCTTCGATCGAGCGCGTGCCGTCGAGCAGCCGCAACACCTGGCGCTCGTCGGCCGACAGACCCCAGACGTCCGGGGTCGGCGCGACCCCTTCTTTGGGCACGAGCAAGGTGCTCGGCGCCCCGAGGCGTTGCATCAAACGCGGCAAGAGATACTTGCGGCGAATGCCTTCGACGATCATCGCCCGCGGATCGACGTCGAGCGTGATCCGATCGTCCTCTTCGACCCGCTCCGGCAGGTAGGCGTACGTGCCGGCCTCCCACTCGAAGAGCCCGAAGGCGACCTCCATCAAGTAGCCACGCACCGTCGCGAACAGCTCCTCGGGCTTCATGAAGCCCTCGGAGACCAGGTAGGCGCCGATCTTGCGCGGGTTGCGCAGCCCCTTGACGCGCACGTCCTGATACTGGGCGCGGGTGATCTTGCCCTCCCGGTAGAGGTACTCCTCCATCCGGTCGAAGACCTGGCTCGAATAGGCGTCCACCGGCCCACCGCGCTCGACGAACAGCGTCTTCTTGCGGTTGTCGGAGGCGAAATCGATCCGGCCGGTCACCTGCTGCGCCGCCACCACCTGCATCAACCAGGCGATGTCCTGCTGGCCGCCAAATGGGCCCTCCGCAGGCGATAACGCCGAGAGCGGCGCCAGTCCTCCCGGCTTCGACGCCTGGGCGGCGATGGCCGGCTGTGCCCAGGCCACCGGCGCCGCAGGCGCCGGCGCCTGCTCGATCGGCAGCCGCTCGCGCCGCGGCGGACCCTTCGCATCAGGGCGCGCCACCGGCGCCTCTACCGGCAGCACCGGTTGATCGCCGAGCCCCATCTTCCGCCGAACCTCGGCCTCCACCTGCCGCCGGACCTCGGCCTCCCGCGTCGCCTCTTCCTCGGCCTTGCGCCGCGCTTCCTCTTCGGCCTTGCGCCGCGCCTCTTCCTCGGCCTTGCGCCGCGCTTCCTCTTCGGCCTTGCGCCGCGCTTCTTCCTCGGCCTTGCGCCGCGCTTCCTCTTCAACTTTGCGCCGCGCCTCTTCCTCGGCCTTGCGCCGCGCCTCTTCCTCGGCCTTGCGCCGCGCTTCTTCCTCGGCCTTGCGCCGCGCTTCTTCCTCGGCCTTGCGCCGCGCTTCCTCTTCGGCCTTGCGCCGCGCCTCCTCTTCGGCCTTGCGCCGCGCCTCCTCTTCGGCCTTGCGCCGCGCCTCCTCTTCGACCTTCTGCCGCGCCTCTTCTTCGACTCTACGACGGGCGTCTTCTTCGGCCTTGCGGCGCGCCTCCTCTTCGACCTTCTGCCGCGCCTCTTCTTCGGCTCTACGACGGGCGTCTTCTTCGGCCCTGCGGCGCGCCTCCTCTTCGACCTTCTGCCGCGCCTCTTCTTCGGCCTTGCGGCGGAGCTCTTCTTCGACGCGACGCTTCGCTTCCTCTTCGGCGCGTCGCAGGAGCTCGGCCTCGGCTTTCAGGCGCGCCTCTTCCTCGGCCTTTTGCCGCAGCGCCTCCGCCGCCCGCGCTTCGGCCTCCCGTTCGGCCTGTCGCTGAGCCTCCGCCGCGCGCCGGGCGTTCTCGGCGTCGGCTGCCTTTTGTGCGGTGAGCTTCTGCTGCAGCTCCTGTTCTTCCTTGAGGCGCAGCGCGTCCTCGGCGCCGTCCTCGAGGGCACTCTCGTCGGCGACGCCGGCATCGACCGCCTCGGTGTCGGGGGCGCCGGCCGCGGCCTCCGGTCGCAGGGCCTCGGGGATCGCGGCGTGCGGCTTCGTGACCTCACGGTCGCCGGCGCCGATGGTCGCGAGCAGCGCGTCGGAGGCCTCGGCGAGGGCGGCGTCGTCACCGGGCGCGGTGGTGCTCTTGTCCCAGGAGAAGGAGGGCAAGCCGACCGGCGCCGGTGGCGGCACAAAGGGCGCGGGGGCAGCGGGCGGCGGAGGCGCGGCAGGCAGGACCCGCACCGGCTGCGTGACCTCTTCGGGGATCGGCGGCAGCGGCGCCAGACCGGGCGGCGGAACCCGCTGATCCGAGGCCTTGGGCGCCTCGGCTTCGACCGCCGAGGTGCCGGCGCCGACGTAGGTCTGCACCTTGGCCAAGACCTTGTTCATCTCGAGCGGCGTCGAGAAATAGTAGTCACCGCCCTGAGTGAGGGCGTCGGACGGCGAGCGGACCGCCTCCTGGCCGGAGCCGACGAGGATCACCGGGACGATGGCGCCGTCCGGATTGTCGCGAATCCCTTGGCAAATTTCGACAGCGGTGGGTTCTCTCAGGTTCAGGAACACGATCTCGGGCTTCAGCAGGCCAAACTGGACCACCGGGTCGTCGCCGGCGTGCAGGACCGTCGGATCGTAGCCACTGTGCTCGAGCGCGTCGCTGAGCCCGGCGAGGCCGTTGCCGCTGTCGTCGACTACGAGAATCGTCTTCGGCATGTGCGCCAGGTCCTCACCGTGGCTGGACCGTTTCCGTCATCACTTGATTCCCGCGCCGCGGCTGCCGCGGCGCTCCCCCCCCCCACCCCGTAATCCCCGCCCCCGGGTGGGGCGGGGACGAAGATCGCTTCCTCACGAAAACAGGCCAGGTGCGATTACAACATGCTCAACGGATCGACATCAAGGATCTGGCGCACCTCGGCGTCCCGCGGATCGCCGAGCGCGGCGAACAACGGCCGCAACGCGGTGCGCTGCAACGCCTTGATCAGCACCTGGATCCGCCAGACGCCACGCAGGCGCGACAACGGCGCCGGGGCCGGCCCCAAGATCTTGGCGGCCAAGTGCTCGGCGTCGACCCGAGACCGCAGCCGCACCGCCGCGGTCTCAGCCGCCCGCAGCGCCCGGGCCTCGTCGGCGCTCTCGAAGCGCAACAACGCGAGGTGCGAGAACGGCGGATAGCCGAGCTCGCGCCGGTGCCCCATCTCGCGGCTGACGAACTCCTCGTAGTCGTGGTGGCTTGCGGCCTGCACCGCGTAGTGCTCGGTCTCGTAGGCCTGTAAGATCACGCGCCCCGGGCTGTCGCCCCGGCCGGCGCGGCCCGAGACCTGCGCGAGGAGCTGAAAGGTCCGCTCCGCGGCGCGGAAATCGGGGAAGTTGAGGCTCGCGTCGGCGGCGATGACACCGACCAGCGTCACGCTCGGGAAGTCGTGGCCCTTGGCGACCATCTGGGTGCCGATCAACACCTGCGCCTCGCGCGCCTGAAACCGCGCCAGCGTCGTCTCCAGCTGCCGCCTGGTCCGGGTCACGTCGCGATCCAGCCGCAGGGTCCTGACGTCGCCGAACAGCGCGTGCAGCTCGCTCTCGATGCGCTCGGTCCCGAGCCCGAAGCCGGCGAGCTTGTGCCCCAGGCACTTGGGGCAAACGTCCGGCGCCGGCTCGACGAAGCCGCAGTAGTGGCAGAGCAACACCGCGCGGCGCTGGTGCAGGGTGAGGGTCACGTCGCAGTCGGCGCAGCGGAAGGCGTGACCGCAGTCGCGGCAGTAGATGTAGGGCGCGAAGCCGCGCCGGTTGAGAAACAGCACCGCCTGCTCACCGGCGGCGAGGGTCGCCTCGAGCGCGGTCGCCAAGGGCCTGGTGAACACCCCGTCGCCGACCGGCTCGCTGCGCGCCAGGTCGACGATCTCGACCGCCGGCATCGGGCGCTCGAGGACACGCTTCGGCAACCCGAGCTTCAGGTAACGACCCGACACGGTGTTGGCGTGGCTCTCCAAGGACGGCGTCGCCGAGCCGAGGACGACCACCGCGCCCTGGTGATGCGCCCGCACCACCGCGAGGTCGCGTGCGTGGTAGCGCGGCGACTCCTCCTGCTTGAACGAGGTCTCGTGCTCTTCGTCGACGACGACGACGCCGATGTTCGCGAGCGGCAGGAACAACGCGCTGCGCGCCCCGAGGCCGATCACCGCCTCGCCACGCGCCACCCGCTCCCACTCGTCGCGCCGCTCTCCCGGCGTCAGCCCGGAGTGGAAGGTCGCGACCCGGTCGCCGAAGCGGGCGCGAAAGCGGGCGCCGAGCTGCGGCGTCAAGGCGATCTCCGGCACCAAGATCAGCGCGGTCTTGCCGAGCGCCAGCGCCCGCTCGATGACCCGGAGATAGACCTCGGTCTTGCCGCTCCCGGTGACCCCGTGGAGCACGAAGGCTTGGTACCGGCCGCGCCCGATGGCGGCGGTGATCGCCTCGACCGCCACCTTCTGATCGTCGGTCAACAGCGGCGGCACCGGGCTCGCCTCCGGGAACTCGTGCGGCGCCAGACGCTCCGCCTCGCGCACCTTGCGGATGAGGCCGCGCTGTTCGAGGAGCTCGAGCTTGCGATACAGGTTCGGGACCTCACCTACGAGGTCGCCGACCTTGACCGGGCGGCCGGGCTCGAGCCGCTGCAGGAGCTTGCCGAGACTCTTGGCGCGCGGACCGAGCTCGGCGGCGTCCTTCGTCGTGCGCTCCACGAGCGTCACCTGCCGCGGCGCGCTGCTCTTCTTGCGCAACGCGAACAGACCGCGCCCGACGAGCCCCTTCAAGGCGCTCTGCGCCCGCCTGCGCGTCAGGCCGAGGCTCTTCTCGGCGGCGGCGAGCGAGAAACCCTTGCGGTGTTTCTGGCCGAAGGCGAGCAACGCGTGCGCGCCGTCGCTCAAGTCGCTGGCGGCGGTCGCCAGCTCACCGGCCGGCGTCAGGCGGTAGTAGACCGCGGCCGGGCGGACCGCGGCGGGCAGCGCCGCCTGCAACAGCTCCCCGGGGCTGACGCGGTAGTAGTCGGCGGCGAACACCACCAGGTCGATGAGCGCCCCGGGCAGCGCCGGCCGGTCGGGGCTCAAGGCGTCGATCTCCTTGAGCGCCACCCCGGCGGGACCCGGGCCGTCGTAGAGCGCCGCGACGTAGGCCTCGGTGTGCCGCTTGCCGAGCGGCACCTTCACCGCGACGCCGCGCTCGAGCTTGCCGGCGAGCGCCTCCGGCACGCGATAGTCCAAGAGCCCGACCGGCTCGAAGAGCAGCAGACGGGCGACGCCGGCGGTCGAAGGCTCGGCCGCGACCGTTGCCGCCGGTGGCGCGTCGCCGCGCACCATGAGAGCTCCCGCCTCGCTCAGGGAAGCGTGAACAGGGTGTCGGGGATCTTCTTGTTGATCTCGACCTTCGTCGCCTCGGAGCGCTCCAGACGCCGGCCGTCCTTCCACACCTCGATGACGCGCGGGAACCAGTCGCCGGTCACCGCGGAGCCGAACTCGAGCCAGCGGACCTCGGTGGTCTCGATCTTGGCGTCCTTCTTCTGCGGGGTGATGATCTTCAGGGGCACGAAGCTCTCCTTGTCGATCCAGAGCTGGGCCTTGTCGGCTTCGTTCGGCTTGGCGCCGATCACGTACGCCACGGTGTTGCCGAGCCGCCCCAGGCTCACCACCTCGGTGTCGATGTCGAACCTGTGCAGGGTGGCGACGAGCCGCGATTGCGTTTGCTCGAGATCCTCGCCGGCCGGCTGCAGCAACAGCGGCAGGATGTCGGGCGCGGCCTTCAACGGCTTCAGCGCGCCCTCGGGACCGGCCGCGGCCTTGTCGGCCGCGATCACCACGAGCTTGGTGCCGCCGTCCTCGGTGCGCACCCGGCGCATCTTCTCCGGATCCTTGATGTAGAGGCGCTCCTCGACGGCGCTGGTCTTCCTGTCGATCTCGGTCGACAGCGTCACGGTGATGTCGGCGATCCCCAACCGGCGACGCTTCTCGACCAGCATCCGCAACACGAAGTCGGCCGGCAGGACGTACGCCGCGGCGCTGTCGGTGACGAGGAGAGCCAAGACCAAGGACGCGGTCCGAACGCGAGCCCGAAGCATGGGCAGCGAATAGCAGCCTTGCGCCGGCCGGGCAATCTCACTGGGCCGTGATCGTCGCCGCCAGGTGATTCGACTCGTTGCCGAGCGCGTCAACCACCCAGACCGCGAGCGCGTACGCGCCCGCGGCGCCGGCGTTCAGCGTGAAGGTGAACGCCAGGGTGCCGGAACGATGGCCGGCGACGTTCTCGGCCGGGCTCGGGCCGACGGTCTGCGCCTGCGCTGTCGGTGTCGTCACCTCGATGAACAACGAGCTGACGTCGGCGTCGCCATCCAGGTACGAGAACGAGCCGGCGAGCTGCGGCGTCGTCCCGACCGCGACCGTCGTGGTCTCGAAGCGGAGCGCGCGCAACGCCGGGATCGGGCTCAAGTCCCGGTCGTCGCCGCAACCAACGGCAGCGCCGGCCACGACCGCCAGGATCAACGCGCGACGCCGCCACCGGATCCTCGTCATGCGCGCCAGCCTACCCGAGGCGGCGGGTCTTCGCCGAGCGGGGCGGGAAGATGCGCCCGGTCACCCATTCGGCGTCGAGCTCCCGCGCCGCGCGTGGCTGCATGTCGGCGTAGTTCTGGCGCCCGACGTAGTAGCGGCCGGAGTCGAGCTCGAAGCCCTGCTCGCGAAAGACCCGGTCGTAGCCCGCGATCCGCTCGCTCGCCTTCGGGTGGGTGCGGAAGTAGCCCTCGAGCGCGTCCTCGAGCATGCCGCGGACCTCGGCGCCGACGTTGGCGCGCGCCTCCGGCCGCGCACCGGAGAGCCGCAACAGGCGCTGGAACACCAGCTGCCCGCCCTGGGGGTGGTAGCCGGCGTGCGCCGCGTAGATCGTGCCCATCCGATCGGCCTCGCGCTCCAGATCGTCGGCGAAGCCGATGCTCACGAGCCCCGCCCCGATCCCGACCATCGCCTCGAGGGGCTCGCCGCCGAGCTTGGCCGCCGCGTGCTCGTACTGGATGCGCTCGATGCAGTGCTTCAGGTCGACGTGCGCCATCTCGTGACCCAACACCGCGGCGAGCTCGGCCTCGCTCTCGATCAGGCCGAGCATCGCGGTCGTAATGTAGAGGTGGCCGCCGGCGACCGCGAACGCGTTGATCTCGCTCGTCCCGAGCACCTTGACCCGGTACTGCACCCCGGAGCGGCGCGGGCCGCCGCGCTCTTGGAGCTCGGCCACCACCGCCCCGGCGTAGGCCGCCGCCACCGCCCGTTGGTCTGCCGCCGCCCCTTCGGGGTCACCGCCGCCGGCCTCGATGGCCGCGGCGATCCCGGCGCCGATGCGCTCCTCTTCGCCCAGGGTCACCTCGGTCGCCAGCTTCCCGAGGCGGTCGAGGGAGCGCACCGTCTCGGTGCCGGTGTCGACGAGGACCGCGAGGCTCAACGACTGCTCCGGCGTCGCCTGGGTCGTCACCAGCCAGGTGACGACGCCGACCGTGAGCACCAACGCCAGGACGATCGCGAGACGCAGCCGGGTCGACATCACAGGATCTCCGCCAGCCGCTCCTTGAAGCGGGTGTAGGCGAACGACACCGCGATCAGCGCCAGGCCCAGGCCGATGAACGACATGATCCGCGGCACCCCCGAGAGATCGCGGAGGTCGTAGATGAAGAGCTTGAGGATGCAGAAGCACAACATCCACAGCCCCAACAGCCGTGACAGGCGCTCCTTCGCCGCGAAGCCCAAGCCCACCAGCGCCGCGCCCTCGACGCTCAACCACACCGTGAGGATGGTGCCCTCGGCCTCGACGACCACGAAGCCGGTCGCGAGCACGACGAGCGCCGACAACCACATCACGACCGGGCGCCGGAGAGCGGCGACGATCGAGCGCGCCACCGCGACCGGGCGCGGCTCGCGCAGCTCGGCGCGGCGCAGCATACCGTAGCCAACGACCATCCCCAGCGCCGCGAGCGGCACGGTGGCGAGGTTCAAGCGAAAGGCGCCGATCTCGTCGCGGAAGTATAGGTTGACGCCGATGGTGCGGACCACGGTCGCGGCGACGAGGATCAAGGCGCACCGGCGCCAGTGACGCTGCATCTCACCTTGCGCGCGCCACAGCATCGCGAGCGCCAGGAGCGCCCAGGCGACGATCACCCAGGCCCGCATCAGCTCGTACATCGACAGCCCGGCCACGATCGCGGCGATCAGATAGAGGTAGGCCGGCTTGAGCCCGCGCGCCCGCGGCGGTAACGACAGGCCCGCCGCGGTCGAAGCGAAGGTGTTGTAGACGTAGAGCACGACGAGCAAGAACGGCAGCACCGTCAGCGCCCGGAGGCTCACGGGACCGACCGTGCCGCCCTGCACGAAGCTCACCAGGAACAGGTGCAGCGCGCCGAGGCCGACGAGGCCGTGACCGTGCGCCCACCACAACGGCGATCCCTTCAATCGACTGATCTCGAGGTAAACGACGCCCGCGACCCCCCACAGGAGCGCGACCAGCAGATTCTTGTCGTAGGCCATCGCCTCGTGCTTCACGCTCCAGACCAGGCCGAGCGTGGCGAGGATCAGGTAGCCGGCGACCAGCTTGAAGAAACGCCGCCGGCTGCCGAAGACCAAGCGCGCCGCGCCCGCGTCCAAAGCTCGCGCCCAGAAGCGCTCCAAGAGCTGCTCTGCGAGATACCAGAGCGCGAGCGTCAGGCCGGCGCCGAAGAGCCGCGCCGGCACTCCGAAGACGTGCGCCGGAAATTGCCAGGGCTCCGCCACCAGCACCACCGCGGCGAACACCGTGAACCCGACACCCTCGACCAACAGCTCGGCGAGGTCATAGCGCAGCGCCAGGTAGAAGAGGACGACGGTCATCGAGGCCGCCGCCGGGGCGACGAAGGCATGCGGCACGTCGACGAGCAGCAACACGAAGACGACCACACAGGCGAGGCCGCTCGCGGCGACCGCGGCGATGCGCGGCAGCGTCAGCCGGGGTGACGCCGCCGCCGCCAGGATCCATCGCCGGCAGGTGACGTAGTCGAGCGCCAACGACAGCGCGACCAGCGACATGATGATCGGCCGCAGCGCCCGCGGCCCGTCGCTCGGGCTCAACTCGAGATCGAAGAGCAGCACCGCCCCGACCGCGGTCGCGGCGTACAGCGTGCCGAGCACCGCAAAGTCCGGCAGTCGGTAGCGATTGCCGACCAACATCCCGCACAGGCTCAGCGCCGCCACGACCGGCGCCATCCACAGGTCTCTGACCTCGTAGGCCACGAGCGCCCAGAGGGTCGCGGCCGCGGTGGTGCTGAAGAAGTAGAACACCCCCGGGATCTCCTGGGGGCAGAGCGCGGCACGCCACCGACGCCGCAAGAGGCCAACGTTGACGAACCCGGCGACGCTGGTGCCGGCGAGCAGCACCAGCCGATGATGAAAGGTGACACCGGCGAACGACAACAGCGCCGCCCCGTTCTTGACGAGCAGCACCTCGAGCATCGTGGCGAGGAACACCAGGTACGCCAAGGTGCGAAAGTAGCGCTCCTTGAGGAGGACGCCGGCGAGGAGCAAGAGCTCGATGCCGAACAGCCTCAAGCTGGGCACCCAGTAGCTGCCGAACCCGAGACGCAGCGGCGAGACCAGGCCCAAGAGCATCAGGCCCATCGTCGCCGACAGCAGGTACGCCAGCCGCCGCTGCCGTCGGTACAGCCACACCGCCGCCCCGAGGTAGGCGGCGCCGTACGCCAGCGCCACCACGAAGGAGAGCGGCGGCGCGAGCGTGTAGACCAGGTGCATCGCCAGCCCGAAGCCACCGATCATGTTCGCGAGGGCGGCGAGCCCCTGCCAGCGTTCGGCGCGCGGCGCCGGCGCGCGACGGAGGACGACCGCGAGCCCGAAGGCCAGCCAGGTGCAGACGAGCGGCAACAGCAACCTGAAGAGCTCGAGCCGATCGGCCGCGGACGTGCGGGCCCAGGTGTTCGGGAGCAACCAGCATCCGAGGGTGACCCAAGTGGCGGCGACGCCCAGCGCCAGCAGGCGGTCCCACGCCAGGCGCCACACCAGGAAGGCCAAGGCGGCGGCGACCGTGGTGGTCGCGACCAGGTTGAAGGTGGCGTCGGTCTTCGCGGCCGCGATCCCGAGGGCCAAGAAGATCAGGAGGAAGGACAACGTCGTCGTCCACTCGTGGCGGTAGCGCAGGCTCAGGGCCACCGCCAGGCCGCCGGCGGCGAGCAACAGGGTCACCGCGAACGCCTCGGAGTCGATGAGCCTGGCCGCGGGGATGAAGTGCATCGCGAAGGTCACGAAGTAGGCGATGGCGCAACCACCGGCGATGAGCGGCCGGCCGAACTGCCGGTAGCGCTCGCGGCGCTCGGCGACGAAGCCGACGCCGAAGAGCACGCCGGCCCCGATGAAGCCGAGGGTCACCTTGCCCGCCGCGCCCATCTCTTGCGCCGCCAGGTAGAGCAGGAACAGCACGCCGACGCTGACCGCGGCGACGCCGGCCCACAAGAAGATCTGCCGACCGAGCGCCTCTTCGACGTTCCAGGTGCGCCGCGGTTTGAGCGGAACGCCGGCAGCGACCGCCGCGGTCGGCTCTTGGCCTGCCACCGACTGCGGCGCCGGCCTCGAGCTCGAAGCCGCGGCCGGTGTCGGCGACGGCTCGACCACCGCCTCGGTCGCGACGCTCGGTGGTGCGGCGACGACGGCGGTGGCTCCCGAAGCCACGGCCGACTCGACCCTGACCGCCGCCGACGGCATCTGCGCGCTCGTCGCGGTCGCGGCCGGGGTTGGAGCCTCGGCGGTGAGCGCGGCGCCGGTCGCTAGATGCGCATCGGATCGCAGCGCGGTGACATCCTGTTGCAGGCGGGCGAGCTCGACGGTGAGCTCGTTGAGACGCGCGTCGAGCCTGGCAATCCGGCCGCTGTTCGCGAGCGCGACGACGCTCAGCACGAAGGGGGTCGCGAGGACGCCGAGGCCGAAGAGGATCAGGAGGCCTTCCACGATCGCATTCGTTGGCACAGATCGACGCCGAGCGAAAGGCCCCTTGGTCGCCTTGCACGCCGCTGGTCGATCGCCTCGACGGTCCGCCGCTGCTGCGCTCCGCTCGCGCGTGACCCACGGCCGCCGGAGCGCGCGCTGGCGCCCGGACGCACGATTCCCGGCGGCTGCGGCGCTGGCGTTGGCGGTTCCCGTTGGCTATGGTTCGGCGGTTTCTGGTGTGCAGACTTCCGGAGGACTCCAAGATGCGTCTTGTTCCCGTCGTGCTGTTGTCGTTGGCCGTGACCTCATGCAAAGGACCGGAGGCGCCGGCCGCCGCCGCGGCGACCGCGGAGGCGCCCTCGCCGGGCAGCACCGCCGTGCGTGGCAAGCTGGTCGAGCGGATCGATGCGCCACCTTATAGCTACCTCCGGCTCGCGGCGGCGACCGGAGAGATCTGGGCCGCAGTCCCGCAGACCACCGCGGCCACCGGCGCCGACGTCGTGGTCGAGAACCCGCTGGTGATGGAGCATTTCGAGTCGAAGTCGTTGAACCGCAAGTTCGACCAGGTTGTCTTCGGCACGCTCGCCGGCCCCGGGGCGGCGGCCGCCGGCGCTCCGGTGGCCCAGCTGCCCGCCGGTCACGGCGCGCCGATCGCTGCCCCCGCGGCAGCCGCCGACGTCGCCGACGTGAAGGTGGCCAAGGCCGCCGGCGCCAACGCCAAGACCATCGCCGAGGTCTACGGCCAGAAGGCGGCGCTGAAGGAGAGCAAGGTGGCGGTGCGCGGCAAGGTCGTGAAGGCCAACAGCGGCATCCTGGGCAAGAACTGGTTCCACCTGAGAGACGGCAGCGGCGCCCAGGCGAGCGGCGACAACGACCTGACGGTGACCAGCGACGCCGAGATCGCGGTCGGCGACGTGGTCGAGATCACCGGCGTCGTGCGGCTCGACAGGGACTTCGGCGCCGGCTACGCGTATCCGGTCATCATCGAAGAGGCGGTGCTCGCCAAGTAGACGGCGGGGTGCGGGCGCGGGCCTCAATGCCACATTCCCTGCAGCCCCACTGACAAGCCGGTATCGGGGACCGGCCAATCGGGATTGACCGGCAATGGCGGTCCCACCACCGGCATCGCGACGTCAACCGACGGCAGCCACGCCGGCCATCGCCACGGCCCGGTGAAGGTCCCGCCGCTCGCGCCGGCGCTCGCGCCAGGCGACCCGGGGGTGAGGCTGAGGTCCAGGATCTCGGTGATCACGACCCCAGCCGCGAGCCCGGCCGCGGTTCCGAAGAGCGTGCCCTTCTGCACGTTCTTCGCGGTGGGGATGAGCACGCCGACGGCCGCGCCGGCGAGCGCACCGCCGGCGCCGATCAAGTTGATGGTACCGACTTGAGCGGGCGGCATGTTGCCGATGCGGCTCACGGCCAGCGCCGACAGCGTCAAACCGACGTCGCTGCCGGCCATGCTCACGCCCGCGGCGTCGATCTTCAAACGATCCCCCCAGATGACCCCGGTCCAGGCCCCGAGCCACGCGCCCCAGAGAGTGCCCGAGAAGCCCGCCAGGGTCTCGGCGAGGGTGAGGTGGAAGTGCTGCGACGCCACGGCGCCGGCGATGCCGCCGACGGCGGTCGTGATCATCGTGCCGCCCGCGAGCCGGCGTGGATCATCGACCTTCAACAGCCGGGCGCTGCCGACGCCCTGCCACACCCCGTGGCCGGTCGCGAGGACCCCGAGCACCCAGTCTTCGCCCCGGAACTCGGTGCGCGGCGCGAAGCTCGCCATCACCACGGTGCCGAGGACGCCGAACCCTTCCATCAAGCCAACCGCGAGGCGGTCGTCGTCCTTCGGGCCGAACGCCAAGCCGAGGCCGGCGCCGAAGCTGTTTGCCGCCACGAAGCCCATCGCCGACTCGGCGACGTCGGCGGGGGCGTAGGTGAGCTGGCTCGCGAACGCCGCTCCGGTCAGGAGCCCCACGCCGCCGCCGAGCATGCTGCCACCGACGATCGGTGAGGCCTCGACCGGCGTCCGGCTCCAGGTCCGGGACAGCCAGCCACCGTGCCAAGCACCAAAGGCGCCGACGAGCGAGATCATGCCGGCGTTGCTGGCACCCACCGCGAGCCGGTCGCCAAACATCGCGCCGCCAAGCGCCAGGGTCATGCCCCCCGCGGTCATCGCCGCGGCACTCAAGTCAGCGCGGGCGTGCGGGGTGCCGGCGAGCTGCCCCAACGACCAACCGAGGAGGTTGCCGGCCAACGCGCCGCCGGTCGCGAAGACGAGCGTCGTCGAATCGAGCTCGAGGAACTGCGAGGTGAGCATCCCCGCGAAGCCGCCCAACACCGCACCCGCCGTGGTGGTTTGCGTCCGCCGCACCGAGAGATCGACGTCGAGGCCCGCGAGCCTGAAGCCACCCCAACCGCCGAGGCCGCTCATCAGCATCGTCAGCGCGGCGTCGGAGCCGGAGTAGGCCGTGCGCGTGCTCAGGTAGCTACCGCCGGCGAACGCGCCGAGGCCCGCGAGACTGCCGTACAACCGCCGCTGCCGGCGAAGGTGCGCTGCATCGCGATCGTGAATGCCGGTGAGCGTGACCGCGCTGTCGACGAAGAGGCTGGCGAGCACCGCCTCGGCCGAGGCCTCGAAGGTGGCGGCCGGCGACAGATGCAGCGCGCTCGCGGTGGCGGCGCCACCCAATAAGCCGAGACCGGCACCGAAGATCCGGGCGTCGCGGGCTCGCCGGTCGGCGCTGTCACCGATGAGGCCGCCGTAGACGCCGCCGCCGGCGGTCGCGACCGACATATAAAGGTAGTCGGCGGGCCCGTAGCTGGTCCGCGACGCGGTCGCGAGCGCCACACCGAGGATGCCGAAACCCATCGCCTCCGCTCCGATCGCCGGCGCCCGGCCGCGCTCGGCGCTCAAGCAGTCGCGAGCGTCGAGCAGACAACCACCGGCAAATCCGGTCAGGTTGCCGGCGAGCATCGCCACCGACAGCTCGGCGAGGTCGGCGACCTCGTAGCGCAAGCGCGGCGACAGCAGCCCGGCAGTGAGCGCCCCCAGGGGCATCCCCATCTCGACGCCGGCGATGCGGCGGTGCCTTCGGCCCGCGGGGCCGGGGATGATCTCCGGCAGCCAGACCCCCGCGAGCCCGCCCATCAGCGCGCCGGCGGGTACGGCCGCCGGCACCACCTCATCGAGGCGCAGATAGGGCACGGCGACGCCGAGCCCGGCGCCCAACCCTGCCGCGATCCCGCTCGCGGCGCGGTTGCGCGTCCTTGGCGAACGGCTGCCGAGCACGAGCTGGGTGCTGCCGTCGCCGACGAGCAACAGCGTCCCGGTGGCGGCGAACAGTCCGACCGCCTCGCCGACCTCGAGGCCACGCCACTGCGTCATCGCCGCGCCGGTCACCAACCCCGCCCCGGCCCCGGCCAGGCCGGCACCCAGCCGTTCCCGAGTCGATGGCAGGTCGCGCCAATTCCCAGGCGCCCACGTCCCCAACGACAGGCCGAAGAGCGCGCCGGCGCTGAGCGTCGTCACGTCGGCGGCGTGGTACGCCGTATGCGGCGACAAGGCCACGGCCACCCCGGTCAACCCCAGACCGGCCACCTGCTGTGCCAACACCCGATGCCGGCCGTCTGGATCGTGCCGCAACGCCACGCCGACGCCCAGCCCCATCAGGTTGCCGACCACCGCGCCGGCACCGACCTCCACGAGGTCTCCCGGCTCGTACTCGACGACCTGCGCCAATCCCATGGCGCCGAGCAGGCCGAGCCCGCCGGCCATCAACGACGCGAACCGCGCCCGGGACCGCGTGACCGGCGCCGGGACGTCCAGGCCCTGCGCCTCTGTGGCCCATCGACTGCCGAGCTGCCCGTGCCAGGCGCCGATGGCCGCGCCGAGCACCCCAAAGGCGACATCGGTCCCCGAATAGTGGGTCCGGTCGCGCAGCCACAGGGCCGCGCCGGAGGCTACCGCCGCGCCGCCGAGCTGCAGCGTCGTCTGCAACCGCAACGCTGCCGGATCGATCAAGCCCCCGAGACCGTAACCGAAGGTGCCGCCGCCGCCGTAGGCAAACAGCAACTCGGCGCTGTCTCCCCAGCTGAGCGCAAAGCGCTGCGCGAGGGGCCCGGCGGCGAGCACCCCGAGAGCGCCGCCCGCCAGCGCCCCGCCGAAACGCCGGCGACCTTCGGGAGCGTCGTTGTGGTCCCGTCGCCAGAGCTCGGAGACGAAGTAGCCGCTGACCGCACCGGTGCCGGCCGCCGCCAGCGTCAACGGCGTCTCCGCGAGCCCGTGCTCCCATCGCGGCGCGAGGAGCGTGCCACCAACGGCCGTCGCCAAACCCACCCCTTGCATCAGTCGCGCCGAGGTCTGGCGACCGCCGGGGTCGAGCAGCAAACCGACACCGAGCCCGAGACCATTGCCGAACGCGCTGTAGATCAAAGCCTCGCCGGTGTCGGCGATCGCCGGTCGATACCACTGGGAGACGACGGCAGCCGTCAGACCACCGAGCGCAGCGCCGGCGAGCAGGCCGCCTCGACCCCGAGTCCGCTGCCAATCGTCGCCCGGCAAGCCACCCAAGAGCGCGCCGTGCCAACCTCCAATGCCGGCGAGCGCCGCCGACCACGTCCAGGCGTCGGCGTCGTAGCTGGTCCGCGGCGCGAGCGCCATCGCACCGATCGCCAGC
>JACRCV010000006.1 GCA_016218825.1 Deltaproteobacteria bacterium
AACCTCCTCGAGGCGCCTGGCTGCGGCGACGGACTACCAAGACCCGGTAGCAGAGACTACCGGATGGATAGATCTACAGTTGACAGGCCGGCCACCTCATACTCGGGTGGGGCGGGCAACATCGGTCCAACTCGAGAACTCGATCGCCTTGCCTCGACGCCCTCGTGCACCAGGCCCTCGGGCGTCGCTAACACTCTTCCCCACCCGGCTGTCTTCAGGGTGTCCACGGCGCCCGGCACGACCGGGTTCCACTATCAAGGAGGCAGCGATGAAGACTTTGCGTCGGATGGTGCTCGTGTGTTTCGCGACCGGGCTCGCCGCGTGCGGCAGCCAGACCGATACCAGCGTCGCGGCCGGCGGCAGCGACGGTCAGGTGCTCGGGGACGCGGGCGGGCCGCAGGGTGGCGCGCCCGGGCAGCGTCCGCCCCGGGAGTCGATCGACGCCTGCGCCGGTCTCGAGGCCGAGGCGGCGTGCTCGTTCACGGTCCAGGGCCGGTGCATGGCCGGTCCCGACGGCGGCGCGCTCGCCTGTGCGCCGCCGCCCCCCCGGCCGCCGGAGGAGGCCGTGCTCGCCTGCAAAGACCTGAGCTTCGACGCCGCCTGCTCGTTCAGCTTCGGCGGCGAGACCGTGTCCGGGAGGTGCTTCGGGGCCGGCGAGCTCGCGCTCGCCTGCCTGCCGGCCGAGATGCGCCTGCCGCCGCCCCCGTCCCAGGCAGTCTTCGCCTGTGCCACCGCGACCGAGGGCGACGACTGCTCGTTTGACCTGGGCGGCAAGTGCATCGGCCCGGAGGGCGAGGCCCTCGCCTGTGCGTCGCCGTTCCCGATGGGCGGTCGCTAGGACGGTCTGCGCTGCCTTTGATTCCCGCGCCGCGGCAGCCGCGGCGCTCCCCACCCCCCATCCCCCGTCTCGGCCCTCCGGGCCTCGCCACCCCCTTGCCCCCGAGTGGGGCAAGGGGGCTCGCTCACCTGCTCCCGAACGCCTGCCCCGCCGCCCGCACGAAGGTCTCGAAGCTCCCGGCGTCGAAGAGCACGAAGACCACGCGTTCGAGGCAGCGCGCGTCGCGGGCGAGAAACGCCTTCGCGGTCGCGAGTGCCACCGGCGCCGCCCGCGCCACCGGGAACCCGTAGACCCCCGTGCTGATCGACGGAAACGCGACGCTGGCGAGCTTCGCCTCGTCGGCGAGGGTGAGGCTCACGCGATAGGCCGAGGCCAGGAGCCGGTCTTCGTCGGCGTCGCCGCCGCGCCAGATCGGTCCGACCGCGTGGATGACAGAGCGAACCCCGCGGCGCGCGAGCGCGAACGCCGGCGTCATGACGGCGCTGCCGGTGTCGCAGCCCCCGATCGCTCTGCAGGCCGCGAGGAGCTGTGGGCCGGCCGCGGCGTGCACCGCGCCGTCGACGCCGCCGCCGCCCTGCAGACCGGAGTTGGCCGCGGTGACGATGGCGTCGACCTGCTGGACGGTGATGTCGCCCGCAACCAGCTCGATGCGGCGGCCGCCGACCCGAACGATGCTCAAGGAGTCTCCGGCACCTCGAAAAGATACACCCCGCCGGCCCGGTTGTCCTCGCCGCAATCGGCCACTACCGCGACGCCGTGGTCGACGGCGACGGCGTAGCCGAACAGCGTCCCGACGCTGTCGCCGCCGGGCCGCGCCAGGTAGCCGTTGGCGCCGAAGTGGTTGGCGCCGCCGAGGTTGCGGCTGAAGGCGTGCGTGCGCTTGGCGGCGACCGGGTCACCCACCAGCACCAGCGGGCCCGCGGCCGCGACCGCGCCGCCGAATTCGCCCGCCTCGCCCGCCGGTGGGTCGAGCGCCGTCAGCTGGCCCCAGGCGTTGGTTCCGCCCTGGTTCTGAGCGTAGACGTACGCCCGCGGCGCCAAGGACGCGCCGACCACGAGCACGTCGCCCGACAGGCTCACCGGGAGGCCGAAGTTGTCGAAGGGCGCGCCGTCGGCCGCGGTGACCTTCTTGAGCTGGCCCCATTGCCCGGCGCCGCCGGTGTCGCGCCCGAACACGTAGGCCGCGCCGCGGGCCTGGTTGACGCTCGAGGCGCCGACCGCGAGCAGCGCGCCGGACAGGCTCACCGAGACGCCGAAGCGGTCCCCGGTGACGCCGTCCGCGGCGCGGAGGATCTTGGCCTCGCCCCAGTTGTCGGTGCCGCCGGCGTTGCGCTTGTAGACGTAGACCGCGCCGGCGCCGTGGTCCTGCGCCCCGACCACCAGGGTGTTAGGCGCCAGGTCGACGGTGCCGAAGAAGTCGCCGGCCGCCGCGTCGGAGGCCACGATCTTCTTCACCAGACCCCAGCGGTTGGCGCCGCCGCGGTTCCGGTCGTAGAGATAGACCGCGCCGCGGTTGCCGCCCTGGGCGTGGGCGCCCACCGCGAGGAGGGTTCCAGACAGCGCCAGCGAGCCGCCAAAGCCGTCCTCGGCGCCGCCGTCGGACGCTCTGAGCCGGAGGGTCTCGGACCAGCGGCCGGGGTCGGCCGGGTCGCGGGTGAAGACGTAGGCCGAGCCCGGCTCGGTGGTGGTGCCGATCTTGCCGACCACGATCACGTCGCCGTCGATCTGCACGTCGACCCCGAAGAACTGCTCCGCCGCCCGGTCGGCAGGCACGAGCCGGCCGATCGATTCGAACTGGTGGTCGCAACCGACGCTGCAGCCGTCGCCGTTGACGTCGTTGCCGTCGTCGCACAGCTCGGCGCCGCAGCGCGCGCCGTCGCCGCAGACGTTCACGTGCAGCGTGCAGTCGTCGAGGCAGCCGTCGCAGGCGTCGCCGTCGCCGTCGTCGCACGCTTCGGCCGCGTCCTTGACGCCGTCGCCGCACACCGGCCCTTCGAGCTCGAGCTCCCGGTCACACGCGGCGCTGCAGGCGCGGCAATGCGCGACCCCGTACTCGCAGGCGACCTCGGTCACGTCGTTGCCGTCGTCGCAGAGCTCGGGGAGCACGACCTCGCCGTCACCACACACCGTGAGGTCGGCGCTGCCGCCACCGAGGGCGCCGCCGCCACAGCCCGCGAGGACCACCATGGAGCACCAGCTCGTCCACCCGCGCATCGCGCCCGCCTTTCCTCGATGCCCACCGCCGTCGGGCATCGACGCCCGTCCCCTGACAACTGCAAGACCGGGGCCTACGGTGTCGCCGGCAGGGCGGCCACGTCGTCTCTGCTACTCTCCTAATAATACGGAGAATTCAATGATGTTCGGAGACCGCACCGGCGCCGGGCGGCGGTTTCGGAGTGGAGCGAGCCGGTGGCGGCCGGAGCGCCGGCGTTCCGGCGGTCGGCTACGGCAGCTCGGGTTCTACAGCCGGCTCCTCGGGTCTAGATGTCGTGGCAGCGCAGGTAGAGCTGGTCGATGCCGCCGACCGTCTCGAGCCAGGAGGCGCACAGCGAGCCGCTGAAGCCAGGATCGCCGAGCGCCGGGGTGACGTACGTGAGGCGCGGGCTCTTCGAGGCCGCGTTCGGGGTGCCGGAGGCGTTGCCGCCGGGCCCGACGGGGTCGAACGCGGTCGTGAGGGCGGTCTTCACCTGGATCTCGCTCGAGACCCCGGGGTTGGCCTCCCACGCGATGGCGAGGGCACCGCCGGCGGCGATCATGGCCGGGTTGATCCCCAACGAGCCGTCGACGAGGTTGGTTGGCCGATTGCGGAAATTGCGCCAGACGTTGCCGTTCAGCTCCAGGATGTAGATCGCCTTGAGGGAGCCGGTGTAGGTGTTGTCGAACGCCACGACCGGCGTCGTGCCGTCCATGAAGAGATCGAGCGCGCCGGCGTCTCGGAGGGTCAAGGCGTCGTTCGCCGCCGTCGCCGCCGCCAAGGTCCAGTTGCTGGTCCCGTCCGAGCTCGTCTTGCTGATGAAGACCCGGCCGTTGTTGATGTACGTCGCGTAAGGGACGCCGCTCGTGTCGACGCCGACCCTCGCTGACTTGTAGTCGATGGTCGAGGCGGCCGCGACCCGGCCGATCGGCGCTGTGGTGCCGCCGAAGTCGGCCCAACTCGGTCCCACCAGGCTGCGGGCCAAGATCTGACGCCCCCCCGCGGCATCCGCGTATGGCCACACCACGATGGGATTGGTGCCCGGCAACAGCGCCATCGCCGGCGCCGACGCGAACGCCACGTTGGCGGTGTCGTAGCCGCTGACGCCGGTGCTGCTGTTCGACGGCTGGTTGTTGTATCGGCCCTCGAAGGTCCAGCCGGTGGCGGCGCTCGGGAGCTGGGCCCAGTGGACGTTCTTGACCGTGGGCAGGGTCGGGCGTTGTTCCACCCACGCGAGCCGCGGCACGTTTCCGAGCACGGCGAGCACCGGGTCGGTCGGCAGGCCGCCGGCGGCCGCCTGCACTTTGCCGAGGCTCGCGACGTTGTGCGGCGCGATCCACGACCCGGCGATCGGGTCGTAGGTCCGGATCTTGACGTCCTCCCCTTCGCTCCACGCGACCAGCGGCAATCCGCCCCAGGTCGTCAGGCTGTGGCTGGTGATCGGCGTGCCGGTGACCGCGGACGAAATGCCGCGATCACACGCCGAGCTGCCGAGCGCAAACCAGCCGTCGGCGTTCGGCGGGCAGACACAGGCGGCGCGCGACAGCGCGACGTCGATGTCGCTGTTCGGGGCCGTCTGGGTTTCGGCGGGCGCGCGGCATTCGAAGCCGCCGCCGCACGCGGGCGTGCAGGTGACGCAGGCGCTGACCGCGACGCCGCCCGGGTCCTTGACCCAGACGCACCAGCCCGGGCTCGAGCCGGCGGTGCAGGCGGTGTCGGGAGTGCCGCACTTCGGCACGCAGCGCTTGGTGCCCCCGGCCCCGCCGACGCAGACGTCGGTCGCGGAGCCGGACGGGCAGCCGGCGCAGGGGTCGGCGGACGAGCAGATCGCGGCGCTGTTCCAGTCGGGACTGCCGGTGCCCTGGCAGGTCGCGGTGCCGGGGCAGACCACGGGACAGTAGGCGCAGGCGCTGCCGCTGCCGCTCGCCAGGGACACGTTGGTGCAGACCTTCGAGTGACCCGTCCAGTCCGGGCAGCTCAGGGTGGTGGCGCAGCTCGGCACGCACACGTTGCCGCCCGCGTCGGCGGCGCACAGCGTCCCGCTGTCGGTGCAGACCGTGGTGACGTCGCAGCCCCTGCACTCGTAGCGGCTGGCGACGGCGGTGGTCGGGATGCACACCTTGCGGTCGGCGGCGCACGGCTGGTCGTCGCACGGGTTGTGACAGCGGCTGTCGGCGCCGCAGGACGTGAGCGGCGGCGTCACACAGGTGGTGTGGCCGGAGCACGTGCTGCCGACGCACTGGAGCGCCTGATAGTATTCGTAGGCGCCGCCCTTGTTCTTGCACGTCGCGCCGCCGGAGCAGCCGCCGGGTTGAGCCACCGGGTCGCAGGCGACGCAGGTCAGGTTGTCGGTGCCGTTCTTGTCGTAGACCACCGCGCACACGGCGCCGGCGCCGGCGGTGCTGCACTGGGTTCCTTCGCTGGCGCACTTGGGCCGGCACTCGAGCTTGGCGGCCTCGACCCGGACGCAGAAGAACTCGGCCGGGCAGCTGGCCTGCGAGCAGTCGGCGCTGCAGGTGTGGCCGCTGGTGCTCGACGGGGTGCAGATGGGGCCCGCCGGCGTTCCGACACAGGGGTTGGGGTTGCAGGCGTCGGTCGGGTTGGGGCCGCTCTTCTGGCAGCGCTTGTTGTCGTTGCAGTAGTAACCGGGGGCGCAGTCGTCACTGGTCTCGCAGGCAAAGCCGCCGGCGGCGTCAGGCGGCGGGACGTCGACCATGCAGGCGAGAGCGGCGATCGCGGTTACACCTAGGACGACGAACAGACGGCGCATGATCCACCTCGAGCGGCTTGATCCGTAGCCGGCCGTGGCCGGCAGCGGGCCAAGGTATCCAACTCGCGCGCGTACTGCAAACATTGTCGCCGCCAGGCGTCGGCGTGGTTCGGCGGCCGATTCCGGTTGAGAACCGGCGCGCGACACGCTAGAAGGCGGCGGCTCTCGAAGGCGGAGTTCCCGCCCGAGCGGACGGAGTCACAAAATGCGATATCTGGGTCTGGTGTCGATCGGTTGGCTGGCGGTCGCGAGCGGCTGTGGCTTGGGCGACAACCCGTGCGCCGCCGACGGCACCTGCGACGAAGAGCTGAACAACCAGAACAACGTCCCCACCGGGCCGACCTGCGGCGACGTGGCGTCACTGCGCGCCGATGCCATCGCCTCGAGCGTGGTCGTGCTCGGCGGCGTGAGCCTCGCGAGCAGCGCCCCGATCGCTGACTTGTTGGCGTCGCCTGCCACTTACGACGGTCAGGTGTTGCAGATCGAGGGCTCGGTGCTCGGCGTCTGCGATAACCGCGGCTGTTGGGTGAGCCTGTCGGACGGCAAGGTGAGCGCGCTGAACCTGAAGGTCACCGACGGCGCCGTCGACTTCCGCGACTACACCGCGGTGGGTCTCTACATGGTCGGCGAGGGCGTGTTCCAGAAGACCGGCGAGCACGGCGCCCAGCTCTACATCCAGAGCCACGGGGCCAAGGTCGGCACCCTCAACTGTCCTTGATCGGGCCGCGAGCGCGTCAGGCTTTGGGCTGGCCGCTGGCCTTGTAGTACTCGTAGGCCGCCCGCACCCGGCGCAGGTAGTTGACGGTCTCGCCGTAGGGCGGCACGCCGCCGTACTTGTCCACCGCGCGGTCGCCGGCGTTGTACGCCGCGATCACCTTCTGTAGATCGCCGTTGTACTTGGCGACGAGCCACGCGAGGTGCTTGGCGCCGCCGAGGATGTTCTGCCCGGCGTCGTGCGGGTCCACGCCCAGGCCGCGGGCGGTGGCCGGCATCAGCTGCATCAGCCCCAGCGCCCCGGCCTTGGACGCCAGGGTCTTGCCGTTTCGCGTCTGGTGCATGTCCGACTCGGACTTCATCACCGCCTTGATGAGCGCCGGGTCGACGTGGTGCTTTGCCGCCGCCGCCAGGATGCGGCTGTCCCAGGTCGCGACGTCGAGCTTCGCGGTGTCGATGCGGGTGCCGCTCACCACCTGGCCCAAGAGCTCCATCCGCACCCGCGCCGCCTCGTAGCTGCCCTCGTTGGCGTCGCCAAACGGCATCCCCAACCGCGCCCCGAGGCTCGCGACCTTGTCGACGAGCTCGAGGTCGATCACCAGGGGCTTGCCGGCGGTGCCACCGGCGTAGCCGACGAGCTTGCGCGCCCGCGCCGGGTCCTCCGCCGCGAGCACCGCGAGGGTCGCGAACCCGCCCGCTTGCGCCGCGGTCTGCAGCGCGGCGCCGTCGACCTCGATCCGAACGTCGGTGCGCAACAACGGCGTGCTGCCGACCTCTTGGATCATCTTCGCCCAGGTCTCGGTGCCGATGACGCCGTCCACGGTCTCGAGGGCGCGGGTCCGCTGGTACCAGATGACCGCGGTCTGCAGCTTGGCGCCGGCGCTGGCGTCGACGGCGAGCGGCGGGGTCACGCCGAGGCGGTTCAGCACCCGCTCGGCCGCTTCGACGTCGAAGCCCACCTTGCCGCGGGAGATCGAGCGGAAGAGCGGCGGCACGTCCATCACCGTGGTCGCGCTCGCCGCGGGCGGTCCGAGCGCCGGCGCCGGTTGCGGCGCGCCGTGAAGCGGCGGGGCGGGTCGGGGGCCGGTGCTGGTCGGCGTCGGCACCCGCAGGCGCACCCCGGGCTGTAGCGGCGCCGGGAGCTTGGCGGGGGTCGTCGGCAGCGTGGCGGCGAGGAGCGCGCTCGGGGGCTTGCCGGCGGCGACGCCGAGCTCGGTCTTGAAGCCGTTCCACACCGCCTCGCCGACGACGCCGTCGACGCGGCCGCGGTACGACTCGAAGTTGGCCTGATACCAGCGCACCCCGATCTCGGTGGCGTGGTCGTAGGCGCTGCCGCTCGCCGGCAGCGGCCCTTTGTAGTTCAGCTTGCGCAGCGTGCTGCGGACGGCGTCGACGTAGGGGCTGGTCTCGCCGGGACGGATCACCAGGCCGCGGGTGTCGTGCGGCGGCCGCACGAAGCTGTCGTTGGCGCCGAGGTCGATGGCCATCGGCACCGACACCGGCACGAAGACCTGCGCCCCCAAGGCGAGGGCGTGGGGATTGTCGCGGAAGCAGGCGTTGCGGTCGTCGGCGAGCAGGTCGAGGTACGACCCGAGCTTGAAGCGGCGCGCGATCGCATCGAGCGAATCGCCTCGTTGCACCGTGGTGTAGAAGCCCGGCCCGCCGGCGGCGAGCGCCTTGTCGGCCTTGGTGCCGGTCGGTTGCGGCGCCGGCTCGCCGGCGGCGAGCGCCTGCAGGGCCGCGAGGGTCGCGGCGTCGACGTTGCCGTGGCTCTGCTTGTGGTACAGCGCCGGGTGATTGGTCTGGAAGCGCGCCACCTTCTTCAGGAGCGCCGGGTCATAGCGATCGTTCTCGGTGAGCGGCTGGTAGTGCGGGTTGTCGCGGCCGATCTGATTGAAGAGCTTCTTGACCTCGAGGACCGCGGGCCCGTGGTGGCCGGGCTTCAGCATCGCGGTGCCGGCCTGCAGCTCTTCGAGGGTCGGCGCGCCGACGCCCCGACCCTGCGTCGTGGTCTCTTTGCCGGTGCCCGCTACTCGCGCCATGGCAGCTCCGATCCTATTGCAGACAGCTATCTCCCTAACGGTATCGAAGCCGGCGGTGAGTGGCAAGGACGAGCATGCGCCGGCCGCCGCCGGTTGACACTCCACGTCCCCGAGGGTACACGCGGGGCCTTCCAAACCGCGGAGAAGCAGCCATGAGCGACGCGTACCAGGTCAAAGACATCAACCTCGCCCTGCAGGGCACGATGAAGATCGAGTGGGCCGAGGCCCGCATGCCGGTGCTGATGGCATTGCGCAAGCGCTACGAGAAGGAGCAGCCGCTCAAAGGCCAGCGCATCGCCGGCTGTCTGCACGTCACCAAAGAGACCGCGGTCTTGGTGCGCACCTTGCGCGCCGCCGGCGCCGAGGTCGCGTGGTCGGGCTGCAACCCGCTCTCGACCCAGGACGAGATCGCCGCGGCGCTCGCCAAGGACGGCATCGCGATCTACGCCTGGCACGGCATGAACACCAAGGAGTTCTACTGGGCCATCGAGCGCACCCTCGACTTCAAGCCCACCCTGACCCTCGACGACGGCGCCGACCTCATCATGACCGTGCACACCAAGCGCCAGGATCTGGCGAAGGGCGTCTTGGGCGGCACCGAAGAGACCACCACCGGCGTCCACCGGCTGCGGGCGATGGCGCACGACCACAAGCTCCTCTACCCGGTGCTCGCGATCAACGACGCGGTCACCAAGTGGGACTTCGACAACGTCTACGGCACCGGGCAGTCGTCGCTGGACGGCATCCTGCGCGCGACCTCGGTGCTGGTCGCCGGCAAGACCTTCGTCGTCGCCGGCTACGGCCACTGCGGCCGCGGCTGTGCGATGCGGGCGCGCGGCATGGGCGCGAACGTGGTCGCGACCGAGGTCGATCCGCAGGCGGCGCTCAAGGCCACCCTCGACGGCAACCGGGTGATGACGATGGACCAGGCCGCGAGATCAGGCGACATCTTCATCACCGCCACCGGGATGAAGGACGTGATCGTCGGCCGCCACTTCGACGTGATGAAGGACGGTGCCATCGTCTGCAACACCGGACACTACGACTGCGAGATCAACATCCCCGACCTCGAGAAGCGCCAGAAGTCGGTGCGCACCATCCGCGACAACTGCGAGGAGTACACCCTCAAAGACGGCCGCCGCATCTACCTGCTCGCCAAGGGCCGGCTCGTGAACCTCGCCGCCGCCGAGGGTCACCCGTCCGAGGTCATGGACATGTCGTTCGCCAACCAGTTCATGGGCATGATGCGCATGGCCAAGGAAGGCAAGGATCTCAAGCCCGCGGTCTACGACATCACCAAAGAGCAGGACGAAGAGGTCGCGCGCCTCAAGCTCGAGACCATGGGCATCGACATCGACGCCCTCACCGCCGAGCAGAAGGCCTACGCCAGCGATTACCTCGCCGGGACATGACCGCGCCCACGGCCGCGCCGACGATTGATCCGCAAGGCGACGCGGTCTTCCTCATCGATACCGGCCTGTTCCGGTCGCGCACCACCGCGAGCTACCTGGTGCGCGGGTCACGGACGTCGGCGTTCATCGAGGTCGGGGCCGCGACCTCGGCGCCCCGGCTGCTCGCGGCGCTCGACGTCCTCGGCGTCAGCCGGGACGAGGTCGGCTACGTCATCGTCACCCACGTGCACCTCGATCACGCCGGCGGCGCGGGGACGATGATGCAGGAGCTGCCGGCGGCGACGCTCGTGGTGCACCCGCGCGGCAGCCGGCACTTGATCGATCCCACGAAGCTCATCGCCGGCGCCACCGTCGTCTACGGCGAGGAGGCGCTCCGAACCCTCTACGGGCCGATCGTGCCGGTCGCCAAAGAACGCGTGGTCGACGCGGCGGACGGCTATGCCGTAGACCTCGGCGGCCGGACGCTCCTGTGTCGCGACGCGCCCGGGCACGCGAAGCACCACCTGGTGGTATACGACGACAAGGCGCGCGGCGTCTTCGCCGGCGACGCCTTCGGGCTCGCCTATCCGGAGATTCAGGGTGCGCGCGGGGCGCTGTTCTTCCCGACCACCTCGCCGTCGCAGCTCGACCCCGAGGCGCTGCACCGCTCGATCGACATGATGCTCGCGCTCCGCCCGGCGCACATCTTCCTCACCCATTACGGCGCCTTGAGCGCCGACCTCGACCGGTGGGGCGCGACCCTGCACGCCTATGTCGACAAGCACGTCGAGCTGGCGACGCGGGTCCCGGCGGGACCGAGCGCGCACGCCGAGATCGTCCTGGGCCTGCAAGCGCTGCTCCTGGAGGCCGCGCTCGCGCAGGGCGTCCGCGCCGGCCGCGAGGATATTCTCGCGGCGTGGGCCGTGGATCTCGAGCTCAACGCGCAGGGGCTCGAGGCGTGGCGGGAGCATCGTTAGCTGGCGGGCGCGATCTCCGGCACTAGCCAGGCGCGCGCGGCGAGTGGCATAGTCCCGGTGGTTTCGCCGGGGTCGATCATGATCGAGATCAAGGGCAAGCAGCCGGTTTCGCGCCGCGAGCTCGGCGTCGAGCGGTCCGAGAAACCCGGCGCCGAAGGCCGCCGCGAGCGGTTTGCGCCTGGGGTTGAGAATGGCGGGCGGTTGCCGACGATCACCAAGGCCGATCTCATCTCTCAGCGCGAGTCGGGCGGCCGGCAGTCGGTCGCCGGCGTCCACCGTGACGCGCTGCTCGCCGGTCGGGAGGGTTCGTCCATGAGCGCCGCGTCCGTCAGCGACCCGTCCGCGATTGGGGGCCAGGCCTCGGTGTCGGCGCCGCCGGCGCTCTACGAGATCAACCTGCGGGTATTGCTCTTCGAGCTCGGCCGCGAGCTCGGTCGCCCCGCCACGCTCGACGACATCCCGGACGCCTACCTCGACAGGGTCGCGAGCCTGGGGTGCGATTGGATCTGGCTGCTCGGCATCTGGCAGACCGGCGCGCACGGCGACCGTCTGGCGCGTACCCACGCGGGGGTGGGGCGCGAGCTCAAAGAGACGCTCGCCGACCTCACCGCCGCCGACATCGCGAGCTCGCCGTTCGCGGTGCAACAGCTGCGGGTGCATACGGCCTACGGCGACGCGGCGGGGCTGGCGCGGCTCCGGGCGCGGCTGCAGGCGCGCGGCTTGAAGCTGATGCTCGACTTCGTCCCCAACCACACCGCGGTCGATCACCCCTGGGCGTCTGCGCATCCGGAGTACTTCGTGCAGGGCAGCCGTGAGGACCTCGCGCGTCAGCCCGACGCCTACGTCGAGGTGCAGACCGCGGTCGGCCCGAAGATCTTGGCGCACGGCCGCGACCCCTACTTCCCGGCGTGGACCGACACCCTGCAGCTCAACTACCGGCACGCGGGGCTGCGCGCCGCCCAGACCGCCGAGCTCCTGCGCCTCGCGACCCTGTGTGACGGCCTGCGCTGCGACATGGCGATGTTGCTGTTGCCGGAGGTGATCGACAAGACCTGGTCGCAGGCGTCCTTGCCCGCCGACGGCACGGCGCCGGTGGACCGACCGTTTTGGGAGGAGGTCATCCCGAAGCTGAAGGCGAAGGCACCCGGGTTTACGCTGATGGCCGAGGTCTATTGGGACCTCGAGTGGCAGATCCAGCAGCAAGGCTTCGACTTCGCGTACGACAAGCGCCTCTACGATCGGCTGCACACCCACGACGCGCACGGCGTCCGGCAGCACCTGAAGGCCAGCATGGCGTTTCAGCGCCGCCTGGCGCGCTTCCTGGAGAACCACGACGAGCCGCGCGCCGCGGCCCGGTTTACCCCCGCCGAGCAACGGGCGGCGGCGGTCATCACCTTCCTGTCCGCCGGTCTGAAGCTGTTGCACGAAGGGCAGCTCGAGGGGCGCAAGGCGCGGGTGCCGATGCAGCTGGTGCGGCGGCCGCAGGAGGCTGCCGACAAGACCCTCGCCGACTTCTACCGCGACCTGTTTCGCTGCGTGCGGCGCGACGAGGTCAGCCGGGGTCATTTCCAGCTGCTCGACTGCGTCCCGGCCTGGGACGGCAACCCCACCGCCGACCACTTCGTCAGCTTTACCTGGCGGACGAAGAGCGGCCGGCAGCTGTTGTGCACCGTGAACTACGGCGACACCGCGGCGCAGTGCTACGCGCAGCTGCCGTTCTCGGAGCTCCGCGGCCGGCGGCACGTGCTTCGCGATCTGATGAGCCCGGCGACCTACGAGCGCGACGGCGACGAGCTCGTGGCGCGTGGGCTCTATCTCGATCTGCCGGCCTGGGGCTTCCACGTGTTCGAGATGCGCCCGGTCGGGGAGAACGCTGTCCCCTGAGCGGTCGGCCCCCGCTCGAGTCGGCCGCAACGCGCTGCTCGCGCGGCCTTGATCGATTCGGCCGCACTGCGCTGCTCGGGGGGCACCGCTCGCCTCCGTGGGCGGCTTCGACCTGGCTTTGCCTCGATCGACGTTAAGTGCCGTATGTGAGCTTGGCGCCTTCGACTTGCGCGCCACCGTCGGCTTCGCGGCCCCCCACTGCGCTGCTCGCGCGGCCTCGATCGAGTGGTTTTGCGCCGTAGTGGACAGCGGTCCGGTAACCAGCTAGCAACTAGCGGTGTTCGTCCTCGTCGCGCTCTCGATGATCGGTGCCGACGTGGCGGCGCAACTCCCGACGGTCTTCGTAGAGCGACCGTTTGCGGAACGTGAGATCCTGGACGTCCAGGGCCAGCTTGCGAGTCACTTGCACGCGGAGCTCGAGGGCCTCATCCGGGTGCCGACCGACACTCTCGCCGATTCGCCCACCGGTCGGGCACAGGCTGCGCTCCCGGCAGGCGCGGACGCGCGCGTGCTCTTCTTGGCGTTCGAGGGCGACGAGCTCCGGCTGGTGTGCGCTGCCGCGGCAGGCAGCAGCGTCGCAAGCCGAGCGCTCGCGGTCACGGCCGAGTCGCAAGGGGACACCGGGCGGCTGGGGGCGACGCTCGCCAAGGTGTTGTGCCGGGAGGTGACCGCCGAGCTGGCGTCGGCAACGCCGTTGCCACCCGCACCCGCGCCGCCGGCGTCGGCGCCGACCGCGGTCCCTGCGGTGCCCGAGACCGAAGGGCCGCACTTGTGGTTGGGCGCCGCGGGTCATGGCTCGTGGTCGTATCCGCCCGAGGCGCGCCGCGGTGGGGTCGGGGTCGTGGCGCGGGGGTCGTGGCAGGCGTGGAGTCTCGAGGGTTGGGGCGCGGTCGCGCGGTCGTGGCCGCAGGAGGCGCGTGGGGTGCGGGTGGAGAGCCTGGAGCTTCCGGTGGGCGTCGCCGCGGGTCGAGAGCTGTTCGCGGCGGCGGCGGGATCGGTGGAGGCCGGCTTGCAGCTGGTGGCGGCGAAGCGGTCGAGTCGGGTGTTGCCGTATGGGGCGAGCCGTTCGCTGTGGGGGGTGCGCGCCGACGCGGTGTTGGCGGCGGGGGGTGGGGTGGCGTTCGGGATGTTCTTGGCTCGGCTCGACGTGGTCGTGGAGACGACGCTCTTCGGCGCTCGGTGGCGCCCGTCCGACGGCTCGGGCGAGGTAGGGGAGGAGTGGGGGCGGGTGGGGTTGCGGTTGGCGCTACTCGCGGCGCGGTGACTGTGTCGGCCGCGCGGCGTGCCGGGAAGGCTCGGTCCGCTCGCCGGTATTCAATCGCTCGCCGTCCCGGTGCGTTCGTAGAACGGACGCTTGCCGGCGGCGTGATCGGTGGTATCGACGATGTTCGCGACCTCGGGAGCTACGCGGCGCACCATGACCTCGAGCCCTCGACGTAGCGTGACCTGGGAGGCGGCGCAGCCCTGGCAGCCCCCGCTCATGGCGATCAGGAGATCGCCGTCGCGATAGTCGACGATGGAGATCTTGCCGCCGTGGCCGCCGACGGCGCGGTTGACCTGAGTGTCCAAGAGACTCTGCACCGCGACGCGGACCTCCGCATCGGTGCGCGGTTTCGAGGCGCCGCCGCGGGGAAGGTCGACGATGGCGGGCACCGGGGTGAGCAGTTGGCTGCGGATCGCGGCAGCGACCGGTGCTTTGAGGTCCGACCACGAGGCCGTCGCTTCCTTGGTGATCGTCACGACGTTCTCGGCGACGAGGACGGTCGCCAGCCCCGAGATCGCGAACAGCCGCTCGACGAGCGGCGAGCCACAATCCCGGTCCGCCTTCGCGAACAAGAACGGGCCGCCCGGATGGACGATCCGCGACACCGCGAACTTGAGGGAGTCGGGATCGGCGCGCGAAGGCTCGGCGCGGATGGTGATCGTCGGGGCGATCGGGAGGCCATCAGACATCTTCCGCCTCCCCGGCGCGGTTGCCGTCGGCAAAGGCGCGCAGATAGTCGAACGCGTAGATCCCGGTGCTGTGGCCGTCGTTCCAGGTGATGGCGACGGCGTAGTTGCCGACGCTCTTGATCTTCAGCGGCGCCACGTCGGCGCGCACCTTCTTCGGGTCGAGCAGCGCCCGGCCGCTCGTCTCCTCGACACAGAAGGCGCAACGGCAGGCGAGCCGCAGATCGCGGACGTCGAAGTCGCTCCGGCCGCCGTCCTCCCACAGGACCGACAAAGTGCGCGGGTCTCGGCGCCGAAGACCGATCGCCGTGGTGTGCCCGCCGGCAAGACGCGCCGCGCTCTCGAGCCACGCCGGCCCGCCCTCGTTCTTCTCCCACGCCCACTCGAACGGCTGCAGCCCGGCCGCGGGGAGGCGCTCGAGCGCGCGCTCGAGCTGCGCCGCGATCGCGACGTAGGCGAGGGCCGCCGCGGACTCCGGGCGGTCTGAGACGATTGGCCGGCCTTCGTCCCCGCAT
Organism: Deltaproteobacteria bacterium; assembly: GCA_016218825.1. Taxonomy (GTDB): domain Bacteria; phylum Myxococcota; class XYA12-FULL-58-9; order XYA12-FULL-58-9; family XYA12-FULL-58-9; genus JACRCV01. Next base: position 15,276 of record JACRCV010000006.1, read on the forward strand.
TCGACCACCTTGCCGTCCAGGGGGATGGCGCCGAGGAACGGAACGCCGAGGGCCTGGCTCAGCAGCGCGCCACCGCCGCGGCGGAAGATGTCGGTCGCGCCGCCGCAGTGCGGGCAGGTGAAGGTGCTCATGTTCTCGACGATCCCTAGCACCGGGACGTGCACGGTCTCGAACATCCGCAGGCCGCGGCGGGCGATTCTCAGGCTCACCTCCTGCGGCGTCGTCACGATGATCGCGCCGGACAACGGGAAGCTCTGCGCCAGCGTCAGCTGGGTGTCACCGGTCCCGGGCGGGAGATCCAGGAGCAGGTAGTCCAGTCGGCCCCAGTCGACCGAGCCGACGAACAGCCGCAGGTACTTGCTGACCATCGGGCCGCGCAGGATGGCGGGATTGTCGTCACCGGTGAGCATGGCCATCGAGATCAGCTTGAGACCGTGGCGGGTGGCCGGGACGATCCGCTCCTCGGCCGTCATCGCCGGCGGCTCCCCGGTGGGGAGCCCCAGCATGACCGGGACACTCGGTCCGTGGATGTCGGCGTCCACCAGCCCGACCCGGGCGCCGCGTTGCCGCAGCGCCAGCGCGAGGTTGACGCTGACGGTTGACTTGCCGACGCCGCCCTTGCCGCTGCCGATCGCGATGATGTGCCGGATACCGGGCAATCGGTCCGCGGCGCTTGCCGGCTGCGTGGCGGTGTCGGCGCCAGCGGTGCGGTGCTGCGCGAGGTCTGGGGTCGCCATCGGCTCGCTCCTTGTCGCCGCCCGCCGCTACGGCGGCGCGACGGTCGGCTCCAACAGCTCCCTTACCAGGCGGGGATCTGCGGCCTCCGGGAGGTGCCGCTTGTCGAAGCCCGGGAGGCGATCGAGCGTGCTCCGATCCACCGCCAGAAAGGCCCGCAGGTCATCGAACGTGGGTTTCAGCGCATCCTGCGGCACGGCGAACCACTTCGCGCCGAGCCCCAAGAAGCCGCCGTGGGTAACGACCACGTAGACGACGCGCCCCGACGCCGGATCTCCCACCGCTCCCTTGATGCGGCCGAGGTGCTCGCCCCACGGGTTCTCCACCTTTCGGTCGCGGTACGTCGCCGATGCCACCCAGCCGAGAGACATGTCGACCTCCGCAGCGCCCACGCTCGGCCGCCCTTCTCCGGCGGGGCGGTCGTGGCCGATGGCGCGCTTCAGAGCGCCGCCGCCGGGCGACGCCGGGCCACACGCGGCAAGCTAACCACGCCGCGGCGGCGTGGCACGCCCGCAATCGCGCTGCCACACGCCCCCCGGACAAGGGTGGATTGACTAGTCGCCGAGGCTCAGGATCTGCGTCGGGTCGAGGCGCAGCAAGTCTCTGAAGGTGAGCGTGCGCTCGGGATGCAAGTACAACTCCAGCGCATCCCCTTTGAGGGTCCCGGCCAACACGTCGCGCTCGCTTCGGCCCTGGTCCTCGAGCATCGCCGGCACGGCCCTGACCGTTTGCAGCAGGAAACCGGCTGCCTGACGCAACATCATCGCGTGCTCCTGGACGGCCGCGTCCACGTCACCGTCGAAGACCTCGGCCTCCGCGAGACGAACGTCCTCGGGCAACTCCTGCCATGCCTGGGCAACGAAGCTCTTGTCGACAGCTCCCAGCAGTTGGCCTGCGGCCCGATAGAGTCCGGTCAAGGTGACGCGCTCATCCAGGAGCGTGGCGAGCACCTCCGGAGCGCGCCTGCTCAGCAACCGCCGAACCGCGGTATCCGCCGGCCCGGCCTTCTGGGCGGCGGCGAAATCCGGGTCCGCCTGGAACGCCGCCATGACCGCTTCCCCCGCGAGCTCGGTGCGGCGCTCCGCGTCCCGTGGGAGCTTCGTGCCCACGGCCAGGAAGTAGGCGTCGGTCAACGCCTTCTCGATGGCGGCGGGGCTGCGGTCGCCAAGATCCACGGCGCCGACGTTGATCGGGTACTCCTGGCCGCGCTTGGGCTCGAACGAGACCGCGTATCGCGAGGGCGAGTCCGTCGCCGTCATTCGAACGGCGATCGGCTCACCGGAAAGCGGCAGGAGTCGCGAAGCGAACTTTCGCATGCCATCGACCAGGTTGCGGTTCGCGGCGGTGTCCATGCTCGGCACCGCCGTCGACTTTGCGCTCTTCCGGCCGAATTGGACCCCGAACCCTCCGGGGGGCGCGAGGCCGCTCATGCGCTCCCACACCGCGGCGCCATCGGCGCCGGTGGTCTTGCGATGCACATCGGCGACGCCATCGCCGGTGGTGTCGGCAAAGATGAGGTGGCTACCTTCATCCCACTCGCCGCGATACTCGTTGCTGCGGTCGGCGAGGTGAGCAGCCGGCTCGGCCTCGGCGGTGCCGGGTGACGCGCTGGATACCGAGGAAGGTGCGAGGACTGCCGGACGCTTGGTGACGGGATCCACGATGGGTCTCCTTCCCTTTCGGTGAACGGGGTCCGCCGCGGGGCCTCTGCCCACCGGTCGGTCGCCGCTCTCGATTACCAAGCAAGCCGCGTGCCCGATCACCGCCGGAAGGAATCTGCACGCGATTCGGTAGTTGTGGCCGCCGACGGCGAGGCGCGCGACGCCGGGCGGTGGCTTCGAGAGCCCGGACGTCCTCGGTCGGCTCGACGTGCGCGGAGGCTTGCCGATCGACGTCCCGACGCGGTACCAGGCACTTGGTGGAGGCACCTGGAGGTCTACGTGGTCCGTTCTCGTTTCGTCGTCCCGGGTCCCGACCTGCGCTTGGAGACCTTGCTCTCCACGTACCAGGTCGGGGGGCTCCTACAGGTCGATCCGGTTACGGTCGGGCGATGGATGCAACGCAACAACCAGCCGTTCTCCCGTACCCAGGGCGGCCACCGGCGCATCACCGTCGCCACGGTGCTCGCGCTCGCCAAGGCGCACGACGTCGCGGTGCCCGCGGTGCTGCGCCACCTCGTTCGGCCGTCCATCGTATTCGTCGACGACGAGCCGCGCGAGCTCAAGAGCGTCACCCGCCTGCTGCAGCCCCACGCCGCGCGGGTCGCGTTTCACGCCGCCGACAACGCGATCGACGGGCTGCTGAAGATCGGCGAGGTCCAACCCACCCTCGTCATCCTCGACGTCGTCATGCCGGGCCTGAACGGCATCGAAGCCTGCCGGCGCATCCGCGCCACGCCGTCTCTCAAAGCCACCAGGGTCCTGATGGTCAGCGCCAACATGACCGAGGCGATCGAGCGCGACGCCCTGGCCGCCGGCGCCGACCGCTGCTTGAACAAGCCGCTCGCGGTACGCGACATCCTGGCGCTCTTGGGGGTCGCGACGCGAGCCGAAGATCTTTGAAGGAACGACCCCGCCGCGACACTAAGATACGGTGGCGAGCGCTGTCGCAACCTCTGGCATCGTAGGGAGGGTGTCGCCCCGCGTGATCGAGACTGCCGCCAAACCCGCGTCGCTCGCCGCCGCGGCGAACAGCGACCTGGTCGCGACCCTCGCGAGGCGCAGCCAGGACGGCGACGCCGAGGCGACCCGGCAGCTCTTCGACCTCCTGGTCGCGGACGTGCACCGCATCGTCTGGCGGCTCTTGGGGCCCGACCCCGAGCACGAGGACGTCTGCCAGAGCGTCCTGGTCGCGGTGCACCAGGCCCTCGCGGGCTTCCGCCACCAGAGCCAGCTCTCCACCTGGCTGTATCGCATCTGCATCCGCACCGCCGCCCGCCACCGTCGGAAGGCCTTCCGCTTCCGGCGCTTGTTCGCCGGCCCCGAGGCCGCAGCGGCCGAGCCCGCGACCCCCGACCCGAGCCCCGAGGAACGAGTCGCGAACCGCGAACGAGCCGCGGCCGCGCGCGCCGCGCTGTTCCGCATGGGCGCCCGCAAACGCACCGTCTACCAGCTCGTCGAGCTCGAGGGGCTCGCCCCCGACCAAGTCGCCGCCATCGTCGACGCGCCCCTCGCCACCGTCCACACCCGGCTGTTCCACGCCCGCCGCGAGCTGGCGCGGGCTCTGTGCCGTCACGATGCCAGAGAGGCAGGTCAACATGCAGACGCCTAGAGACCCGATGCCTGCGGAGGAGGTGCGCCGGAGCCTCCAGGCCGCGCCGCCGCCGTTCACCCCGGCGGCGCGCGCCCGCATCGTCGACGGGGCGCTGGCGCGAGTCGCGAAACGACAGCGTCGTCCGTGGCTGGTGTTGCTCCCGGCCGCGGCCGCGCTCGCCGGGCTGGTCGCGCTCCTGTTGCGGCCGGCGCCCGAGCTCGGCGCGCCGTTTCCGGCGGCGGCCGGCGGCGACTTGATCCCCATCGGCGAGGTGGTGGCGGTGGCCGGGCTCGCGGCGGTGAAGGCGCCGCTTGCCGACGGCGAGCGACCGGCCCGCGCCGGCAACGCGATCGACAACCACAGCACCGTGACCACCGGGGCGGGGTCGGGCGTCGAGATTCTCTTCGACCGCCGCTTCCGGATCTTCTTCGAAGCCCAAAGCCAGGGCGAGGTCTCCTATAGAGGTGTCGAGGTGACCGCGAGCCTGACCGAGGGCGCCATCGTCGTCCACGTCGACGCCCGCCGCCCTTTCGAAGAGCTCCAGGTTCAGGCCGGCCCGGTCACGGTCGCGGTGCGCGGCACCCGCTTCCGGGTCGAACGCCACGCCGCCGAGGTCACCGTGGCGCTGGAGTCCGGCGCCCTCCAGGTGCGCGGGCCCGGTCAACCGTCGTTGTCCCTCGCCGCCGGACAACAGGTGCGCTTCGGCGCGGCGCCGGTCGCGGTCTCGGCGCTGCTGCCCGAGATCGCGGCCGAGATCCGCGCACCCCGTGCACCCACCCCGTCGCGTCAACCCGGAAGCCCCGCGCCGGCGCCGACCGGCGCGGTCCGGGACCCGCCGCCGGCGGTGTCGCCGGCCGAGGCGCGCCCGGACCCGTACGCGCTCGCCCGCGCCCGCTTCTTCGACCGGGACTACGAGGGCACCGTCCAGGTGCTCGCCGTGTGGCTCGCCACCCTGAAGCCGGGCGCCGAGCCCAGAGCCCGGCTGCTGCTCGCCGACGCGCTCCGCTTGTCGCACCGCGACGGCGAGGCCCTCACCCGCTACGAGGAGCTGCAGGACGCCGAGCGCTCGGTCGCCGAGCCGGCGCTGTTCGAGGCCGTGCGGTTGAAGCTGACGCGCGGCGATCTGCTCGGGGCCCTCACCGATTGCGGCATCTACCGCCGGCGGTTCCCCGCCGGGGTGCTGCTCCCGGAGATCACCGAGGTGGTGCTGGCGCATGCCGACTGCGGGTCCGCGAAGAAGTTCGTCGCCGGGCTGTCGACCGAAACCTGGAGCAACCGAACCCGGGCGGCGGCGCAAAGCTTCGCCGAGCGCTGCCCGTAACCGCGCGGGTGCCGGGAGCGGCCGGATCTTTTCTTGAAGACCAACGAGGCGGCGGCCACAGATGGTGCGGACCCGATGAGGAGGACGACGATGGAATGGCGGACCGTGGCAGCGCTCACCCTCTCTGTGGCACTGATGACGCCGGCGTGCCGGCAAGACCTGAGCCTCGACGAAGCGACCGAGACGCTCGTCGGGCCCGACGGCGGCGTCGCCTACAGCGCCGACGGCAGGGTGACGCTCAGCGTCCCGGCGGGGGCGCTCTCGGAGCTGACGCGGGTCACGGTCGAGCCTCTTGCGACCAAGCCTCAGGGGGCGGTGAGCCGGCTCTATCGCTTCGGGCCCGACGGTCTCGGGTTCGCGGTCCCGGTGACGCTGCGCCTGCGGCTCGAGCCGGGCGCGAACCGCGTGCCGGCGGCGTCGCGTCTGTTCGCGCTCGCGTCAGTGGTCGGTGACGCACCGGTGTTGCTCGCGGACGGCGCCTACGATGCAGCGACGGGTGAGGCCGAGGCGGGTCTGCTGCACTTCTCGGTCTACGGGGTCTTCGATTTCGGCTGCGACGCGGCGCCGGGCGGTTGCCTGGAGATTTGCCCCGCCGCGGTCCCGCTCGCCGCTTCGGACACCCCGTGTCTGTGCGAGGGCGCGGTGGCGGGCGCGGCCTCCATCGTCGGGCCCGAGGCGGTGGGTTGCTCCTGTCGTGCCGGGGTCGGGGTCGAGTGTCCGGCCCAGTGCACGCCGGGCGTCGACGGTGACGCGTTGTGTGCCGGGAGTGTCGGGGACGGGTACGTCTGCTGGGAGGGGCAATGTCTCGCGGTGCCCGACGCGCAGGTGCAGATCCAGCTCACTTGGGACGACGCCACGAACGATCAAGACTTGCACCTCGTCGCCATCGACCACGACCCGGCTCTCTGCACGGTCACCTGGGACTGTTATTGGAGGAACCGGACGCCGGAGTGGTACGCGGCGGCGGCCGCCGAGGTCGGGCCGAACCCGCACATGGACATCGACGACACCAACGGCCTCGGGCCGGAGAACATCAACATCGACGCGATGGGCGTCGATCGCTATCGGATCTTCGTGCACTACTACCAGGGGTTCAGCGGTGCCGCGCCCACTCGAAACACCGTCAAGGTCTACGTCGACGGCGCGCTCGTGCTCGACGCCTCCCGTACGCTCACCGACGGTCACGTGTGGGCGGTGGCGACCATCAGCCGCGCCGCGGGCGCCTCGCCGAGCATCGAAGAGTATCCGAGCGACGCCGCGGATCAGGTGGGCGCGGTCGCGACGATGGCCAAGTGCGACACGCCGTTTGTTTTTCCCTGAGCGCTTACGGCATCGCAGAGGGCCAGGCGGTGCATGCACCGCTGTACTCGGACACGGCCGCGCGCGCACCGCAGTGGGGGGCCGCGAGCCGGAGGTCATGCGCGTGTCGAAGCCGCTGCCGCGATTCGGTACTTCTCGTCATCGACGCACGGCCACATCGAAGGCGCCGTCGAAGGCGAGGGGTGCCCCCCGAGGAGCACAGTGCGGCCGTTTCTGCTGCTGTTTGCGGCGGAGGTCGCATCGGCGCGGGTCTCACGACGGGCGCTGCAGCTCCACCTTGTGAGTGCCGAGCCGGTCGTGCACGGCCTCGAACGCTCGCGTCAGCTCGCCGCCGTCGGGGACGTCGGAGAGCAGCAGCACTTCGTGCAGGCCGGGGCCCTGGAGCTCGACGCGGCGAAACGCGCCGCGGGCGCGGTACTCTTCGGAGAAGAACTGCAGGCGCACGTGCCAGTCGGCGAGCGGCGCTTCGCTGTGTCGGGTGCGCCACTTGTCGGGGCGGGTGCGGGAGATGGTGCCGAGGTCTTGGTCGATCACCAGGGAGCCGGGGCGGACATAGAGGGAGATTAGCCACGCAAACCCGACGAGCGCCGCGACGCCGCAGAGGACGATGGCGGCGTAGAGCTCGGCGTCGGCGAACGGTACGTGGAAGAAGGTGGCGGTCTCGTCTTTGAGGGCTTCGTACAAGATCTCGCCGCCGGCGATGAAGCTCATCAGAGCCAGCACCCAGGCCGGGCCGGTGGGAGAGCGAACCGGGATCGAAACGCGGGACATGAAGCACCTACCGTCGTTGGCCGGCGCCATACCACATCTCGATCGCCGCCGGGGGGTGGAATCGGCCGCGGCCGCGATTGGACGGTATAGCGGCGAGCTATGGAGTAGGCCACACCTTGACGGACCAATGCCGGGGGTGTTTAAGGGTTCGCAATTCAGCCTTTGCCACGGAGCCTCGAGCTCCAGGACGAGTCGTTTTGGGACACCGAACCTCCAAGGAGAAGAAGAAGATGGCACTCAAAGACAAGCTGTTCAGCAAGATCGAGGCCTGGCGGCCGCGCATCAAGACGCTGCTCAAGGACCACGGTGAAGTGAAGATTGACGAAGTGACCATCGAGAAGTGCATCGGTGGGGCGCGCGACGTCAAGTCTCTCGTGACCGACATCTCCTACCTCGACCCGCAAGAGGGCATCCGCTTCCGCGGCATGACGATCCCCGAGGCGATGGAGAAGCTGCCGAAGGTGCCGGGCTCGGAGATGCCGTACGTCGAGGGTCACTTCTACCTGCTGTTGACCGGCGAAGTGCCGACCAAGAAAGAGGTCGAGGAGGTCGCGGCGGAGTTCAAGAAGCGCTCGCACGTGCCGCAGTACGTCTACGACATCCTGCGGACGATGCCGCGCGACAGCCATCCGATGGTGATGTTCTCGACCGCGATCTTGGCGATGCAGCGCGAGTCGATCTTCTGCCGCAAGTACACCGACGGCATGAACAAGAACGACTACTGGGATCCGACCTATGAGGACGCGATGAACCTCATGGCGAAGCTCCCGCCGATCGCGGCCTACATCTACCGCATGAAGTACAAGGGCGACACCCACATCGCGCCGAACGCCGACCTCGATCTGGGCGGCAACTTCGCGCACATGATGGGCGTCCAGAAGCCCTACGACGACGTCTCCCGCATGTACTTCATCCTGCACTCGGATCACGAGTCCGGGAACGTCTCGGCGCACACCGGCCACCTCGTGGCCTCGGCGCTCTCCGACGTCTATTACTCCTACTCGGCGGCGATCAACGGCCTCGCGGGCCCGCTGCACGGCCTCGCGAACCAGGAAGTGCTGCACTGGATCCAGAACGTGATGGAGAAGCTCGGCGGCAAGGTGCCGACCAAGGACGAGCTCGAGAAGTTCCTCTGGGACACGCTGAACTCCGGGCAGGTCATCCCCGGCTACGGGCACGCGGTCTTGCGCAAGACCGATCCGCGCTACACCGCGCAGATGGAGTTCTGCAAGAAGCACTTGCCGGACTACCCGATGTTCAAGCTGGTCAACATGATCTACGAGGTGGCCCCGGGCGTCTTGACCAAGCAGGGCAAGGCCAAGAATCCGTGGCCCAACGTCGACGCGCAGTCCGGCGTCATCCAGTGGTACTACGGAGTCACCGACTACGACTTCTACACCGTGCTGTTCGGCGTCGGCCGCGCGCTCGGCGTGCTGTCGAACATCGTCTGGGACCGCGGCTTGGGCTACGCGCTCGAGCGCCCGAAGTCGGTCACCACCGAGATGCTCGAGAAGTGGGCCAAGGAAGGCGCCAAGAAGTAGCCGGCAGCACACGCGTCCCCCGTTCCCTATTTCCCTAGGGGCCCGGGGGATGGTGTTTGATCACGAGGGGGCGCCCTGACCCGGCGTCCCCTTCCCTTTTTTAGTGGCGCAGCGGCGCGCGACTACGTTATGTAGGCGTCGAGCCTCTGGCTGTGCCAGGGCGAGGTGCGGGGGCGCGGGGGGACGCAGAGTTCCGGCGCTCCGGCCCCGGACGAGGCGCGGCGTTTCAGCCGGCGGGCGGTCCCCCCGATAGAATGGAGCAGCGCCCGGTGATGTGGCGGAGGTGTGCAGTGCTCAAGCTCGCGATGGCGTTCGTCTTGGTGCTGGTCGGTTGCTCGGTAAAAGTCCCCAGCCCGGACGACGGGGCGTTTGCGTGCAACGACAGCTCCGACTGTGCTTCGGGCTACTACTGCAACGATCAGCGTTGCCAGAAGAACGGCCCCTGCACCGGCGCGTCCTGCAACCAGGGCGCGGCTCTCGAGACCATCCTCGACTCGACGCCGCCGAATCCGAGCAACTCGCGCGACGCCTCCTTCTCGTTTCACTGGGCCGGCAGCGGCGTGGGCGCCGAGTGCAAGCTGGACTCGGAGTCGAGCTACACCGCGTGCTCGGCGCCGAAGCAATACACCGGGCTCGCGGACGGCTCGCATCACTTCGAGGTGCGCGCCAAGGACGCGAACGGCGCCGTTGACCCGACCCCCGCCGGCTACGACTGGACCATCACGACCGCGATCCCGGACACCATCATCGACACCTGGCCCGCGTCGCCGAGCTCGCCGAACGTCAGCTTCACGTTCCACGCCACCCCGGCCACGACCACCTTCGAATGTCGGCTGGACGGCACCGCGTGGATGAGCTGCAGCTCTCCGAAGGCCTACACCGCGCTCGGCAACGGCGGTCATGTGTTCGAGGTGCGGGCCACGAGCGCCTTCGGGGCCGACCCCACGCCCGCGAGTTGGAGCTTCACCGTGACCAGCGTCGACACCACGCCGCCGGACGCGACGGTCAGCGGGCCGGCCGCCTTCGTCGCCAGCACGACCGCGACCTTCTACTTCACCTGCAGCGAGGCCGGCTGCACCTTCACCTGCGTCGTCGACGGCGTCGGTCCCACGCCCTGCGGCGCCACGCATTCCGTCACGGTCGGGGGCGAGGGCACCCACACGCTGGCGGTCACGGCGACCGACGCCAACGGGAACCCAGATCCGTCGCCGGCCAACTACACCTGGGTCGTGGACCTGACGCCGCCCATGGTCACCGGCATCGATGGGCTGGTGTTCGGCCATCCCACGTTCTTCCCCTACGTCCTCCAGCTCGACTCGGGGTCGGTGGTCGTCTCTTGCAGTGATGTGAACGGTTGCACCGTCACCTGTTCGTTGGACAACCCGACCGGCGCCGGCAGCTGCGGCTCGATTCAGATCATGTCCGCCGGCGATCACGTCGTCTACGTGACCGCGACCGATGCCGCCGGCAACGCCGCGACCGAGCTGCTGTGGGTGGCGTTGTCGCCCTCCACCTGGCGCCAGGTGTCGTCCGGGGCGATGCACACCTGCGCCATCGGCTCCGGCTCCGGCTACGCCGGGACGCTGTGGTGCTGGGGGTGGAACACCGTCAACCAGGTCGGCAGCACCCTGGCGTCAGCGAGCTCGGTGACGTTGCCGACGAATGTCATCCTGCCGCATCGGGTGGACAACGGGTCTGACTGGCAGCAAGTGAGCGCCGGCGGTTGGTTCACCTGCGGTCTCAAGGGCGCGGCCGCGCCGTTTACTCTCTATTGTTGGGGCGGCAACGAGTCCTTCCAGATGGGGAACGGCACGACGAACACCGCCACCACGCCGGTCCAGGTCGGCGACGCCGGCCACTGGTCGAGTGTCTCTGCGGGTCGGAATCATGTCTGCGCCATCGACAAGTTCCAGCACCTCCGGTGTTGGGGCATGATCGACTACTCGGGCGCGAGCGTGAGCACCTATCAGGCGCCGACGGCGATCGACGACACCAGAACCTTCGCCACGGTCTCGTCGGGAGACCGGTTCGCGTGCGGCGTCGACAGCAGCGCCAACCTTCGCTGCTTCGGCGCCGGCAATCTGGGCCAGCTCGGCGACGGTCTCTTCACCGACTCCTCCGCCCTGCGGTTGGCGAGCACGACGAGCACCTTTTGGCAGGCGGTGGCGGCCGGCAACGCGCACGCTTGCGCCATTCACCAGACCGGCGATGTCTACTGCTGGGGCGCCAACAACGCCGGGCAGGCTGGCGCGACCGCCGCGGGCACGCCCACCCCGTTGCCGGCCGGCACGTTCCGAAGCATCGCGGCAGGGGCGGAGCACACCTGCGCGAGCGACGGCGCCGGCAATCTCAAGTGTTGGGGTAGCAACAGCCACGGCCAGCTGGGGTTGGGCGACACCGCCAATCGGAACGCGCCGACCCAGGTTGCGACCGGCGTGTCGGTGGCGCCGCCGCCTCAGGTGATCGGCCTGGGTCAGAACCACAGCTGCATGGTGAAGGGCGACAACACGCTCTGGTGCTGGGGCAGCCGGCACGAGGGCCAGGTGGGGAGCGGGACGTCGGGGGTCGTACCGGTGGGCGCGGCCGTGTGGGATCCGTTGTCCGCGGGCAACTTGTTGGCCAACACCGTCGCCCTCGGTGGGACCAGCACCTGCGCTGTCGACACCGCCCTGAATCTCCGCTGTTGGGGGGACAACTTCTACGGCCAGCTGGGTATCGGGTCGGCCGAGCCGCGGCAGCGGCCGGCGTTGGCGGCTGGGACGCCGGGCTACACCGCCCTGACGCTCGGCAACCTGCACGCCTGCGGCATTCAGGCGGGCGGCGCCTATTGCTGGGGTTACGGCAATGACGGCGAGCTGGGTCTCGGTGACACCCAAGGCCGCAACCAACCGACCCGAATCGGCACGCTGAGCACCTGGACGGCGATTGCCGCCGGCTTGTATCGGACTTGCGGTATCCAGAACGAGGCGGCGAACGTCGACAAACTGTTTTGTTGGGGCGAGGACGCTGACAGCCGTGGGCTCTTGGGGGTCGGCGCTCCGGGCACCAACCGTGTGGCGCCGACGTTGGTGCTTGGGGGCTATCAAGACTGGGTCGCGGTGGCGCTCGGTCAGGGGCATCTGTGCGGGATCCACAAAGGCGCGGCGCCCACCGACAACACGCTCACCTGTTGGGGAAGCAACGGATCGAGTCAGCTCGGCGATGGTGGGACCACGGATCAAGCGGCGCCCGTGCCGATCGGCGGCGCGTTGAAGGGCTGGGTCAAGATCAGCGCCGGCGGGTTTCACACTTGCGCCATCCGCCGGAACGGCGTCAATCGCGAGCTCTACTGTTGGGGCGATAACGGCGCGGGTCAGCTGGGGCTCGGCGACTTCAGTGGCAGGAGTCAGCCGACGCGGGTCGACGCGGACAGCGACTGGCTCACGGTGGAGGCGGCGGACTCGACGACCTGCGGCGTGCGCGGTCCGGTAGCCGGCGGCGTCGGTTCGCTTTGGTGCTGGGGCTACAACTACCACAACATCGTCGCGGCCGGCGCGACCCAGTTGTATCCGCTGCGGCAGCAGCTCGGGACCGACACCGACTGGGCGGACGTCCGCGTCGGGTCCGGTCACGTCTGTGGCGTGAAGAGCGACAAGACGGTGCGCTGCTGGGGCGACAACGACCGCGGTGAGCTCGGCGACGGCGTCGCGTGGGCGACGACGCCGGAGCGATTGCCGTAGGCGCGCGGCATCTGGCCAGGAGCCCCTAGACCCGACCCCGACCCGACGCTAGATTCGCCCCGCCTCTGACTGTTGCGAGGTGAGAGTAATGCGCGACGCGGTGTTGAAGCTGTGGCCGGAGCTCGACTGGATCGAGAACGCGGCGCTCAAAGAGGCGACGATCAGCACCTGGGTGAAGGCCTTCGAGCTCAGCCCGCTTTCGGCCGCGGACCTCGACGAGATCCCGTTCACGCTGCTCGTCCCCAACTGCAAGGCGACCTTCATGCAGCACAAGCGCTGCGTGGTGCACCTCGCCAAGCACGCCGCCCAGGACATGCAGCAGCACCTGGGTCACGCGCTGCCGATCGACATGGACACCGTGATCGCCGGCGCCATCCTCGCCGACGTCGGCAAGCTCTTGGAGTACGACAAGCAAGGCGGCAAGGCGGTGCAGTCGAAGCGCGGCGAGGCCTTGCGACATCCGTTCACCGGGGTGGCGTTGGCGATGATGTGCGGCGTGCCGGACGCGGTCTGCCACGTCATCGCGGCGCACGCCGGCGAGGGCGATCTGGTGAAGCGCAGCACCGAGGCCCTGATCGTTCACCACGCCGACTTCATGAGCTTCGAGCCCTTCAAGAACCTGAAGAAGTGAGACGACCATGCCGGGCGACACCATCACCAAGACGATGAGCACCTGGGCCGCGGGCCTGAGCTTCAAGCACCTCACCCCCGAGGCGGTGCACGAGGCCAAGCGCTACCTGCTCGACTCGATCGGCTGTGCGCTCGGCGGTTTCATGCAGCACGACGTCAAGATCGCGCTGAAAGTGCTCGGGCCGATGGCGGGCAAGGGCAAGGCCACGGTGATCGGCACCGGCAAGAAGATCGATCCGGTCTCGGCGTCGCTGTTGAACGCGTTGATGGTCCGGGTGATGGACTACAACGACATCTACTGGCGCCAAGACCCGTCGCACCCGTCCGACATCATCCCCGCGGCCCTCGCCACCGGCGAGCTCGGCGGCAAGAACGGCAAAGACCTGGTGGTCGGCGTCGTCCTGGGGCACGAGCTCGAGATGCGGCTGTGCGAGTGCGCCTTCCCCGGGGTGCGAGAGCGCGGCTGGCACCACGCGACCTTGACCGCCTTCGCCTCGCCGATCGTCGCCGGGCGGATGCTGGCCTTGAGCGCCGAGAAGATCCAACACGCGATCGGCATCTCCGGCTCGCGGCACGCCACCCTCGGCGCGGTCACCGCCGGCAAGCTGACGATGATGAAGAACACCGTCGACCCGATGGCGACCCAGTCGGGCGTGTTGGCGGCGCTCTTGGCGAAGGAGGGCTACACCGGCCCCGAGCACGTCATCGACGGCAAGGAGGGCCTGGCCCACTGCCTGAAGCCGGAGTGGAAGCTGAACATCCTCACCGACGGCTTGGGCCAGAGTTTCCGCATCACCCAGTGCGGCATGAAGGCGTTTCCGACCGAGGCGCTGACGCACGCGCCGATCAGCTGCACCCTCGACATCATCAAGGGGCACGACCTGGCGCCGGACGAGGTGGCGAAGGTCAAGATCCGCTCGCTGGCGCGCGCCGCCGACATCCTCGCCGATCCGTCGAAGTACGACCCGCGCTCCAAGGAGACCGCGGACCATTCGCTGCCGTACGTGATCGCCGCGGCGATCGCCGACCGCCAGGTGACGCCACTGCAGTTCACCCAGAAGAAGATCATGAGCCAGGCGATCCGCTCGCAGCTCGACAAGGTCGAGGTCAAGGCCGATCCCGAGATCGAGGCGCTGTTCCCGAAGCTGCAGCGGGTCCACGTCACCGTGGTCACCACCGACGGTCGCGAGCTCGTCAAGCAGATCGACTTTCCGAAGGGTGACCCCAGAAACCCGCTCACCGACGCCGAGGTCGAGGAGAAGCTCGAGGCGCTCGCGGCGCCGGTCGTCGGCAAGCCCGCCCTGGCGAAGATCAAGGACGCGGTGTGGGGCCTCGAGCGTCTGAAGTCGATCTCGGACTTGATGCAGCTCTTGCGCGCCCGGGCACGGTGAGGTCAAAGATGGGACAGACCGTCGTCGAGAAGATCGCGCAGGCGCACATGAGCTCCGGGCCGCGCGGCCGGCCTCTCAGGGCCGGCGACTTCCTCACCGTCAAGCCGCGCCACCTGCTCACCCACGACAACACCTCGCCGGTGATCAAGAAGTTCAAGGGCATCATCAAGGGCATCAAGGCGGTCAAGGTGTTCGACCCCAGGCAGCCGGTGTTTGCGCTCGACCACGACATTCAGAATCGCACCGAGGAGAACCTGAAGAAGTACCGTGCCATCGAGGCGTTTGCCGCCGAGCACGGCATCGACTTCTATCCGGCCGGCACCGGCATCGGTCATCAGGTGATGTGCGAGAACCTCTACGTGGTGCCCGGGGCGTTCGTGGTCGCCTCCGATTCGCACGCCAACATGTACGGCGCGCTCGGGGCGGTGGGGACGCCGGTGGTGCGCACCGACGCCGCCGCGATCTGGGCGACCGGCGAGTTCTGGTGGCAGATCCCCGCGACCCTGCAGGTGGTGCTGACCGGCAAGCTCCAAGCAGGCGTTACCGGCAAGGACCTCATCATCGCGTTGTGCGGCCTGTACGGCGAAGACAAGGTCCTGAACACCGCGGTCGAGTTCGCCGGCCCGGGGGTCGCGAGCCTGAGCATCGACGCGCGTTTGAGCATCGCCAACATGACGACCGAGTGGGGGGCGCTGGTCGGCTGGTTCCCGGTGGACGACCAGACCCTCGCCTGGGTCGAGAAGCGTCGCCAGGTGTTGGGGGCCAAGGGCGAGGCCCGCGCCAGCGCCGAGCAGATGCAGGAGTGGCGGCAGGCGCCGCCGCGGCCGGACGCGGACGCGGTCTACGCCGCGCGCCTCATCCTCGATCTGTCGACCGTGACGCCGGTGGTCTCGGGGCCGGACACGGTCCAGAAGACGTCGAGCTTGGCGGAGCTCGCGGCCAAGCACATCAAGATCCACAAGGCATATTTGTTGTCGTGCGTGAACTCGCGGCTCGAAGACCTCAAGGCCGCCGCCGCGGTGATTCGCGGCCGGAAGATCGCGCCCGGCGTGCAGCTCTACCTCGCCGCGGCCTCCAAAGAGGTGCAGAGCGCCGCGGAGCAGGACGGCGCCTGGCAGGCGCTGGTCGACGCCGGGGCGACGGTGTTGCCGCCGTCGTGCGGGCCGTGCATCGGGTTGGGGCAGGGGCTGCTCGCCGCGGGGGAGGTGGGGATCTCGGCCACCAACCGCAACTTCAAAGGACGGATGGGCTCGAAGGACGCCAAGTGCTACCTCGCGAGCCCCGCGGTGGTCGCGGCCTCGGCGATCGCGGGTGAGATCTGCGGCGCGGGTGCGGCGCCGACGACGGCGGTCGAGCACAGCTACGAGGTGTTGAAGCCGCCGCCGCCGCAAAGCGAGCACGTCGAGATCCTCGCCGGCTTCCCGGCGACGCTTTGCGGTCGCCTGGTGTACTTGCCGGTCGACAACCTCAACACCGACGGCATCTACGGCAAGGACTACACCTACAAAGACGACGTCAGCCCGGAAGAGATGGCGCGGGTGGTGATGGAGAACTACGATCCGCAGTTCTCGACCCTGGCCCGGGCCGGCGACATCCTGGTCGCGGGCTTCAACTTCGGCACCGGCTCGAGCCGCGAGCAGGCGGCGACGGCGCTGAAGGCCAAGGGGCTGCAGCTCGTGATCGCCGGCAGCTTCTCGCAGACCTACCAGCGCAACGCCTTCAACAACGGCGTGCCCCTCGTCGAGTGCCCGCAGCTCTCGCGCCAGCTGTGGGCGGCGCACGCGGCCAAGGGTGACAAGACGGTGATCCCCGGGCCCGAGCTCGAGGTGGACTTCAGGACCGGCGTGGTGTCGTGGCAGGGGCAGGCCTTCCATTTCGTGCCCCTCGGCAGCGTGCCGCAGGCGCTGGTGGTGGCGGGCGGGGTCGAGAATCAGGTGATGAAGAAACTCGGGATCCGGGCGTAGGGCCTCGACCCACAGCGATTGAGGAGAGTCGGACAATGGCACGTCACACCGTGGTCGCGATGCCGGGCGACGGCATCGGCAAGGTGGTGTTGCCCGAGGCGATTCGGGTGCTCGAGGCGGTGGGCTTCGACGCCGAGTACGTGCACGGCGACATCGGCTGGGACTTCTGGGTCAGCGAGGGCAACGCGCTGCCGGAGCGCACCGTGGCGCTCCTCGCCAAGCACAAGCTCGGGCTGTTCGGCGCCATCACCTCCAAGCCCAACAAGGACGCCGAGGCCGAGCTCAGCCCGGCACTGAAGGGCAAGGGCTTCAAGTACTTCAGCCCGATCGTCGGCATGCGGCAGAAGTTCAACCTCGACATCTGCGTGCGGCCCTGCAAGTCGTATCCCGGCAACCCGTTGAACTTCGTCCGCAAGCGGCCGGACGGCGCGGTCGAGGAGCCGGCGGTGAACGCGGTGATCTTCCGCCAGAACACCGAAGGGCTCTACGCCGGCGTCGAGTGGACCAACCCCTCGACCCAGGTGCGTGACGCCATCGCCACCCATC
Source organism: Deltaproteobacteria bacterium (assembly GCA_016218825.1). Classification (GTDB taxonomy): domain Bacteria; phylum Myxococcota; class XYA12-FULL-58-9; order XYA12-FULL-58-9; family XYA12-FULL-58-9; genus JACRCV01. Next base: position 32,466 of record JACRCV010000006.1, read on the forward strand.
CGAAGTTCAAGGCGTTCGACAAGGTGCCGTCGGACGAGATGGCGCTGTCGGTGCGCATCATCACCCGCCAGGGTGCGACCCGCATCTGCACCGCGGCCTTCGAGTACGCCAAGCGGCACGGCTTCAAGAACGTCACGATCTGCGAGAAGCCGAACGTGCTGCGCGAGACCTCGGGGCTGATGGAGGAGGTGGCGAAGGAGGTCGCGAAGAAGTACCCGGCGGTCGCGTTGTGGTCGGTCAACATCGACGCCATGACGATGTGGCTCACCAAGAACCCCGAGGAGTACGGCGTCATCGTCGCCTCCAACCTGTTCGGCGACGTGATCTCCGACGCGTTCGCGGGGCTGGTCGGCGGGCTCGGGTTCGCCTGCTCCGGCAACATCGGCGACGAGGTCGCGGTGTTCGAGCCGACCCACGGCTCGGCGCCGAAGTACGCCGAGCTGAAGCCGTCGATCGTCAACCCGATCGCGACCATTCTGTCGGCGGCGATGCTCGCCGAGCACGTCGGTGACGTCGAGCGCGCCAAGAAGATCGAGGCCGCGGTCGCCGCGGTGGTGAGAGAGGGCAAGGTGCGCACCTACGACATGGCCCGGCTGCCGGGCGGTCCGGACGCCTTGAAGCGCGGGGCGCACAACACTCGAGAGCTCGGCGACGCGATCATCGCCAAGCTCAAGTAGCGTCGCGGCCGCTGGGGCTCGGCGCGGGAGCGTGTCATGGTGCTCGAGAACAGGACCGGGGTCGGGAGTGCGGGTCGGAGCGGCCCCGAGGTGCGCTCCGACCTCCGGGTGCAGGTCGCGACCCGGAGCGCCGGCGGGCTCGAGCTCAGCCTCAAGTCCAAGGTCGAGCCCTACTACGGCGACGCGATCCGCGAGCAGGTGCGATCGCTGTGCAAGGGGCTGGGGCTGCTGCACGCCAAGGTCGAGGTCGACGACGCCGGCGCGGTGCCGTTCGTGATCGCGGCGCGCCTCGAGGCGGCGGTGCGGGCGGCCGGGGCGGGCGCTGGCCACGACGTGCGACCGCCGCGCTTGGATCCGTTGCCGCCGCCGAGCTCGAAGACCCGGGTGCGCCGTTCGCGCCTCTACTTGCCGGGCAACGAGGCCAAGTTCATGCTGAGCGCCGGGCTGCACGGTCCGGACGGTGTCATCCTCGATCTCGAAGATTCGGTGCACCCGGCGGCCAAGGACGAAGCACGGCTGGTGGTCCGCAACGCGCTGCGGCAGGTGGACTTCGGCGCCTGCGAGCGGATGGTGCGCATCAACCAGCTGCCGCTCGGGCTCGAGGATCTGGCGGCGGTGGTGCCCGAGAGCCCGGATCTCATCTTGATCCCCAAGGTCGAGACCGCGGCGCAGGTCGAGGCGGTCGATCGGGCGGTGGCCGGCCTCTTGGGGAGCGACGCGCGGCCGCTGTGGCTGATGCCGATCATCGAGTCGGCGCTCGGGGTCGAGAACGCCTTCGCGATCGCCCGGGCGGCGTCGCGGGTCGCGGCCCTGACCATCGGCCTCGAGGACTACACCGCCGACCTGGGCGTGGTGAAGACCGCGACGGGCGACGAGACGTTGTGGGCGCGTGCCCGGCTGGTGAACGCCGCGCACGCCGCCGGGGTGCAGGCCATCGACTCGGTGTTCGGCGACTTCGGCGACGAGGCGGGGTTGCGGGCCTGGGCCCTGAAGTCGCGGGCGATGGGCTTCGAGGGGATGGGCTGCATCCATCCGCGCCAGATCCCGATCATCCACGAGTGCTTCGCGCCGTCGGCGGCGGAGATCGAGCGCGCCAAGAAGATCGTCGCCGCCTTCAAGGAGGCCGAGGCCAAGGGCGTCGGGGTCGTGAACCTCGGCTCGAAGATGATCGATCCGCCGGTGGTCGAGCGCGCCCGCCGCCTGGTCGCGGCGGCCGAGGCGATGGGGCTGTTGGCCAAAGGGTGACGGGAGCTGGTCGATGAGCGACAAGGTTGAGCTGTCGGAGAACGCGCTCGGGCGCCTGGTGCCGAGCGTGGTGAACGGCCGGCGCGAGGTCGCGTTCCAGGGCGTCAACGCCCATCGGCCGCAAGGCAGGAAGCACGCGCCTTCGATTCGCAGCTCCGCCGACTATCCCGCGAACGGCGACAAGCGGGTGGCCGACCTCGAGACCGCGCTGAAGAAGTGCGGCGTCAAGAGCGGCATGGTGATCTCCAACCACCACCATTTCCGCAATGGCGACATCGTGGCGCTACAGGCGCTGCAGACCGCGGCCCGGCTCGGCGCCAAGGACCTGGTGTGGTTTCCGAGCGCCTCGTTTCCCTGCCAGGCGGCGGTGATCGAGCTGATGCAGCAGGGGGTCGTGCACCACATCGAGGGCAGCATGAACGGGCCGCTCGGCGATTACTGCACCGCCGGCAAGATGCGGGGTCTCGGGGTGCTGCGCTCGCACGGCGGTCGGTGGCAGGCGGTGCAGGACGGCGAGGTGGAGATCGACATCGCGGTGATCGCGGCGCCCACCGCAGACCCCTTCGGGAACGCCGACGGCAGCCACGGTAGGTCGGCGTGCGGCTCGCTCGGCTTCGCGCTCGCCGACGCCACCTACGCCGAGCGCGCCATCGTCGTCACCGACAACCTGGTGCCCTTCCCCTGCATCCCCTGGCAGATCCAGGGCAACCACATCGATCACGTGGTGGTGACCGACTCGATCGGTGACCCGGCGAAGATCGTCTCCGGCACCACCGAGATCACCAAGAGCCCGGATCGCTTGCGGATCGCCGAGTACGTGGCGCGCTTCCTCGCCGACGCCGGCATTATGAAGGACGGCTTCTCGTTCCAGGCCGGGGCCGGCGGCATCGCGCTGGCGTTCGTCAGCTACCTCAAGGAGCTGATGCGTGGCGCCGGGGTCAAGGCGCGCTTCGTGCGCGGCGGCTCGACGAAGTACCTGGTGGAGCTGTTGAACGAGGGGCTCGTCGACTACATCCTCGACGGTCAGACCTTCGATCTGCACGGCGTGGCGAGCATCGCCTCGAACCCGCGGCACGTGGCGACCTCGCCGTTCACCTCCTACAACCACCAGGGCAAGGGCAACTTCGCCACCTTCGTCGACGCCGCGGTGCTCGGGGCGACCGAGGTGGACGTTCACTTCAACGCCAACGTCGTCACCCACTCCGACGGCCGTCTGTTGCACGGCATCGGCGGCTGGCAGAACTGTCTGTTCTCCGGCTGTTCGATCTTGGCGGTGCCGTCGGTGCGCGACCGGATCCCGGTGATCGTCGACCGGGTGACGACGCTGGTCGGCCCCGGCGAGCTCGTCGACGTGGTCGCGACCGAGCGCGGCATCGCCATCAATCCGCGGCGCACCGACCTCTTGCAGGCGGTCCGCGGCACGTCGCTGCCGATCCGGCCGATCGAGGAGATCAAGGCCGAGGTCGAGAAGATCTGCGGCGGCAAGCCCAAGCCCCCGGCGCTCGGCGACACGCCGGTGGCGGTGGTGAAGTGGGTCGACGGTACGATCATCGACACCGTGTGGCAGGTGCTGGGCCCGTTCGCGGCGGCGGGCGGCGGCGGCGGTGGCGACTAGCAGCGTCGCGATCGCGGCGCTCGGCTTGACAGTGTCGCGGCCCCGGCCCCAGAGTGGCGCCGCGTGACCAGCACTCTTCCCAACGGCATAGAGCTCGGTCGCTACCGCATCGTCAAGCTGCTCGGGCGTGGCGCGTCGGGGAACGTGTACCTGGCGCGCGACAACCTGCTCGACGTCGACGTCGCGTTGAAGGCCTTCCTGCCGGCGGTGATCGAGTCCGAGGAGGCCTGGGAGCGGGTGCGGCGCGAGCTGTTGCTCGCCCGGCGCCTGGCGCACCGCGGCATCTGCCGCTTGTTCGATCTGCACGCCGAAGGCGGCACGCGCTTCATCACCATGGAGTACATCGAGGGTCAGAGCCTCGAGGAGATCCTGGAGCGCGAGGCGCCGCTCGCCCCGGGGCGCGCGGTGGCCATCGCCTGCGCGCTGCTCGACGCGCTCGCCGTCGCGCATGACGCCGGCATCACCCACCGCGATCTGAAGCCGATGAACGTCATCATCGACAGCTCCGGGCGGGTGGTGATCCTCGACTTCGGGTTCGCGAAGGGCAAGGGCGGCCGCGAGGTGACGCAGGCGGGCTCCTACGTCGGCACCCCGGCCTACATGGCGCCGGAGCTCTTCGGCGGCGTCGCGGCCTCGGCCGAGACCGATCTGTGGGCGGTCGCGGTCATTCTGTTTCGCGCCTTGACCCGGGTGGCGCCGTTCGCGGGTGACAACCTGCTCGAGGTCGGGCGGGCGGTCGTCAACGATCTGCCGGAGTCGCCGGCGCGCATCACCGGCACCGTCCCGGAGACGCTGTCGGCGGTGGTGATGCGGGCGCTCGACAAGACCCCCGGTCGTCGTTACCCGTCGGCGCGCGTCTTTGCCGCCGCCCTGGCGTCGTTCGCCGACGCCAAGGTCCTGCCGTCGCAGCCCGGGCTGGCGCCGGAGTGGGGGCCGCCGACCGCCGCCTATGATTCTCCACCCGGCGAGACCAGCGCCTCGATCACCGCCGCCTCGGGCATAGCGCCACTGGAGATCGGCGGCATCACCGCGCTGACGCCGCTCATCACCGACGGCCCGATGCCGCGGCTGGAGCGCACCGCGGTGACCGGCGACGCTTCGTTCTCGCAGGTGATCCGCGGCAACATCGTGCCGACCACCATCCTGTTCTCCGACATCGTCGGCTTCACCAGCTACTTCGACCACTTCGGTGACGTCCGCGGCCGCAAGCTGCTCGAGACCCACAACAAGCTGCTGCTGCCGATCATCGATGCCAACCACGGCAAGGTGGTGAAGACCATCGGCGACGCGATCATGGCGATGTTCCCTTCCGCGGACGACGGGGTCAGCGCCGGGATCGCGATGCAGCGCAGCCTGGTGCTGCACAACGGCGGCGCCCCCCGCGAGGACCGGATCACGATCCGCATCGGCCTGCACTCGGGCGACGCCATCGTCGAGAAGCAGGACGTCTTCGGCAACACCGTGAACGTCGCGGCGCGGATCGCGGCGCGCTCGGAGGGCGGCCAGATCCTGATCTCGGCCCAGACCCACGCGGCGCTCACCCTGCAGTCGGGCATGGTCACCTTCCACACCGCCGCCGAGCTCAAGGGCAAGGAGGAGGTCTACGACCTTTACCGGGTGCAGTGGCACGAGGGGACCGAGCCGGTGCCGCGGCTCACCGAGTCCGCCGAGCTCCCCGAGGAGCCGCCGGAGGGCACCGACCCCGAGGTGTTGCCGGACAAGCCGGAGGCGACCAGCCGCACCCGGCCCGACATCCTGGCGCCGCCGCGCACCACCAAGTGGGTGGCCGCGGGAGCGACGCTGCTCTTGGTCGCGGTCGCCGTGCTGCTGTTGGCGCTGTGGTCGCCCCCTTGGCTGTCCCGGATCCTCCCGGCGGCGGTGCCGCTGCCCGCGGAGGAGGCCGCGGCCGGCACGATCACCGAGCTGCAAGTGGCGCCACCGCCGTCGGTCGCCACCGAGACCACGATCCAGTCTCCGGTCAAGCCGCTCACCCCGGTCCAGAGTGAAGACAAGGCCACGGGCCGCAAGCGCGCGCTGCTGCAGGCCCAGGCGCAGAGGGTCGATCAGGCACTGCAGGCGAAGGGCATCATCGAGGGGGACCTCGCGGAGCTCGATCTCGCCTGTCGCCGGGCGGACCGGTTGGCGCGCCAAGGGCGCTACGAGGACGCGGTGACCTCGTTCAAGCACGCGGAGCAGGTGGCCCTCGCCGCGGTGATCGACAAGGGGTTCGTCAGCGCCAAGCTGATGCGCTTCAACCGCCAGTTCGACCGGGTCCGCAACAAGGCTCTGAAGAAGAAGCTCGAGCCGGTGGGGCAGACGGTGCTGAACGCGATCGCGGCCGGCGATGAAGAGGCCGCCAACCGCCACTTGAACCGGGGGTTCAGCATGCTGAAGGGGCCCCCTTAGCAATCCGACCAGCGTGCCATGTTACTGATTCTGACCTCGGGGGCGAGCAGGTGAACGGATGTCTGAGATCAAGATTGAACGGTCGCACAAGCTCGGCAGCGACGAAGCCAAGAAGCGCTTTGCCGGCATCGAGGCCAAGCTCAAGGAGCGTTACGGCGTCGCGCTCGAGTGGCAGGGCCACAACGCCACGGTGAAGGGCTCGGGCGTCACCGGTGACGTCAAGGTGACGAGCGACCGCATCGCGGTGGTCCTGAGGCTCGGCTTCCTGGTGCGGCCGTTCGCGGCGAAGATCAGAGAGGCCATCGAGCGCCAGGTGGACGAGAAGCTGGTGTAGCGCCTCCGGGCGTCGTGCTAGGGTCGGCGGCGAGGGCGATGAAGAAGACCAGGCCACCCGAAGCGGCGAGTGTCTCCGACGCGGTGTCGCGGCGCGACTTCCTGGCCGACAGCGGTCGGCTGGTCACCGCGGCGTGCCTCGCCGGGGTGACGGCCGGCGCGGTGCGCTTGAGCCTCCCGGACGTCGAGAGCGGCCGGCGGCCGCGGGCGCGGCTCGGCGCGCCTGCCGACTTCAAGATGGGGACGGTGACCTGGCTGCAAGAGCACGAGCTCTTCGTCTGCCACAAGGCGCACGGCTTCGCGGCCTTCTCCTCGCGCTGTCCGCATCTCGGCTGCACGGTGCGGCGCACCACCACCGGCTTTCGCTGCCCGTGTCACGGCGCGCGCTTCGACCCCGAGGGCCGGGTGGTCTCCGGGCCGGCGCGCCGGGCCCTCGACTGGTTCGCGGTCGAGACCGGCCCCGACGGCCAGCTGTGGGTCGACCGGAGCCGCGCCACCGAGCCCGGCAGCTTCACCCCCTTGCGGGTCGCGGCCGCGGAGTCGGCCGGATGAGCTTCGTGGCCGACGTCGTCCGCGCGGCGCGGGCGCTGCCCCAGAACCTGCGTCACGACCTGCACCCCGGGGTGTCGGCCGACGACAGTCCGGGCTCGCGCCTGCGGCGCAGCTTCCTCTACCACCTGTTCCCGCTGCGGGTGACCGAGCGCGCCCTCGCGCCGGCCACCACCTTCGGGCTCGGGCTCGTCAGCGTCGCGCTCTTCATTCTCCTCACGGTCACCGGCCTGTTGTTGATGTTCTACTACGTGCCGACGCCGCGCGACGCTTACGGCAGCATGCTCGACATCGACAACGTCGTGACCTTTGGCCGCCTCTGCCGCCGCCTGCATCGCTTCGGCGCCGACCTGATGGTGGCCGTCGTCTTGTTGCACCTCGTCCGAGTGGTGGCCCAGGCCGCGTACCGGCGTCGCGAGCTCAACTGGCTCATCGGCCTCGGGCTCGCGTCGCTGCTCGTCGGCCTGGCGTTCACCGGGTATCTGTTGCCCTGGGACCAGCGGTCGTACTGGGCGGTGCGCGTGGTCACCGAGCTGTTGGGCTTGTTGCCGGTCGTCGGCCGGGCGATGCAGCTCGTCTTGGTGGGCGGCGCCGAGGTCGGCGCGGCGACCTTGTCGCGTTTCTACGCCTTGCACGTGGCCCTGTTGCCGCTCGGGATGCTCGGGTGTTTGGTGTGGCATCTGTGGCGGATCCGCAAGGACGGCGGGCTGGCGGCGGTCGAGGTCGATCCGCCGACGGTCGCGGCCTGGCCGCACCTGGTGCTCCGGGTGTCGCTGGTGCTGCTCGGCACGACCGCGCTCGTGCTGTTCGTCGCCCTGGTACAAGACGCGCCGCTCGCGCCGCTCGCCAACCCGCTGCGGCCCGAGAACCCCGAGAAGGCGCCGTGGTACTTCCTCGCGGTGCAGGAGATGGTGAGCTACTCGGCGTTGACCGGCGGCGTCGTCATTCCGGTGTTGACCGCGCTGGGGTTCTTGGCGCTGCCGTTTCTCGACCGCGCCGACCTTGACGTCGGATACTGGCTCGGAGCGCGCGGCGAACGGCGCACGGTGCTGGTCGCGGTCGTGGCGAGCGGTGTCGTGCTCGGCCTTGGCACCGTCGCCTACCTCACGCCCGAGCTCGGCGCGGTCCTCGAGGCGCTGCCGCCCTGGGCACACGACGTCTTGAACCCGGCGGGCCTGATGTTGTGCTGGACGGCGCTCGTCGTCGTCGGCACCGGCCTGCGCACCGACGCGGTGCGGCCGGCGTTGCGTGCCGGGATCGGGGCGCTCTTCGTCGGCCTGTGTGTGTTCACCCTCCTCGGGATGCTGCGCGGGCCGGACTGGGGTCTGGCCTCGCCGTGGGAGGCGTTCCGCCGTGTCTTTTGACCCGAGGCACGACTCCCGCCGGCTCTTCGAGCTGCTGCTGCTCGTGGCGTCGGTGCTCTTCGCCGGCCTCGCGATCGCGGCGGCGCAGGGGCTGTCCCGGCCCTGGAAGGCGTTTCAGGCGCAATTCGTGGCGCTCGGCCTCGGCAAGTCCGAGGTCCCGCCTGGCATCGTCGAGGTGTCGACCTGCGACGGCGACGTCGATCGCTGCACCACCTGTCACTTGGGGGCGGCGCGTCTGGACCTGAACGTCGCGGCGATCGGCCACCCGTTCCGCTCGCACCGCCCAGCGCTCGGGTCGCACACCCCGGAGCGCATGGGCTGCACCGCTTGCCACGGGGGCGTCGGCCGCGCCCTCGATGTCGACCGCGCCCACGCGCTCGCCGGCACCGCCGGCGTCGACCCGCTGCTGAAGACGCCCTTCGTGCTCGCCAGCTGCGGCCGCTGTCACGTGCCGGGGGACCGGCCGGGGACCGAGACCCTGGTGCAGGGGGCGCTGTTGTACCTGCAGCTCGGCTGCGCGATCTGTCACAGCTTGACCGCGGGCGGCATCGGCGCCTGGGACGACGGCCCGGAGCTGCGCGCCCTCGGCCGGCGCTCGAAGGTGGAGCTCGAGACCAGCCTCTTCGAGCCGGCGGCGGATTTCCCCGAGTCGACGATGCCGTCCTACGAGCCGACCTTCGAAGGCCATCCCGAGGAGCTGACGGTGCTCTCGACCTACGTTCAGGCGCTCACCCTCACGCGCCTGCCGGCGTGCGCCACGGCGGCGGCGCGCGACCTCGGCGCTCTGAGCGTGGCGTGCTCCCGGTGTCATCTGGACGGCGGCCCGGCCGCGGGCGTGCCGCATCGCTGCAGCTACATCCTCGAGCGCAAGGCCGAGCTGCGGTGTCGCGGCTGCCACGGCGCCGCCACGGGGAAGAACGCGGCGCAAGACTGTCCGGTCGTCGCGGCGCATCGGCCGGCGTGCGTTGCCTGTCATTGGGGATCCGAGACCCTGCGGCGCTGAGGGCGAGAGGAGCGTTACGGTATGGACATCAACCGGCGGGAGCTGATCTCGGGGCTGGTGGCGCTCGGCGTCGCCGGGAGCGCCTGCCGCGGCCGGGCCGACGCCGACCCGCGGGCGCGCGCCTGGTACGGTCGGCTGCCGGCCGATCGGCAACGGGCGCTGGCGGCGGCGGTCGACCGCGTCCTGCCCGGCGCGGTGGCCGCCGGGGCGATGGTGTACCTCGACTATTGGTTGACGCGGCCGCCGTTCATCTTTGCCCAGCGCGAGTTCGACACCGCGGCCCTCCTGCTCAACCGCGCCGCCGAGCAGCGCTTCAAGAAGAGCTTCGCCGACGCCAGCGGCGTGGAGGCGGACGTGGTGCTCGGGTTGTTCGAGAAGGGGGAGATCAAGGGCAAGCACTTCGACGGCCGCGAGTTCTTCAAGCGCCTCGTGACCCTCACCATCGAGAGCTACCTCGCCGATCCCAAGTACGGCGGCAACCAGGGGCAGGTGGGCTGGGAGCTCGCCCGTTGGCACCATTGCTGGTACTCGCCGCGCCACGTCGACCAGCTCGCGCCCCGCGTCGGCGCGCTCCCTTACTGAGGTGAACGATGGCGGCGCGTGAGCAGGTGGACGTGGTGGTGGTGGGGAGCGGCGCCGGCGGCGCGCCGATCGCCGCGACCTTGGCCGAGGCCGGGGCGAGCGTCGTGGTGCTCGAGAAGGGGCCGTACTACACCATCCGCGACTTCACCCACGACGAGGTCGGCATCTGCCGCCGGAACTTCTTCGTCCCGTTTCCCGACGACGATCCGCACGTCCTCGTCAAGGACGGCGCCGCGCCGGTTCGCACCGCCGAGGGCTTCACCTCGCAGTGCGTCGGCGGCGCGACCGTGCACATGAGCGGCTTCACCTACCGTCTCAAAGAGCAGGATCTGCGCCTGCGGACCCTGCTCGGGGGCATGAGCGGCGCCGAGCTCGCCGACTGGCCGCTGTCGATCGCCGAGCTGACACCCTTCTACGACCTCGCCGAGGCGGCGTTGGGGGTCTCGGGTCAAGCCGGCATCAATCCCTTCGATCCGCCGCGCCGGCCGTATCCGCTGCCGGCCTTGCGTCCCCACCCGGCCGCGGCGCTCATCGACGCCGCCGCCAAGCGCCTCGGGCACCATCCGTTTCCCACGCCGCGGGCGATCGTGTCGCGATCGTACGGGACGCGGCCGCCGTGCAACTACTGCGGGTTGTGCGGCGAGTACGGCTGCGAGAACGGCTCGAAGTCGAGCGTGCTCGCGACCTTCATTCCCCGCGCCGAGGCGACGGGTCGCTGTCAGATCCGCGACCACGCCATGGCGCAGCGGATCCTCACCGACGCCGACGGTCGGGCGACCGGCGTCGAGTACCTCGATTCCCACGGCGAGCTGCAGCTGGTGCAGGCGCGGGTGGTGGTGGTGGCGGCGAGCGCGATCGAGAGCGCGCGGCTGTTGTTGCTGTCGCACAGCAGCCTGTTTCCGAACGGTCTCGCGAACAGCTCCGGGCTGGTCGGCAAGAACTTGACCTTCTCCAACTTCGGCAAGGCGACCGCGGTGTTCGATCGGGGTGCCATCGCCGCCGCGGTGGGCGAGGCGGACCTGGGCCTGCCGTTCTTGCAGCGCAGCGTGCAGGACGACTATTGGATCCCGAAGGCGGGGCTGGCGCTGCCGAAGGGTGGCACCTACAACTTCCTGCTCCATCACCCGAACCCGATCAACGCCGGGGTGCGCCTGGCGCTCGACTCCGACTGGGCGCTGTGGGGAGCCGATCTCAAGGAGGCGATGCGGCGCTACTTCCAGGACGAGGTCTGGATCGAGTTCGAGATCTTCGGCGAGTTTCTCGCTACCGCCGGCACCTTCGTCGAGCTGGATCCGGAGGCGACCGACCGCTTCGGCCTGCCGGCGGCGCGCATCAACGTCAAGCACCACCCGGAAGACGTGAAGACCAACACCTACATGACGAAGCGGGGCATCGAGATCCTACAGTCGGTGACGCCGCAGGCGAAGTCGGTGAAGCCGTGGACCTGGGGCGGCACCACGATGCACCTGCAACACGGCACTTGTCGTTTCGGCACCGACCCGTCGCGCTCGGTGTTGAACCCGTTCTGCGAGGCGCACGACGTCAAAGGCCTCTTCGTCACCGACGCCAGCTTCATGCCGACCTCCGGCGGCGTGCCGGCCACCCCGACCATCATCGCCAACAGCCTGCGGGTCGCGCACCACGTCCGGGAGCGGTTCGGGCGGCGGGAGCTCTGAGCCGTCGACCGCGACGACGCCTTCGCGCTGTAGTGATCTTCGCCGCCGCTATTCTCCGAGCGTCGCGAGCATCGCCGCCACCGCCGCCGGCATCTCGTGCTGCGCCGCCATCTCGCGCATGTGATCCTTGAGGTAGCTGTGCTCGATCAGGAGCTTCAACACGTCGACGAGGTAGGCGCGCTTGGCGGCCGGCAGCGACTCGAGGCGCGCGAACTTGTCGTGAAAGAACGAGCCGGTGGCGCGCAGCAGCGCGCGCCGCACCTCGTCGATCGTCATCGATCGCGGTTTGACCACGGGCTCGATGAGGTTGTAGCGCGAGTAGTCGCGGCTGGTGACGTGCGCCTCGAGCTGCGGGTAGAGATCGGCGTAAGGCCAGGGCGTCAGCGCCAGGAAGAAGGCCATGTCGGGCGCGTACCACTTCGCGAGCTCGACGGTGCGGGCGATCGACGCCGGTGTTTCGTCGAGCGTGCCGAGCACGAATGAGGTCTCGCTGACGATGCCGTGGTCATTGATCATCGCGATCGCCCGCTTGGCGTCGGCGACGCGGGTCTCCTTCTTGTACAGGTCGAGGGTCGCCTGGCTCGTGGACTCGACGCCGACGTAGATGTGCGAGATGCCGGCGGCGCGGTACTGCCCCAGGAGCGCCGCGTCGCGCAGGATGTCGTCGATGCGCGTCTCCATCAACAGCTCGACGCCGACCCGGCGGTCGATGAGCAGCCTCAAGATCTCCTGCCAGCGGGTCGGATCGACCGTCGGCGTTTCGTCGGCGAGCATGGCCACCTGGACGTCGAAGCGGTCGCGCAAGCGCTCGAGCTCTTCGACCACGGCGAGCGGCCGCCGGCCGCGCCAAGAGCGCGCCCAGAACTTCTGCTGGGAACAGAACGAGCACTGCTTCTGGCAGCCGCGGGAGGTGCTGATGATGGCGAGCCGACCGGCAGGGTGGGGGCGATAGAAGTAGCGCGGCCAGTCCACCGCGTCCCAGGCCGGCGTGAGGCGATCGAGATCGGCGCACAAGGGCCGGGGCGGGTTCTGCACCGCGATGCCGTCGCGGCGCCAGGCGACGCCGCGCACCGGTCCCAGATCGGTCGTGTGCGCTGCGCCGGGTGTCGCGGCGACGGCCGCGACGACCTCCGCCAGGGTCTGCTCGCCCTCCCCGCACACGATCGCCTCGACGGCCGGGTCCGCGCCGAGGATCTCGCGCCACATGAACGTCGGGTGCTGATTGCCGAGCAGGGTCAGGATGCGTGGATCGACGGCCTTGGCGCTACGGCAAACCCGGCGAGCGTCGGGCTCCATCGCGGTGATCGCGGTGACGCCGACGACGTCGGGGCGGAAGCGCTCGATCTCCTTGGCGATCGCATCGTGGTCATGGCGAAGCGACATCGCGTCGTAGAGGTAGACCTCGGCGCCCGCCTGGCGAGCTGCACCCGCCAGGTAGACCAGGTGCAGCGGCAGCCACACCCCGGCGGCCTCGACCACGCCCGTGTGGTACGGGGGGGTGATCAGCATCACGCGGCGGCGAGCGCTCGTCATCGGCGGGCGCCTCCGGACGCGGCGGGGCCGGGCAGGGGCGCGGCGGGAGCGTCACTCGGGGGCGCGACGGTGGTGGTGGCGATCGTCCGGGCGCGGGCGACCCGATACGCGCCGGCGGCGCGCGCGACCTCGAGCTCCATCACCATGTCGGCGACCACCAGCGGCCCCGGCTCGCTCCCCGGAGCGGCGCCCCGATCTCGATACCGCCAGCGCTCCTCGGTCCTTACGATGACCAACTCGGGAGCCCGCTCCTCGACGCCGACGACCCGAAAGGCGAGGAGCTCGGCCTCCAGGACCACGCCGGCCGCGCGCTTGAGATCGATGAGGGCGCGGACCCGTTGGACCTCGTCCGGGCGCGCGACGCCGGCGAGGTCGGAGCTGTCGCCGGTGCCGTAGGCATCCGCGAGGGCGTCGGCGTAGGCGCGCACCGCGCGGGCCGCCGGGTGATCGGCCTGCGCCGGCCGGCAGCCGGCGAGCGCGTCGGCGAGCAGGAAGAGCGCCGTCGGGGCCCGGCTCACGGCGGCGTGCCCACGAGATAGAAGGTGTGGATGGTGGGGGCGGCGAGGGTCACGACGTACACCGTCACCACGGTCAACGCGAGCGCCACGAAGGTCAAGTACGCCATCCGCGCGCCGGTCCAGCCGTGCAGGACCCGCAGGTGGAGGATGAGGCCGAAGACGATCCAGGTGGCGAGCGAGCTGGTCTCGATGGGATCCCAGGCCCAGTAGCGACCCCACGACTGGTGCGCCCACAACGACCCGGCGGCGATCATGACGCCGAGGCAGAGAAAGGCCAACAACAGCAGCTGGTGAGCGTACAGGTCCAAACGCGCCGGCGACGGCAGGGACGCGGCAAAGCGCCGCTCGCGAGCCTTCGCGAGGTAGCCGGCCGCACAGGCGGCGGCGAGGATGGTCGTGGCGCCGAAGAGCTTGGCGAAGCCGATGTGAAGGTAGAGCCAATAGGACTTGAAGATGATCGGCACTTCGCTCTTGAGCGCGAACGAGTCGACGCTCAAGCCCAAGAGCAGGAAGGCCGCCGGCAGCACCAGCGCGCCGAGACCACGCAACGCCGGCGCGATGCGGACGGCGACGACGTAGACGACGACGAGCAGGAAGGCGTTGGCGGAGAGCACCTCGTAACGCGTACTGAAGGGGCCGTGGCCCACCTCGGCCCAACGCAGCGCCAGCGCCAGGCCGTGCGGGACGAGGGCGGCGAGGGCGGCGAGCAGAGCGAAGCGTGCCAGGGCCGGCCGACGAAACGCCAGCCAGGCGAAGAACGCCGCGGTCGCTGCGGCGTAGAGAGTAGCGCCTGCCCAGAAGGCCACGGATTCCATCTCGACCTCAGCTCTCGGGTCGCCGGCCCCGGATCTCGGACCGCAGGCCACTCGGCAGGTCGGTCCATTCCGCTATCATCAGGTCGCGCCCCCGGGAGACGTACACCCGGGCGGCGATGCCGTGTCCGGGCGCGGCGAGCTGGGCGACGCCCGCCGGGCACGCGAGCAGCGCCGCACCCCCGAGCACGAAGAGGAAGCCAAAGAAGACCGCCGGCATCGCCGGCGAGCGCCCGTAGGTGAAGCCCGACCAACGTCGCACCGACACCAGCGTCGCCGAGGTGGCGCCGAAGGCGAACGCGCCGCCCGGCTGGAGCTCGATCTTGGCGCCACGTTGCTCCAGGAACACCCGGAGGCCGCCGCTGCCGAGCGGGTCCGAGAGCGACCGCGTCGACGCCAGCGACAGTCGGGCCGGCGTGCCGTCGGGCGCGTGGAAGGCACCACTGGCGTGGGTGTCGTCGTCGTGGTGCAGGCGAAAGCCCCGGCGGCCGGTGTCCGCGAGCTCGATCTCGAGCGCCAGGCCGTGCGGCAGCGCCTGAAACAGGGTGACGGCGCCGGCGTCCAGTCCGTGCACGCGGTCGACCGTCCCCTCGACGAGGACTCGATCTCCCGCGGCCACTCGGAGAAGGCTCCTGCGGTCGCGATCGAACCCACGCTCGTGAAGATAGGGATCGAAATCGAGGAGGGTCACGGCCAAGGCCGGTGGGTCGACGTCGGCGAGCGGCCCCGGGGCGCGACCGAAGACGACTCGGGGGGCGTCGAGGCGCGCGGTCTCGTCGACGGTGAGCTCGAAGGCGCCGCCGTCATGGTATGCCCGCTGTACGGCCACGCCCGCGATCAAGAGCAGCAACCCGGCGTGGAAGGCCCAGCCGCCCCACAGCGCCAGGCGGTTGCGGAACAAGACCGCGCCGGCGCCGCGAAACCCGTGGCCGGCCAAGAAGACGCGAGGGTCGGCGTCCGGCCTCTCCGGGAGCTCGAGCGCCCCCCCGGCCGGCAGGCCGCGCCACAGCGCCAGGGTCCGCCGGGTACGGTCGAGGGTGCAGGCGAGGGTGCTCGCGAAAGTCAGCGCGACGAGCACCAGAAACGGTGGCGCGACGAAGGGCTGGTCGATGCCGAGCGCCATCCCCAGGCCGGTTGTCGCCACGCCGGCCTCGGTCGACGGCAGCCAGGCGAACGCGGCCACGTAGGTGGCGAGCGCCGCCACGATCGCCAGCGCCAAGCCCGACGAGCGCAGCAGGCGCCAAACCCAGCTCAGTATCTTGGCCATTGACCTTTCGCTCGGGACCGTCCGGTGTCGGTACCGTCGCCGCCGCGCACTCGGGGTGAAGCCGGCGCTGCACGCGGTAACGTAGCGCGGATCGCGGCGACCGTCACCCCGGGGCGTGGCGTCCGCCCGCTTGCCATGTATAGTTCCCGTTAGGCCGGCTCGTGCCTAAACCCACGCCCGGCCATCTACCCCTCCCTGGCGGCGAATGACTCTGAGCTCACGACGGCTGTTCGTTGTCTGCGTCGGTCTGATTCTCGCTCCGGCGGCGGGCTGCAACCGCCTGCTCGCGATTCCCGACCTGGCGTGCAACACCGCCGCCGACTGTCTCGCCGACCAGTCGTGCGCCTGGCGTCCGGGGGCGTGTACGTGCAAGTCCGGAGCCTGTTACTTCGATGCGAGCGTGGCGGTCGATTGGGGCGAAACCGGGTGCCGCGCGTGTCACGGCAGCCTCGCGAATCCGGCGCCGCCGCTGTCGATTGCCGGCGGCGACCGGGCGGACGAGATCGCGGTCGGAGCCCATCAGACGCACCTCGGCGGCGGGTTGGCGTCGCGGCCGGTGGCCTGCAGTGAATGTCATCAGGTTCCGGTTCGCGTCGATGCGCCGGGGCACGTCGATACCGAGCTGCCGGCAGAGGTGGCCTTCGGCGCGCTCGCCACCGGCGCCGGCGCCGTGATCGCCGACTGGGAACGCGGCCTGGAGCGCTGCTCGAGCTATTGTCACGGCGCTACGCTTCCGGGGGGGACGAACACGACGCCGCAGTGGACCCGCGTCGACGGCTCCGAGGCCGCCTGCGGCTCGTGCCACGGTCTGCCGCCGGCCGGCGGGCACCCGCAGAGCAACGCTTGCGAGCAGTGCCACTTTCCGAGCGCGGGCCCCAGCGGGAGCATCGCCAATCGGTACACCCACGTGGACGGCAAGCTCGACCTGGTGCTGACCTGCACGAGCTGTCACGGCACCCCCGGGGTGAACCCCGCGCCACCGCTCGACACCACGGGCGGCAGCGCCACGATCCTCGTCACCGTGGGCGCCCACCAAGGTCACGCCACGACGGGGGCGCTCAGGGTCGCGATCGCCTGCACCGAGTGTCACCCTGACAACGGCACCGACACCGCCCACGCCGACGGTGTCGTCGACGTGATCTTCGGGGCGCTCGCGGACCAGGGTACGACGACGACGTGGGACGGGGGCGCGGCGACCTGCGCCACCGACTACTGTCACGGCGGCAGCGCCGCGTTGCAGGGCGGCAGCGAGACCACGCCGGTGTGGACCAGGGTCGACGGCAGCCAGAAGACCTGCGTGAGCTGCCACGGCAGCCCGCCGCCGCCGCCGCACGCTCAGAGCGACGTCTGTGACGCGTGCCACGCGGGCTACAGCAAGACCGGGGTCACGACCGGGGTCGTCAATCTGCTGTCGCACATCGACGGGACGATCGACGTCACCTCCGTCACTTGCACCGGCTGCCACGGCGATCCGGCGACCGGCAGCTCCTACCCGCCGCGGGGCACGCACGGCGAGCTACAGAGCAGCGACGCGGCCGTCGGCTCCCACGTCGCGCACATGGAGCCCTCCGCCTGGCACCGGCAGGTGGCGTGTGGCGACTGTCACCTGGTGCCGACCTCGCCGGGCCACACCAACGGCGTCGTCGAAGTGCCGCTCGGCGGCCTCGCGGTGGCGGCCGGGTCGACCCCGGCCTTCGATGACGCGGCGCTGTCCTGCACGAATGTCTACTGCCATGGTGCGACCCTGTTCCCGGCCAACGCCGCCGGCGTCATCAGGCGCACGCCGGTCTGGACGCAGGTCGACGGCACCTTCAACGCCTGCGGCAGCTCGTGCCACACGAATCCGCCCGGCGTCCCGCATCCACAGGTGGGACAGTGCTCGACCTGCCATGCAGCGGTGATCGACGCGAACGCCGTGATCATCACGCCGTCGCTGCACATCGACGGCCACATCGACGTCGCGCCGCCGAGCTGCGACACCTGTCACGGCAGCACCGCCAACCCGGCGCCGCCGGCGTCGACCACCGGATTGACGAGCACCACGGCGCTGACGGTGGGCGCGCACCAGCAGCACCTGGCGGTCGGGCCGCTGGCGCTGGCGATGCCCTGCGACGAGTGTCACCTGGTGCCGGCGGCGGTCACCGACCCGGCGCACTTGGATCTGCCGCCCGCCGAGGTCGTCTTCGGGCCGCTGGCGACGACCGGCGCCGCGCCCGCGGCCTGGGACGGCTCCCGGGCGCAGTGCGCCAACGTCTACTGCCACGGCGCGACCTTGACCGGCGGCAGCAATCGCACGCCCGCCTGGACCACCGTCGACGGCTCGCAGAGCGCTTGCGGCACGTGTCACGGCAACCCGCCCCCGCCTCCGCATCCGGCGCCCACCGGCTGCAACGCGTGCCATTCGGCGACCGTCACCGCGGCGGGCACCCTCGACGTGGCCGGCGGCCACCACGTCGACGGCCGGGTCGACGTCGACGGCCTGTCTTGCACCTCGTGTCACGGCGACGGTCTGACGAACGATCCGGCACCGCCGCTCGGCACGCGCGGCGAAACGCTGACGACGTCACCGGCGGTCGGCGCCCACGTGCAGCACCGCGCCGCATCCAACACCCACCGGGTGGTTCAATGTGGGGACTGCCACGTCGTTCCGAGCTCGCCGATGCACTGGAACGGCGTGGTGGAGCTCGCCTTCGGCGGCCCGGCATCTGCCGGCGGCGCGGCGCCCTACTACGACGCGGCGTCGAGCTCGTGCGCCGACGTCTACTGCCACGGCGTCACGTTGTCCGGCCCGAGCGCCGGTGGTGCGGTCAAGCGGACGCCGATCTGGACGCAGGTGGACGGCAGCTTCGCCGCTTGCGGCGCGTCCTGCCACACGAACCCCCCAGGGGCGCCGCACCCGGCCAGCACCCAGTGCTGGAGCTGCCACGCCGCGGTCATCACCGCGAGCGGCAGCTTCGCGAACGCGGCGCTGCACGTCAACGGCAGCGTCGACGAGACCGACCCGGCCTGCAACTCGTGCCATGGCAGCGTCGCGAACGACGCGCCGCCGGTGTCGACGCGCGGCGCGGTGACCACCGCCGACATCGGCGTCGGCGCCCACCAGAAGCACCTGGTCGACGGCCCGATGCGCGGCGCGCTCGCCTGCGACGAGTGCCACGTGGTGCCGACGGTGGTCGGCGACCCGGCTCACATCGACGGCCTGCCTTCCGAGGTCGCCTTTGGCGGCCTCGCCAAGACCGCGGGTGCGCAGCCGGCCTGGACTCGCGCTACGGCGTCGTGCGCGGGAGCGTACTGCCACGGCGCAACGCTCGCCGGCGGTACCCTGAAGACGCCGGTGTGGACGACGGTCAACGGTACGCAGGCGGCTTGTGGGACCTGTCACGGCAATCCGCCGCCGCCGCCGCACGTCCAGAACGACGCCTGCGGCCGCTGCCACCCCGGGTACACCAAGACCGGGCCGACGACCGGCACGGTGAACCTCGCCACCCACATCGACGGCAGCGTCGATTCGCCGGCCCTCGACTGCAGCAGCTGCCACGGCAGCGCCGGCGGCAACGCGGCGCCGCCCACCGACACGACCGGCGCCGGCGCCACGACGCGCATCGCGGTCGGTGCCCATCAGGGGCACGTGACCACCGGGGTCCTGCGCAACGCCATCGCTTGCACTGAATGCCATCCGGACAACGGCCTCGACATGCGGCACGCCGACGGCAGCGTCGACCTGGCCTTCGGCGCGGTCGCGAACTTGGGAACGAGCACGGCGTGGAGCGGCGCGGCGGCGACCTGCGCCGCGGACTACTGCCACGGTGGCAGCGCGGCGTTGACGGGCGGCACCAAGACCACGCCGGTGTGGACCACGGTGGACGGCAGCCAGAAGACCTGCGTGAGCTGTCACGGCAACCCGCCGCCGCCGCCGCACGTGCAGAGCGGGGCCTGCAGCACTTGCCACGCCGGCTACAGCAAGACCGGCGCGACCACGGGCACCGTCGACTTGACGACCCACATCGACGGCACGATCGACGCGGCCACCATGACCTGCACCAGCTGCCACGGCACGACCGCGGTCAACGCCGCGCCGCCGGTCGACACCACGGGCGGCAGCCTGACCGCGCTCGTTACGGTGGGCGCCCACCAGGGCCACGTGACCACCGGCTCGTTGCGGGCCGCCATCACCTGCAGCGAGTGTCATCCGGACCACGGCAACAACATGGCGCATTCGAACGGCGTCATCGACATGACCTTCGGCGCCTTGGCCAATCACGGGACGACGACGGTCTGGGCCGCGGGCCTTGCGACCTGTGCCGCGGACTACTGCCATGGCGGCAGCGCGGCGCTGCAGGGTGGCACCAAGACCACGCCGGTATGGACGACGGTCGACGGCACGCAGAAGACCTGCGTGAGCTGCCACGGCAACCCGCCGGCGGCGCCGCACGTGCAGAACAACGCCTGCGGCACCTGCCATGTGGGCTACAGCAAGACGGGCGCGACGATCGGCACCGTCAACCTCGCGACCCACATCGACGGCAACATCGATTCGGTGGCGCTCAGCTGCACGAGCTGTCACGGCGCGGCGGCGGTGAACGCTGCACCTCCAGTCGACACCACCGGCGGCGTGGCCACGACCCGCGTCACGGTCGGTGCTCATCAGGGGCACGTGACGACCGGTTCGTTGCGCACCGCGATTGCCTGCACCGAATGCCACCCGAACAACGGCGCCAACATGGTGCACTCGAACAGCGTCGTCGACATGGTGTTCGGGGTTCTGGCGAACCACGGCACGACGACGGTCTGGGCCGCGGGGCCGGCGACCTGTGCCGCGGACTACTGCCACGGCGGCAGCGCCGCCTTGAGCGGTGGCACCAAGACCACGCCGGTGTGGACCACGGTCGACGGCAGCCAGAAGACCTGCGTGAGCTGCCACGGCAACCCGCCGCCGCCGCCGCACCTGCAGAACAATGCCTGCGGCACCTGCCATGTGGGCTTCAGCAAGACGGGCGCGACGACCGGCACCGTCAACCTCGCGACCCACATCGACGGCAACATCGATTCGGTGGCGCTCAGCTGTACGAGCTGTCACGGCACGGCGGGGCTGAACGCGGCGCCTCCGGTCGACACCACCGGCGGCAGCGCTACGACGCTGGTCACGGTGGGCGCGCATCAGGGGCACGTGACCACCGGGTTGTTGCGCCCGGCCATCGCCTGCACCGAGTGCCACATCGACAACGGCACCAACGCGGCGCACTCGAACAGCGCCGTCGACATGGTGTTCGGGGCCCTGGCGAACCAAGGCACGACCACGGTGTGGAGCGCGGCGGCGGCGACCTGCGCTGCGGACTACTGCCATGGCGGCAGCGCGGCGCTGCAGGGTGGCACCAAGACCACGCCGGTATGGACGACGGTCGACGGCACGCAGAAGACCTGCGTGAGCTGCCACGGCAACCCGCCGCCGGCGCCGCACGTGCAGACCGGGGCGTGCGGCAGTTGCCACGTCGGCTACAGCAAGACCGGGGCGACGACGGGCACGGTGAACCTGACGACGCACATCGACGGCAAGATCGACGCCGCGACGATGACCTGCACCAGCTGCCACGGCACGACCGCGGTGAACGCCGCGCCGCCGGTGGATACCACGGGCGGCAGCGCCACGACGCTCGTCACGGTGGGTGCGCACCAGGGCCACGTGACGACCGGATCTCTGCGCACCGCCATCGCCTGCACCCAGTGTCATCCGGACCACGGCACCAACATGGCGCACTCGAACAGCGTCATCGACATGACCTTTGGGGCCTTGGCCAACCGCGGGACGACCACGGTTTGGGCCGCGGGCCCGGCGACCTGTGCCGCAGACTACTGTCACGGCGGCAGCAGCGCGTTGAAAGGCGGCACCAAGACCACGCCGGTGTGGACCACGGTCGACGGCACCCAGAAGACCTGCGTGAGCTGCCACGGCAACCCGCCGCCGGCGCCGCACGTGCAGAACAACGCCTGCGGCCCCTGTCATACGGGCTACACCAAGACCGGGGCGACGACCGGCACGGTCAACCTCGCGACCCACATCGACGGCAACATCGACTCGGTGGCGCTCAGCTGTACCAGCTGTCACGGCGCGTTCGGCGTCAACGCGGCGCCGCCGATCGATACCACGGGCGGTTCGGCGACGACGCGGGTGACGGTCGGCGCCCATCAAGGGCACGTGACGACCGGGTCGCTGCGCACCGCCATCGCTTGCACCGAGTGCCACCCCGATCCGGGCACCAACATGCAGCACGCCAACGGCGTCGAGGATCTCAGCTTTGGACCCATCGCCAACAAGGGCACCACCACCGTGTGGAATCTTGGCGCCAGGACTTGCGCCGCCGACTACTGCCACGGCGGCAGCACGGCGTTGAAGGGCGGCACCAAGACCACGCCGGTGTGGACCACGGTCGACGGCACGCAGAAGACCTGCACTGCCTGCCACGGCAATCCGCCGCCGCCAGCGCACGTGCAGAACAACGCCTGCGGCTCCTGTCACGCCGGGTACACCAAGACCGGGGCGACGACCGGCACCGTCAACCTCGCGACGCACGTCAACGGGACCATCGACGTCGTGGCTCTTACCTGCAGCACCTGTCACGGCACGGTCGCGGTGAACAACGCGCCGCCCGCGGACACGACGGGTGGCAGCGCCACGACCCTCGTGACGGTGGGGGCGCACCAGGGACACGTGAAGAACGGCACCTTGCGCGCCGCCATCGCCTGCAGCGAGTGTCACCCCGATCCCGGCACCAACATGCAGCACGGCAACGGCGTCGACGACGTGACCTTCGGTGCGCTCGCCAACCGAGGCACGGTGACGGTGTGGAACGCGGCGGCGGCGACCTGCGCCGGCAACTACTGTCACGGCGGCAGCACGGCGTTGAAGGGTGGCACCAGGACCACACCGGTGTGGACCACGGTCGACGGCACGCAGAAGACCTGCGTGAGCTGCCACGGCAACCCGCCGCCGGCGCCGCACGTGCAGAACAACGCCTGCGGCTCTTGCCACTCGGGCTACACCAAGACCGGCGCGACCACCGGCACCGTGAATCTCACGGCCCACATCAACGGCGCCGTCAACACCGTGGCGCTGTCGTGCTCGACGTGTCACGGCCGGGCCGGGATCAACAACGCCCCGCCGGCGGATACCACCGGCGCCAGCGCCACGACCCTCCTGACCGTCGGTGCCCACCAGGCGCACGTGACCGCGGGCGCGCTCGACGGCGCCATCGCGTGCACCGAGTGCCATCCCGATCCGGGCACCAACATGGCGCACGCCAACGGCGTGCAAGACGTCGTGTTCGGCGCGCTCGCGAACCGCGGTACGGTGACCGTGTGGAACGGCGCCGGCGGTACCTGCGCCTCGGGCTACTGCCACGGCAAGTTCCAGAACGGCAACGCCACGAACACGCCGGTGTGGACCGGCGGCGCGGCGCAAGCCGCGTGCGGCACCTGTCACGGCACCGGAACCAACCCGACCCCCGGCGGCACCCACCCGGCCGTGGCGCCGACCACGAGCTGTGGCGACTGTCACCCGGGCTACACCCGGACCACCGTCGACACCATCCTGCACTGCAACGGCGCGATCGACGGCGCCGGTGAGCCGCCGACTTCGGGGACCAGCTGCGGCGCCTGCCACGCGAGCACGGTGGACGTGATGACCGGGGTGGTGGCGGTGACGACCAAGCACACCCTCGCCGGCGCCGACAACCCGATGGATCCGGGTGGCGCGTGGACCGGCTCCGGCACCCTCAAGGCCTCGCCGCGCTACGCCACCGCCTCGTGCGTGTCGATGTGCCACCCTGACCACCCGCACGACCTGACGAGCCCGGCGACGGCGACGCACGAGTACAACGTGCACCTGGACGCCAACGCGCGCTCGACGAGCCGCACCAGCAGCACGCGCGACAGCACCGACTTCGACGCGGCGCTCGCGACCGGCGGCCTGTGTATGAGCTGCCACACGCTCGCCGTCGACGCCAACCACCCGGCCCTGTCGATCGCCACCTACAACACCTCGGCGCACGACTACGTCACGAACGCCCAGGGCAACTGGACGTACACCCTCCACGACGGCAGGGTGTTCGGGCGCAACTGCACCAAGTGTCACACCGATCCGGCCGACGCCCGGCCCAACGACGGCAGCACGCCGTTCGCCGCGGTCCACTCCTCGAGCGCGCCGTCCTTGCTCGCCGGGACGACGAACCCCAACGGCGCACCGGCGTCGTTCATCTGCTACAACTGCCACGGCAACGGCACCACCGGCGCCGACTACTCGGGGAAGAACCTGGCGGCGATGTTCGCCAAGACCGGCTCCAAACACCCGGCGAACACCGACAACGTCCACAACTCGACGACCGAGCAGAACAACGCGGCCTTCGGCAACACCCTGGGCGTCAGCGGCCGCCACGCCAACTGCCTCGACTGTCACGATCAGCACGAGGCGATGCCGACCATCCCGATGGGCAGCACGATCACCGGCACCGCGTCGCTGGCGACCAGCGCCGTCGCCTGTCCGTCGGCGACCGGCCTCGGCAACAAGTGCTACACGGTGACCGGCACCGGCACCGCGTGGAGCGCGACGTCGCCGAACATGACCGGCTGGAGGTTCCGGCTCTATACCCAGGCGATCTGGTACCCGGTGGTGCAGGTGACGAGCGCGACGCAGCTCTTGGTCTACTCGGCGGCGACGCCCACCGCCGGGAACAGCACCTACGTGCTGCAGCAGCTCTACCGCGGCACCAACCGCGCCGGGCCGGCGCTCCAGGGCGCTTGGGGGGCGGCGCTGACCACGCCGCCCGCCGCCTGGGCCGCGCCGACCGCGGCGAGCTTCACCAAGAAGACCATCGTCTACGGCACCGACCTCGAGGCGACCTTGTGCTTCAAGTGCCACTCGGCCTACTACGGCCCGCTGCCGGTGTCGCCGTCGGGCGGCTTCACCGAGACCGACACGGCGCGCGAGTTCAACCCCGCGAACGGCGGCGCCGCGCGCGGCTCCTTCCACCCGGTGCTGGCGAGCGCCGGCGGCAACCGCGGCGTCACCAAGTCCATCCTGCCGCCCTGGACGACGACGAGCCTGATGGCGTGCTCCGATTGTCATGAATCGGAGACGGTGACCGACCTCGGCGGGCCGCACGGGTCGGCGGCGAAGTTCGTGCTCAAGGGCCCGAACACCAACTGGGGCACGAGCATCACGGTGTCGAGCTCAGGGATGCCGGCGGGGACGTTCTGCGCCAATTGTCATCCACAGGACTTCGCCGGCTCGCGTTTCCCGGATCACACCCGCAGCGACCACCGACGGGCGTGCACGATCTGCCACGTCCTGATCCCGCACGGCTCGGGGCGGCCCGGCCTGTTGGCGTCGCTCCCGCCCTCCGGCAGCTACCCGCCGGATGGCGCCAAGATCACCGACTCGGCGCCGTACGCCTCCGGGGTGACGCTCGGGATCGTGACCTACCCGACGAGCAGCACGACCAACTGGAGGAAGGACGACTGCGGCTGCAACTCGTTCACCAACCACTGAGAGCGGCAGCCGCGGCGCGGGAAACAAAGGCAGGTGCAGCGCGCCCTAGATTCGGTGCGCGACCTGCACGAAGAAGGTGTGGAACAGAGCGCCCCGATCGATGAAGCCTTGATACTCGCCGAGCAGGTGGACGGTCTTGAGGTTGTCGGCGAGCGGGCCGAGCCCCAGCCACAGTGAGCCGTAGACGTTGAACGCCGCCGCCGGCCGCGGCTCGCGGACCCGCCGGCCGTAGAGCGCGGTGACCCCGGTTTCGATCCCCCAGGTGGTCTCGTCGACGCCGACCATCGCCTCGCCGAGGTGGGTCGGCACGCCGAAGGTGTCGCGGTAGGCGTAGGCCAGGTCGGTATAGCCCCAGCGCGGCCGCCACTTGAGCCCGGCGCGCGCCTCGCCGCCGTCGAGCTTCTCGGCGTGTCGCCGGTCGTAGCGCAGCCGCGCGTAGGGCGCGAGCTCCGCGCCGACGTGCAGGGTCTGGGTGAAGCGGGCGCTCGACAAGCGGGTGCCGAGCGGCTCTTCGCCGTCGATGATGAAGCCGCGCTTCTTGCGCTCCGCCGCCAGGTAGTCGCTCCACCAACGATTCGGCAGGACGGTGTGATTGTGCGACAACACCAGGGAGCTGTCCCACCACCGCGCCGGGCGAATGCGGGCGAGGGCGTTGAAGCTCGTCAGGTCCAGGCCGCCGTCGACCTTGGCGTTGGTGCCGTAGCGCACGAGCGGTTGCGGCGCGACGAGGTCGACGACGGTGAAGGTCGAGAACGTCCACTCGCGGCCGAAGCTCAAGAAGGCCCGATGATTGAGATAGGCGCGGTCGAGCTTGCCGCCGAAGGTCGAGGCTACCGCGCCGCCGGATTGGTTGGCGCCCTCGCCGCGGCTGTCGATCCCGAGCCCGGCGATCGCGAGCTCGTTGTCGAAGGCGCCGGTTTGCGGGTGCGGCGCGAGGCCGCCGAAGACAAAGAGGCTCGTCGACTCGGTCAGCTGCCGGTCGAGCTTCAAGCCGTCGACCTCGGTGTTGGCGAGCGGCCGGACCAGCTGGCGGCCGAGCGTCAAGCGCCAGGGGTCGCGGGCTCGTCCGAGCCGCACGTTGCCTTCGACCAGGGTCAGGCGATCGTCGACGCTCGGGGCGGTGAAGTGACGCGCACGGCCGTCGATGACGGCGCCGACCGGCAGGCTCGTGAGCTCGCCGGCCTCGGCGAAGACATGCAGATCGGCGAAGCCAACATCACGCCCGGTGTTGTTGTCGAAGGCATAGAGCCCCGCCAGGGTGATGCGGTCCTGCCAGGTGGGCTGGGCCGGCGTCGGCGCAGTCGCGATCGACGCTGGGGGCGGTGGCGCGACCGCGACCGGCGCCGGCTCCGCCGCCGCGGCGTGGGTGGTCACCGCCGCCAAGAGCAGCGAGACGACGAGGGCGGCGGGCGCGAGCGTGCTCATCGGGTCGCCGGGATCCAGCCCATCGGCGAGTGGCAATCCTCGCAGGTGATCGGGTAGCCCGCGGCCACGTGGTTCGGCACCGTGCTCGGGTCGTAGTAGCGCTGCAGGTGGCAGGACTCGCAGGTGTCCGGGGTGCCGGCGTAGACCCCGCTGCCGTGGCAGCTCCGGCAGTGCACGAAGCCGTGGCGGCCGACGAGCGGCCACTCGAAGTGGAAGCGGCGCGCCGGTACGAACCCGGCCTCGGTGTGGCAGCGGTCACAGGGTCGGAGCTCGGCGGTGTGGATCGGGTCTTTGGCCTTGAGCGCGTCTTGCTGGTGACAGAACTCGCAGTCGGTCGACGTCCCGGCGTAGGTGCCGACGCCGTGGCAGCCACGGCAGGCGGTGCGGTGGTGCGCGCCGCGGAGCGCGAAGCCGGTCTGCGCGTGCACGAAGCGCGCCGGCAGCCACTCGATCTGGCGGTGACAGTCGCCGCAGAAGGGCCCGAGCGCGCCGCCGTGGGGGTCTTTGTCGAGATGGCAGCGCTGGCAGAGCTCACCTTGTCCGGCCAACATCAGCCCGGGCTCGTGGCACCGGCCGCAGGGCAGCGTGGCGTGGACGCCCGCCAACCGGAAGGCGCCGGTGTCGTGCATCGTGGCGCTCACGTCTTTGAAGGCCGTCGGCTTGTGGCAGCTCTGACAAGCCGCGCCGAAGCGACCGTCGTGGTTGTCCTTGTGGCATTCGGCGCATGTTCTGCCCATCACCGGGAAGGTGCGATCCGCAGGTGTCGCCTCGAGGCCTGCGGTCCAACCGGCGACCGGCGGGCCGGCGGCGGGTGGCGGACGGTGACAGAAGGTGCAAGCGACCTGCAGGTGGCGGCCGGTGCGCACGAACTGCGTCATGCGCTCGTGGTCGAAGCGCGGCGCGCCCTTCGCGGCCAGGTGGCAGCGCTCGCAGGCGTCACCGAGCCGGCCCTTGTGGGGCTCGGCCGCCTTGTGGCAGTCGCTGCACTTCAGTCGGCCGGTTCGATACTGGCGATCGGGGTGGCACTTCTTGCACTCGACCTGCTGGTGTAGCCCCTCGAGGCGGAAGCGCTCGGCTTTGTCGTGATCGAACACGATCTTCGCGAACTTCACCTCGGGGCTGTGGCAGCGGTTGCAGTCGGCGCCGAGGTCGCCTTTGTGCGGGTCCTTGTGGCAGTCGGTGCAGGCCCGCTTGCCGGTGCGGAACAGGCCGTTCTTGTGGCAGGTGTCGCATTTCTTCGCCGCCGCGAGCTTGGCGTGGGCGCCGGCGAGGGGGAACGGCGAGTCGCGGTTGTGGTCGAACACCAGCTTCTTGCCGCCGCTCTCGTCATGACAGGAGACACACGGCTTGTCGCCGAACTGGCCGTTGTGGGCGTTCTTGTGCCGGTGGCAGTCGCGACACTCGTGGTTCGCGAGCTTCTCCCAGTCCCAGAGCGACTTGCCGCGATGGCAGGCGCGGCAGGTGAGCTTGGTGTGCTTGCCGCTGAGCTTGAGCTTGGCGACCGCCTCGTGAGCGATCGCGACCGTGCTCGGCGCCGCCGGTTTGTGGCACTGCAGGCAGGCGAGCGCCGCGAAGCGCTTGCGATGCGGGTCCTTGTGGCAGCTGTCGCAGCTCTTGGCCGGCTTGACGTTGGCGTCCCGATGACACTTGGCGCACGCCGGCTTCTCGTGGCCGCCGGCCAGCGGGAACTCACCCTGGCCGTGATCGTAGTCGGCCTTGGCAAAGGCGCGTGCCGGGGTGTGGCAGGCAGCGCACGGGTGGGCGAGGAAGACCTTGCCGTGGCGGTCCTTGTGGCAGCTCGCGCAAGAGCGGCGGCTCTCGCCCTGCATCGACATCTTGCCCTTCGCGTGGCACTTCACACAGTGCACTTGCAGGTGCTTGCCGACGAGGGGGACGCCGGTGTCGTCGCCGTGGTTGAAAGGGATCTGGGCGGCGGTCATGGCCTTGGGCGGCACGCCGCCGACCACGTGGCACTTCAGGCACTCGTGGCGCAGCTCCTCTTTGGTGAAGGCGTGCGGGTTCTTGTGGCAGGTGTCACAGTCGCGGCTGACCCCCTGGTACGAGGCTCGGCCGGAGGCCAGGCGCCGTCGGTGACAGGCGCTGCACACCGCCTTGTCGTGCATGCCGGTGAGCGGGAAGCCGGTGCGCTTGTGGTCGAAGCCGGTCTGGCCGCCGAGCAGCGCCCAATCGATGATGTTGGCGGTGCGGCCCTTGTGCTCCGGGTGGCAGCGGGCGCACGGTTGGCTGAAGGTCGCGTGCAGGCGCTTCTGGTCGATGGCCTCTTTGAGCGCGGCGTGGTCGTGGCAATCGAGGCAGAGCATCTCCTTCTTGGCGCTCAAGGCCTTGTGGCATTCGAGGCAGCCGGTCGGGTTGTCCC
This sequence comes from Deltaproteobacteria bacterium, assembly GCA_016218825.1. Classification (GTDB taxonomy): domain Bacteria; phylum Myxococcota; class XYA12-FULL-58-9; order XYA12-FULL-58-9; family XYA12-FULL-58-9; genus JACRCV01. Next base: position 61,389 of record JACRCV010000006.1, read on the forward strand.
ACTTGGCGTGACCGCCCCACAGCGGTCCGGGCGAGAGTTGGACGAACGGTCCCTGGGCGAACGCCGCAGAGCAGAAGAGCACGGCGCAGCAGAGGATGAAGAGACCGATGCCGGCGACGACTCGCCGCGGCTGCCCTCGCCCCACCCGGGGGGCGGTCCCGCCGCTAGGTTGGCCGGGGGCGGGGAGCGCGGCCGCATCGGCCGCGCGGGAATCAACGGAAGGGCAGAGCGCTCTAGATTGGCTACGCATCGCTCGTCGTCTGAAGGCTCACGGGAAGCGACAGCGTCGCCTGGATCGATCGGATATTCAAATACAAAGATGCTCGCCGCACGTCGATGTACTCGCGACCGCAGCGACGGGGGCCATTCAAACCGGTCGGCGTTCTCAGGGCTCGAGGCGAAAGACCTTGGCCGAGAGCCGCTGTTGGTCTTGCTGCTGGAACAGGTACAGGCGGTCGTCGACGATCTCGAAGCTCGAGTGGTTGTCCATGACGCCGTGGTCCTGCACCTGCTCTTGGTGCAGCAGCGTGAAGCCGGCCTCGACGTCGAAGAGCGCCAGGTGCTCGCTGACGGCGAAGCCGGCGGCACCGACGAAGGCGTCGACGAAGTTGATGATCAGCGTGCCGTTCACGTGACGGGCGCGGGTGACCCTGGTGGGAAACGTCCGGCCGCTGACCGGCAGCCGCACCGCGGGCCCGGCGAACGATCGCAGGTCGTTTGCGAGCGGCAGGATGTAGAGCTCGGAGGTGTTGGGCGCGACCCACATCCCCGACGGGAACCCGGCGACCAGGAAGGGCTCGGCGTCGATGTGCAGGAGCGCGCTCTGGCTCAACTGCCGGCCCGGCACCAGGGCGCCGGTGTCGAGCAGGATGTCCTCGGCGACGCTCAGGTCGTCGTCGAGCCGGCGCAGGTGATGGACGGTGCTCGTGTTCCAGGCGCGGGTCAGGACGTAGCGGGCGCCTCGATGATAGAACGGCGTCGGATCATCGGCGACCTCTGGATTCGCCGGCACCCCGGTCGGATGCTCCAGGAACTCGCGCTTGACGGCGCAGCCGGTCGCGATGTGGTTGGCGCTCGCCACCACCTGCGGGGGAACGCCGCCATAGGCCGCCGCATTCAAGAAGTGCTCGTGGCACGCGATCTCGGGCAGCACGACGCTCTCGTAGGCCATCCAGAGCGCGCCGTCGGCGTTGCCGACCCGGAGGTCGGTGATCATCTCGGTCGCCGGCGCCAGCGCCGTAGGCGCGCCGACGCTGTGCATCTCGGTGTCGTAGCGCTGCAGCTGGGGCCCGCCCTGACCGCTGTTGTAGGCCAGCCACAGCTCCCCGTTGATGGCCGTCACGTCGGGCCGAAAGCCGATGTCGCCCGCGGGGGTCACGTCGCGCTCCGCGAGCAGCGCGAGCGAAGCCGGCTTCACCACCGAGGACGCGACCTCGCTGCCGTCCTCGCTGTCGACCGCGACATCGACCGGCCGGCTCGCGCCGCCACAACCGCCCGCGACGAAGAGAGCCGGAAACAGCAGCGTTGCCGCACGGCCTGACAATTGGTGTCTCGCGCTCATCGCCAAGTCTCCTGTTGTCGGCCCACCGACCGACGTCGTCGGTTCACGGACCGACGGACGCTCGTATCGACCGACAGCGATGCAGCGGCCATGCCAAGGCCGCGGTCTGAAACTACACGGGATTTCCTTGCCGCTGAGATCTCGAGGTTACGGTTCGGTCTTTGCCCCGCCGATCAGCCGGCCAGTGCTGGTCGCGGTGGCTCGGCTTCGTGGTCGGAACGAGTGTCAGGGCAGCTGCCGCCGGAACATCCCGAAGCCTTTGGTGATCACGAACCCGGTGTCGCTGGCGCCGGGGATGACGGCGACGCTAGCCCCGGCCGCGCCCGCGGGCAGGCCGTCGTTAAGGGCGGCGAAGGTCGAGCCGTCGGTCGCGCCGCCGTCGGCCGCGTACTGGACGCCGCTCTCGGTGGCGATGAGCAGCCGCGGCATCGAGCCCTTGGCCATCGCGTTCACGAAGCGATCGAAAGTCGTGAGCGCGGCGTCGAAGGGGGCGAACGACGGGCTCGCGAGGTCGGTGCTGCGCTTCAGGCCGACGCCGCCGCCGAACCAGCCCGACATCAGTAGGGCGCCTGTGGGATCGACGATGATCCCGGTGGGCCGCCAGACCTCGCTCCAGGCCGCGGTGGCGGTCGAGCCCTGATCGGCAGAGCGCCAGAGCGTCGGCTCGGGGTTGGCGCCGGCCGGCCGCATGCCGAGGAAGACGACGCCGTCGCTCGTCACCACCAGCGGCGCGTCTCCGAAGTCGTCCGTCGGCACGCCGACCAGGTTGGTGGCGGCGAAGGAGCCGCCGCTGTCGGTGCTCAGGTACAGGCCGGTCGGCGGGATGCCGGGGGTGTCGGGCTCCGCTTCGCCGCGCGACTCGAAGGCGAACACCCGGCGCGCGTGCGGGCTCGTGGTGCTGGGGTCGAAGGCGATCGCCTTGACGTTGCGGCCGTCGAGGCCGGTCGCACGCCTGACGGTGCTCTCTGACAACGACGCCGCCAGGACTCCGTGGCCGGCCGGGCAACCCGCGAAGGCCTCTTCGTGGGTCGCGAGCAGGACCCGATCGGGGTCGTCGGGATCTTGCGCCAGATCGGCGACACAGTGCGGGCCGATGTCGAGCCGCTCCCAACTGCCGCCCAGATCCGCAGAGCGGAACACGCCGCCGCCCGAGAGCAGCCACAGCGTGTAGACACCGGCGATCTCGGTGACCCGCAGCCGGCCGGACAGCTCGTCGATGCCGGTGGCGCTCGGCGTGAAGGTGACGCCGCCGTCGGCAGAGCTCCAGACCGCGCCGTTCGCCGCGCCGACGTAGACCGGATTGGCGCCGTTCGGGTGGTCCGGCGGCAGCGCCACCGCGGTCAGCGCGACCGGCACCAGACACTGACCGGTCGGCGCCAGCGTCGAGGCGCTGCTGCCGGCGAGCAAGCCGTCGCCGTCGGTCGTCGCGAACAGGCCGCTCTCGGTGAAGGCGACGTCGGTGAACGCGCTCGTCGAGAAGTCGGGGGCGGCCGTGGTGAAGGACAGGCCGCCGTCGGTCGACTCGACGAGGCCGCTGCCGGTAGTGCTGACCAAGAGGTGCGCGGCGTTTCTCGGGTCGGCATGCAGCGCGACGATTTGCGCGAGGCCGCTCGGCGGAAACGCCGTGCTGCCGAAGGTCGTGGCGGTGAAGTATTCGCCGCCGTCGGCGCTGGCGAAGAAGGTCGTGTCGTTGGCGAGGTAGACCCGGTCGCGGTCGGTGACGTCGGCGACCATCGCCAGCGCCGGGCCGTCGCTGCCCTCGAGGACGTTGTTCATCGCCGCCGCTTGAAAGACGCCGCCGCCGGCCTGGTCGTCGAGGCGATAGAGCGAGGCCGTGGCGCAGGAGGCGCAGGCGCCGCTGCCTTCGAAAAGGGCGTAGAGCCGCTCGCTTTGCCCACTCGTCGCCGCGACCGACAACCGCCGCAGCCGCCGGCCGTAGTTGCCGGCGTCGAGCGCCGGCAGCCCGGCGTTGACCGGGTCGAAGGTCGCCCCACCGTCGGTGGACAGGTAGACGCCGTCGTCCGGCGAGCCGCTGCGCGAGCCGACGCCGGCGTAGATCCGCGTCGTGCCCGGTACGACCACCAGGGCGGTGACCGAGGTCTTGGTGAACCTGCGGGACAGCGTGTAGGCGCCCGCCGCCGCGGTGGTGCGGTAGATGCCGGCGGTGTGCTCCGGCCACGCCCCGGTGCCGACCACGACGGTCTCGCCGCCGAGCGCCAAGATCGAGCGGACGCTGCCGCCCGGCGGCCCGGCCTGTTCCCAGGTCGTCAGCGGCGCCCCGAGCCCCGGCCGACCAGTGGCGTAGGGGCAGCGCGCCGGGGTCGGGACGGCGTCGCCGTCACCGCTCGGAGCGCCGCTGTCACCGATGATGGATCGGGAGCACCCGGCTGAGAGCATCGCGCCCGCGGCGGCGACCGTCAGCGCGAGGCGGCGAGGCCGTTGCCACCGCATGGCCTAGCGGCTGGCCTTGGAGGCCTCGTTGGAGAAGTCGCTCTCGGCGCCCGCGGTGTTGTAGGCCGTCACCGCGAAGAAGTGTACTCCGGCGGGCAGGTCGAAGATGGTGAAGGTCGTGCGGTTGCCGACGTCGATGGTCGTCGTGTAGGTGCGCGACTGGTCGCCGAAGTAGAGCTTGTAGCCGGCGAGGTCGGTGCACGGCGTGCCGTCGGTGTTGGTGGTTGGTGGATCCCATTTGAGCGCCGTCTTGTTGGGCGGCAACAACGGCCCGAGGCCGACGCCCTCGAAGACTCGACGCCGGAAGTCGCCGTATCGATCCGCCGGCACGGCGAGGCGCCCGACCCGGACCGGGGCGGTGCGACCGGCGTTGGCGGTGTCACTCGTCGCGGCGGCCGGGAGCGGGCCGGCGGTCGCCGGCGCCGGGGCGGACGACATCGGCGGCACCGGTGACGGCAGCGGCAGCGCCACGTTGGCGGCCTTGGCCATGGTGTCGCCGGCGAACTGCTTCTTCCAGGTGTCGAGGCCGCCGTCGACCTTGCGCATCGCGTCGACGTAGCGGTCGGCGTGATCGCGAACCTCCGCGACCACCTGCGTGAGCGACGACCGTAGCGGCACCAAGATCGTGGCGCCGGCGCGAATGCGGGTGAAGTCCTTCACGCCGCTGTGCAGCGCGACGAAGGCCAACAGCTCCTTGTTGCTCGCGATGTCGCGGTCGGAGAAGCCGTTCTGGTTCAAGGCCGACCACGCGGTCTTCGGACCGCCGGCGCCGAGAGTGACCGACTTGAGCTCGATGGTCGCCATCCTAGTGTGCCTCCGAAGGGGACCCGCGAGAGCCTACGTCTTCGCGCTGCGGGTGTCTATTCTCCCTCGGGTTAGGGTCGCGCAGCCTGGCACCCACCGCGGGGCCTCGAGTAAGCTCTTCGCGTGGCACCGATGGCGACCGCGAGCGCGCCGTATCACCTGCAGCGTCCGGCCCTCGGCGCCGTGATGCTGGGTCTCGCCGCGGTCGTCGGCTGCGGCGCCAACGGCAGCGGTGGCCCGCGGAAAGTCGACGCGCCGGCGGGCGTGGATTACCCGAGCGACGCGCCCCGGCCCGGCGACGCTCCCCGCGGGGACCTCGATGGCGGTGACCGCGGGCACGGCGGCGACATCGGCGCTGGCTGTCAGTGTGACGACGGCAATCCGTGTACGCGGGACAGCTGTTTGGCGGGTCAGTGCCAGCGCGACGCGATGCCGGTCGGTGTCGTGACCTGCATCGATGCGACGTCGGCCCGGGTTTGCACCGCGGCCGGAGCGCTCGCCACGCAGAGCTGTGGGGCGCGCTGCGAGGCGCTCGGCTTCAACGGGGTCCTCGGGTGCAGCAACGATGCCTGTGGTTGCACCAACCTCGGCGGCGCCTGCACGGTCGGCCGCGAGGCGTGTGTCAGCCCGGACGGCGTGACGCAGTATCGCGCAGTCTGCGTCGACAACACCGTGCTCGGCACCGCCGGTCCGATCTGGCAGGTCGCGGCGTGCGACCGCATCTGTGCCGCGAGCGGCTACGGGGTCGCGGTCGGCTGCACCGCAGATCCACTGAACGCAACGCGCCGCGTCTGCGTCTGCGGCCACCCCTGTTCGCCGCCGTGCACCGGGACCGAGGTCTGCGATTGGCGCTCCGGGAGCTGTTACTCCAGCGCCAGCCCGGAGTGCGACTTCAACAGCGACTGTCCGTCGCACATGATCTGCAGCAGCCAGCGCTGCCTGTACGTCGACTGCACCAGCGACTCGAACTGCCCGTACTGCTTCCGCTGCTCCGGCTACGCCTGCGTCTCCTGCGGCGACAACCCCTACGGCGGCTGCGGCTGTTGACCGACGCCGCCGGCGCGCCCGGTGCCCCGAACCACCGGCGCCTCGTCAGAGCTTCTGACGGCAGTAGGCGGTCGCGAGCGCGTCGGCGTATTCGTTCCAACGCGAGCCGTCGTGGGCCTTGATCCACCGCAACGTCAGGTTGGGCCGCGTCTGCGCGAGGGCGTACAGCTCCTGGACCAGCTCGAGGTTCTTGATCGGTCCGCCCTTGCGCCGCCAGCCGCGGGCCTCCCAGGCCGGCGCCCATTCGTTGATGGTCTTGACGCACAGCTCGCTGTCAGAGAAGACGTCGAGGCTGACGCTCGCCGGGCCGATCTTGTAAGCCTCGATGAGCGCGATGAGCTCCATGCGGTTGTTGGTGGTGTGCGGCTCGTGGCCGTGGAGTTGATCGATGATCTCGCCGTCGGCGACGTACACCACGCCCCAGCCGCCCGGCCCGGGGTTGGGGCTGGCGCTGCCGTCGGTGAACAGCCCGGTGTCCGGCCCCGCGGTGTAGCGCGCCAGCACCTCGTCGACGCTCAGGTTCAGCTCCGGCGCGCCGCGGTCGCGCGCCACGCCGGGTCGGCCCTTGCCGCCGCCCCGATTGCGGCAGGGGAGGCACTGGGTCGGCCGCCAGCCGGGAAAGCGGTCGAGCGTCGCCTTGGGGACGATGAAGTCGGTGCCGCAGACCCGACAGCGAAAGGCGTTGTTCGTTTCAGCCACCGGTCACCCGACGCCGAAGGCGACGGCGCCCGGAGTGCCGGCGGGCGGTCCCCCCGCTAGGTTGGCTGGGGGTGGGGAGCGCGGCCGCAACGGCCGCGCGGGAATCAAAGCAAGTGCAGACCGCCTTCGACAGGACTTCACGGCTCGACCTCGATGCATTGCCCGCAGGCATCGACCGCCTGTAGCCGCAGCGACCCGAGAGGTCAACGACCTCTCGGGCAATAGAGCGCCGCCATCTCGCGTGGTAGGCTGCAGGGGATGACGAGACTCGCAACCTTGAGCGAGCGCGTCCGCACCCACGTGAGCGGACCCATCGACGTCGAGCAGGCGCGCAAGCTGCACAACCTGCTCGGCAACTACCGGCCGAGCGCCGCCGAGATCAAAGAGCTCGCTCTCCGTTTCCGAGACCGGTTCACGAAGGAAGGCGCTCGCGAGTGGGCGCAGCTGTGGACGCCGCAGGCCGCGCACCACGGGAAGGTCGGCGGCGAGTCGAAGGACCCCGGGTTGAGTCTCGTCAGCCTGCGGGCCGCGCTCGGCTCCGACTCGCCGCTGCCCGCGCCGCGCAAGGCCGCGACCCACAGCGACGCCAGGGGCACGTCGCGGGTGCCGGGGGTGGCGGCGCTGCTACGCCGCACGAAGAAACCCGAGCCACCCCGCGTTCGTTTGAGCGTCGGCGAGGCGCACGGCTTCGGGGTGACGCCCGAGATGTTTCGCGAAGCGATCGCCGCCGGCGCCTGCAACTCGAGCGTCGAGGCGGTGCTTCGTGAGCTTTCAGCGTTGCCGCGGGCGAGCACCGATCACATCGCGCCCCGCGATCTGGAGACCGCCCCCAAAGCGCTCGTCGAGGTCATGGAGCTCGTCTGGGCCTACGGCGGCACCGCCGACCCGGTCGCGGAGCGGACCGACGAGGTGCGTGTCCGCCGCGACGCCCGTGCCGCCGCCCGCCGGATGTCGCTCGCCGAAGTCCGCGCCGCGCTGCCGAACGCGCTGCTGCGCATGGCCGCCCGCCACCGCATGCGCGCCAACACCGACCTCGCGCCGCTCTACACCGTGGTCTGCGAGCAGACGCTGACCTTCTTCGCCGCCGAGTACTACGCCAAGGTGACGAGCGGCGCCGTGCCGTCGAGCCGCTACCTGGCGCGCCTCGGGCTGTCGCGCGACGCTCCCGACGCCTTCCGCAAGCGGCTGCAGGCGTATGCCCCGCGACCGAGCCTCACCGAGCTCGCGGCGCTCTATGCGCGCGCAGCCGACGGCAAGCTCGCGGCCCGCGACTTCTACATCGCCAGCGGCTTGTCGAAGGAGCAGCTCCTCGGCCTGCAGCGGGAGCAGCCGAAGCTATTCCCGCGGTCGCCGGACCTCCGGGAGCGTGACGCGCTGCCGCACCTCTCGGTCGGGGGCGGCGAGCGCGACCTCGACGAGCTGACGCGGGTGTTCGACCGGATGGTGATCAAGGGCGGCAAGAGCGTCGCGGACTTCTGCGTCGCGATGGACCTCCGCCCGGCGACCTGGGCCGAGCTGCGGCGCGGCCGTCCCGAGTTTCAGGCGCGGCAGCGCTACACGCCGGAGAGCATCGCCGCGATCGCGAAGAAGGCGCAGGCGATCTTCACCCACAACCCGCTGGCGTCGCTCGACCAGATCGTGGCGGAGATCAACGCCGACAAGAGCTTCGTCCAAACCCACGGCACGGTCGAACCGCAGCGCTACATGCAGGCGCGGCGCCTGAGCAAGAAGGCCTTCCCCGACCTGCGCGGCGGTTGGCTGCGGCCTCTGCGGCGGCGCGTCGACGCCATTCTCCAAGAGGCCGGCCGGCGTCCGCAGAGCGTCGACGAGCTGGTGACGCTGGTGCAAAAGGAGCTGCCGGAGTTCAACCGCAAGCACGCCGCCGAGCTACGGGTGCTGTCGGGGGGCGACGCGCCGACGGCGGCGACGCGCGCCAGCACTACTCTGACCCGCGCCGCGATCGCCACCATTCTCAAAGACGCGCCGGCGCTCGCGCCCGCCGACATTCGCCGCAAGCTGCATGACCAGGGCATCGAGGTGAAGAGCAGCGACATCCGTCGCCTGGTGCGCACGGTCCGGCCGCACACGGTGCAGGCCGGACGCGACATGCAATTCGAGCGCAACTGCTATGCGATGCGGGCGCTGTTGCAGTTGATCATTCGCCTGTCGCCGCCGGGCATCGAGTACCTCGACTTGTTCAAGCGCTGGGACGCCGAGCTCGTGCGCCGTGGCATCCCGTCGATGCAGCCCACCGCCGACAAGGTCGCGTCGCACGGCAGCTACTACTGGGAGAGCGAGGCGGAGTCGCCGAAGTCGCACTCCGCCCGCCTGACCGCGGAGCTGTTCGCGGAGTACGCCGCCGCGAGCAGCAAGACTCTGACCCACGACGCCATCGTCTCACGGATCCTCGCCGACTATCCGACCTTGAGCCGGTACAAGCTCGGGCACTACCTGCGGTTGTGGAAGGCGAGCCCGAAGGCGTTTCCGGCCTTGGCGCCGTACTGGAAGCGCGGCCGCATCGAGCTGCATGGCGAGGGATCGCCGCCCAAAACCCCCCGCTTCGTCGGCGGCTTCAAGGTCGAGCAGGCGATGCTCGGCGGTCTCAACCCCGACCTCAAAGAGCTCATCCGCCTGACCGAGGCGATGCGCATCCCATTGCGGCTCGCCGACCTCGACGCGGTGATCGACGACCAGCACGGCAGCCAGCCGCTCAGCCAGTCCGGCTTCCTGTGGGTGACGCACCAGGTGGCCGACATCGTCCCCCTCGCCTTCGCGCTGCGCGCCATCGGGCTGTCGCCGGCGCGGGCGACCGTCGTCGGCTCGCCGTACGGCAGCAACCAGACGGTGTCGCGAACCCTCAAGGACGGCGGCTTCGACGTCCGCACCCCACCCCTCGACCCCAAGGCCTATCAGGCCGCGGTGGAGACCGCGATCGACGACGCCATCGCGGTGAAGCGCAACGGCAACCGCCGCATCGTCGTCCTCGACGACGGCGGCCTGGTCGCGAGCATCTTGCACGAGCGCCTCGCGAAGGACCCGAAGCGCTGGGGGCCGATCGTCGCCCGCTTCAAGATCGTCGAGCAGACCTCCTCGGGCATCAACCTCGCCGAGCTCCACGGACTGCAGGTGCCCCTGATCGCGGTGGCCCGCAGCATGTCCAAAGAGGCCGAGGGCGAGTACATCGGCAAGGTCGTCGCCGCCAAGGTCATCCAGGCGCTGCGGCGCGCCGGCCGCGACCTCAAGGGAATGAAGGCGGTGGTCGGCGGCTACGGCTTCATCGGCCGCCACATCGCCGCGGAGCTTGCCGCCGCGGGCGCCGAGGTGACGATCGTCGAACGCGACGCGCATCGCCGCGCCGAGGTGCCGTCGCGTTTCCGGGTGGGCACCAAGGCGGAGGCTTTGAAGCGCGCCGACCTGGTGATCGGCGCGACCGGCGACCCCGACGAGCCATTCATGACCGTGGCCGACTTCCGCCTGCTCAAGGACGGCGCGGTGTTCGCGTCGGCGTCGTCCAAGCGGAAAGAGGGCGACATGGAGGGGCTCGAGAAGGAAGCGAGCGCGCGCCACGAGCTCGCCCAAGACAACCCTCTCGTCACCTTGCCGAGCGCCGCCTACAAGCTCGGCAAGAAGACGATCACCGTGCTCGGTGACGGCTGGCCGGTCAACTTCGACGGCGGGGTCGAGAGCGTGCCGCCGGAGCTCATCGCGCTGACCGACGCCGCGCTGCTCGCCGGCATCGTCCAGGTCTGCGCCGACACCGGCGCCGGCGGCATCAAGACGCTCGACGCCGAGGTCGATCGACAGATCCTCGCGCGGCACCGCACGCACGTGAAGAAGGGCGGCGCCGCGCCCAAGATCTACGATCCGGCGGAGTGGCGTAAGGACGTGCAGGCCCTGCTGCAGCGCCTGGGCGCTTGAGCGCGCGACCCATCGGTTCATCCGGCCGCGGGCGCGATCGCGGTCCTACATCCAGCTGCAGCCGGCCTGGGCCAGGCACGCCGTCTTGACGCTCAGGGTGTTGCACGGCTTCGGCGCGCCGCCACAGGTGCCGCTGTACTTCCAGCCGCATCCGGGCTGGGCGCCGCATGCGCTCGACGTCGCATACGATCCACAGCTGTCGGCGGCCCCGGAGCAGCCCTCGGACCAATAGCAGCCGTTGGTGGTGGCGCAGGCGTAGCTCGAGCTCCGCGAGTAACAGGAGTACGAGCTGCCGGTGCACGAATCCGAGTACGTCGACCAGTAGCACCCCGGCTGATCGCTGCACGAATACGAGCTGTAATACGAGTAGCACGAGGTGCTCGCCCCCGAGCACCACTCATCCCAGCTGCAACCGCCGGTCGCCTCGCACTCGGTCTGGGTGTCGAGCGTGCCACAGGCGCCGGTGGTGCCGGCGCAGGCGTAGGCGGGCGCGCAGCCGGTTTGCGCCTTGCAGCTGCTCTCCGAGGCGTCGACGCTGGAGCAGGATCGCGGCGTGCCGCTGCACGAGGCGCCGGCCGAGGTGGTGCCGCCGCCGTCGTTGATGGACTCATCCGGCAGGATGTCCTCTTCGGTCCCGCAGCCGATACCGAGGCTGCTCGCGATCAGCCCCCCGACCACCGCCGCCAATGACGCCCTGCCTCGCCGAGTCATGCTGGCCTCCCTGGAGCCGTGGACGGGCTCCCGTTGGGTTGATGCAGGGTTGTCGTCACGCGGTGGTTTTCGTCGCCGGAAGGAAGCACGGCGCGCGTCCGGCGGCGGACATCTGTCCGGTCGGCAGGGTGTCGGCTCAGCCGCCCCAGGTGGCGAACATCGACGTCAGGGTGGTCTCGAGGTCGCTGCCGATCTCGGGGCCGGCCGACAGGCTCTTGAAGTAGAGGTAGGCGAGGGCGCCGTACTGGTCGGGGGTCATGATGTAGCCCAGCCAGTCGTTGCCGAGGCCGACGAGGACCGTCGGGGCGCCGCCGATGGCGGTGCGCAGGCGGACGCCGATGGTCGGCACCAGCTCGCCCGGGATCGTGGCGAAGCGCATCGCGCCGACCGAGTAGCCGGTGACGCCGAAGGTCACCGGCTCGCCGACCTTCGGGACGTCGATCGGGATCAGGCCGGTGTCGCTCGCCCACACGAAGAGCTGGTTGCCGACCGGTGTCGTGAAGGTGGCGCGCGCCACGCGCACCGGCCCGACGGCCACCGGCACGGTCGCGGGCAACAGCGCCGCCGCCGCGCTCGCCAGCGCCTCGCCGAAGCGGACCATGTCCGCGGCCGTGCCCTGCTCGCTCTCGAAGGGGTGGCTCGGGTTTTGCGGGTGCAAGGTCGCGCCGAGATCGGCGTTGACGAAGACGTGCTCGCCACCGAGCGCCGCGTGCATCGCGCTCGCGTAGGCGCCCGGGAAGTCCGCCGAGATCAGGGTGTTGGCGGTGCCGAGCACCATCGGGTGACACGGCCAGCTCATCACCGTGCCGACCAGGGCGCCGGTCGGGTCGCGTACGACGATGAGCGTCAGGGTGTCGTCGGTGACCGCGTCAGGATCGAGGTAGATCTTGTGCTGCGGGTTGAAGTGCAGGTCGGCGAAGGTCGTGGCGGCGGTGGCGATCTGGACCGGCGCCACCGCGGCGTACGCCGCCACCCCGGCCGCCGCGGCGCCCTCGATGAGCTTGGCGATGAACGCCGGATCGCGGCCGCTTTCCTGTGTGGAGCCGGCGCCCCAGATCCCCACGGTGTCCGGCGAGGCGTGCGAGTGGCTGGCGGCGACGACGACCGCCTGCGCCTCGAGACCGGTGGCGCGCGCCACCGCCTCTTGGATCGGCGTCACGTCCACGTTCAGCAGGCCGATGACGTCGAGCTGGACGTGGACCACGGCGCGGCCCTCCGGATCTTCCCAGGCGACGGCGCGCGCGAACAACGGGTCGTGCACCCCGGTGGACCAGCGGGCGATGTTGGTCGTGAGGTCGAGGGCGCTGCCGAGCTTGAAGAAGCCGCCCATCACGACGTCGTGATCGGGCGTGATGTCGCGCTTCGCGAAGCCGACCTTGAATCGGGGCACGGTCACCGGGTCGCCGCCGTTCGGATCTCCGTGCTCGACGTCCGCGCCGGCGCCGGGGTCCGCGCCGTCGGGCCCGGGGTCACCACCGCCCGCGAGTCCGGAACGGTCGCTGCAGCCGAGCGCCGCCGACACCGCGACCGCCAGGAGGCACTTGCGTGGACGCCGCATCGGGGTGGCACCTTAGCCGCCCGGGACGCGGTTGGGAAGTGTCCGCGGGCGTCGCGGGCGTCGCGGTCCTACATCTCTTCGCACTCCCGGAGGCCGGCGATGGTGCGCGCGTGCCGGGCCTCGCTCTCTGCTATCTCGCGGAAGAAGGCTTGCGCCGCCGGGCTCGTCGCGGTGCCGGCGAGCGCCTCGTAGAACAGCTCGGTGTGCTCCTCGGCCTGCTGCGCCACCTGCAGTGCCTGGGCGTAGCTGACGTTATCCGCGCAGCTCCACTGCGGCACCGTCTCCATTCCTTCGATGTCGAAGTTGGCGGCCTCCGGGATCTCGGCGCCGCACAGCTCGTAGCTCCTCTCCGCGAGGGCGTTGGCGTGTCGGATCTCCTCGTCGGCTATCCACAGCAGGAACTCGCAGGCCTGGGTGTCGGCGGCCTTCGGCGCCAGCCTCTCGTAGAACCGCGACGCGGCCCACTCCACCTCGATAGCGTTGCGCAGCGCCTGTTTCAGGTCGTGCATCGTCGTCCCCTCCTCGGTGAGTGATCTCTGGCCCCGGGTCGGGCTGATTCGGTTCGAGTTCACGACCTCTCCCTGCAGCGAAGTATGGGTCGTCTGCGGCCGAGTGCAAGGCGTGGGCCCGGCACACCGGTTGCGGCCACAGGTACACTTGGCCGCATGGGTCGCGCCGCGACCACGAACATGACCAACGCGTGTCGGGCGCGGTGGGCGCTGAGCGGCGGCTCGGCGCGTTGACATTCCGCGGCGACGATCGGATGCTCGCCGGAGCTCTGCAGCCTGGGTGGGGGCGCAAAGGATGGTCGGATGGCCCGGACATCGTGGTCGCGCGTTACGGCGCTCATCGGGCCGGCGGGCTCCGGCAAGAGCGAGCTCGCGATTGCTCTCGCTACCGATGCGGTCGTGGCGCGAAAAGGCGGCACGCCGCACGTCGCCCTCGTCGATCTCGACGTCCTGAAACCCTACTTCCGCGCGCGCGAGGCCGCGCAGATCCTTCGCGCCGCCGGCGTCGAGCTGCTGGCGCCGGAGGGGGTGCTCGCGGTCGCCGATCTGCCGATCATTCCGCCGACGGTGCGCGGCGCCATCAGCCGCGCCGACATGCGGGTGGTGATCGACGTCGGCGGCGATCCGGTCGGGGCGCGGGCGCTCGGCTCTCTCGCCGACGTGATGACCGCGGCGCCGCACGACCTGCTGCTGATCATCAGCCGCCACCGGCCCTTCGCCGGCAGCTTCGACGAGATCATGGCGACCGCGGCCGGGCTCGCGGGCGCGTCGGGGTTGAAGATCACCGGCGTGGTCGCGAACACCCACATGATGGAGGCGACGACCGTCGAAGACGTCAGATGGGGCTTGGATTTGTCTCGCCAAGTTGCTACGGCATTGGCGGTCGAGCTGCGCTTGGTGATGATCCCGGAGGGTTTGGCGGAAGCCGAAGAGCTGCCGTTGGATCTGCCGCCGATCGTCATCGTCAAGCGCCGCATGACGCCGGTCTTCATGGGCGGCGTGGTGCTGAAGAGCTCGCCGCGAGGTATGCGTCAGGTTCCAGGGAGCTAGTATGAACCGAATTGTCATCGACGAAGACCGCTGCAAGGCGTGCGGGCTGTGCATTCCGGCCTGCAACCGCGACCTGTTGGCGTTGGCCGCCAAGCTCAACGCCAAGGGCTATCACCCGATCTCGATCCACGACATGGACGAGTGCACCGCGTGCGCGATGTGCGCCATCGTCTGTCCCGAGGTCACGATCTTCGTCTACAAGCAGGCCAAGCTGAAGAAGGCCGGCTGAGCGCGACTGCTAGCCGCGGCGGGTGTGCGCGCCCGCGCGCTGAGGAGCCACCATGGCGACGGCACAACGTCTATTGATGAAGGGCACCGAGGCGATCGCCGAGGCCGCGATCCGCGCCGGCTGCCGCCACTTCTTCGGCTATCCGATCACGCCGCAGAACGAGATCCCGGAGTACATGTCGAAGCGCCTGCCGCAGGTGGGCGGCGTCTACCTGCAAGCGGAGAGCGAGGTGTCGGCGTCGAACATGCTCTACGGCGCCGGCGGCTCGGGCGTGCGGGTGATGACCTCGTCGTCGTCGCCCGGCATCGCGCTGATGGCCGAGGGCTTCAGCTACCTGTGCGGCTCCGAGATCCCGGCGGTGGTGGTGAACATCATGCGCGGCGGGCCGGGCCTCGGTGACATCCAGCCGTCGCAGGGCGACTACGCGATGTGCACCAAGGGCTTCGGCCACGGCGACAAGCACGCGATTGTCTTGGCGCCGTCGACGGTGCAAGAGGCGGTCGACCTGATGGCGCTGGCCTTCGACCTCGCCGACCAATACCGCAACCCTTGCGTGGTGATGGGCGACGGCCTCATCGGTCAGATGATGGAGCCGGTGACCTTCCCCGAGGCGCCGGTGAAGGTCTACGACAAGCCCTGGGCGGCGACCGGCAAGCCGCCGACCCGCAAGCACAACATCATCAACTCCCTCTACCTCGATCCCGAGGAGCTCGAGCGCCACGTCTATCATCTGTTCGAGAAGTACGAGCGGATGCGCGCCGACGAGCAGCGCCACGAGACCTTCATGCTCGACGACGCGCCGCCGGTGGTGATCTGCGCCTACGGCACGATGGCGCGCATCGCCAAGACCGCGATCCGCGAGCTGCGCAAGACCGGGGTGAAGATCGGGCTGTTCCGTCCGATCACCGCCTGGCCGTTCCCGGTCGAGGCGCTGAGCGGCGTCGTCCAGTCGACCAAAGTGTTCTTGGCGGTGGAGATGAGCATGGGGCAGATGATCGAGGACGTGCGGATGGTCGTCGGCCGCGACCGGCCGGTGAAGTTCTTCGGCCGCCCCGGCGGGGTGATCCCGACCGTCGAAGAGATCATCCACCAGGTCAAGCTGTTGTCGAACTAGGAGTCACCCATGTCGGAAGAGCAGCTCATCTTCAAACGCAGCAAGGCGCTGACCGACGCCTACTTTCATTATTGTCCCGGTTGTACCCACGGCATCGCCCACCGCCTGATCGCCGAGGTCATCGAGGAGATGGACATCCAGGACAAGACCATCGGCGTCTGTCCGGTCGGCTGCTCGGTGCTCGCCTACAACTACTTCGACGTCGACATCCACGAGGCCTCGCACGGCCGGGCGCCGGCGGTGGCGACCGGGATCCGCCGCACGCTGCCGCAAGACCGTTACGTCTTCACCTACCAGGGGGACGGTGACCTGGCGTCGATCGGCATGGCCGAGATCGTGCACGCCGCCAACCGCGGCGAGAAGATCACCGTGGTGTTCATCAACAACGCGATCTACGGCATGACCGGCGGCCAGATGGCGCCGACGACGCTGCCGGGGATGCGCACCACGACCTCGCCCTACGGCCGGGACACCGCGTTGTGCGGCCATCCGATTCGGATGTGCGAGCTGCTGAACACCCTCGTCGAGCCGGTGTTCGTCGCCCGGGGCGCGGTGACCACGCCGAAGTACATCAACCGCGCCAAGAAGCTGTTGCGCCAGGCCTTCGAGCTGCAGCACACCGGCTTCACCTTCGTCGAGCTGTTGTCCACCTGCCCCACCGGTTGGGGGCTGACGCCGGAGAATTCGGTCGCCTGGCTGGAGCGCAACATGGTGCCGTTCTTCCCGCTCTCGGTCTTCCGCGAGCCGGCGGCGATGCCGGCGGCGGCGACGAAGTACGCACCGGACTTGAAGGTGAAGGACGACGCCAAGGCGTAGCGCAGGGGGTACGAGATCATGGCATCCGAAGACGTGGTGATGGCAGGGTTCGGCGGTCAAGGGTTGATGGCGATCGGCAAGATCTTGGCGAAGGCGGCGATGCAAGAGGGCCGGCACGTGACCTGGCTGCCGTCGTACGGGCCGGAGATGCGCGGCGGCACCGCCAACTGCGTCGTGATCATCGACGACGACGCCATCGGCTCGCCGGTGGTCAAGGAGCCGCGCGCCGCGATCGTGATGAACAAGCAGTCGATCGACAAGTTCGAGCCGACGGTGAAGAAGGGCGGGCTCCTCATCGTCAACAAGTCGCTCATCGACCGCAAGGCGGCGCGCAGTGATCTGCGGGTGATCTACGTCGACGCCAACGCCATCGCCGAGAACGAAGGCTCGGGCAAGTCCGCCAACATGGTGGCGCTCGGCGCCTACGTCGGCGCGGTCAAGACCACCACCCCCAAGGCGGTGGAGCACGCCATCGCGGAGAACTTCAAGGACAAGCGCGGCAGCGTCGGCGACATCAATGTTCGCGCCTTCCTGCGCGGCCTCGAGATCGGCAGCGCCGCGAAGTAGCCGCGGTCCCTTTGCCACCCCTTCGGGCCCGACTCGCCGCTCTTTGCACCGACCACGACGGCGCGATCCGGCGCGCTTGCCCGGCGCTGTTGGTCGCGACCCTGCTCTACGCGGTCGACTGCGACAAGGCCTACAGCATCGACGACAGCCTGTTTCTCACGCAGGCGGCGCAAGTGCTCGCCGATCCGTGGCAGCCGCTGGCCGGCGAGGTGGTCTGGGACTACAGGGTCGGCCGGGCCTCGGAGCTCTCGCCCTCCGGCGTCGCGATGGCCTACCTCCTGGCGCCGGTCGTCCTTCTCGGCGCCGAGGAGTGGCTGGCGCATCTGCTCGTGACCCTGCTGCTGATGGCCGCGGCGATCGCGGTGGCCTGCATCACTGTGCGTCTGGGGCTCGAGGCCCTGGAGGCGGCGGTCGCCACCCTGCTCGTGGTCTCGATGCCGACGGTGCTCGGGATGGCGTCGACGGTGATGCCGGACATCGCGGCCCTGACCTTCGGCGCGTGGGGCGTCGAGCGGGCGTTGGCGTTTCGGACTCGGCGCCGACTCGGTGCCGGGGTCGCGAGCGCCGTCCTCGTAGGGCTCGCGGCGCACTGTCGGCCGCACGCGTTGTTGCTCGCGCTCGTGGTCGCGGCCTTCACCGTCGACGACGGCTGGGCCGGCGGTTGGCGGGGGGTCGCGTGGCGGCGCGCCTGGCCGGCGGTCGGCGGCATCGTGGCGTTCGGGCTCGGGATCTTGGTGACGCGCGACGAGCACGCCGCGGGCGGCAACCTGGCCGCGGTCGCGGCGTTTGCCAACCTCGAGCGGGTGCCGAAGAACCTGGTGGGCTTCTTCGCGCACTTGGTGTTCGCGCTGCCGCTGACGCTGCCCTATCTGGCGGTGCGCTGGCGCCGGCTGCCCTGGGGCGTCGTCGGCGCCGCGGTCGGGCTCGGCCTCGCGGCGCTGTGGCAGTTCGGGCGCCTGCGGTGGTGGTACGCGGCGGGGATGGCCGGGCTGTCGGTGGGGGTGTTGGCCGACGTGATGCTCGAGGGGCTGCGGCGCCGCGACCGCCTGCAGCTCATCCTCGGCGGCTGGTTGCTCGTCGCGCTGCCGGTCGCGATCTACGTCCACCTGCCGTCGAAGTTCCTGATGATCTCGGCGCCGGCCGTGAGCCTCGTCGTCGTCCGCGTCGCCGGCGAATGGCGCCCGGGGCCGCGCCGCGGGCTCTGGCTCGTGACCTGGGCGTCGTCCTGCCTCTTGGGCCTCGCGATCGTGCGCGCCGACGCCGCGGACGCCGAGAGCGGGCGCAGGGCGGCCGAGGTCTTGATCCGACCGCGCACCGAGCGCGGCGAGCCGGTGTGGTACTTCGGTCATTGGGGCTACCAGTTCTACGCCGAGCAGGCCGGCGCCCGCCCGATCTTGCCGACCCCGCCCTACGCGGCGAAGGGCGACGTGATCGTCGGCAGTGGCGGCGCCGGTCACCCGTGGCTGAAGCGCTACGCTCGGCGTCTGTTGGCGACCTCGAGGCTGCCCCGGGCGCCCGGCGGTCGGGTGATGGGCGGGGCCTGGGGCGCCGGGTTCTACTCCGACGCCTGGGGCTACTTGCCGTGGTCGTACGGCGACGAGCCGCTGCCGACTTTCTCGGCCTGGCGAGTTGAGCGATGATGGCGTGGACGGGAGGATGATCATGAGAGCGCTTCTCGTTGCGATGAGCCTGGCGCTGCTGTGCGCGGCGGCGGGCTGCAAGAGCCCGACGTCGTACTGCGAGACCGGCAGGACCCTGTGCGACGGCCTCTGTGTCGACGCCTCCCGCGATCCGAACAACTGCGGCGCCTGTGGCCAGGAGTGCGGCCTCGGGAGCTGCACCAACGGCGCCTGTGTGTGCGCCGCGAGCCCGAGCACGGTCACGACCTGCGGTGGCTCCCCGGCGTGCGTCGACATCGCCACGGACCCGAACCACTGCGGCGGCTGCGGGCGGCCCTGCGCGCTGGCGGGCGAGGCGTGCAGCGATCAGACGTGCGCCTGTCCGGCGTCGACCCCCGACCACTGTCCGGACACCAATCCCACCGCGTGCGTCGACAAACAGAGCGATCGCGACAACTGCGGCACCTGCGGCAACCGCTGCCTCACGAACCACGTCTGCGAGGGTGGCGAGTGCGTTTGTCCGGCGATCGCGCCCGACCTGTGCAACGGGATCTGCGTCAACCTGACGAGCGACGCGCGCAACTGCGACACCTGCGGCCACGCGTGCAGCACCAACCACGTGTGCGTGAGCCGCGCCTGTGTCTGCCCGACGACGCTGCCGGACGACTGCACCGGGACCTGCGTCAACCTGGCGACCGACGCCGCGAACTGCAACAGCTGCGGTCGCCTCTGCCTCACGAACCACGTCTGTCAGAGCCGCGCCTGCGTTTGTCCCGCGGCGCTGCCGGACGAGTGCAGCGGCAGCTGCGTCGACCTGGCGACGGATCGAGCGCACTGCGGTGACTGTGCCAATGCTTGCACCACCAACCACCTGTGCAGCAACCGTAGCTGCGCCTGCCCGGCGACCCTGGCCACCGACTGTTCCGGAACTTGCGTCGACACCACGACCGACCCGGATCACTGCGGCGGCTGCGCCAACCCGTGCCCGGCGGTCGCGAGCTGCACCGCCAGTGACTGCGTCTGCCCGCGGGGCTCTGCTGCCTGCGGCGGGGAGTGTTGCGAGGGGGGCTCGAGCTGTTGCGCCGATTCGAGCTGCCCGATCACTCACGACAACGGCCTGGGCGGGCACTTCTTCGCCTGCGTGCCGCTCGCCACCTACGACGAGAGCACCGCCACCGCGGCCGCGATCTCCTGGAGCCCCGGCGGTCAGCCGGGCGCCTCGACCTGCACCGGCTGCGTGGCGTGGCAAAACGGCGCCGAGTGCGTCGTCTGGTGCTACGCCCCGCCGCTCGCCGGCTTGGCGCGCGTCAACCCGAACGGCATCGATTGCATCTGCCCCACCGTCGCCGGCGGCCCCCAGACCTACGTCTGGAACTGAGCCGGCATCGGCGTCCGGCGGCGGCGGCAGAGGCCCGATCAGCTGCCGGTGTAGCGCACCACGCCGTCGGTGGTCGCGAACCACTTCACGCCCTGGGCGTCGATGTAGATCGCGCGCACGTCGTTGGTGGCGCCGCCGAAGTCGGCGTTGGTGAAGTTGGTGATATTGCCGGTGTCGGGATCGAGGCGCGAGACCCCGTTGTTGGTCGCCACCCAGACGATGCCGTTCGCGTCGACCACGACGTCGCGGACCTCGTTGGCGGCGAGCCCGGTGTCGCGGTCGTAGAGGATCATGCCGCCGGTGGCGGGGTCGTAGCCCACGAGCCCCTCCGACGTCCCGATCCAGAGCATGCCGCCGCTGTAGGCGAGCGCGGTGATCTCGTCGGTGGGCAAGATGGAGTTGTCTTGGTCGAGCACCGTAGCGCACAGCTCGTTCGCCGGGGTCGCGAGCGACGCCGCGGCGTCGGTGACCACGCACAGGCCGCCGCGGGTGGCGACGTAGAGGGTGCTGCCGACGAAGAGCACGTCGCGGACGTTGTTGCTCGGCAGGTTGGAGTTGTTGTCGTCGAAGACCTGCTGCGGATCCAGCGTCGTGCCGTTCGCCATCCCCAACAGCAAGCCGCTGTCGGAAGCCGCTGCCGCCAAGGTGCCGGTCGCGTCCACCGCGGGGTACTGGTTGCCGGTCACCTGGGCGCAGTTGCTGAGGAGGCCGGCGGCGTAGTCGCACCGGCTCAGGCCGTCGGCGGTGGCGATCACCGCCTCACTGCCGAGCACCGCGACGTCGAGGACCGAGACGTTGCCGCCGCCCGAGCCGAGGTCGTTGCCGTCGTAGCTCGCCGTGACCTGGAGGTTGGCGTCCAAGATCGTGAGGCCGTCCGCGGTGCCGATGAAGGTGTAGCCGCTGCCGTCGCTGCCGATGAAGCGCAGGTTGGTGTTCGGCAGGACGTCGTTTATCGCCTGCGAGCTCGGGAACAGGTCGGCGCTACTGCCGCCGGGCCCGACGACGTAGACGTCGCAGATCTCGGTCGCGGTGGCGCCGCGGGTGTCGGTGGCCGAGAAGCGGAGCGCGTGCTTGCCGAGCGCCAACGTGCCGGACAACGTCGCGCTGTCGCCGCTCGTGGTCTCGCCGGTGAGCAAGTCGGTCCACTGGCCGGCAAGACCGGCGTCCCAGGTATCGGGGTCGGTGACCGTGGCGGTGAGCGTCAGGCTGCCGCCCTGCTCGAGGGTCGCGGGGCAGGTCGCGGGCGTGGTGATCTGCACCGTCGGCCGGGTGTTCGGCGGCGCCACGGTGATGCTGACCGCCGCGGTCCCGGCGCGACCGTCGCCGCCGGCGAGGTTGTCGGTGACCGTCAGCGTGATCTGATGGGTGCCGGCCGCGAGGCTGTTGATGGCGAAGGAGTCGGCGCCGTTGCCGATGGCGCCCGCGAGGCTCGAGGTCCACGCGAAGGTGGCGGTGCGCTGTCCGGCGCCGGCGTTGCCGGACACCAGGCGCACCGGCGTCGCGATGTCCAAGGTCGACGCCGTCCCTTGGAAGCTGAGGTTCTGGCCGACGGTCTCTTGGCTGCCGTCGGTCGGGCGGCTGATCTGGACCGCGAAGTCCGAGAGCGTCACCTGCACCGAGTCGGACGCCGATCGACCGTTGAAGGTCGCGGTGACGGTCACCAGATGCACGCCGTCGGCGAGCACCTGGTTCTGCAGCGGGTTGGTGTCGCCCAGGAAGCCCTTGAGCGAAGAGCTCCAGCTGACGGTGCCCGGCGCGACCCGGCGGTCGTTGTCGAAGAACTCGGCCTCGAAGGTCACCGTCGTTCCCGACAGATAGGAGCTCGTGCCGTTCGGGCGGATGATGGTCGCCACGAAGGTGCCGCCCCCGACCTGGTCGGAGTCGCCGCCGCTGCCGTCGCCGCTCGCGGTCGTGGTCGCGACGCTTTGACCGCCGCAACTACTCAGGAACAAACCCAAACCGAGCACCAGAGTGAGCTTTTGCATACCGCCTCCTGACAGTCCTGGGATCTGGTCGCGGGACGCGCCTGCCCCGTATCTACCGTCACCGGCCGGCGTCCAGCGAAACAACTGTGCTCCCGGTCGGGGTCGTGGGCTTGTCACCCACATGCGCGGACACCGACGCCCGGATGTTGGCCTCGATGCCGAGGGCGACGGCGTCGTTGTGCTCGTCATCGAGCCGGTACTCACCGACCTCGTCGGGCTCGAGCCCTTCGCTGTCGACGTCCTTGAACCACTGGGTGAGGTCGAAGAGGACGGCGACGACGACCGGGGCGGCGCCGAGCTCCGCCTCGAGCTCGACGTCGACGGCGTCCATCGTCTGGTCCCGGTAGGTAAACGCCACCTTGTTCATGACCCCGGCGGCGAACACGCTCACCGACTCACCCCGCCGGACCCCGTCTCCGGAAGGCGGTGGCACCTCGACCGTGAGGTTGCGAAGCGCCGTCGCGCCGACTTCGGCCTCGAACAGCGTCGTGGTCGCGAGCAGGTTCACGTTCACCGCGGCGCCGCTCGCGACTGGATCGCCGTCCGTGTGGAGCGTCACCTTGCCGAGACGCAACAGCGCTTCGTACACCGAGGTGTCGTGGCCGAGCGGAACGTCGTCGTCCGCGTCGTCGGGCTCGGTTGCGGCCTCGGTCGTCATCCCGGTCACCGTGACGCGCACCGCGGTGCCGGGCGACGCGCCGCACGCCGTCGCCAACGACAGCGCCACGGTGCCCACCGGGCCCAGCGACCACGCGCGTCTTCGTTTGCCACCCACGCTCATTGGCACCTCACGGCGGCAGCGGCGGCGAGACGCACTGCGTCGGATCTTTGACGCAGGCGTCCCCCACACCGTCCAAGTTCAAGTCCAGTTGTTCGGGGTCGTAGGCGAAGGGGCAGTCGTCGACGGCATTCGGGATCCGGTCGCCGTCGATGTCGAGATCGCAGGCGTCGCCGATCTCGTTGTGGCTGCAGTCCGCCTGGTTCGGGTTCGCGATGCCGAGGCAGTTGTCGTGCGAGTCACAGGCGCCGTCGACGTCGGCATCGATGCTCCCGGTCGGGTCGCGCCGGCACTGGTCGAAGACGTCGAGGACCCCGTCGCCGTCGGTGTCGGCGTCACAGGCGTCACCGTAGGAGTCGCCGTCCAGGTTGTCCTGGCGCGGGTTGACGTGCGCCACGCAGTCGTCGCAGGCGTCGCCGATGCCGTCGCGGTCGCCGTCCTCGCCGCCCGGGTTTGCGACCCACGGGCAGTTGTCATCGCGGTTGCCGACGCCGTCGCCGTCCGGGTCGGCGTTCGGGTCGTCGGTGAGGCTCAGGCCGACCTCGAGGCGCTCGCCGGCGAACACCGTGATCGGTAGATGATTGCTCCACGAGGGCGATGGACCCTGCACCGACGCGACCACGGTATTGTCGCCGGCCGGCACCGACTCGACGACGGGGTCGGGGAGCGCCGCGTAGCGCAGGCGCGAGCTGTGGTCGTGGTGCTGCACGCGCACCTCGACCGCCGCCGCTCCTTCGGGGAAGCGCAACAGGTAGAGGGCCACCGATCCGGCGTCGCGGCTCAGGTCCAGGCCGCAGCCGCCGATGCAGAGCGGCAACGCGGCCAAGGTCAGGGATCGAGCCAAGACAGCACCGCCGCCGCCCCGAGGGAAATCACGCTCACGCCGCCGGAGAGCATCGCCAGCGTGTGCATCGCCTCGGCCCGGGCGCGCTTGTCGGCGAGCTGGTCCGGCGAGCCGGCGGCGTCGCGGTAGTCGGCGGCCGCGACGCGCGCCCAGAGCTCGAGGACGCCGCTCGCGACCGCCAGGGTCCCGCCCGCCGCCAAGGTCCCGTAGCGCCACGGCCGCAGCGCCGACCCCGGCACCATGACCTCGACGACCGCGGGGGACAGGGTGGCCGACAGCTGCGCCTGGCGGAAGCCGGTCACGAACTCCGGTCCGAAGGGGATCGCGAACAAGTAGCGCTCGAAGGCGTCGTTGGCGCTGCCACGGGCCGCGAGCGTCGGGCTGCGGCCGGCGAGCGATCCGGCCGCGATGACGCTGCCGTCGGCGGCCGGGTCGACCCGGTATTCGACCGCGTCGCTCCTCAAGAAGTAGTGCGGTCGCGGCACCAGGGTCAGCGCCAGCGGTGTCTGGTGCTGTTTGTTGAAGTCGGCGAAGCGCCGGCCACGGTCGTCCTCGAGGTAGTAGCGTCCGGCCCAGGCCTTCGGCACCTCGAGCCGGGCGCCGCGGCCGGGCGCCGCGAACACCGGCTCGGCGAGGTTCTGGGCCGGGGCGGCGGCGAACACCGTCAGCCGGGTCTTGGGGTCGGGGAGCGCGCCGTTGGCGGCGGCGATGAACGCCGCCACTTCGCCATAGTCGATCTGGCCGTCGCCGTTGGCGTCGGCGGCCCCGGCGAGGGCCGAGCGCAGCTCGTGGGAGAAGATCCCGGCCTCGATCCGGCCCCACTCGTGCACCTCGGCGGCGCTGGAGGTGGAGAGGATGACGCCGGTGTTGGGGTAGGCGGCGAGCTGCTGTTTGCCGACCAGCTCGCGGATCAGGCTCGAGTAGTCCCCCGCCGGCCGCGCCTGGGCGCCGCGGGCGGCGACCATGACGTAGGCGTTGCAGGCGTCGATGATCAGATGGTTCACCGTCGCCGGCGACGCCGCCACCACCTGCTCGAACAAGTCGCGGCGGCTGAAGGGCGCGTCCAGGAAGTGGACGTAGCCCTCGCCGTCCTCGCCGACGTCGCCGTGGCCGGAGAACACGAAGTAGAACACCACCCGGATCCCCGCGACCACGTCGGCGCGCATCGCGGCGAACAGAGACCGCGCGCCGTCGAGCACGGCGGCCTTCCGTGGCGGCTCGGTCTCGGCCGCGAGCTCGGGGTAGAGCCCTTGGGTGTCGCGGTCGAGGACGGTGTAGAGCTTGACGCTGTCGGCCTCGAGGCCGAAGAGCTCGGCGTAGCGGACGCCGTCGTCGTCGGCGAACTGCAGCGCCGGCCGGCTTGCCATCAGGCTGGTGTTGTTGGCGACGATGAGCGCGTAGGTCTTGGCCGGCGCCGCGGGGGGAGCCGCGGCCAGCAGCACGCCGATGGTGACGATGCTCGTCATGGTTGGATGTCTAGGAGCATGGTGTCCTGGGCCCGGCCGACGTCGGGCAGCTCGACGAGCTCGCGGAGGTCACTGCCGGCGGCGCGCTGCCACGCCGCTTCGACGCGGGCGCGCTCGAGCGGTTGATCGTCGAAGATCGCGAACAGACGCAACGGCCCGGGCGCCGCGTCGATCTCCCAGGCGTGTCCCACCGGTTCTTCGCTGACGTTCGTTTGCAGCACTTCGTGTCCAGCGGAGGAATGATACCAATGGAGCGAGCCGCTCGCATCGATCCCGACCACCGCCAAGTGACGGAAATCGCTGTTGGAATAGGTCACCTGCACGACCGCGCCGCGCTTCAGCGGCGTACCGGCGAGCGCGCGGCTGACCTGTGACACCCGGGTGGGGCTCGCCTCGACGGTGAACAGGCTGATGCGCACCGCCTGCGGCGCGGTCGCGACGCCGCGGGCGCGGAGCTGCTCCTCGGGCTCGCGCTTCACCGTCAGCACCAGGATCGTGAGCGCCGCCGCCATCGCCAACGCCGGCGCCCAGGTTTTCAGGCCGGGCGGCGCGCGCCGCGCCCGGCCGCCGTCGTTCAGCACCAGCTCAGAGAGGCGGGCGCTCGCGGCGGGGGCGAGTCCCGCGGGTGAGAACAGCGCGTCTTCGAGCCCCCGCACCTGTTCGTAGTAGCCGCGGCACGAGTCGCAGCTCTTGAGGTGGGTGCGCAGCCGCGCGTGGCGAGCGCGTGACAGACCGGAGACGAACAGCCGGTCGATGGCGTACAAGTGACGGCGGTGCCAGAGCTCCCTGATCATGACCCCTCCGAGCCCACGGCCGGTCCCACCTGGCCGGGGAGCTTGTGCTTCCGGCCTCTGAAGTAGCCGTGGCGGTGCATGAAGCGCAGCAGACCTTTGCGGATCCGTTCTTCGGTCGTCTTGATCTTCGACGCCGACAGCCCGAGACGCAGGGTGATGTCGCTGTGCGACAGGCCTTCGGCGTAGCGGAGGTCGAACACCTGCGCCTCGCGCGCCGCCAGGCCCCTGCGGTACTCGGTCACCAGGGCGCGCAGCTCCCGGCTCTGCAGGTCGCGCTCCGGGTTGCCGGTCGTGACCTCGGCGGCGGCCTCGAGGGGATTGTCGGCCGCCGAGTAGTCCTCGCCGCCCGGCACGTCGCGCATCTCCTCGAAGCCCACTTGATCCAGCTGGCGGCGGCGGGCGTGGAACTCGTTGATGACGGCGTTCTTGGCGATCGTCAGCAGGTAGGCGCGAAACGGGCGCAGGCCGTCGTAGCTCGAGCGGGCGTTGTCGGAGAACGCGCGGCGAAACACCTCCTGCAGCGCGTCCTCGACCGCGAACACTTCCCGATAGCCCGCGAACCGCACCTGCCGCTCTCCCACCCGGAAGGTGAAGCCCCGCCGCAAGAACTGCGCTACTTCCGGGGCGTAACGCAGAAACACCTCTCGCAACGCCGCCGGCGCGCCGGTGCGAAAGTCACGAAGGAGGCCTCGGTTCTCGACCAACAAGGTCATGAACGGTCGCTCGCCAAGAGCTGCCGGTGATAGTTCCGGCCGCCTTCAATATAGTGACTACCGGGGCCTGGGCCTTTCGAGCGATGGAATTCCCGCGCCGCCTTGCCGCGGTGCGCTCAGAACAAGGTCGGCAGGATCTCGGCGGCGGCGGCGATCTGCTCGGTGGGGCACGAAAAGGCAAAGCGGACGTGGCCGGCCCCCGCCGGTCCGAAGACGTCGCCCGGGGCGCTGCCCACCCCGCCCTTGTCGATCAGGTAGTTGGTCATCGCCCAGCCGTCCCTCTTGCCCTGGTAGCCCTGCCAATCGGCGCCGATCTTCACCCAGGCGTAGAACGCCCCCGCGGGCTTGAAGGGCTTGAAGCACTTGATCTTCTCCAGGCTGGCGAAGAGCAGGTCGCGCCGCTCGCGGTACACCGCGGCCATCTTGCGGGTCGCGTCCGCCGGGCCCTTCAACGCCGCGACGCCGGCGTGCTGGGTCGCGGAGTTGACGCCGTTGACGGTGCAGCGCAACAGCTTGGTCATGCGCTCGATCAGCCGGTCGTCGTTGGCCGTCAGGTAGCCCAAGCGCAGGCCGCTCATCGCGAAGCTCTTCGACATCGAATAGATGCTGACCACCCGGTCTTCGGCGCCCGGCAGCGAGCCGATGCTGACGTGCGGCAGGTCGTCATAGATCACGTGCTCGTAGGCCTCGTCGGCGAGCACGTAGAGGTCGTGGGCGTGGGCGAGCTGCAAGATCGCGCCCAGGGTCTCGCGTTTCAACACCGCGCCGGTGGGGTTGTGCGGGGTGTTCAACACGATCAGGCGGGTGCGCTTGGTGATCACCTTCTCGATCGCCGCGGCGTCATAGAGGTAGCCGCGCTCCGGGTCGAGCCGGGCGCGCACCACCTTGGCGCCCGCCAGGGTGATGTTGTCGGCGGTCTCGGTCCAGGTGGGGTCGGGGATGATGGCCTCGTCGCCGGGGCCGAGGATGGCGCGGAACGCCACGTACAGGCCGTGCATCGCGCCGCTCGTCACCAGCACCTGCCCCGGCCCTTTGACCGGCAGCTTGTTCTGCTGCCGCATCTTCTCGCACGCCGCCTCGCGCAGCTGCGGGATGCCGGCGCCGGCGGTGTAGTGGGTGTGGCCGTCCCGGAGCGCTTTCTCCAGCGCCTCGCGGACGTGCTCCGGGATCCCGAACGACGGGTCGCCGGACTCGAGGCGCAGGATCTTCTTGCCCTGCGCCTGCATCTCCAGCAGCCGGTCGCGAACCGTGACGATGCCCCCGAGCGGGATGGCGTCGATGAGGTGGTGGTGCGTCTTCTTCGCGGCGGTCATGTCGGTCCCCTCAGCGCAGGAAGGTGATCTCGGCCTTGTCGCACTCTTCACACTTGCGGCCCTGCTCGCTGCACGGCACGCCGTCGGCCTGTGCCTGCGCACACAAGCCGCTCGCGTGCCACGAGACGCCGGTCGCCGGCGCGAGCTTCACCGCCCGCGCCTTCTTCTTCCCGGGCTTCGCCCCCTTCGACTTCGTCGCCGCCATCATCGCACTCCTCGCGGTTGCCTCAAGATAGTCCTCTTGCCGTGCCGCGGTAGTGGCGCCAGACGACATACACCGGGGCGGCGGCGACGAGCATTGCGAGGCCGATGAGCGAGCGCTCCGGCGACTGCCACAACAGGCCGCCGGTCATCGC
Organism: Deltaproteobacteria bacterium; assembly: GCA_016218825.1. Taxonomy (GTDB): domain Bacteria; phylum Myxococcota; class XYA12-FULL-58-9; order XYA12-FULL-58-9; family XYA12-FULL-58-9; genus JACRCV01. The sequence goes on from JACRCV010000006.1 coordinate 89,669, forward strand.
CAACGCGGTGAGGATGACCACGAGCGGCGGTAGCGGTCCGAAGGGAGCTTGCCAACTGAGCGGCTCGCCGGTCTTCTTCTGGCGCAAGATGAAGAGCGCCACCGCGGTGGCGCCGTAGAACAGCCAGACGTTGAAGGAGAAGAAACCCATCAGGTCGCGAAAGTCGGACACGAACACGTACGCCAGGCTCGCGGCGATGAGCGCCCCGGTAGAGCGGGCCGGGGTCCCGAAGCGTTGGTGCACCGCGCCGAACCAGGACACGAAGGCGCCGTCGCGGCTCATCGCGAACGCCAGGCGGGACGCCGCGAGGACGATGCCGTTCAGCGACCCGAAAGTGCTGATGACGACGAGCAGCGCCACGGCCCGGCCCATGCCGATGCCCAGGCCGGCGCTGACCGCGTCGGCGACCACCTGCTTCGAGGCGCCGGCCGCGGTCGGGCCGAGCAGCGACAGGGTCGCGAGCTGCACCCCGACGTAGGTGACCGCGAGCACCAGGACGCCGAAGCCGACGGCGCGGCCGAAGTCGCGGCTCGGGTCTTTGAGCTCGCCGCCGATGAGGGTCACGTCCGACCAGCCGTCGTAGGTCCACAACAAGATCACCATCGCGCCGACGAGCCCCAACAGCCCCGAGGGCAGAAGCGGCAACGCCGGCCCCGTGACCTCGGCGGGGGCGGCGGCGGGCGCGACGACGGCGGCGACGCACAGGGCCAAGAGCGCCAGCACCTTTATGGTGGTGAGCAGGCGTTGGACGTTGGCGCCGACCTTGACCCCGACGATGTTGAACAGCGCCGCGAGCACCAGCGCCAGGGCACCGGCGAGCGCGGTGTCGAGGTCGGTCACCAGGACGCCCGGCAGGATCTCACCGAGGTAGTGCGCGAAGATCAGCGCGATCGCGGCCAAGGACGCCGGGTAGGTGACGACGAGCGCCGAGAAGCCGGCGACGAAGGCTGTGCCCGGGCCGTAGACCTCGCGGTAGAACACGTAGAAGCCCCCGGTCTTCGGGAGGCGGGCGCCGCACTCGGCGTAGCAGAACGCGCCGCACAGCGCGACCGCGGCGCCGGCGAGCCACAACAGGCTCGCGATCCAGGGCGAGGAGGTGGCGGCGGCGACCTCGGCGGGGGCGACGAAGATCCCGGAGCCGATGATGATACCGACGAAGATGGCCGCGGCGTCGAGCCACGAGAGCTGGCGCTTCAGCTCTCCGGCCTCTGGCCCGATGGACTTCAGCTCGGCCATGGTCGGGACTTGTCGCCGATCTGGACCGCTAGCGCAACACGAGACCGGCGCGGCCCCGGCGCGCCGCGGTCGGCGCTCGAGCGACGCGGGCCGGTGAATCCTGCCTTCCGAGCCGGTGGCCGGTGTGGTAGTCGCCGAGCTGTCACCGGTCTGCCACCACGGCGTCACGCGCGCGTGGCAGGGTCCGGTGCGGGGCCACAGGAGGGGCGGTGCCACACATCCTGGTGATCGAGGACGAGCGGGATCTCCAGAAGATCTTGGCGTTCAACCTGCGCCAAGCGGGCCACGAGGTCTCGTCGGTGCTGCGCGGCCAGGACGGTTTGCGGTTGGCGCGCGACAAGCACCCGGACCTCGTGCTGCTCGATCTCATGCTCCCCGACATCGCCGGCACCGAGGTCTGCAAGGCGTTGAAGCACGATGCGGCGACGCGCGGCATCGCGGTCATCATGCTCACCGCGAAGGGCGAGGAGGTCGACCGGGTGGTCGGCTTCGAGCTCGGCGCCGATGACTACGTGGTGAAGCCCTTCAGCGTCCGCGAGCTCCTGCTCCGCATCGACGCCGTCTTGCGCCGCAAAGACCAGGGCGGGAAGAGCGCCGGCACCGCGGTCTTTGGTCGTCTGCGAATCGACCGGGACGCGCATCGGATCTTCGTCGACAACCAGGAGGTCGTGCTCACCGCGCTCGAGCTCCGGCTGCTCGTGACCCTGCACGACCGCAAGAACCGGGTGCAGAGCCGCTCGACGCTGCTCGACGATGTCTGGGGCATTGCCGCGGAGATCACCACCCGCACCGTCGACACCCACGTGAAGCGCCTGCGCGCCAAGCTCGGTCCGGCAGGCTACTACATCGAGACGGTGCGCGGCGTCGGCTACCGTTTCTGTGAGGCGCCGGAGGGCGCCGGTCGGTGAGGCTGGGGATCCGCAGCAAGCTCTTCCTGGTCTCTCTCGGGCTCATCGTCGCGACCGTGGTGCCGGCCGACGCCATCCTCACCCACGGCCTCGAGGCCGATCTCCTGGCTCGGATCCGCGACGACTTGGCGGTGCGGTTGGCGCTCGCCGAGAAGATCGTGAGCGCGGCGGTCGCGGCCGTCGACGACCTCGCCGCGTGGGATGCCCTCGCCGACGAGCTCGGCCGGCGCTCGGGTTGCCGCGTGACGCTGGTGCGCAAAGACGGCGTCGTGGTCGGCGACTCCGAGGTGGAGCTTGAGAGAGTCGCAGCGCTGGACAACCACGCTGACCGTCCCGAGATCGCCGGCGCGCTCGTCGTCGGCCACGGCGCGAGCGTGCGCTGGAGCAAGACCCTCGCCGCGCGTTTGATGTACGTCGCCGTGCCCTTCGTCCGCTCGGGCACGGTCGCCGGCACCGTCCGGTTGGCGATGCCGCTCGCCGCGGCCGACGCCGCCATCTCGGCGCAGCGCCGGGTCGTCTACGGCGGCTCGGTATTGGCGCTGCTCTTGGCGCTGGTGCTGGCGAGCTTCGCGGCCGGGCAGACGGCTCGAGGGGTGCGCGCCGTCGCCGGCTTCGCGCAGCGGATCGCGGCCGGGGAGCTGGTGGCTCGGTCCAAGGCTCGCGGCCACGACGAGGTCGCCGATCTCTCTCGCGCCCTCGACCAGCTCGCCGACAACCTGGCGCGCGCCATCGCCTCGGTCCAGGCGGAGCGCGACTTATTGACCGGCGTGCTGCGCGGCATGCGCGAGGGCGTGCTGGTGCTCGACGCGCGTCGCCGGGTGACCCTCGCCAACGCCGCCCTGCGGGAGATGCTGCTCCTCGGCAACGACCTCGTCGCCCGGTCCGCGGTCGAGATCATCCGCAACGCCGAGCTTCTCCGGCTGTTGGACGAGGTCGCCGCCGCCGGCGCGGTGCTGTCGCGCGAGATCGAGCTCGGCGACCTCAAGCCCCGCCGGATCCTGATCCACGCCGGGCCGCTCGCCGGCACGCCCGGCGAGCTGTTGGCGGTCTTCGTTGACGTCACCGAGCTCCGGCGGCTCGAGACCTTGCGCCGCGACTTCGTGGCCAACGTCTCCCACGAGCTGCGCACCCCGATCGCCGCGGTCGGCTCGGCGGCCGAGACCTTGCGTCGGGCCATCGAGACCCAGCCGGAGGCGGCCGGGGAGTTCGTCGAGATCATCGAGCGCCAGGCCGAGCGGCTGCGCCGCCTCGTCGACGATCTGATGGACCTGTCGCGCATCGAGTCGCGGCAGCTGAAGCTCGCCCCCGAGCCGATCTTGCTGCGGCCCTTCGTCGAGCGGGCGTTGCAGGCGGTCATCGAGCGGGCCCGGGCGCGCGGCATCGAGCTCAAGAACCTCATCGCCGCCGACTTGCCGGCATTGGCCGCCGACCGCCGGGCCCTCGAGCAGGTGTTGACGAACCTCGTCGACAACGCGGTCAAGTACGCGAGCCAGGGAGCAACGGTCACCATCGGCGCCTCGCTCGCGGCCGGGCGGATGCGCCTCACCGTGAGCGACACCGGCCCCGGCATCGAGGCCCGGCACCTGCCGCGGCTCTTCGAGCGCTTCTACCGGGTCGACCCGGGGCGGTCGCGCGATCTCGGCGGCACCGGCCTCGGGCTGTCGATCGTCAAGCACCTCGTCGAGGCGATGCGGGGCACGGTCGAGGTCGAGAGCGTCGTCGGCGAGGGCTCGACCTTCGTCGTCGAGCTGCCGGCGATGGCGGCCTGAGCGCCGGGCTCAGTGCGTCACTCGCTTCTTGCCATGACACGCGGCGCGTGTCCGGCTCCGAGATCTGCACCGCGAGATTGTCGCCCGGCTGTCACACGTTCGTCACACCGCCGCTGTATCCAAACCGGAGAGCGAAGGAGACTCACGATGCACAAGAGCGTCCGCCTTTCCCTGGTCGTCATCGCGGTCTCGATGGGCTGCCGGAGCTCGCCGCCGGCGACGGTTTCTGGCGCCCCTATTTCACTCCAAGGAGCGGGCGCGACTTTCCCGTACCCCCTCTATTCGAAGTGGGTCGCCGAGTACCAGAAACGCGATCCGCGGGTGCGCATCAACTACCAGTCCATCGGTTCTGGCGGCGGCATTCGGCAAATCACCGAACGAACGGTCGACTTCGGCGCCAGTGACGCACCGATGAACGACGACGAGCTCGGCCGTGCCCCGGCGAAGCTCATCCATGTTCCGACGGCGCTCGGCGCGGTGGTCGTGACCTACAACCTCCCGGGCGTCTCCGGGCTGAAGCTTTCCGCCGAGCTCATCGCTGCGGTGTTTCTGGGCGAGATCTCGTCGTGGGCCGATCCGATGATCGCGGCCGCGAACCCGGGGCTGAAGCTGCCGGCGGGCCCGCTGATGGTGACCTACCGCTCGGACGGCAGCGGCACCACCGCGGTGTTCACTGAATACCTCGCGAAGGTCAGCCCCGCCTGGAAAGAGAAGGTCGGCAGCGGCAAGAGCGTGAAGTTTCCGGTGGGCCTCGGCGCCAAGGGCAATGAGGGGGTGGCCGGCCAGATCAAGGCGACCCCCGGGAGCCTCGGCTATGTCGAGCTCGCCTACGCCAAGCAAGCGGGGCTCGCCTTTGCTCTGGTGCAGAACCGGGCCAAGGCTTTCGTCGCGCCGTCGGTCGACAGCGTCAAGGCCGCGGCGGCGGCGGTGGCCGATACGATCCCCGACGACCTCCGGGTCTCGATCGTCGATCCCCCGGGCGCCGACGCCTACCCGATCGCGTCGTTCACCTACATCCTCGCCTACGCCGCGCAGCCCGACGCCGTCAAAGGCAAGGCGCTGGCGCAGTTCCTGTGGTGGGCGATCCATGACGGCCAGCTCCTGGCCCCCGGGCTCGACTACGCTCCGCTCCCGGCGGCCCTCGCCCTGCGGATCGAAGCCAAGCTCAAGCTCCTCGAGGCCAACGGTGCGCCGCTGCTGTAGGCGGCAAGGTCTGCGATGCAGCGCCCGAACGCCCTCGACCTCCGTCGGGCGCTGACTCCGAGCGCGAGCTTCTGGGCGTGGACCGGGACCGAGGCCAATCTCGGCGATCGTTTGTTCCATGGCGCCGCGGCGCTTTGCGCCTTCGGAGTGGTCGCCGCCCTCGCAGGGATGGGCGTCGAGATGATCCGGGCCTCGCTGTCGAGCATCGAGCGCTTCGGGCTCGGTTTCGTGACCGAGGTCACCTGGGATCCGGTGCGCGAGCTCTTTGGCGCCGCGCCCTTCATCTTCGGCACGATCGTCTCGTCGTTGTTGGCGCTCGCGATCGCGGTGCCGGTGGCGGTCGGCGTCGCGATCTTCCTCGCCGAGCTCGCGCCCGCGTGGCTGCGCACCCCGGCGAGCTTCGTCGTCGAGCTGCTGGCGGCGATCCCGAGCGTGGTCTACGGCCTCTGGGGCGTCTTCGTGCTCGCGCCCTGGCTGCGCGACACGGTGCAGCCGGCGCTCGCGGCGGCCCTGGGCTTTCTCCCGTTCTTCGGCGGCCCGGCGCGCGGCTTCGGCATGCTCGCCGGTGGGCTCATCCTGGCGATCATGATCTTGCCGACCATCGCCTCGGTGAGCCGCGACGTGATGGTCGCGGTGCCGACCTCGTATCGTGAGGCGGCGCTGGCGCTCGGCGCGACGCGCTTCGAGACGGTGCAGGTCGCGGTGTTGCCGCACGCCAAGGCCGGGATCGTCGGCGCCGTCATCCTCGGCCTCGGGCGGGCGCTCGGCGAGACGATGGCGGTCACCATGGTGATCGGCAACCGCGCTGAGATCTCGGCGTCGCTGTTCGCGCCGGCGGCGACACTCGCGAGCGTCATCGCCAACGAGTACGCCGAGGCGACGAGCGACCTCTACCTCGCGGCCCTCTCCGAGCTCGGGCTGATGCTGTTCGCCGTGACCCTGATCCTCAACATCGGCGCCCGGCTGCTGGTCGGCAAGGTCGGCCGGGCGGCGCCGGGCGTCAGGGGAGGCTGACGTGGACGCGTATCGGAGGCGCAAGGTCATCGATGTCGGGGCGCGGGCCGCGTGTGTCGCGGCGACGCTCCTCGCCGTCGTGCCTCTCGTCAGCGTGCTCGCCTACGTGGTGGTGCGCGGCGCGGCGGGACTGAGCTGGAGCTTCTTTACCGCTCTGCCGCAGCCGGTGGGAGAGGCGGGCGGCGGGGTCGCGAACGCCATCCTCGGGTCGCTGCAGCTCGTCGGCATCGCCTGCGTCCTTGGGGTGCCGGTCGGGGTCTTGGCCGGGATCTATCTCGCCGAGTACGGTCGGGGACGGTTCGCGACCGCGGTTCGTTACGCCGCCGACGTTATGTCGGGGATCCCGTCGATCGCCGTCGGCATCTTCGTCTACACCCTGCTGGTGCTGTCGATGCGCCACTTCTCCGCCCTGGCGGGTGGCGTCGCGCTGGCGGTGCTGATGCTGCCGACGGTGACCCGCACGACCGAGGAGCTCTTGAAGCTGGTGCCCGACTCGTTGCGGGAGGCGGGGCTCGCGCTCGGGGTGCCGCGCTGGCGGGTCGTCCTGAAGGTCGTGCTGCGCACCGGCGCCCCTGGGATCGCGACCGGGATCATGCTGGCCGTGGCCCGTGCCGCCGGCGAGACCGCGCCGCTGTTGTTCACGGCGTTCAATAACCGCTTCTGGTCGGCGAGCCTCGTCGAGCCGATCGCGTCCTTGCCGGTGCAGATCTTCACCTACGCCGTGTCACCCTACGAGGAGTGGCACCGACAGGCCTGGGCCGCAGCGCTCGTGCTGGTCGTGCTGGTCTTGTTGATGAACGCGGGCGCCCGGGTCCTGACCCGCGCCCGAGGGAGGTCGCGATGATGGCCGTCGAAGCGAGCCGCGAGGCGGCACCCACCCCGGGTTCTGCCGGCGACACCGCCAGGTCGGCCGAGGCGCGCGCCGCGGCAACGGCGCCGGCGGTAAAGATGCAGACCGAAGCGTTGCGGGCCTGGTTCGGCGCGCACGAGGTCTTGAAGGCGGTCTCGCTGAGCATTCCGGAGCGACGGGTGACGGCGGTGATCGGTCCGTCCGGCTGCGGCAAGTCGACCTTCATCCGTTGCCTGAACCGCATGCACGAGGTCGTCCCCGGGGCGCGCTCCGCAGGCGCGGTGCTGCTCGACGGCGTCGACATCTTCGAGCGCGGCGTCGACCCGGTGCTGGTCCGCCGGCGCGTCGGCATGGTCTTTCAACGCGCCAACCCCTTCCCGGCGATGTCGATCGCCGACAACGTCCTCGCCGGCCTGCGGCTGAACGGCGTCCGACCGCGACACCCGGAGGAGGTCGTCGAGCGGGCCCTCGCGCAGGCGGCGCTCTGGGACGAGGTCAAGGACATCCTGTCGCGCTCCGGCGCCAGCCTCTCGGGGGGCCAGCAGCAGCGCTTGTGCATCGCGCGCACCCTGGCGCTCGAGCCCGAGGTCGTGCTGATGGACGAGCCCTGCTCGGCGCTCGATCCGATTGCCACCGCTCGGATAGAGGAGTTGATTCACGAGCTCAAGGACCGCTACACCATCGTCATCGTCACCCACAACATGCAGCAAGCGGCGCGGGTCTCGGACTTCACGGCCTTCTTCTACATCGGCGAGCTCGTCGAGCACGGCGAGACCGACGCGCTCTTCACTCGGCCGCAGAAGGCCCGCACCGAGGACTACATCACCGGCCGATTCGGCTGACGAGGAGCACATGCCGGTCAAACACACCGATCGGGAGTACGAGGCCGAGCTCGGCCGGCTGCGCGAGCAGCTGTTGTCGATGGGCGCCAGCGTCGAGGAGATGATCTCCAAGAGCGTCAAGGCCCTGGTCGAGCGCGACACGCCGCTCGCGCACCAGATGATCGAGTTCGACCAGGAGATCAACCGGCTCGAGGTCGACACCGACGAGCTTTGTCTCAAGGTCCTGGCGCGCCGGCAGCCGGTGGCCTCGGATCTACGCTTCATTACCTTGACGATGAAGATGGTGACCGACCTGGAGCGCATCGGCGACCTCGGCGTGAACATCTGCGAGCGGGTCATCGAGCTCAACCAGGAGCCGCCGTTGAAACCCTACGTGGATCTGCCGACCATGGCGGAGACGGCGCGCAGCATGGTCCGCGAGGCGCTCGACGCCTTCGTGGGCCGGGACGCCGACCGGGCACAGCTGGTGATCGAGCGCGACCGGATCGTCGACGCCTATTACGGCCAGACCTTCCGCGAGCTCTTGACCTACATGATGGAGGATCCGCGCAACATCTATCGTGCGACCCGGGTGCAGGCGATCGCGAAGCACCTGGAGCGCATCGGCGACCACGCCACCAACCTGGCGGAGATGGTGGTCTTCATGGTCAAGGGCCAGGACATCCGCCACGTCGGGCGTCGCGACACCTCGGCCGCCTCGCGCGTGCCCCACGGGGTGCTGTTCTTGTGCGTGCACAACGCCGCGCGCAGCCAGATGGCCGAAGGGCTGGCGCAACGACTGTTCCCGCCGGGCGTCCGGGTCTGGAGCGCCGGCTCCGTTCCTGCTGCCGTCGTCGACCCGCGCGCCGTCGAGGCGATGCGGGAGATTGGCATCGACATCACCAAGCAGCGGCCGAAGGCCATGAGCGACGTGCCGCTCGGGGACATCGACACCGTGATCACCCTGTGCGCCGAGGAGGTCTGCCCGGCGTTCTCGATGCCGCTTTGCAGGGAGAGCTGGGCGCTGCCCGATCCGGCCGACGTCAAGGGCGGCGATGAGGAGGTTCGGAAGAGCTTCCGTCAGGTGCGGGACGCCCTGCGGCGTCGCATCGAGGCCTTCGTGAACGAGCGGCGGGGACCAGAGCCGGTGTCGTGAGTGCCACGGCGATAGCAGTGCGCCGCGAACCGATCGTCACCGCGGCGCGCCACACAGGAGAGCAAGGGAGGCGGTTGTTAGCGTAGCGCCCGCAGCCGCGCCGCTGCGGCCTCCAGGGTCTCGAGGCGCTTACAAAACGCGAAGCGCAGCAGCCGTCGACCCTCCTCGGGGTGCGCGGCGTAGAACGCGCCCGGCGGGATGGTGGCGACGCCGTGCTCGGTCACCAGGCGGCGGGCGAACGTCTGATCGTCCTCGCTACTGAGGCGCGAGAAGTCGGCGACGATGAAATAGGTGCCGGCGGGGATCGCGACCGCGAAGCCCGCATTCGTGAGGGCGCGCACCAGGAAGTCACGACGCGCCGCGTACTGGCGCTGAAAATCCGCGAGGTAGTCGCCGCCGAGGATGAAGCGCCGCAGCGCCGTGGCCATCGCCACCTGGAACGGGGTCGCGGTGGCGAAGGTCACGAACTGATGCGCGGCCTGCGCCGCGTCGACCAAGCGCTGGGGTCCCGTCGCCCACCCGACCTTCCAGCCGGTCAGCGAGAAGGTCTTGCCGGTCGACGACAGGGTCAGGGTGCGCTCGCGCATCCCCGGCACGGTTGCGATCGGCAGGTGACGGCGGCCGTCGAAGGTCAGGTGCTCGTAGACCTCGTCGGCCAAGACGACGAGGTCGTGGCGCACGCACAGATCGGCGACCGCCCCGAGCTCGGCGGGGGTGAACACCTTGCCGGTCGGGTTGTGCGGGGTGTTGAGGACGAGGACGCGGGTGCGCTTCGTGATCTGGCGCTCGAGCTCGGCGACGTCGAGGGCGAAGTCGGGGAACTTGAGCGTGACATAGCGGGGCACGGCGCCGGCGAGGGTCACGCACACCGGGTAGCTGTCGTAGAACGGCTCGATCAGGATCACCTCGTCGCCGGGGTTGAGCAGGCCCAAGAGCGACGACAGGATCCCCTCGGTGGCGCCGGAGAACACCACCACCTCGGTCTCCGGGTCGTAGCTGAGACCATAGAGCTGGGCGCGGGTCTCGCTGATGGCACGAACGAGCTCGAGGTGGCCGCGGGAGCGCGCGTATTGGTTGGCGCCGGCGCGCATCGCCGCGAGCGCGGCGTCGAAGATCTCGGCGGGGCCGTCGAAGTCCGGGAACCCCTGCGACAAGTTGATGGCCTGGTGGCGGTTGGCGAGCTCCGTCATCTCTGCGAAGACGCTGGCGCCGAAAGGTCTCAGTCGAGTGGCGACCATCCTCACACCTCGGGAACGACGACAACGCCAGACGCCGCCCCGGCCGTCAAGCGGCGGTAGCGGCGGCCGATGACGACCGCGAGCCCCATCCAGCCGACCACCGCGACCAGCGTCAGCCAGGAGGCGAACCCGGACAAAGACAGCGCCGCGAGCGCCAAGAGCAGCACCGACACCAAGCCCTTGGTGACGCGATAGGTCAGGACGTCGACGACGGTCTTGCCCTCGGTCTTCTCGCGGTAGCCGAGCGGGATGTAGAGCATCTCCTTGGCGGCGCGGAACAGCGAATAGTCGAAGCTCTTCGACGCGATCTTCGCCGCCGCCACCAGCGCGAACGCCGGCGTGACCACGAAGGCGAGGACGCTGACAAACAACAACAGCGGCAGCGCCAGCAAGGTGCGCGGCACGCCGACCTTCTTCAAGACCACGCCGGTGGCGAGCTGCAGCACCAGGGCCACGAACGCCGTGCCGCTGTAGATGATGCCGATGACCCGCGTCCGTTCGTCGACGACCGGATAGGCCGCGGCGACGGTGCCGTTGAACACGTAGTCGATCAAGGTGATCGAGAGCTGGGTGCAGGTGACGAGGAGGATCATCAGGCCGACGTAGGCGCTCCGGCGGACCAGGCGGACCGTGCTCGGCAGGGTGGCGGCGACGTTGGTTGCCGGCGGGGCAACGCCGAGATCACGTCCGAAGCCGGTCGCCGCGACCCCGATGATCAGCAGCAAGCCCACCACCGCCCAGAGCGTCGAGGCGGTGCCGACGCGGGCGGCGAGCGGGCCCACCACCAGGCCGCCGACGATCGCGCCGAGGGAGCCGGCGGCGCAGAACAGGCCGTAGCTCCAGCGCGCGGTCGCGGTGTGGAAGTGGAGGTTGGCCATGCTCCAGAACGCCTCGACCAGCACCACGACGTAGAGATCCTTGAACACGTAGAGCGCGAACGGCGCCCAAGGCACCGCCGCGAGCTCGAGGGTCAAGAGGACGGTGAGCAGCACCACGCTGGTCGCGGCCGCACCGACGAGCATCGTCAGGATCGGGAGGCGTGAGGCCAGCCGGTTGTAAACGCCGACGACGACGAGCGCGGCGCACGCGACGCACAACCACACCCACGGCAGGCCCTCCTGGCCGTAGGCGCCCAAGAACAGCGACTCGGCGGCGGGTCGGGCGAGCTCGTAGCTGCCGATGGTGAGGAACGCCAAGCCGCACAGCCCGGCGAGCTGTGCCCCGCGACCGTAAAGCGCGGCGCGGGCCTCGCCGAGCGCGGTCTGAGCTTCCGGCAGGGTCATGGGGTGGCCGGCGTCGGGCGGCGGAGGCTGACGGCCCACAGGGCCGACGCCAGGAGGAACACCGCCGGGATCGCGAGCATCCCGACTTGAAGATCAGTCCGATCGGAGATGCTGCCAATCAACGTCGGCGAGATCGCGTCACCGAGCAGGTGGGTGACGAAGATCGACGCTGCCATCGCGGTGGCGCGGATCTGGGGTCGGACGCTGTCGAGGATCAGGGCGTTGATCGGGCCGGTGTTCAAGAACAGCAGCAACTCGGCCACCGCGAGCCAAGCCACGAAGGCCGGCGTGAAGGGTGCCACCAGCGCCAAGACCGTCGCCCCGGCGCCGAGGCCGACGGCGACGACGCCGAGCCAGGTGTAGCCCTTCGGGGTCCAGGCGAGCAGGCGATCGCCGAGGTAGCCGCCCAACAGCGTGCCGACGAAGCCGGTGACCACGGTGAGGCCGCCGAAGAGCATCATGCCGTCGGCCTGGTCGAAGCCGCGCACCCGCATCATGTAGCTCGGGATCCAGAACGACAGGCCGCCGATCGCGAAGGTGTACGCGGTGTAGCCGAGCACGGTCCAGACATAGAGGGGGTTGGTCGCGAGCAACCGATACGCGGTCGCGAGTCGGGGTGGGGGTGCAGCGTCGGGCGCGTCGTGGGCGCCGCGCACCGGTTCGTGGAGGAGCAGCACCGCGAGCGCCAAGAGCAGGCCGGGGAAGCCGACCACGAAGAACGCCGGGCGCCACCCGAGGTGCTTGCCGAGGACGCCGCCCAACAGGTAGCCGAGGGCGCTGCCGACCGGGATCGCGAGGAAGAACACCGCCAGCATCCGGCCGCGGCGGGCCTTCGGGAAGTAGTCGGCGATGAGCGACGGCGAGATCGAGCCGTACGCGGCCTCGCCGACGCCGACCAACGAGCGCGCGGCGACGAGGGTCACGAAGCGCTGCGCGAAGCCGCCGAGCGCCGTCGCCAGCGACCACAAGCCGACGCCGAACGCCAGCCAGCGCTTGCGCCGGCCGCGGTCGCCGAAGAAGCCGAAGATCGGGCTGGTGACGAAGTAGACCAGCATGAACGCGGTGCCGAGCAGTCCGGCGCGCGTATCATCGAGGCCGAGCTCGCGCTGGATGTCGGGGAGGATGGCGGTGATGACATAGCGGTCGACGTAGTTCAGGACGTTGACGGCAGTCAGCACCGCCAACGCGGCGCGCGCTCGGGCGTCCACCATGGGGGCTCGAATCCGGCGGACTCGAGGCGGTCGCTACGCCCCGAGGTCCGAGTCGTGCCTAGCCGGCGTTCAGCCAGGCGGCGAAGGCATCGAAGGAGTAGTCGCGGCCGAGGAACTTCTTCACCAGCGCCGCGGCGTCCTCCGAGCCCCCGGGCTCGAGGACCATCTGCCGGTAGCGGGTCGCCGGATCCGGGTTCAACAGGCCCTGCTTCTGGAACACGCTGAACAGATCCTTCGCGATCACCAGCGACCACATGTAGGTGTAGTACATCGCGGTGTAGCCGTTCAGGTGCCCGAAGCTGTACTGCATGAAGGTGTCGTCGACGTAGGCGAAGGGGCTGTACTTCTGCTGCAGCTCCTTCAGGATCGCGGTCGTGTCTTTGCCGGCGGGATCGCCGTCGTAGTAGGCGAGCGACAGCATGGCGTAGAACATCTGGTGGCGCGCCTGCAGGCCTTTGCCGAAGTCACGGGCGGCGCGCATCTTCTTGACCAACGCCTCGGGGATCGGCTCGCCACCGGCGTCTTTGGCGAAGGTGCGCAACACCGCGCTGTCCCATGCCCACTCTTCCAAGAGCTGCGACGGCGTCTCGACGAAGTCCCACTCGACGTTGAAGCCCGAGATCCCGATCCAGCGCTGCCGGCCGCCGAGGATGTGGTGGAGCAGGTGCCCGAACTCGTGGAAGAAGGTCTCGACGTCGTCGTGCTCCATGAGCCCGGGGGTGCCGTCGCCGCCCGGGAAGTTGCAGACCAGGGCGCCGACCGGGGTCTGCTTGCCGGCGACACCGGTGCGCATCGGGAAGGCGGCGGCGTGCTTGTACTTGCCTTGGCGCGGATGCATGTCGAGGAAGAAGGTGCCGTAGAGGGTGTCGCCGACCATCACCTCGTAGGCCTCGACGCTCGGATCCCAGACCGGCAGCTCGACGCGCTTGTAGCTCAGGCCGAAGAGCTTGGCGCTGATGTCGAGGATCCCCTGCTTCACCGCGTCGTAGGGGAAGTAGGGTCTGAGCGCCTGGGAGTCGACCTTGTACTTGTCGCGTTTCAGCTGCTCCTCGATGAAGGTCTTCTGCCAGTCGCCGACGCTCTTGGCCCCGGGCAGAGTCTTCTTCAGCTCCGCGAGCAGCTCGTCGTAGTCCTTCTTGGCGCGCGGCAAGGCGACGTTCGCCACCTTGTCGATGAAGGTGCGCGCCGCCTTGTCGGTGCGGATCATCTTGTCTTCGGTGATGTAGGCCGCCCAGTTGTCGTAGCCGAGCAGCCGCGACAGCTCGTAGCGCTTGCCGAGCAAGGCGTTCAACACCTCGATGTTCTTGGGGTAGCCGCGGCGGCGGAACTCCTTGTAGAGGGCGAGGCGCAGCGGGTCGCTCTTGGCGTAGCTCATGAACGGGATGTAGTCCGGGTAGTCGGTGGTGACCGTGATCTTGCCGTCGGCCCCCGGCTTGTGGCCGTCGATGTAGTCCTGCGGCAGGCCGCCGAGCTCGGTCGCGGCCGCCAGCTTGATGCTGCGCACGTCTTCGCGGATGTTCTTTTCGAACTCCTGGCCGAGCTTGACGATCTCCTCGTTGATCGCCCGGATCTTGTCGCGCGTCGTTTGATCCTTGTCGACGCCGGCGCGGCGGAAGTCGCGCAGCAGCTTCACCAAGTACCGAGTGGTGACCGCGTCCTCCTTGGCGGGAGCGATGGCGCTGATGGCGTCGAACACCGGCCGTGACAGCGACAGCTCGGTGCTGAGCTTGTTGAAGTCTTGCTCGCAGGTCTCGGCGACGGCGCGCAGGCTCGCGTCGGGGTGCACCTCGCGCATCAGCCCGGAGACGTTCAAGCCCTTGTCGAGGATGATGCCGAGCGCGTTCAACGGTTCGAGGGCGGTGGCGACCGTCTTGTCGCCGCCGAGCTTCTCGAGGCTCGCGAACAGGGCCTTGGCGTCCTCGAGGTCCGCCTCGCACTCCTTCTGATAGGCGAGCGCGGCGGCGCTGGTCTCGGGCTTGGTCACGGCTCCTCCTTGAGGGCTTGGGGCGGGCGCCGGCGTCGGGGCGCTTTGGGTCGAGCACGCGGACAATGCGACGAGCACGACGCCGGGCAGGACTTGCTTCATTGGCACGCTCCCATGTGGCTGGTCTCAAAGCGCAATCGTCGCGCGGAGTCAATTGCCTCCGGGGGTTGCGGCGGGGCGCTGGTCACGCGGCCGCGTCCTCGTTATGCTCGCCGGATGTCGGGCAAGGCCGAGCGCTACTTCTCCGGTGCGCCACGCGATCCGTCGCGGCCGCTGCCGGGCGAGGTGAGCCCCGGTCGGCGGCAGCTGTTCGTCAACCTGGTCGCTGCGGTGATCCTCGTGGGCGTCGGTCTGGTGATCGGCATCATGCTGTCACCGGACTCTCCGAAGACTCTCGAGGCGCGGGTGCGGCAGCTGACCGCCGCGGTCGAGGCCCGGGACCTGAAGATCAACGAGCTGCAGCGCGCCGCGAAGCTGCAGCCGGTCGCCACCCCGACCTTGGGCGGCAAGCTCAAGCCCGACGATCGCAAGCGCCACGAAGCGATGGCGAAGAAGTACGCCGACACCCTGCGCGCCGTGAAAGCGCAGTCGGCGGCGGAGCTGGTCGAGTGGTTCGTCGGCCGTTGGGACGAGCTCCTCGACAACCCCCTGCAAGACGATCGCGTCGGCAGGCGCGCGGCGCTGCTCGCGCAGCTCGTCACCGGGATGAGCCACGACCTCCACCCCGACGACTTCGTGCCGTGGCAGGCGGAGTTCCTGTTCAACCACAAGTGGCTGGGCGAGCTGCACTTCGATCAGGACGGCGACGGTCTGCCGCGCAAGCGCGCCGGGATGAACCCCAAGGACGGCTTCGCCACGACCTCGGTGTGTCAGATCGCGATGGCGATGAACCAGGCGACCCTGGACGCCGAGGTGCTGGTCACCCCGGAGATGGAGTGCGACAAGCCGGAGAACAAGATGTCGGTGTTCCTGCAGGGGGATACCCTCGACGACGCGTTGAACGAGTTCATCCGCGCCTGCAAGCGCGAGCGCTTCGTGGTGGTCGAGAAGAACAAGCAGGGCGTGCGCCTCATCCTGGTCGGCAAGAAGATCAACCCCTGAGCGGAGTCGGGCGCGCCGACCAGTGGCACGCGACCGCGGCCTCAGCCCCGGTCGCGGTCAACGCCGGCTCTTCGGCGGCACAACGGTCGAAGGCGTGCGGACAGCGATCGCGGTAGCTGCAACCCGGGGTCGGTGCCGGCGTGGCGCCGACGACCACGTTCAAAGCGGCGGCGCGCGGCCCGGGCGCGGCCGCGAGCAGCGCCTGGGTGTAAGGGTGCGCCGGGGTCTCGAAGAGCGCGGCGGTGGGCGCCACTTCGACGATGCGGCCGGCGAACATCACCGCGACCCGGTGGCTCAAGTAACGGACCACGGCGAGATCGTGGCTGATGAACAAGTAGGCGAGGGCACGGCTCTCGGCGAGGTCCAAGAGCAGGTTCAGCACCTGGGCCTGGACCGAGACGTCGAGAGCGCTCGCCGGCTCGTCGGCGACGATGAGCTCCGGTTGCAGCGTCAAGGCGCGGGCGATCCCCACCCGCTGTCGCTCTCCACCCGAGAGCTCGTGCGGATAGCGATCGAGGCGATCCGGAGACAAGCCGACCGCTCGCAGCAGCTCGTCGAGGCGACGGCGGGCCGCGTCCCCGGTCGCGAGGCGATGCACCGTGAGCGGCTCGAGGAGGGCGGCGCGAACCGTCAGGCGGGGATTCAAGGCGCCGACCGAGTCTTGAAATACCACCTGCATTCGGCGTCGGAGCGGCCGCAGTTGCCGCGGTGACCAGTCGGTGATGTCGGCGCCGTCGAAGCGCACCCGACCGCGGTCGGGGACGAGCAAGCGCAGCAGGATCCGGCCGAGGGTGCTCTTGCCACAGCCCGATTCCCCCACCAGGCCGAGGGTCTCGCCGCGCGCGATCGTCAGGCTCACGCCGCACAGCGCCCGGATCGGCGCGCCGCCGCCGCGTCGTGGCGCAAACGCCTTGGCGATGTCGCAAAGCTCGACGAGCGCCGTGCTCATTGCTTGTCCCGGAGGTCGTCGGGCGCCGGCAGCGGGTAGAAGCAAGCGACGCCGTCGTCGAGGCGCGGCGCTTCGACGGTGCAGCGCGCGGCGCGGCGGGGGCAGCGGGGCGCGAACGGACAACCGCGTTGATCGGGCTCGCCGACCGGAGCCTGGATCGGGACCAGGCGCCCGGCCGCGAGGCGGGCGCTGCTCTTCCAGAGCGCGGCGGTGTACGGATGGCGTGGCTGGCGGCAAACGGATCGGGCCGCGCCTGTCTCGACGATCCGACCGCCGTACATCACGGCGACGTCGTCGGCGACCGCGGCCACCAGCGCCAAGTCGTGGGTGACGAACAGCATCGCCATCTGATGTCGCCGCTGCACCGCGGTGAGGAGCTGCAGGATCTGCGCTTGGACCGTGGTGTCGAGGGCGGTCGTCGGCTCGTCGGCGATGAGGACCTCGGGCTCACCGGCGAGGGCCATCGCGATCATGACCCGCTGCGCCAGCCCCCCGGAGAGCTCGTGCGCGAAGGTGTGCCGATCACAATAGCTCGTGCTCAAACCGACCTCGTCGAACAGCCGCCGGACCTGCAACCGCGCTTGCCGCCAGGTGAGGCCGCGGTGCGTCACGAGCGGCTCCGCCACCTGGCTGGCGACGTCCATCACCGGGTTGAGCGCCGCCTGCGGCGCCTGGAAGATCATGCCCAGGTGGCGCCCGCGGAGCTCGCAGAGCCGCTCCGGGCTCGCCCCCAGGATCTCTTCGTCGTGAAACCTCAGGCTGCCGTTGGTGATGCGAGCCGCGGCACCGGTGAGCTGCAGCAACGCCAGCGCCGTCAGGGTCTTGCCCGAGCCCGATTCGCCGACCACGGCCAAGGTCTGGGCGCGGCGCAGGTCCAGGCTGACGTCCTCGAGCACGCGGCGGCGGCTGCCGCGGCCGACGACCTCGAGGGTCAGACCGCGAAGCGAAAGAATCGGCGGCGCCGGCGTCAGAACCATTCGCCGCCTCCGGTTGTCGGCCTCAGTCCTTCAGGAGGGTCGCCATCACCGCGTCCACCAGGCGTTCGACCGCCATGCCGTCTTCGACCAGCGCTCGCGCCAGGCCGACGACCATCTCCCGTGAATCGGGGAGCATGCGGACGTCGAGCGCCTCGCCGGAGAAGGCCGCGGTCAGGGCGGCGCGGGTGCGCTCCGGATCGAATGTCGGGCCGGCGATCTTCTCGAGGGTGGCAATGGTCTGTTGCGGGGTCGGGAAATCGGCGGTCGACAAGGCGGAGCGCGCCGCGGGCTCGTCCGCCAAGAGCGGCAACGGCGGCGGTGCGTCGGCGTGTGGGGTCTCGACGTCCATCGCCGGGAACGCCGGCAACTGCGGCGTCGCGGTCTGTGCATCGACGTCGGCGGCGGGCACGGCCGCGGCTGCCGCCGGGATCTCGGCGGTCGTGGTCTGGGCCGCGGCCGCGGCCGCGGCGCTCTCGGTCAGCTCGATCTCGGTGTCGGCAGGGGCAGCGACCTCGGGGATCTCCATGTCGGACAGCAAGGCATCGAGGTCGAGCCCGGAGGCAGGCTTGGTCGCCGCCGGGCTCGCGGGCGGCGGTGGCGGGGTGCGGCGTGCGAGCGGCGCCGCGGGCTCGAGGTCCGGCTCGAGCATCGGCTCGTCTGCGGGCGCCACGTCGACGGTGTGCTGCACGGCGCCTTGCGGTGCCAAGTCGACGTCGAGATCGAAGCCGACGTCGGCGTCGAGGCTCGCCGTCGCCGGGACCGCCGCCGTCGGTCGCGAAGCCGGCCTCGGGCTCGGCGTCGGGGCCGACGCACGCGGCGAGCGCGGCGCCACCGGGGCGCGCGGCGTAGCCTCGCCGACGGTCACCGGGACCGCAGGCATGTCGTCGCTGGCGCCGAAGTCGAAGTCGATATCGATCTCGCCGGGGGCGTGCGCCGCGTCCCGGCGCGTCGCCGGCGTCGCGGGGGTAGCGCCTCGTTCGTCCAGGATCTCGTCGAGGGCGATCTCGGGAAGATCTTCGTGGGGTTCAGTCACTTTGGAACGCTACCAGGGCTCTCCGGCGTTGCCAATATCCAGGCCGGCCTAGTCTTTCTCCGCCGCGCCGCGTCGGATCGTCACCCAGCGCTGCTGCACGGCAGCCGGCAGGCCGAGCAAGCGCTCGTCCTTCGGGGGCCCGTTGGCGAAGCTCCGCCGGCCGGCGGCGCGCACCGTCTCGAGCGCGAGCGGCTCGGGGCTGAACAAAGCGACGAGGTACTCGGTGGCGGCAGAGTCATCCAGGACCAGACTGCCGGGGAGCGCCTGGTCGGCCCCGGCTTCGAGGCGCTCGCTCTTGCTGCCGGCAAACGGATAGTAGGCCGACACCGCGCCGTCGGGCGCGATGCCCAAGAGCAGCAGGTAGCAGGGCGAGTCCACCGAGACCACGAAGCGCAGCGCGTCCCCGACTTGGAAACGATCTCCGGAGACGCCGGGCGTGATCGCTGTGCGGCGTTGCACCATGAAACGCATCGACGCGCCTTTGAAGCGCACGCCGTCGTCACGCTGCGCCGGCCAAGCCAACACCAGCACCAGCACCACGGTCGCCGCGGCCATCGCGGTCGCGCCGAGCCACCAGGCGCGCCGGCGGCGAGCGGCGGCGGGTGACACCCCGGCGGTCGCGGCGGCGGCCACCAGGCGCGCCACCCGCCCGGCGCTGGTCTCCTGGGCGGCGACGAACAGCTGTCGACGCTCTTGGCAGCGGCGGCAGGTCGCGAGGTGCGCCGCCGCGGCGGCGGCGAGCGCGTCGCCACCGACGTGACGGTCCAAGGCCAGGTCCGACAGGCAGCCGAGCGCCGGGGGCGAGGTCGCGGGCATGGGATCTTCGACACTCATGGGGCCGACTCCAACACGGTGATCAGCTGCTCGATCGCCTTGAGGCGTTTGGCGACGGTCCGGCGGGAGGTGCCGGTGGTCGAGGCGATCTCCTCGAGCGTCATGCCGTCGACATAGCGGTACACGAAGATCGCTTGGCTCTCGGCGTCCAGGTCCCGGGCGACGCGGGTCAGCAAGGACTTGTGGCGGTAGTGCTGGTAGGGGTCGACCGGGGTCAGGCTGCCCCACTCGAGCACCGGATCCGGCACCTCACGGGCACGGCGGCGCTTGGCCGACCGCAGGCGGTTCAGACAGACGTTGGTGGTCACCCGATAGAGCCAGGTGGTGACCGCGGCGTCGTGGCGAAACTGATGGCCCTTGGTCATCACGGTGAGGAACACCTCCTGGGCGGCGTCCTCCGCCTCGGCGCGATCGCCGACGATCGCCTGGCAACGACGCAAGACGCTGCTGCCGTACTGGCGGCAGAGCATCGCGGTATCGAGGGCATCGGCCACGCGGGTCGCTCGTCTCCTGTCCCCTTCCGAAGAGTAGGTACCACCGCAGCCGAGCTATCGCCAAACGCCGCGTGCACTCCCCTTCGACACCGCAGCGGCGCCGGCGCGGGCCACCGTCGCGCCCGGGGCGCAAATAGTCGCGGTGGCGGTGTCGAACGCCGGCAGACTCGAGCTGCGCGAAAAGGAGATCTCCATGCGTTTGGTGTTCACTCTCTGTGTGGTGTTGTCCTGCTGCGGTTGCGACGAGCTCTTCTGTGGAGGACCATGCGGCATGGGCGGCTGGGAGGCCGGCACCGTCCGGGTCGAACAGCTGACCTACTCGCTGACCGAGGCGAACGAGGTCGTCAGCGGCGACATGGAGATCGCGTTCGCTGCCGACGTCGGGAGCTTCAACGACGGGAGCTACGAGTTCCACCTGCCGCCGGGCGCCGTGATCCACACCGCCGAGCTCTACTTGCCGAACGAAGAGCGCTGGGAGCGCGCCGAGACGCTCGGGCGGCGAGAGGGTCAGACCGCCTATGACGAGATCGTAGAGCCCCGGCCCGACAAGGACCCGCTTCTATTGCAGCGCGTCGGCCCCGACAGCTATCGCGTCCGCGTCTACCCGGTCGTGGAACACCGGGCGCTTCGCGTGCGGATCCGCTACGCCCACCCCCTCGCCAGCGGTGACCGCGGTCGAATCCTGTGGGTGCCGCTTGCCCAGGCGCGCGGCGCGCTGCAGCCGAGCGTGCGCCACACGCGGGTGACGGTGACCACCGGCCAAGGTTGGCAAGGCGCAAGCTGGCAGCAGACCGGCGACCTCGGCGGCCTCGAACAGGTCGACGAGTGGAGCGACAACACCACGAGCGTGACCTTCGTCGGCGGCGACATCGATCACGACATCGGCCTGGCGCTCTTCGCGCCGGTGAGCCCGGCGGTGCTGACCGCGCTCCAGTACGAATCACCGGCGGCCGGCGTCCCGCGGCACCTCTTCGTCGGCTGGACGCCGGACTTCTCGGCCTATCCGAGCGTCGCCGCGGGCGCGCGCAACGTGGTGTTCGTCGTCGACCTCTCCGGGTCGATGGTCGGGCAGAAGATCGCCGAGGCCGAGACCGCGGTCATCGCCGCGCTCGAGACGCTGGCGCCCGCCGACTGGTATGGCCTGGTGGCGTTCAGCGGCGCGACCGAGCTGTTTCGCGAGGAGATGGTCGGCGGCGCGGACACCGCCGCCGCGATCGCCTGGGTGCGCACCTGGCGGCCGCAAGACTACACCGATATCGGCGCCGGCCTCGCGGCGGGGGCGAAGCTCGGGGCCCGATCGCCGGCGGCCGACGTCCCGGTGGACCTGGTGCTGGTGACCGACGGCCGGCCCACCGCCGGACCGACGACCACCGACGCCATCCTCGGCGCGGTGCAAGCGGTGGCGGCCGAGAGCGGCCGGACCATTCGAATCTTCGGCTGCGGCATCGGCAGCGACGTCGACCAGAGCCTGCTCGTGGATTTGGCGACCGCGACCGGCGGCGAGACCACGTTCGCGCTCGCCGACCAGAAGATCGGTGAGCAGCTCGCCGCGCTCTTCGACCGGGTGCGCTCCGGTGGCGCGTCTCAGGTCGAGGTGCGCCTCGAGTCCGAGGCCGGCGCCACGACGCAGGTGTTCTCTTGGCCGCGGGTGTTTCCCGGCACGCCGCTCTATCTCGGGGCCACCGACGTTCACGCGGATGCCGTCACCGTGAGCCTCGCCGCGACCACCCCGGACGGCGTTGCCATCACGATGCACGCCGCCCTCGATCTCGCCGGCACCGCGACCAACACCGTCAACCTCGCGCCGCCACTCTACGCCAGGGCGTTGGCCGACCAACTGGAGCGCGACATCGACCAGACCCTGGAATCTCCGGAGCGGGTCAGCGCCGCGGTGCGGCTCGCGAAGACCTACGGCGTCTTGAGCCGGTACTCGTCGATGCTGGCGCTCGAGAGCGCGGCGATGTACGGCCGCGCCGGGGTCGACCGGATCGAACGGGATCCGGCGGGGATCGCGCTGTCCCCGGTGTCGGCCTCGGCGATCGACGAGGCCCAGATCGGTGTCGCCGACTTCGGTGCGCCCAGCGACGTCGCCGTCGGTACGGAGCCGGCGACCGGGTGCGCCTGCGCCGCGGCTTCTCTGCCCAGCCTCGCCACGCTCGCCGGCGTCGGCGTGCTCCGACGCCAGTGGCGGAAGCGCCGTGCGGGTACGAACGACAGCGGCGGGGGGGCGGGGGGGGGCCGCGCTTGACGGCAGCGGCTCCGGCCGTCATCTAATGGCGCCACTCCCATGAATGCGTGTGGCCATCGGGGTTGGGGCGGTCGGGCGGTAGGCGGCGCGCTGGCGGCGTCATGTCTACTGCTCTGTGCGCCGGCGGCGGCCACCGAGCGCTTCGGGCTGTTCGCCGGCAACAACCGCGGCGGCGAAGACGAGGCCGGGCTGCGGTGGGCGGAACAGGACGCCGGGCGCATGCGTGACCTCTTCGTCGGCCTCGGGGGGGTGCGGGCCGCGGATGCGATCCTGCTCCTCGGTGGTGGCGCCCGCGACCTGCGGGCGGCGTTGGCGTCGCTCGCCGTCCGCGTGGCGGCGCAGAAGACCAAAGGCGAGCGCGTCGAGCTGTTCCTGTATTTCTCCGGTCACGGCGATGACGCCGGGCTGCACTTGAACGGGGCGCGCCTGGCGTTCGTCGCCATCGACGACCTGGTGTCGCAGATCGGCGCCGACACCGTGATCACCATCGTCGACGCCTGTCGCGGCGCCGGCCACGGCGCGAAGCGCAACAAGGGCGCGACGCCGGGACCCGAGTTCGACGTGCGCCTGACCCGCAACCCCGGTCCGACGGGCCACGTGCTCATCACGTCGGCGGGGCCCGACGAGGTGGCGCAGGAGTCCGATGCGCTCGGCGGGTCGTTCTTCACCCATCATCTGCTCTCGGGCTTGCGGGGCGCGGCGGACGCCGACCAGGACGCGCAAGTGTCGCTCGCCGAGGCCTATCGCTACAGCTATCACCACACCCTGTTCGGCTCGCACCGAACGGCGGCGGCGGTTCAGCACCCGGAGATGGAGCTGACGCTCGGCGGCGAGGGCGAGGTGATCCTCACGTCGCTTGGCGGCGCCGCGACCAGCCTGCTCTTGCCGGGCGCGGTCTACGGCGACGTCCTCGTGGTGGACGACCGCAGCGGCCGGGTGCTGGCGGAGGTCGACAAGGACCAGGGGAGCGTCGCGCGCTTGGCGCTGCCACCCGGGCGGTTGCGGGTCCAGGTGCGGCAGCACGGCCGGATCTACGCCGCCGAGCTGAGCTCCGACTGGGGTGGCGAAGTCGAGCTCGACGCGAGCACGCTCATCGAGCAGCCACGCCTGGCGGCGCTCGGCAAAGGCGCGGCGCTCGACCCGGCGCCGTGGGCGATGACCGGGGCGTTCGCGCTGCGCTCGGCCGCGGCGCTCGGTCGGGCCTTGTCGACCGGGGTGGCGATGAGCTTGGCGCGGCCGCTTCACGGGGCGCGCTGGTTCGGCCGCGCGGTGCTGCAGGCGGCACAGGCGACGGCGACGAATGACTCGCTCGCCTATCGTCACTTCGAGGGCCGGGTCGGCCTCGGCGCCGGCTACGGCGCTGATCTCGGCTTGCTGCAGCTCGAGGCGGCGGCGACGCTGTCGGCGCTCGGGGTCTGGGAACAGCGCCGGCGGCGGGAGGCGGAGCGGTTGGCGCAGACCGGGTTGGTGCGACCCCTCGCCGGCGGCTACACCGTTGGCCCGGAGCTCGGCGTCGAGGCCGGGCTCGGGCTGCCGCTCGTCGCTGATTGGGGTGTCGTCGTGGTGGCCGGGCCGTCGGCCGCGCTGCTCAAGGTCGACGGCGACGTCGCCCTCGTTACCGGAGTGAGTGGCCGTGTCGGCGCGCTCTATCACTTCTAGGGCCGGCGTCGCGCTGGCGCTGCTTGGCGGCGCGCCGCTCGGACCGGCGTGCGGCGCCGGCGTGCATCGAAAGGACGATCGCGGGCCGCCGCTCTTTGCCTTTCAGGCCGTGCTCGAGGCCCCGGTCGTTGACGCCCGCCAAAGCCCGCTCGGCGCGGCGATCGTCTGGGGAGCGGCGCCGAGCGCCGATGACGCTTGCCTGGCCGAGCTCGGGGTCGCGAGCCCCGACTACCGCTGCTTGCCGGCCTTCGACTTCGAGCCGCGGGCGGTGTCGAACGACGTCGCGGTGCGCTCCACGCTGCCGGGGATCCTCGAGATCCCGGTCTACGGCCTGCCGCCGGCGGCGCTCCTCGCGGGGGATGCAGGCGGCAGGTTCGGTTACGGGGCGCTCGTGCTCTACGAGGACGCCAACCACGACGGCGTCCTCGGGCTCGGCGGCGACGATGCGGATCGGGTGGTGGCGACCTCGATCGCCGGGCCCGATGCGGTGGCGACCTTCGTGGCCTACCAAGAGGGTGAACCGTCGTCGTGGTGGCAGCTGTTCGCGGCCCTGGGTTGCCCGGCCCCCGGGCCCGGGTTTTCGCTGCTCCAGGTCCATTCCAATTGGCGCGGCGGCTTTGCCTGCGAGCGGGTCGCGGCGACCACCGTGTTGCGCCTCGCGAACGCGAGCGGCTGTGGTCTGACCGAGGCCGACGATTGCTTTACGTGTGCGGCGGGGTGTCCGCAGGTGCCGCGGGCCCAGAGGATCTGCGTCGCGGGCCAGTGCGGCTTCAGTTGTGACGCCGGGTTCGCCGACTGCAACCTTCAACCGGCCGACGGCTGCGAGGCAGGATCACCGTCGCCAAGCTGCCGGCGCCGCGGGCCGTGGGGCACCGACCTGACCGCGATCCTCGACGTGCTCGAGATCCCGAATGACGTGACGAGCTTCGCGTTCGACGCCAGTCGCAGCATCGCGCGCGCCGGGTACGCGTTGGCGCGCTACGAGTTTGATTTCGGCGATGGCTCGAGACCGGGGGGCGGGCCCGAGTTTGCCAGCCCGACGGCGACCCATACCTACGGCAGCCCGGGTGGCTACAACGCCCGCGTCGTGGTCGTGGATTCGGACGGACGAAAGAGCGAGGACCGGCAAGGGGTGCGCGTGGTCTCGGCGACCGCGCCGGGTATGCGGCCGCCGTTGGTGCGGGCCCGCGCAATACTCGGCGCCGAGGCGAGCGGTGCGGCCCCGACCCTCGGCGTTCAGCTCGAGGCCGACGTCGAGCTCGGCGCGGTCCCGGTCGGCGGCGTCTGGTGGGACTTCGGCGACGGCGCCGCTGCGCTCGGCGCTCTCGCCACCCACACCTTCGCGACGCCGGGCGTCTATCAGGTGCAGGTGGGCGTCGTGGACGACAACGGCCTCGAGGGCACCGACCGGCTCTCCCTCGTCGTCGGTGCGACCGACCCGCGTCCGGCGTTCACCGCCAGCGCTTTCGCCGAGGTGCCGGCGGGCGAGGTGCCGCACGCCACGACCCTGGTCTGCGAGGCCGCCGGGGCGGCAGCGGCGGGCTATCGCTGGCGCGCGGCGGGCGTGGCCGGGGTCGTCGAGGCTCAGAGCGTCTGGTATCAATGGGACGCGCCGGGGTTGTTCACCGCGACCTGCACCTCGTGGAGCGCCGACGGGCAGATCGCCGAGGCGAAGGTCGAGGTCCGGGTGACGCACGCGGGGCGCTTGCCGCCGCGGCTGCTCCTCGGGGACGGCGTGCCGGCAACCACCGCCTGCGTCGGCGCCGCCTACGCGTACGGCGACGACGACCGCGTGGCCGCTCGAGGCAGCAGACCGCTCGGCTTTGCGCTCGCCGCCGACACCGCAGGTACGGCGCCGCCTGCCGGTGCGAGCATCGACGCGGTCAGCGGCCGGTTGGTGTGGGTGCCGACCAAGGCGCAGGTGGGCCGCCACAACCTGCGCGTGGAGGCGACGAACGACGTCGGCACCGATGCGCTCGAGCTCGAGGTGCTGGTCGCCGACTGTGGCGTGGAGAGCACGCCCGAGCTCGACGCGGCGGCGGGTGGCTGCGGGTGCGGTCTTGCTGCCGCGCCGTCTGCGCTCGGGGTTCTCGGCGCGGTCGCGCTGGTGCTGTGGGCGGGGCGGCGGCGGCTCTCTGCCAATGGTGGCAGGGGCCGCTGAGCGCGGCTCACTCGTGCCGCAGGCGGGGATCGAGGATGTCGCGCAGCGCATCGCCGGTGAGGTTGTAGGCCATCACCGTGGCGAAGATCGCCGCCCCCGGGAAGATCACCAGCCACCAGGCATGGAAGCTGCCCATCGCGCCGTGCAACAGGCCGCCCCAGCTGGCGTGGGAGTCAGGGGTGCCGAAGCCGAGGAATGACAACGACGCCTCCATCAAGATCGCCGACGCCATGCCGAAGGTCGCCGACACCAGGATCGGGGCCATCGCGTTCGGCAAGATGTGATGAAAGAGAATGCGTCGGGTCGAGAACCCGAGCGCGACCGCGGCGGTCACGAACTCCATCTCTCGGAGGCGCAGGGTTTCGGCGCGGACCAGGCGGGCCACCCGGGCCCACGACACCAGGGCGATCACCAGGATGGTGGCGCCGACACCGGCCTGCTCGACGACCCCCATCACCGCGAGGACCAGGAACAGGGCCGGGACGGCGATCATCGTCTCGCTGGCGCGGGAGATCACGGCGTCGATCGGCCCGCCGACGAAGCCGGCGGTGAGGCCGAGGACGGTGCCGAGGGTGATGGTGATCAGGACCGAGAGCAGGCCGACGGCGAGCGAGATCCGGGAGCCGTGGATCAGGCGCGCCAGCACGTCGCGACGGGCGCCGTCGGTGCCGAGGAGATGCCGCGTCGACGGCGGCGACAGCGGCAGCTCGTCCTTGTCCTGCTCGTTCATGCCGAAGGGGACGAGCGGCGCCACGAGCCAATCGCCTGCCGCCATGGTCCGGAACAAGGATTGGTTGCTGTGCGCCGTCAGGGCCACCGGGTCGAACAGGTTCGGGAGGACGTAGAGGTGGCCGCCGAGGCTCAGCAGCAGGGGCTTGTCCGACGCCAGGAAATCGGCGCTCGTCGCGATCAGCACCAGCAGCACCACGCCCGGCAGGCCAGCGCGACCGCCGCGGCGCTGCAGCAACAGGCGGAACACGTCCGTGGTCGAGATCGCGACGGTGCGGATCGTGCTCATCGCGGCCTCGCGGGGTAGCGGATGCGCGGATCGGCCCACGCCAACGCCAGGTCGCCCACCAGCATGCCGACCATCGTGGTCATCGCGACCAGCGCCGTGACCCCCAAGATCACCGGGTAGTCGCGCCGCAGGATGGCCTCGAAGGTGAGCAGGCCCATACCGCGGATCGTGAACACCCGCTCGACGATGACGCTGCCGCCCACGAGCCACGGCAGATCGACGCTGAGCAGCGCCAGCACCGGCACCAGCGCGTTCGGCCAGGCGTGGCGCCAGATCACGCGGCGCTCCGAGAGGCCCTTGGCGCGGGCGGTGCGAACGAAGTCCTGGCTCAAGACCTCGAGCATCGCCGCCCGCTGGTAGCGGGAGGTGCGCGCCAGCCCCGGGTAGGTCAGGCAGCAGACCGGCAGCACCAGGTGCCAGATGAAGTCCAGGCCGCGCACGACGAGCGCGGCGTCCTCGAGGCCATCGGTGCTGAGGCCGCGCACCGGGAAGATGTGCCAGAACTGGCCGCCGCCGAACAGCACCAGCAGCACCAGGGCCACCCAGAACGTCGGCAACGAGTACAGCACGAACACCAGGGTGCTGAGCACGGTGTCGGTCTTGGTGCCGCGCGCCGCGGCGGAGTGAACGCCGAGAGGGATCGCGAGCGCGTAGGTGCAGACGAGCGCCAGGCTGGTGAGCAGCAAGGTGCGTGGCAGGGCCTCGAGGATCAGCACCCGCACCGGGCGCTCGTCGAAGAGCGAGGTGCCGAAGTCGAAGCTGACGCAGCTCCACAGCCAGCGCAGGTATTGGGTGTAGAGCGGCTGGTCCATGCCCTTCAGGTGTCGCCATTCGGCCAGGCTCGCGGCGGTCGGCATCAGGCTCAGATCGCCCTCCGCGGTGGCGGGATCGCCGGGCGCCAGTCGCAGCAGCAGGAAGACCAACAGGGTCACGCCGACGAAGGTCGGCACGAACTGCAGCGCGCGGCGCGCGGCGTAGCGGAGCATCGGTTAGCGTGGCGCGCCGACGGGTCGGGCGTCGGGCTTGCGGGCGTAGACGTCCGCGTAGCTCAGCACCCCGTACGGCGTCGAGATGATGCCGCCGAAGCGCTTGCTGACGAACGACAGGTTGTAACGGTAGAACAGCATGGTGTAGGGCTGTTCGTCGACCAGGATCTGATTGAAGCGCTGGTAGAGGCGCAGGCGTGCGGCGGCGTCGAACTCCGAGCGCGCCTCCTCCAAGAGCTGGTCGGCCTCGGCGTTGTTGAACGAGATGAAGTTCGAGCCGCCGTTCATCCCGGAGGAGTGCCAGACCTGGTACGGATCGTTCTTCGGCGCCAACTCCCAGAGCAGCGAGCAGGCGTCGAACTCGTGCTTGCGCAGCCGCTCGGTGTAGACCGCCCACTCGACCCGCGTCGCGGTGACGCTGATGCCGACCTTCTTCAGATCGGTCGCGATCAGGCTCGCGAGTTGCTCGTAGAACGGATGGCCGGCCGGGTACAGGAACACAAAGGCGAAGTCGCGGCCGTCTTTCTCGCGCACCCCGTCACCGTTCTGGTCCCGCCAGCCGGCCTCGTCGAGCAGGTCGGCGGCGGCCTCCGGGTCGTAGGGGAGGGGCGCGAGGGTGGCGTCGAACTCCTTGGTGCCGGGGTAGAACCAGGCGGCGGCCGGCGCGTCGAGCCCGAGGCGAAACTTCGAGATGATGTCGTCGCGATCGATGAGCATCGTCAGCGCTCGTCGCACGCGGCGATCGGCGAACAGCGGCCGGGCTTCGTTCCAGCCGATCCATTGCACGCTGGAGGGGACGTGGCGCAGGCGCCAGAAGCGGGCGAGCAGCTCGGGGTCTTCGGTGAGGCTCTTCCACTCGTCGGGGGTCAGCTTCTCGACGACGTCGACGTCGCCGCGGCGCAACAGCTGGGTTCGCACCGTGGGATCGGGCGCGTACTTGAAGACGACGCGGTCGAGCGCCGCCCTGGCGCCGAAGTAGGTCGGGTTGCGCTTCAACACGATCTCGTCGCCGGTCGTCCAGTGGGCGAAGCGGTAGGCGCCGGTGCCCACCG
This sequence comes from Deltaproteobacteria bacterium, assembly GCA_016218825.1. GTDB lineage: Bacteria > Myxococcota > XYA12-FULL-58-9 > XYA12-FULL-58-9 > XYA12-FULL-58-9 > JACRCV01. The sequence goes on from JACRCV010000006.1 coordinate 118,854, forward strand.
GGGCGCGGTTGGCGGGGTGGGTGTTGAAGTCGCCCTTGGCGTAGACGTGCTTCGGGTAGATGAAGATCTCGGCGATGGCGTCGAAGGCGTGCCAGTAGGGGCGCTTGAGGTGGAAGGCGACGGTGTGGTCGTCGACCTTCTCGTAGCTCTGCAGCGGCTCGAGGTAGGAGCGGATCGCCATCGTCTTCGAGGTCGGGTCGAGGAGCTTGTCGAAGGTGAAGATCACGTCGTCGGCGGAGAACGGCTTGCCGTCGTGCCAGCGCACCCCGGGGCGGAGATAGAAGACCAGGGTGAGGCGATCAGCGGACACCTGCCAGCGCTCGGCGAGGCGCGGTTGCGGTTCCCAGGTCTGCGGATCCGGACGGCTCAAGCTCTCCATGATCAGGTCGTCGATCTTCTTGCCCCAGGCGTCGAGAGGATCGAGCTGATAGTTCAACGACGGCGGCTCGGCGCCCATCGCGACCCGCAGCGTGCCGCCCTCTTGTGGCTCGCCTTGGGCCGCCAAGCTCGGGAGGGAGTCACCGGCGTAGGCGCGCGGGCCCGTCACCCGTGGGGTCTGGTGATGCTCGCCGCCGCGGGTGCACGCCGCGAGAGTGGCCGCGACCCCGAGCGCCGCGAGCGCCAGGAAGCCTGTGGCGCGCCTCGCGGTCACGCACGCCCCGAGCTCAAGTCGGCCTCGATCGCTTGTGGAATGATGGCGCCCGAGTCGGGGTCGATGCAGACGTACATTCGCCGCATCGACTGCGGCAGCGTCGGATCGGTGTTGAAGTCGGTGATCCAGAAGCACACCAGGTGGTCCTGGCGGCCGTCGTCGTGCTCGAGCTCGGGGATCATGTCGTCGATCCACTCCGGGTCATCGTCGTCGCCGCCGTTCCCTTGGCCGCGGCGGTCGCGGCGCTCGTCGCGCTCGTCCCGCGACACCTTCTTGATGAGGTGCTCCTCCTCCTGGCGTTGGCGGCGGGCGTACGCCAGCTGCTCGTAGAGCAGGTTCTCCATGTACCATGCTTGGATCAGCTCCTGGGCGTCGCCGCTCGAGAGCTTCGGGCCGCGCTCCTCGATGTCGGGCAAGAGGATGTCGCTCGCCTTGCGTCCCGCGGCGCGCGCCCAGTGGATCAGGTCGCGCTTGACGGGTGGCCGGCCGCCCTTGACCGCCTTCGCGAAGCCGCCGCTCGCGGTCCGCAGCTTGCCGTAGATGTAGGCGAGCTCCTCGCGGCTCAGGCTGCGCAGGATGCCGAGGGTGCCGAGCATCACCAACCCCGCGTGCCGTAGCGGCGCCAACAGCTCGGGGTTGATGCCGAGCTCGCCGTTTCTACCCGGGCCCACCTTCAAGAGCTCGGCCCGCATCAGCAGGCCGAGGAGGTGGGCGCGCGACAGGTTCAGGGCCCCCGCGAGCTCGGCGCGGCCCTCGGGCAGCGCCCCGGCCTTGACGAAGCCGAGCGGATCCTGGACCCCGAGGCGGTTGAGCTCGCCGGCGAGCTTCTCGCCGAAGGTGGCCTTCATCAACAGCGCCCGCTGGCCCGGGCTCAGATCGGCGAGGCCGCGCTCGACCAGCTTCGGGGAGCGCAGGCCGGCGGCGGTGACCATGCCGCCCTTCTGTCCCAGCATCTCCAAGAGCTTGGCGGTCTCGCCCTTCGGGGTCGCGGTGCCGGCGCGGCCTTGAACCGTGCCGCCGGGCACGTGCAGGACCTTCTGCACGAACTGGGTCCAGCGCAGCGCCTGTTGCGGGACCGAGCGATCGGTGGCGAGCTCGCGCGCCGCCTCCGGGGTCGTGGCGCGTCCGAGCCTGACGTTGGGATCGGCGCTGCTGCTGTTCGCCAAGCGCTGCATCAGCTGGTCGAGGACGTCGGTGGCGACGTTGCCGGCGGCGAGCTGTTTGGCGAGCTGCGCCGGGATCTGGCCCTTCAGCTGTTGGCCGATGAGCAGCGCCAGGTGCTGCTGGGTGTCGGGCGCCGCCTGGCGGATGTCGACCCGTGACAGCTCCACGGCCCGGGCCCGGTCCTTCTGGATCGACTTGATGAGGTCGAGGATCTGATTGTCGGCGCGCGCCCGATCACGATAGACGTCGTGCGCTTGCTCGCCGAGACCCTTGTCGCGAATTTGCGCCATCGACGTGGAACCCCGGGCCGGGATTATCCGGCGTTCGCCGAGGGATGTCCACGGCCGGGTGGCGATTTCGGCGCCGGCGGCGGCGCTTTCCGAGAGGCGCGGCGCGGGTGTAGGCTCGCGGCAGCGATGCGCCCGGGTCTCGAGCTCCCAGACTGCCAGCGCTGCGGCGCCTGCTGCGTCAACCCGAAGTCGAACCGGGAGACCGGCTACGCCGACTACGTCACGGTCGACGACGACGACGCGATCTTGCGGCAGCCGGAGCTGGTGCGGCGCTACGTCGTGCGAGCCAAAGACGGCAAGCCCAATCTCCGTCTGACTCCGGACGGTCGCTGCAAGGCGCTTCGGGGCGGCATCGGCGCCCGGGTGCGCTGTGAGATCTACTACTATCGTCCGCGCCCGTGTCGTATGGTCGAGTGCGGCAGCGAGCTGTGCCTGGTCTATCGCCGCGACCACGATCTGGAGTCGTCCGACTGACGACGAACGAGGGGGAGGGCAATGAAGAGCTTTCGCCAAGAGCTGTGGTTCAAGACCGAGGGGCGCCGCGAGTTCGTTCACATCACGCCCGAGGTGCAAAAGGCGGTCAAAGACAGCGGTGTGCAACACGGCCTGTGTCTGGTGAACGCGATGCACATCACCGCCAGCGTCTTCATCAACGACAACGAGTCCGGGCTGCACGCCGACTACGAGGCGTGGCTCGAGCGCCTGGCGCCGCACGCGCCGGTGGGCCAGTACCACCACAACGACACCGGCGAGGACAACGCCGACGCGCATTTGAAGCGCCAGGTGATGGGACGGGAGGTCGTGGTCGCGATCACCGACGGCGCCCTCGATCTCGGGCCGTGGGAGGCGATCTTCTACGGCGAGTTCGACGGCCGGCGGAAGAAACGGGTGTTGATCAAGATCATCGGCGAGTGAGCCGGTGGCCGGGCGCGCGGCCTAGAACGCCAGCCGCACGCCGCCGCCGACGCCGATCGAGAGCTTGGTCGCCCAGCCGTAGGTGACCATCGCGCCGACGTGAAACCAATAGAAGCGCAGGTCGGTGCGCGACAACAGCCCGACCTCGCCCTTCTCGCCGAGCGCCGCGAAGCCGCCGCCGCCGAAGTCGACGCTCAAGCGCTCGGTGCCGAGGCCGACGAGCTTGTCGTCGCCCTCCCAGAACGAGCGGTGCACGCTTTGGACGGCGTGCATCATGCCGTTCAGCTCGCGGCGATTCTCGCTGATGTCGGTGCTCGCCTGGGTGACGCTGGTCAGGAGCGCGAGGCTGATGCCTATCTCGAAGAACAGGCCGGTCTTGCCGTACCAGCGCTCGTTGAGCTGGGCGCGCGCCATGAAGAAGGCGTCGGTGTAGGCGACGCGCTTGGCCTCGTTGCCGAGCTCGTCGAGAGACGTCGGCAGCCGTTGGGAGCGCACCATCTTGTAGGCGTGCAGGCTCAGGTTGATGTTCGGCGGCCCGAGGGGCGCGCCCGGCTCGGGCTTTGCCGCGACCGGCGTCACGGTCATCACCGGCGGCGCCTGGACGGTGAATAGCCGCTTGATCAACGGATCGATGCCGGCCAAGAGCTGCGCCGAATCGCCGCTGACGAAGTCGGTGACCCGGTTCTCGACCCGGGCCTCGCCGGTGTTCACCAGCTTGGCGGTGATCGCCCACTTGCTGTCGGCGAGCGCCACCTTGACGATCACCAGCTTCTCGACCCCGAGCGCGCCGCCGAGGCTCGCGAAGCACGCCGCGTCGTCACAGCCCATCAGCTGCTTCTGCTGCTCGAAGCCGATCACTGCGGTGATGTCGTCGCTGCCGACGGTCTCCATGCCGCCGACGTTCTGGACCGCGGTGAGCACGTACTCGTCGATGACCCCCGGGACCTTGCCTTCGGCGCTGGCGTCGACGTGGCTGGGGACGACCGCGATCTTGGTCGCGGCCAACAGGACGGCGCTAAGAGAGGTGCACGGCACGATGAGCATGATGGCGCATCCAACACCGAGCCTCGCGGAAACGCAACCACAAGGCGCGCTTGAGGGACCCAAGCGAGGATGCTAACGGTGCGGCGTGGAGGCCACCGTACCGCCCGTGAGCAAGCGCGCCTATTCCCGCGGCGAGGAGATCGCCAACGCCACCATTCACGGGATCGGCATCGCGCTGTCGGCCGCCGGTCTCGCGACGATGGTGGTGTTCGCGTCGCTGTACGGCGACGCCTGGCACGTCGTCAGCACCGCGGTCTACGGCGCGACCCTGGTGCTGCTCTACACCGCGTCGACGCTCTACCACAGCCTGACCGGGGCGCGGGCCAAGGAGATCTTCAAGCTCCTCGACCACTCCGGCATCTACCTCTTGATCGCCGGCACCTACACGCCCTTCACCCTGGTGACGCTGCGCGGTGTCTGGGGCTGGTGGCTGTTCGGCGTGGTCTGGGCGTTGGCGGTCATCGGCGTCGCCCTCGAGGCGTTCTGGCTCTACCGGCCGAGCTGGCTGTCGGCGCTGGTGTACGTCTTCATGGGTTGGATCGTGGTCGTCGCGACGCGGCCGCTCTTGGCGGCGCTGCCGGCGCCGGGGATCTGGCTGCTCGCCGCCGGGGGGTTCGCCTACACCGGCGGCACCGCGTTCTACGTCATCAAGAGGGTGCGTTACATGCACGCCATCTGGCACCTCTGGGTGCTTTGCGGCAGCATCTGCCACTTCCTCGCGATCGTGCTCTACGTCGTGCCCGACCAAGCCCGCTGACTCTTGCCCGCCCTTGGCGGCCGCCGATCCTCGAGACCTCCCCCAGCGGCGCGAAGCGCGGCGCGCGGCGGTCTCAGAGCTCGAAGGCGAGGTCGAGCGACGGATAGGTCGCGAACGACGTCGCGCCGTTCGCGAGTCGCAGGGTCGCGACGTTCACCTGCGGCACCACCTTGACGCTCGCCCACTCGAGGAGCAGTCCGCAGCCGACGCCGGCGATTGGCTGTCGCTGTTGCTTGTCGACCCGGAGGGACGCGAACGAAAGGTCGGCGGCCTCGTAGGTCTGTCGTCCTTGTAGCACCAGGAAGGCGCCGCGCACCGCGGCGAACAGCGTCAGCCAGCGGACGGTGCGCCGACTGACGACGAGCGGTAGGTCGACGACCACGCCGCCATACTCGCGAAAGAAGCAGCCGTCGACCTCGCAGAGGAGCTTGGTGCGGGTGCGGTAGAAGCCGTCGATCCCGAGGCCCACCGCGAGCCCGATGACGTCGCCGCGCGGGTCCAACAGCTGCAGCTGGTATTCGAGCTTCGCGCCCCGGGCCAGCGGCCGGAGGCGCAACCCCAGGTCCATGTGCTTGGCGATGCCGTAGTGCGCCGAGAGCTCCGCGAGCGGCGCCCAGGTGTAGCGGCTGCGGGTCTCGGTGCTCGGCGCGGCGCGCGCGAAGTCCTGGGCCACGTCGCGGCTGACGCCGGCCGCGGTCCCGAGTCGGAGGTCGCCCTCGTCGACGACCCGGGGCCTGACGTTTTGACTCACGCTCATGCAACCGGCGACCGCGAGCGCCAACGGACTCGCGGTGCCGACGAAGCTCCAGGTTGGACGTCGGGCGCTCACCGGCGCCTCTCGAGCGTTCGGGCGCGGCCGCGGCGTTTCGCCAGCAGGCCGAGCGCCACGACCAGCGTCAGGTCCCACGGGACGCGGGCCGCGACCTCGGGCGCACCACCGTGCAGCACTCGGATCTGATGCCGGCGGCTGGCGGCCTCGCCCTCTTCAGGCACCAACGCCAGGTCCGCGGTCATCGCCTCGGGGCCGAGGCGGGCGTGAAGTCGGGTCACGAACCAGCGCACCGACGCCGGGGCGGCGGCCTCCGGCTCGCGCCCCAACGCCGCGGCGAGCTCGTACTCGTCGAGCTCGGCCGCGAACTCGACCAGGAAGGCGCCGGCGCCGAGCTCGGTGACGGCCTGCGCGAAGCGCGCGTCGTACCAAGCGGTGAAGTCTCCACCCGGAAAGGCCTCGGTCACCATCATCTCGGCGGTCGCGGCGTCGCGCACCGTGTAGCGGGTCGCGGCGACGGTGTAGAGCACGAGGTCGACCTCGGAGGCGGTAGACAACGACGAGATCAGGAGGGGCAACGTCGTCACGGTGCCCAACAGGCGGAGCTGCAACGGGCGCGCGGCGCCGTCGGCAAAGGCCGTGCTGTCATTGCCGGCGCCGGTGGTCGTCGGGTCTTCGGCGGCGCCGGTGTACTTGACGGCGACGAAGTAGAAGCCGCGGCTGGTGTAGTCGGTGAAGACCGTGCCGGCGTCGGCGGGCGCGCCGTAGCCGTTGCGGCTCAGCCAGCCGCCGAGGCCCGCCGAGTCAGCGGCGCCGAGCACCGCGATCTCGTAGCCGCTCACCTTGAAGCTGTCGAAGACGCGGACCACGGTTTCATGGCCGGCGCTGGAGACGGTATCGTCGGCGCAGCCGAACGCGCCGCAGCCCTGCTCGAAGGCGACCAGGGTGGGCGCGGTGATCGCGTGCAGTCGTTCGAACACCGGCACCTCCGCGACGCTGACGTCGGCGGCGGTGAGCCGCTGCGGCGTCGGGATGACCCAGCTGAATCCGGACGCGGTGCCGCGGTAGCCGGTTTGCAGCACCAGGGTCGTGGCGCCGTTGGCGTAGACGAAGAGGGCGCGCTGGTCGGTGCTGGCTGCGGCCGCGCTCGCGGTCGCGGTGCTCGGGAAGAAAGCGCCGTCGGCGTGCGTGGTGGCCGGGAGCAGCGAGGTCGCGAAGGCGACGGCGAGTGAGGTCCTGGGCATCGCGAGGTTTCCGGCTCAAGCTCCGGCGGCGCCGATCGCCGCGGCGACGATGGCGCGGGCTTCGTCCTGGATGCGCCGCAGGTGCTCGGCGCCGAGGAAGCTCTCGGCGTAGATCTTGTAGACGTCCTCGGTGCCCGACGGCCGTGCCGCAAACCAACCGTTCTCGGTCACCACCTTCAAGCCGCCGATCGCCGCCCCGCCTTCGGGCGCGTGGGTGAAGGTCGCGACGATCTTCTCGCCGGCGAGGGTCGCGGCGGTCACCGCGTCGGCGCTGAGCTTCTTCAACGCCGCCTTCTGGGCCGGGGTCGCAGGGGCGTCGACGCGCTCGTAGACCGGGGCGCCGAGCTTGGCGCTGAGCGCGGCGTACACCTCGCCCGGATCGCGATCGAGTCGCGCGGTCATCTCGGCGGCGAGCAGGTCGAGGATGATGCCGTCCTTGTCGGTGGTCCACACCGTGCCGTCGCGACGCAGGAAGGAGGCGCCGGCGCTCTCCTCGCCGCCGAAGCCGTAGGTGCCGTTTCTCAGGCCGTCGACGAAGAACTTGAAGCCCACCGGGACTTCCGCCAGCCGTCGGTGGAGCACGGTGGCGACGCGGTCGATGATGCTGGAAGACACCAGGGTCTTGCCGATCGCGGCGCCCTGCGGCCAGCCAGGGCGGTGTTGGAACAGGTAGGAGATCGCCGCCGCGAGGTAATGATTGGGGTTCATCAGGCCGACGCTCTTGGTGACGATGCCGTGCCGGTCGTAGTCGCAGTCGTTGCCGAACGCGATGTCGTAGCGGTCCTTCAGGCTGATCAGGCTCGCCATCGCGAACGGCGACGAGCAGTCCATGCGGATCTTGCCGTCGTGGTCGAGGGTCATGAACGCGAAGCGCGGGTCGACGGCGGGGTTGACGACGTCGACGTTCAGGCCGTACTTGGCGGCGATCGGCTCCCAGTAGCCGATGCCGGCGCCGCCCATCGGATCGACGCCGATGTTGAGGGCCGCGGCGCGGATCGCGTCCATGTCGATCACCTGCGCCAGGGTGTCGACGTAGGGGGCGACGAAGTCGTGGCGGTGGGTGGTGCCGGCCGCGAGCGCCCGGGCGTGCTCGAGGCGTCGCACGTCGGCCAGCCCCGCCGCCAACAGCTCGTTGGCGCGCTTCTCGATCCAGTCGGTGGTGGTGCTGTCCGCGGGGCCGCCGTGGGGCGGATTGTACTTGAAGCCGCCGTCCTCGGGCGGGTTGTGCGACGGGGTGATGACGATGCCGTCGGCGCGGCCCCGGTCGCGGCCGCGGTTGTAGGTGAGGATGGCGTGCGAGATCACCGGGGTCGGGGTGTAGCCGTCACCGGCATCGATCATCACCTCGACGCCGTTCGCCGCCAGTACCTCGAGCGCGGTGATATGGGCGGGAAGGGAGAGCGCGTGGGTGTCTTTGCCGAGGTAGAGCGGCCCCGAGATCGCGTGCGCCTGGCGGTAGTGGCAGATCGCCTGCGTGGTCGCCAAGATGTGCGCCTCGTTGAAGCCGGCCTTCAGCGACGAGCCGCGATGGCCGCTGGTGCCGAAGGCGACGCGCTCTGCGGCCACGGTCGGATCCGGGCGCACGGTGTAGTAGGCCGCGACCAGCTTCGGGATGTCGGCGAGGCTCGACTGCGGCGCGGGCTTGCCCGCGAGCGGGTGGATGCTCATGGCGCCCCTTCCTCCTCCAGTTGCCAGAGTTGCTCGTTCAGATCTGCGAGCTGGGCCTCCCAGTAGTTGTCGGTTCCCCAGTGTGGGAAGGCGCGCGGGAACGACGGGTCATCCCAGCGCGCCGCCACCCAGCCGGCATAACGCAGATAGCGCAAGCCGCGAAGGGCCTCTACCAGGTTCAGCGTCGCCCACGGGAACTCCCGGAAGATCTCGTAGCCGCGCGCGAACGCCTCGAGCTCGTTCGGACAGTCCTTGGGGCGCGCCGGGAGCAACAGCCAAAGGTCCTGCACCGCCGGCCCGGTGGCGGCGTCGTCGAAGTCGAGGAACAGGAAACCCTGCGCGCCGTAGAGCAGGTTGCCGCGATGGCAATCGGCGTGCAGCAGCTGCGACGGCACGCCCCGGAAGCGCTCTTCGGCCTTGGCGACCAGCCGCGACGCGGTCTCCTGATAGCGGTTCTTCAAGCCGTCCGGCATCCGGGTGCGCGCCAGGATGGTCTCGAGGCTCTGGCGGCCGTAGGTCTCGGGCGACAGCGCCGGCCGGTGGTGGTCGGTGAGCCGCTCCAAGACGTTGTGGATCCGGCCGAGCATCCGGCCGAGCTCCTCGTATTGTTCCAGCGTCAGGTCGTCGGGGCTGCGGCCGCCGACCCGCGGGAAGAGCGCGAACCGGATGCCGTCGGTGGTGGTGTGCAGCGTGTCGGCATCGGGGAACGGCTCGGGGGCGGCGACCGGGATCTCGGCGGCCGCGAGCGCCTGCAACAGGCGGTGCTCACCGAGGATGGTGTCACGGCCCCAGCGATTCGGGCGATAGAACTTGGCGATCACCCGCCGCCGGCCCTCGAGCTCGACCTCGTAGACCCGGTTCTCGAGGCTGTTGAGGGCGTAGCACAGCCCGGTGGTCTCCTCGCCCGCCTGCTCGACGGCGGCGAGGACCCGCTCCGGCGTCAGCGCAAAGAAGGTCCCGCGGCTATCTTGTGGCGGCGCGCTCGTCGTGTCCACGATGCCGGCGGTTGTAACACAAAAGCGCGAGGCGCTAACGCGACTTCTTCACCGGCTTGCCTGCCGGTCCCGGCGCCGGCTGGACAGCCGGGGCGTGATTGCCGCTCGCGGCGAGGAGCTTGCGCACCTGCGGCAACACGTCGGTCACCGACGCCGGCACGTAGCCGGGCGGCGCCGGTGGGCCTTCGATCTCGATGAGCTGCGAGCGCACCGGGACGCCGCGCAAGAGATAGGCCTCGCTGTAGGACTTGGCGATCGGTCGGATCGTCCGGCCGTCGTCGACGAGCATGTACTCGTTTCTGAGACAGCCGTTTTGGATCACCTTGCGGTCGCCGTAGCTCCACAGCATCGGTTGGTGTTGGTGGCCGACGACGTAGAGGGCGAAGCGGTCCTGCTCCTGCACCCGTTGGAACAGGGTCTTGTCCATCGCGACGTCGGGGACGCGGGAGCCGAAGCGCCAGATCAGCTCCTTGACCATGCTCCACGACAGCTTGCGGGTCGGGTCGTCGCGCTCGAAGTAGTCGCGCCAGTAGTCGCGGGTCCAGTAGTACCAGAAGGCGCCGATCGTCAGCTCTTTGAGATCCGGCAGGATGTCGAACACCACGTCCTTGGGCTTCAAGCGATCATGGAAGCAGAGCAGCGGATGCAGCACCATCACGGTGTCGAGCAGCGCCGCCGAGCCCCAGCTGATGTTCAGCACCTCTTCGCCGTCGAAGTTGACGAAGGGCTGGTCCGGATCCATTTGGAACATCGCGTCCAGCTGCCCGCCGTGCTCGATGTGGACCTTGCCGAACTCGAGCTGGAAGCCGGGAAAGTGGACCCGGTCGCCGCAGTTGCAGTGCTCGCGGATGAGCTCCTGGACCTCGGGAAACAGAATCTCGGCGTCGTGGTTGCCGACGACGAAGTACACCCGGCGCTCGGCCTTGGTGTGGCCGAGGAGCTCGCGCAGGCCTTTGAAGAACAGCGGGTGGGCCGCCGCGATCCGCTTCATCTTGCCGAGCGCCACCTCGCGGTTGATGTGCCGGGGGTAGGCGCCCATGAAGCTGGTCTTCAGCAAGTCGAAGGTGTCGCCGTTGAAGATCAGGCTCAGCGGCAGGTCGGCGAACGGCGGCTCGTTGTACGACAGCACCAGCTCGGCGAGGAAGTCGGAGTGCGGGAAATCGTCGGCGACGCCGCCGGCGCCCATCTCGATGTCGCTCATCACGACCAACAGCTGATCGCAGTGCGGCGGCAGGTGCGGGCGAGCGCGGGGCGTGTCAGTCATGGCTCGGGACCGATGTACCTCGGCGGGGCTCAGGATACCATGGCCCCACGGCGCCCCCAACTTCGCGGCTTCAGCCGCGACGGCGCAGCAGCTGCCACAGGCCGAAGAGGGTCTTGGTTCCCTCGACGATGACGGGGGCGGCCGGCGCTTCCAGGCGGGAGCTCAGAAGGCGAGGTCGAGGCTCAGGGTCGGCTCGACCGCGAGGTGGAGGGCAAAGCGGTTGGCGAGCGCCGCGGCTTTGACGCCGAGGTCGAGGACCACGTAGGTGCTCTTGTAGATCTCGACCCCGGTCATCACGCCGAGCGACGTGAAGTCGACGCCCTCGACGCGGATCCAGCCGGCGTTGAAGCCGAAGTAGGGGTTGAACCAGGTCTGCTTGCCGCGGCCCAGAAAGTCCGAGTAGGCCTCGCCGCCCAGACTGAGGTCGACGACGTCGGCGGCGAACACCTTGTCGCGCCGATCACGGAGCACCTGGACGTCGAAGTGCAGCCAGCGCGCCAGCTGCAGGCTGAAGCCCGGGCCATAGAACAGCACCGGGCCGGCGTCGGGGCGGAAGTACGCCAGGCCGGCGGCCTTGACGCCGGGGTAGAACTTGGCGTGCGGCGCGAACATCGGGGTGTTGTCCTTCGGGCTGATGCTCACCGTCACGGTGGCGAGCGCGACGCGGTCGGCGAGGAAGGTCAGCTCGCCGGTCAAGCGCTCGATCGCGGTCCGCACTCGATTGAGCTGCTCTTCGACCGCCAGCATCTCCTCGACCTTGGTCGCGGCCTTGAGGATCTCCTGGTAGCGGGCGAGGGAGCGCTGCAGGTTGTCGAGCTGGATCTCGGTGTCGCGGTACTGTTTGCTGACGTCGGCGGCGCGGATCCGGCGGTGGGTGACGTCGCCGAGGCCCATGACTTGCGCCAAGAACGACTCGAGCTTTTCGGGCGGCAGGCGGAGCACGAAGGTGGCGATGCGGGCGTCCTTCAAGACCTCGTCGCTGATGATCTTGGCCGCCGCCTGGCGCGCGAAGCCGCGCAGGCTCGCTGCGCTTTGGTCGACGTCCTGCGCCTCGAGGCTGACGTCGGCCTCCAGGGTGATCTTGTCGCCGTCGCCGCCGTCGTCGCTCAGCGTCTCGCGCGCCGCGAGGGCGCGATCTCCGGCGACGCTCGCGGTCGGCGCCAACGACGGCAGCGCCGCCACCGCGGCGGCACGCGCGGCGCTGCAACCGACACAGACGACGAGCCCGAGCACGATCGACAGCTTCGCGGCCATGAGACCTCCAGCGAGTAGACAACTACCGTCCGCTCCGGGGCGCAACCCCCTTTGCGCTTGAGTGCCGGCGACGAACTCAAGATGATGCCCGCATGAGCGCGCGGCGTCGACCGACACCGGTCGGGTGGTGGCTCGCGGCCGCCGTCGGCATTCCACCGGTCGCGGCCACGGCGGCGACACCTTCGAGGAGCGACGCCGAGATCCCGATGGCGGCGCGCGACCACAGCGCCTATCGGGTCGACAGCGACGTCTGGGGTTGGAATGCGGCCTTCACGGAGATGGCGGCGATCGCCTCGGAGGTCCGCCGCGGCAAGCAGGGCGAGCAGCGGGGTGAGCAGCTCATCCTGATCTTCCCGGTTTGGTCCCTGATCCCGAAGCAGAGCATCTCGGCGATGGTCGTGACCCAGCCGCCGCTGCCGGACAACCCGAGCGTCATCGAGGATATCCGGCAGAGCTCGTGGATCGTCGGCCACGAGTACCAGCGGCTGTGGCCGAAGCGCGCCATCCAGAAGCACTTCCCCGGCGCGATGAAGATCGAGCCGCTCTGGGAGGCGGTGCCGAAAGGCGCGGGCCTCTGCGAGCCGCAGGTCGGCTTTCTGCTGCGTTACCAGGGGAGCGTGCGCTTTCAGGCCTATCAGCCGCTGGCGCTGCAGGCCGACTGCGCCGATCTCCGCTTCACCGACGCCCGCATCTATTGGGCGAAGCGCGATCTGGGGGCGGTGATGATCCGCTTCGACTACTCGCCGAACGACAACGAGATGAGCTACCGCTTCCCGCTCGCCGCGGGTTGGAGCCTGGCGCGACCGCTGACGATCGAGCTCGTCGGCGCCGCGCCGAGCTCCGGCGCCAAGAAGATCCGGGACGGGCTCGCGGTCTATGGCGCCGTTCGCCTGCGGCCGGGAGGGCACGGCGCGGCCTGGCAGATCCGTCACCAGCCACAGCTGCAGCTCCTCGCAAACCGTCTGGCACGAGCGCTCGGCCTGCGCCTCGCCAAAGAGCCGCCCAAGGCCGGGGTCGACATCGAGGTGAGCGCCGCGCCGGTCGCCGCCGAGCCGCCCGCGAGCCCCAAGGCGACCGGGTCGGACCGGCCGACCTGCGGCGGGTTGTTGCGCGATTGCGACTAGCGGCCGTGGCGCGTTGGCGCGGCGGCGAGCTTGGACATCGCACTCGCCTCACGTTAGGCTCAGCCGCGAAGGGAGCACTGATGAGCACTGGTACGCGCGTCCTTCTCGACAAGAAAGATCGGCCCACGGTGCAGCAGATCCGGGTCGAAGTGCGCCGCGGCCCCGACAAGGGCAAGGACGCCGACCTCGGCGACGAGCCGATCCGCATCGGCACCTCGCCCGGCTGCCAGTTCTCCCTCACCGATCCGACGGTCAGCGGCATCCACGCCGAGCTGTCGCGGACCCGCCACGGGGTGTTGATCCGCGACCTCGGGTCGACGAACGGCACCTTCATCGACGACCGCCGAGTGCAGGGAGTGTTCGTCGAGGGCCAGACCAACGTACGCCTCGGCAACACCGAGCTGCGGATGACGCCGCTGTCGAAGGCGAGCCCGGTCGAGATCGCCGCCGACGATCGCGTCGGCGAGCTGGTCGGCTCGTCGATGACGATGCGCGCGGTGTTCGCGCGCCTCAAGCGGCTCGCGGCCAGCGACTCGACGGTGCTGGTCACCGGCGAGACCGGCACCGGCAAGGAGCTCGCCGCCGGCGCCATCCGCGACTTGAGCAAACGCCGGAGCGGGCCGCTGGTGGTCGTCGACTGCGGCGCCCTGCCGGCGAACCTGATCGAGAGCGAGCTCTTCGGTCACGAGCGCGGCGCGTTCACCGGCGCCGAGCGCACCCGGCCGGGCGCCTTCGAGCGCGCCAGCGGCGGCACCATCTTCCTCGACGAGATCGGCGAGCTGCCCCTGACGCTGCAACCGGCGCTGCTCGGCATCCTCGAGCGCCGCGAGTCACGGCGCGTCGGCGGCCAACAACCGATCGCGGTCGACGTGCGGGTGATCACCGCGACCAACCGCAACCTGGCGGAGGAGGTGTCGCGTGGCGCGTTTCGCGCCGATCTCTACTACCGCCTGGCGGTGGTCGAGCTCCGCCTGCCGCCGCTGCGCGAGCACCCCGACGACATCCCGCTCTTGGTGGAGCACTTCTTGGGCCAGCTGCCCGGTGAGCGCCCGACGATCTCGGCCGCGACCCTGGAGCAGCTGCGCAGCTACGCTTGGCCCGGGAACGTCCGCGAGCTGAAGAACGTCATCGAGCGGGCGGCGCTGCTCGCCGAGGCACCGCAGCCGCGCGCCAGCGAGCCGGTGGCCGCGACCGCCGGCGGCAGCGCCGACATCGAGGTGCCGTTCAAGGAGCAGAAGAACAGCGTCGTCGCCGCCTTCGAGCGCGCCTACGTGCAGCAGTTGATCACCGCGACCAGCGGTAACATCGCCGCGGCGGCGCGCAAGGCGCGCATCGATCGGATGTACCTCTACAAGCTCCTGGACCGCTATCAGATCGATCCCAACGCCGGCCGCTAGACGCTTTCGCGCCGAAGCGATCGTCGTCCCCGCCCCACTCGGGGGCGGGGAGTCAGGGGTGGGGGTCACGGAGCGCGGCCGCCGCGGCCGCGCGGGAATCAGATGAAGACGAAAGCGGGCGAGCCCTACGGCACCGAGACGTAGATGCCGTTGTCGAGGCGCTTGCAGCTCATGCCGGTGGGGCAGGGCGTGACGTTCGGCAGCGGCGGACAGGGCGAGGCGCAGAACCACTCGTCGGGACCCTCGGGGGGGGTGGTGCCGGGAACGGTGTAGGTGTTGTGGACGCAGACGCCGCTGTTGCAGTCGCCGGCGCGGCCGCACTCCCAGCACCGCTCGCCGTCGGTCGCCGTGCAGCACTGTCCGCTCGCCGGCAGATCGTCGCAGGTGCCGACCTCGCAGCTGAGCAAGCCGTCGTAGCAGTCGCCGTTGTCGTTGCACTGCTTGCGACAGGGACGATTTGCCGGCGGTGCGCAGATGCCGATCACGAGGTCGGACGGACAGCGCTCGGTCGCACCGAGGTCGGCGCAGTCACACTCGGGCCGGCACTCGACCTCGACGACGAGCTCGTCGACGGCCGGGTCGGTCAAGTCGGCGGCCGGCGACATGCCCCAGAACATCAGCTCCGAGTCCAAGAGATCGTGACACGGCGGCTTGTCACCGCCGTGGTAGGCGCGCACCGCCAAGCGGACGTCGGCGCGCGCCTCCACCTTCTCGAGGACGCTGACGACGTGGGTGGCCGCGAGCAGGTCTTGGAGGCTCGCGTAGCTGCCGCTGACCGCGGTGCACCGGCTCTCGAAGCTCTGCCCGGTCGTCGCGACCAGGCCTACCACCACGGAGTGGACGCAGCTGATGTCGTAGCTCTGGGTCGACGCCGGGCAGCTGCTGCGCAGCACCAGGTCGAGGCGGACGTTGCGCGGCGTCTTCTGCCCGCAGCCGAAACCGGCCAAGGTCGCGAGCGCCAGGCAGAGCCGCCTCATCGCGCCCGCCCCAAGACGAAGGTCACTTCGTCGGCGGAGTCGTATGACAGCCAAACCCCGGTGGCCAGCGCACCGACGACGATGGCCGCGACGCCGGCGATGCTGTACCAGCGCAGGTACCAGGGGTCGAGGGTCGCCGCCGGCGGCACGGATTCGCCGAGCGGTCCGGGCGGCGCCGGTGTCAGCCCCGCCGCGGTCACGATGCGGTCGATGACCGGCTGCGCGGCGCCGGCCCGCATCGAGATCGGCGCGGGCTCCTGCAGCCGCGCGCCACCCTTGTCGAAAGGCCAGAGCGCGACCGGGTCGGCTTCGGCGCCCGGGCGGGTGACGAGCAGGATGGCGTCGACCCCGAGCCCGGCGGCCACCTGGCGGGCGAACATGGCCTCGTCGGTCGCGCCGACCCGGGCGGCGAGATAGCGCGCGAAGTCGTGCCGGCGTTGCGGCTCCGGCAGCGGCTCGAGAAAGACCGCGGCGTCGCCGAGGTGGCCGTCGGCGGCCATCGTTACCACCCCGGCAAAGGGCTTGAACCCCGGCGCGAGCACCAAGAGCGCGTGCTCGCCCGGGAGGGGGCCACGGATGGTGGTTGGGCCGGTCGCCGCGACCCGGCCGTCGAGGAGCACGGCCGCCGATTCCGGGGTGACGCGGACCGAGAGCGCCCCGGGCGCGAGGCGCTTGAGGTTGGCGATGGCGTCGGCGTACAGCAGCCGGGCCTCCGGCGGCCACTCCTCGCTCGCCGGCGAGAACTCGGGCTCCAAGAACGAGGCGGAGACGAAGGTCTGGGCGGCGTTGGCCGGGCGCTCCAAGAACAGCTCGGTGAGGCCGCGGAGGCGCAAAACTTGTGCGAGGAGCACGCGGGCGCTAGCCTGATGCAACCAGGGGCGCAGCGTGGTTTCTGCGACCCCGAGGTGTAGCAACGCCTGCTGCGGCTCGAGCCGGGTGTAGGCTTCCCGACCGCGGTCGAGGGCTTGCTCTACGAGCGCGGTGTCGAGCGCGTCGACGGGTGGCGAGGTGGTGCTGGCGTTCTCCAAGGCAGAGAGGCGGGGGTCGCGGCCGAGCTCGCGGGAGAGCCAGCGCACGGCCTCGACCGATGCCGGGTCGGTGGCCGCGGTGGCGACCCAGACGCGGACCGGCGGCGCGGCGACGAGCATCAGGGCGGCGAGCACGCTGCTCATGGCTGGTGCAGTCGGGTGTAGCTCGGCCCCATGGCGAGCGCAAGCGCACCTGCACCGGGTGGGTCATGAGTGATCGGCTCAAACAATTCGAGCGCGTCGGCGCCGGCAACATGGCCGAGGTGTTTCGCGGCGCCCTCGTCGGCGAGCGCGGCACCGACAAGCCGGTCGCGATCAAGCGTTTGCGCGCCGGCCTGCGAGACGATCCGGCCGCGGTCGACCTCTTCGTCCGCGAGGCCAAGATCTCGCTGTCGTTGTCGCACCCCCACATCGTCCACGCCCTCGAGCTCATCCACGACGACCACGGCTACGCGCTGGTGTGCGAGTGGCTGCAGTGCGCATCGCTCGCCGAGCTGCGGCGGCGGTTCGGGCCGTTGCCGTGGCCGGCGCTGGTCTACGTCGGCCACGCGCTGGCGCGGGCGCTCGACTACTTGCACAAGCGCGCCTGCGAGTGCGGGCTCGTGCACCGCGACGTGACCCCGGCGAACGTCGTGCTCACCGCCGACGGCGAGGTGAAGCTCGGCGACTTTGGGGTCGCGACCGGGGACGACCCGACCGCCTCGGTGCGCGTGGTCACCGGCGGCACCCCGGCGTTCGCGGCGCCGGAGCAGCTCACGGGCGGCGCGGTCGATCCGCGCACCGACATCTTCGGGCTCGGGGCGACGCTCAAGGCGGTGGTCGAGGAGATCCCGGTGCCGCTCAAAGACCTCCTGGACCGCGCGACCGCCGCCGATCCGGGCTGCCGCTTCGATTCGGCCCTGACCTTCGACCGCGTCTGGACCGGGACCGCGAGGCGCTTGGTGACCGGTAGCGGCGCCGACGCCCTCAAACACTGGCTGGACGAGAAGGGCGGCATCCCGGCTTTGACCGCGCGCCCGGAGCTCGATCGTCACCTGAGCTCCATCCTCAAGGAGGCGCTGCAGCCGCCGGCGACGGACGCGACCTTGGTCGCCACACCCCGCCCACGGCGATCGTGGCCGGTGGTCTTCGCGGTGGCGCTGTTGGCGCTCGGCGGCGTGGCGCTGTGGTCGCAGGTCTACTCCGCCGCGACGTCGGCGCCGAGCCCGGCGCCCCCGACCGCGATGCCGGCGGACTTCCTCGCGGCCGAGGTGGCGCCGGTCGCCGAACGACGCTTCGTGGCGTCCGAGACGCCGGTTCGCGCGCGGCGACCGGCGGCGCCGAAGAAGACCGGCCAGCTGAGCCTGAACGCGATCCCCTGGGCCGCGGTGGCGGTCGACGGCCGGGAGCTCGGCAACACCCCCTTGAAGGGCATCGAGCTCACCGAAGGCCGGCACGTGTTGAAGCTGGTACACGGCCCGCAGGGCTTGCGCCGCGAGGTCGTGGTGGACATCGAGGGCGGGGTCACGCAGACGTTGGTCATCGACCTGCGGCGCGGCACCGTCGACCGGCGGGTGGAGCCGTGATCGCGGTGTGCGGCAGATGACCCGGCCCAACGCCCCCCCCGCCGAGGTCCTGGCGTCCTACGGCTTCAGGCCGGCGTCGGTCGCGGCCATCGACGTCGGCAACATCAACAAGACCTTCGTCGCGACGCGGGCCGGCGAGCGCTTCATCCTCCAATGGCTGAATCCGATCTTCGGGCCGGAGGTGCACTCTGACATCGAGGCGGTGACCGCGCACCTCGAGCACAAGGGCCTTCGGACCCAGCGGCTGGCGCGCACCCGCGCCGGCGAGCTCTGGGTGCGAGCGGCAGACGGCGGCGTGTGGCGAGCGCTGACCTACGTCGACGGCGAGATCTTGTCGGCCGGGGCGACCGCCCGCCACTGTCTCTCCGGCGGCCGCTTGCTCGGGCGTTTCCACCGCGCGGTCGCGGATCTCGAGCACGTGTTCGGCAACGTCCGGCCCGGGGTCCACGACACCCCCCGCCATCTGCGTCACCTCGACGAGGTGCTGCGGGGCATGACCGCCCACCCGGCGCAGGCGTTGGTGGCGCCGGTGGGGCGGGCGATCTTGGCCGCCGCCGCCAAGCTCCCGGCGATCGGGCCGCTGCCGCCGCGCATCGTGCACGGCGATCCGAAGCTCAACAACGTCGTGTTCTCGGCCGCCGGCGAGGCCGTCTGTCTCATCGATCTCGACACCCTGAGCTCGATGACCATCCCGATCGAGCTCGGCGACGCGTTCCGATCGTGGTGCAACCCGGTCGGCGAGGATTCGGTCACGGCGCACTTCGATCTCGAGCTCTACGCCGCGGGTATCGGGGGCTACGCCGAGGCGACCGCCGGCTTCTTGTCGGCGGTGGAGATCGAGGCGATTCCGGTGATGATCGAGACCGTCTGCCTCGAGCTCGCCTCGCGCTTCTGCGCCGACGCCCTCGAGGAGCGCTACTTCGGCTGGGATCGGCGGCGCTTCAGGACGGCGAGCGAGCACAACCTGTTGCGCGCCAGATGCCAGCTGGGGCTCGCGGCGTCGGTTGCGGCGCAGCGGCCCGCGATCAGCGGTCTGACCCGGGACAGGTTCGCGGCGGCCGCGCCTCGTCAATAGAGCCGCGCCGCCTCACGGTTGGCGGGGAAGTCGGCGACGCCGGAGAGGGCGCGCTCCATCACCGCGCCGAGCGACTCGCCGGCGTCGATCGCCGCGCGCACCGCCTCGTGGCCGGTCAGCAGGTCGATCGCCAACACGTCGTTGCGGAACTCGTAGGTGTCCTGGCGCCACGCGAAGCTCTTCGGCCACAGCTGGCGCAGCGCCACCAACACCGCGAGGCCGGTGCGATACGAGGCAAAGGTCTCGCGGTCGAGGACGTGCAGCTGCACGCCGCCGCAGTGCTCGCCGGCGAACTTGTGGAAGGTCGGCTTGAAGAAGCAGGGGCGAAACTTGACGCCCGGCAGGTGCTGGCGCTCCAGGGCCTCGGCCAGCGCCCGGCCGTCGACGAACGGGGCGCCGAAGACCTCGAAGGGTCGGGTGGTGCCCCGGCCCTCGGAGACGTTGGTGCCCTCCAACAGACACATGCCGGGGTAGACGACGGCGGTGTCCAAGGTGGGCATGTTCGGCGACGGCATGACCCAGGGCAGGCCGGTGGCGTCGAAGTACTGCGGCCGCCGCCAGCCGACGCAGGCCACGATCTCGAGCTCGCAGCCGATGCCGAACGCCGTGTTGTACAGCCGCGCGAGCTCGCCGACGGTCATGCCGTGGCGCTGCGGGACGGGGTAGAGGCCGACGAAGCTCTCGAGCCCTCGGGCGATGCCGCCGCCTTCGACCGCGACGCCTCCGAGCGGGTTCGGTCGGTCGAGGACGACGAGCTTGATCTTCGCGCGCGCCGCCGCCTTCATGCACAGCGCCATCGTCGCGGCGTAGGTGTAGTAGCGCGAGCCGATGTCCTGGATGTCGAAGACCAAGAGGTCGAGGTCGGCGAGGTCCGCGGCGGTCGGGGACAACGACTCCTCGGTGGCGCCGTACAGGCTCCGGGTCGGAAGCCCGGTCCAGGGGTCGTCGGCGTGCGCGACGCCGATCATGTCCTGGGCGACGCCGTAGAGGCCGTGCTCCGGACCGAAGAGCCGCACCAGGCGCACGTCGGGGTGAGCCGCGAGCAGCGGCGCCGCGTGGCGCAACGAGGCGTCGACCGTGGAGGCGTTGGCCACCAGGCCGATCTTGGCCTGCTTCAGCACCGCGGCGGGGTTTTCGAGCAGCCTGTCGAGCCCGGTCTTCATGCGGAGACTAGGAATCACAGTTGCCGTCGACGTACAACTCGCCGGCGCGTCGGCTCACGCCGCGGCATCGACACCGCACTCCCGCAACCGGGTGCGCACTCTATCGAGCAGCTTCGTCTCGAGTTGGCGCACCCGCTCACGTGAGATCTGGAGGTGATCGCCAATCTGCTGCAGCGTGAGCGGCTCCGCCGCGGTCAGTCGGTGCTTCAACACGTAGGTCTCCTTGGCGCTGGCCCCGGGCGCGACCTCGGCGAGCTTCAGCCGCGCCAGGTTGTTGACCTCGCGGGCGGCCACGATCTCCTCGGCGTTTGGCGTCGGCGCCGGCATTTGGTCGAGGTGGCTCAGGTGCCCGTCGTCGCCGAGTCGCTGGTCGAGCGACGTGTCGCGCGCCTTGAGCCGGTTCTCCATGCTGCACAGGTCGGTCTCCCGCACGCCGAGGCGATGCGCCAGGTCGGCGTCCGAGACCCCGCGGTCCGAGTCTTCGCCTTTCTGGACGGCGGCGCGTGCCGCACGGACGGAGAAGAACAGCCTTCGCTGCGCCTGGGTCGTGCCCACCTTGACCATGGACCAGTTGTGCATCGTGCAGGCTCGCATGTAGGCCCGGATCCACCACACCGCGTACGACACCACGCGGTAGCCGCGCGAAGGATCGAAGCGCCGCACCCCGGCCATCAGGCCCAGGTTTCCCTCCTGTACCAGGTCGAGGAACGGGACGCCGTAGCCGCGGAATTCCCGGGCGATTCTGACCACGAAGCGCAGATTGGCGTTGACCAGGCGGTGCGCGAGGCGCACGTCCTTGGTCTCGGCGTACCGGTGGGCGAGCTGCGCCTCCTCCTCGGCTGACAAGATCGGATGGCGGGCGACCTCGGCCATGTAGCGCGCCACCAGAGGATCCTCGCTCGTCCCCCAGGCGGGCTCGCGGCTCCCGTCGGCGCTCGTTCGGCGCGCACGTTCGGTAGGATTCGTTGCTTTCATCACTCCCCCTTCCGTATGCTCGGCGTCTCGAAGATGCGGGCGTCCGGGGCGCTGACCGCCCCGGACGCTCCCCCGCGATGCTGCGGCGGTCTCCCCCCTCCGGTTCCCTCCGCCTCCCCCCGCCGCTCCCCCATCGCCACCCTCCGGAGATCTGGACCGCCGCTGCATTACTCCAGTTAGCGTTCCGCCCGAGCGTCCTCAATCGGGCGACGCCGGTTTGACGACTAGGGTGCGTGGCTAGGATGGCCTAGGGAGTTCCCCTAGAGCGCCGATCAGGTTGACGAATCGGGATCGGCTAGAGGCCGGTGCAGCCGTCCGGCAGGCACACGGCGTACACCGTAGTGCCGCTCTGGGGCTGCGGGCAGCAGTATTGGGCGTTGCTGGGGCAATTGGCGTTGAGCTGCTGGGCGTCGTTGTCACGGGTGTCGCAGAACTGGCGACAGAGCTGTCTGCCGGAGCCGACGCACGCCGCGCCCGACTTGCAGGAGTTGGCGATGACCTGGCACTCGCTGCCGACGTCGGGCAGGCCGGTCTGGTCGGTCTCGAGACGACTGAGGCAGACCAACGACGGGTTGTCCTTCGGGCCGACCGGGTGACAGTAGATCTGGCCGGTGACGCTACCGCAGGTGTCTTCGTAGTCCGCGGTCGCCGGCGGCGCCACCGGCGGTTGGGTGATCTCGCAGGTCAGCATGCAGGCATTGGCGGTCGGGGTGACGGCGACGCAGCTGCGGCCGGCGGTGGCCCCGGGTTTGTTGCAGTCCGCCGAGGTGCCGCACTCGCTGCTGACGCAGGTCCCGGTATAGGTGTTGCTTTGGTCGCGGTCGACCTCGTGGCGGCAATACTCGCCGGCGCTGCAGACGCCGGCGGTGGCCGCGAGATAGCCGCTCGGGCAGCGCTTGCGACAGGTGAACGGGTTCGAGCCGCAGATGTTCTCGGGGTAGCTCTCGCACTGCTTCGAGGCGCTGCAGGTCTCGCCCGCCAACAACGAGCCCTCAGCGACGCAGCGGTTGACCAGGCACGAGTAACCGGGGTTGCACTTCTTGTTCGCGTCGCACGGCAGCCCTTCTTCGCTCCAGTTGAGGATGAAGATGCAGCCGCCGCAAAGCTGCAAGACCGCCACCGACAACAGGGCGATGCCCCACCGCCCGACGCCGCCCGCGAAGCGTCGCCCGGGCGCGCCGCCGGTGTTGGCTCTGACTCTGGAGGTCGCGTTCGGCACGTCAGGTCCCTCTAGAACGTTGTCGACCACGACAGCGCGGCGCCGTTGTCGAGCGGCAGCAGCACCGCGCTCCAGCCGCCACCCTTCTGCCCGACGACCTCGGCGGTGGAGGGCGCCGGGTGCCAAAAGAAGTACATGCCGATGCTGACGCCCGCGGCGGCGACCCCCAGCAAGACGAAGATGTCGCCGAGGATCGCCTTGGTCTTCCCCGAGCCGCGCAGGTCGGCGGCCGTGGTGCTGGTCTGCGCGGTCTTCTTGTACTCGGTGTTGTCGGCATAGGCGAGGTAGTCGAACAGCGACCCCAGGCCGCCGAGCAGGACGCCGCCACCGGCACCGACCGCGAGCAGCAGGGTCTTGAACTTCTGACAGCTCATGCCGGCGCACTGGCCGCCGCTGGCGTAGGCGGCGGCGTCGGCCTCGGAGCTCTTGTCGGCGTCTTTGCCGCCGGCTACTTTGCCGCCGCCCCCGAAGTTCTTCTTGATCAGGTCGCCGATCTCACGGACGTAGATCTCGGGGCGCGAGTCGTAGGAGAACACCTGCGACGCGCTCTTCAACACCGCCGCGTCCTTCACGTCGACGAGCACCGAGAGCACCTTGACCCGCTCGCCGTCGAGACGCACCTCGGCGAACAACAGCTCGTCCACCTTCAACAGGTCGCCGAGCTGGCGGAACACCACCCCGACCTTGTCGCCGGAGCTCTTGTTGGGCAAAGACGGAAACGCCGCCTCGACCAACGCGTCGTACTCCTCGAAGGTGTCGGTGGCCTTGAGGGTGGCGGTGTCGGAGGCCTCGACCTGGCCCACCACCTCGATGACCTTGCCCCAGGTCCGGTAGCCTTCGCGCACCAGGCGAACGTAGTGCCGCCCCTCGGTGACCTTGTCGACGGCCATCGGCGTGATGCCGACGAACTTGCCGTCGACGAAGATCTCGGCGTAGCTCGGGTTCGAGGCCAACGACAAGGTCCCCGGCGGCCGCTGCGACAAGCGGTTGACGGCGTCTTGAAACACCGCGCGCATGCTGGGGTTGAACACCCGCGGGTCGGCCTCGATGTTGGGATCGAGCGCGATCGCCTGCGCCAGGCGCTTGGCGCCGGTCTTCTCCTCGCCCCGCAAGATGTGGGTGGCGCCGAGCAGCATCAACACCTCGGCCACCTTCTTGATGTCGGTGACGTGGGCGCAGTTGCGCTCGAACTTGTTGAGCGCGGTGTTCAGGTGGTCGATCGCGGGGTCGAGGTCGAGGGTCTCGTAGGCGGCGCGGCCCTTCTGGACCTCTTCCTCGGCCATCTCGAAGGCGCGCTTGGCGCGCTCGGCGGTGTCGCCACCCAAGATCTGCGACAGATCGGCGACGTCATAGCGGTCGTCCTGGGCGAGGAGCTCGCGCAGGTGATGGGCCACGAAGCCCGCGGCCTTGTCGGAGCCGGCGCCGGCGCCGCGTACCACCACCGCGAGCTGCTTCGCGTACGCCACGCTCGAAGTGGTAGCAGCCATCAGCGCCAGCGCGCCGGACACGCACAAGAGCGCCGGAAAACGACCACGCAGTCGAGGCGATTCGGTCCTCAAAGCCTGTTAACGGTAGCATCGGCGGCCTAGCGGTTCAAGAAAACCCCCGGGGCCGCGGCCCGGGCTTTGCGGTGCCGGGCCGGCGTGCGATAAGGCGGGGGTGGCGCGGCGTTCGCGGCGCGCCCCGGTTTTGGGAGTAGTGCCCGTGGTGCGGATCCTCCTCTATCTCGCCTTCGCCTACCTGCTGTGGCGTCTGCTCACCGCGCTGTTCAAACCGACCGCGGCGCCGCGGAGAAAGCCGGTGATCGAACCGGCCGCGAGCCCCTACGAGGTCTTAGGGGTGGCGAGGACCGCGTCGACGGAAGAGATCCGCGCCGCCTATCAGCGCCTGGTGCGGCAGTACCACCCGGACAAGGTGGCGGGCATGGGGCCGGAAATCATCGCGGTCGCCGAGGCGCGCACCAAAGAGATCAACGCCGCGTACGACGCGCTGACGCGCTGAGCGCCAAGGAGCAGGTCATGCGAGGGCTGATCATCCGCGCCCACGGCGGGGTCGACAGGTTGACCCTCGAGGAGCTGCCGGAGCGCGAGCCGCAGGCGCACGAAGTCAAGGTGAGGGTGCGCGCGGTCGGCCTGAACCACCTCGACCTCTGGGTGCGGCGCGGCGTTCCCGGGCATCACTTTCCTCTCCCCCTCGTCCCCGGCAGCGATCCGGCAGGGACCGTGGCGGCCGTGGGCGCCGGCGTTCAGGGTCTCGCGATCGGGACCGAGGTCGTGGTGGCGCCGGGGCTCAGCTGCGGCGAGTGCCTCCACTGCCGCGCCGGCCGCGAGCACCGCTGCGCCGACTTCGGCATCCTCGGCGAGACCCGGGACGGCGGCTGCGCGGAGTACGTCACCGTGCCGGCACAGAACGTGCTGCCCAAGCCGGCGTCGCTGTCTTTCGTCGAAGCGGCGGCGATCGGCATCCCGTTCCTGACGGCGTGGCACATGCTCGTGGACCGGGCCGAGCTCGCGGCGAAGGAGACCGTGCTCGTCGTCGCCGGCGGCAGCGGCGTCGGCAGCGCCGCGATCCAGATCGCGCGGCTCTTCGACGCCCGCGTCATCGCCACCGTCGGCAGCGAGGCCAAGGCCAAGGCGGCCAGAGCGCTCGGCGCCGAAGCGGTGCTGAACCACAGCACCGACGACGTCGCCAAAGAGGTCAAGCGCCTGACCGAGGGGCGGGGCGTCGATGTCGTCGTCGAGCACGTCGGCGCCGCCACCTGGGCTTCGAGCCTGCGCGCCCTCGCGTGGCACGGAAGGCTCGTGACCTGCGGCTCGACCACCGGCGACAAGGTGGAGCTGAGCCTGCGGGCGCTGTTCTTCAAGGCGCAGAGCGTCCTGGGGTCGACGATGGGGAGCCTCGCGGAGATGCGCACCGTGCTCGAGCACGCCGGCGCCAGGCGTTTGCGGCCGATCATCGCCGCGACCTTGCCGCTCGCCGAGGTCGGCCGCGCCCACGAGCTCCTCGAGTCCCGGGCCGTCTTCGGCCGCGTCGTGCTCGAGCCTTGATCCCGATGCCGCCCGTGGCGCCGCTCCCGTACGTCACCGCCGGGCTCGGCGGGAGCGGCGGGGTCATCAAGCGCCGGCCGGAGGACTTCGTCGTCGAGGAGATCCCTCTGTACCCGCCGTGCGGCGACGGTGAGCATCTCTTTGTCTTGGTCGAAAAGCACGGGCTGGCCGCGGGCGCGCTCATTCAGCACGTCGCCCACGTCCTCGGGCTCAAGCCCTACGAGGTCGGCTGCGCCGGGCTCAAAGACACGCACGCGGTCACCCGCCAGTACCTGTCGGTGCCGGCCGCCTGCGCCGCGAGCGTCCAAGCGCTGGACCACGATCGGCTGCGGGTGCTGTCGGCGGCGCGCCACCGCAACAAGCTGCGCACCGGGCACTTGGCGGGGAACCGCTTCACGATCTTGGTGCGGGAGACCGCGGCCGACGCCGTACCCAAGGCCGAGGCTGTCGTCGCCGCGCTTCGCAGCGCAGGGGTCGCCAACTTCTTCGGGCCCCAACGCTTCGGTCACGACGGCGCGACCTTGACGCTGGGCCTGGCGTTGCTGCGCGGTGGGCCGGCGCCGGGCCTACAGGCGGTGCACCCCGGGAGGCGCGGCTTCATGCGGCGGCTGGCGTTGTGCGCCGCCCAGTCGGCGGTGTTCAACGAGACCTTGGCGCGGCGCATGCGGGACGGTCTGCTGCACACCCTGATCGCGGGCGAGGTGGCGATGGTGGTGCGCTCCGGCGGCCCGTTTGTGGTCGACGACGTCGCCGTGGAGCAGCCGCGCTTCGCGGCGCACGAGATCGTGCCGGCCGGGCCGATGTTCGGGCCGAAGATGCGGCGCGCACGCGGCGAGGCTGCGGCGCGGGAGCAACAGGCGCTGGCGACGCTCGATCTCAGCGCCGAGCGCTTCGACGGCTTCGGCAAGATCCTGCTCGGCACACGGCGCGCCGCGCTCGTCTGGCCCGAAGACCTCGCGGTGCAGGCGGTCGCGGACGGGCTGCAGGTGACGATGACGCTGCCACCCGGCTGCTACGCGACCGTGGTGCTGCGCGAGATCATGAAGGGCGACAGCGTCAAGGCGAGCGCCGAGGACGCCGCTGACGCCGAGCTCGACGACGACTGAGCGCCGGCCCGGCTCGTCAGGCCGGGGCCGCGTCCTCGCCGCGGCGCCGGGTGCGGGCGAGGAAGCCGGTGAACGCCAGGATCTTGTGCGCCGGGCGCAGCCGCTCGTGGTCCACGACCCACGGCCGAACCCAGGCCTCGACGACCTCGGGCGGGGTGAAGCTCGGGTGGTCGAGGATGGCTCCGGTGAGCTTGTCCACCTGGCGAACCGACGGCAGGTAGGCGAGCAGGATGCCGCCGGCCTTGAGGGCGCGCGCCGCGCCCGGGAGCGCCAGCCAGGGGTCGGCGAGGTCGAGGACGATGCGGTCGATGCCGGAGAGCGACGGCAACGCGGCGTGGACGTCGGCGATCCGGACGTCCAACCGCTCCTCGAGGCGGTCGCGCCAGCCGCGGACGTTCTTCTGGGCGCGGTTGGCGAACTCGAGGCGCTGCTCGAAGCCGATGATCGTGCCCGCCTGACCGACGGCGCGCAACAACGCCAACGTCAGACCGCCGGAGCCGATGCCGGCCTCGACCACCACCGCGCCCGGGAAGATGTCGGCCCATTGGACGATGTAGGCGGCGTCCTTCGGGGTGATGATCTGCGCCGCGCGCGGCATCAGCAGGATGTACTCCTCGAGGGTCGGGCGCAGGATGCTCACCTCTTTGCCCTTGGAGGTCTTCAAGCGCCGGCCCGGCGGGAGGCCGATGATGTCCTTGCACTGCACGTTGCCGGCGTTCATGTGCAGCGCGTCGCCCTCGACCAGGCAGGTCAGGCGCTTGCGGCCGCGCTCGTCGGTGAGCACCACGAGCTCGCCGGCCGCGAGGGGAAGGTCGGCGCGCGGCCCCGGCTGGGACCGGCTCATCGGCGTCGCCGGATCTTCTCGCAAAGACGACATGCGTCGCGGCTCATACCAGCGTCGCACCCGAGACGCTAGGCGGCGCCCGGGGGCCTGCGATACGATGACACCCATGCAGCGCTGGAGGCGGCGGTGACCGGCGACAAGCCCAAGCTCAAGGCGGGCACCAATCCACTCGCCGACGTCGACGACGGCCTGACGAAGGGCTACCAGCGGCCGTCGAAGGACTTGATCTACGAGTCGATCATGCGCGGCGGCGGCGAGCCCTTCGGCCAGCCCTACGACGCCGGGGTCTCGAGCCTGACCGACAAGATCGTCAAGCTCTTCAAGCAGAAGAGCTTCTTCGGCTTCGAGACCTTCGAGAAGCCGCGGCGCCGCCGGCGGAAGAACAAGTTCACCCGCTACGGCGCGGCGCCGTTCACCGGCCGGTACGGCAAGAAGACCTAGCGGCCGCGCCGGCCGCGCTTCTTCGGCTTCGACGGCTTCTTGGGGGCGGCGGGCGCTTTCGCGACCTCGACCGGGAAGCCCCACTCCCTCTCCCAGGCGCCGCCGTCGGCGTC
The DNA here is from genome assembly GCA_016218825.1 of Deltaproteobacteria bacterium. GTDB lineage: Bacteria > Myxococcota > XYA12-FULL-58-9 > XYA12-FULL-58-9 > XYA12-FULL-58-9 > JACRCV01. The sequence continues at coordinate 146,944 of JACRCV010000006.1, forward strand.
TTCCTGGCCGCCGCAGATGTTGACCATGTCGTTGAAGCCCATCGGCTGCGGGGCGCGGCCGTCCGGCAGCGTCAGGTTGACGACGTGCACCTCTTTGTCGGTGACCTTGGGGCAGAAGACAGAGATCGGCAGCCGCCAGCGCACCTCGCCGTATTCGTAGGGCTCGAGGTTCTCCTTGACCCACGCCGCGCCGAAGCCCGCGCCCATATTCTTTACGAGGTTCGCCATCTCGTCGGCCTGCGCCACCCACTTGACCTGGCTCGCCTCCAGGTGGCCCTCGGCGAGGACGCGCTTCGCCTGCGCTTCGTTGACCGCTTCGACTTTGTACCGCAGGGGCTGGGCGTGGCTTGCGGCGCCCTTCCTGTCGAGGATCCGCATCCAGCCGACGATCGCGGTCTTGGAGAAGGAGTATTCAAACTCGTCGATCTTGTCGAAGCTCTTCGGGGTCGGCATCGGCTCCGGGTGCTGCTCGGCCTCGGCGCGCTTGGCGGCGAAGCCGGGGGAGTCCTTCTTCTCCCGGAAGATCTGCGCGGTCAGCGACTTCGGCCCGTGGGTCGCGTACTCGATCGGCAGCACGTAGGTGAGCTTGGTGCCGAGCTTGAACGACAGCACGCCGCAAAGCTTGCCGTCGGGGCCGAACACCCCGGCGCCGGTGGCGATGTCGGGGGTGTCGAAGTCGGTCTCGAGGTAGGCGCGACCTTCGTGGTTGCGCCAGGCCTTGAACACCGCGGTCTTCAGCGACGCCTTGCCCTGCGGATCGAAGACCTGGGCGGTGAGCGCGGCGCCCTCGGCGAGCGCGGCGCTGTCGGCGAACGCCGGCTTCTGCAGGCCGCCGGTCTCGATGTACAACACCGCGAGGTTCAGATCGGCGCTGCGGCTGGTCACGCGGGCGCGATGGCCTTTCGCGGCGCCGTCCAACACCGAGGTGTCCTCGACCCCTTTGACGATCGCCCCCTGGGTCAGCACGTGTTGGTCGGTCAGGACCACGCCGCCGGCGTACTTGAAGCCGTCGGTGACCTGCACGTCCCCGAGGGTGGCCGCCTCTTCGGGCGTCTTCGCCCCGTCGCACGCCGCGAGCATCACCACCGCGAAGCACAGACCACGTCGCATCGGATACCCCCACTCGAGGAACATCAGTGTTCAGGCGCAAACCTACCGCCCTCCCTCCGGGCCGGCAAGCGCCGGCGCCGGCGTCTTGTCGGCGCCAACCATTTGTGCCAGAGAGCGAACGACGCAGCCCGCGCCGCGCGGTGCCAACCCACCCCTCTTTACACCGATGAGCCGCCTCGATCCCTATCTCTGCGCCGCGCCCGCGGCGCTCGTGGCGGCCGTCGTGCTCGCCCCCTTCGTCGACAAGGCGTTCACCATCGACGACGCCACCTTCTTGTTCCAGGCCGAGCACGTGCTCTCCGATCCGCTCCACCCGACCGCGTTCGACATGGTCTACCAGGGCGAGGCGGTGCGGCTGTCGAGCCGGCTGGTGTCCGGGCCGGTGATGGCGTTCTTGCTCGTCCCCGCGGTGCAGGCCGGTGGCGCCGAGTGGCTGGCGCACCTGGTGCAGCTCCTGCTCCTGTGGGCGGGGCTCGTCGCGACCGCGGGGGTGGCGCTGCGGCTCGGGCTGTCGCGCCCGCAGGCGGCCATTGCTGCCGGGCTCGTCGTCGCGTCGCCACCGGTGGCCGCGATGACCATGACCGCGATGCCGGACACGCCGGCGATGGCCCTGGCGGCGCTCGCGATCGAGCGGCTGCTGGCGTTCAAGAGCGAACGGCGTCTGCACCAGGCGGTCGCGGCGGCGGGCTTCCTGGCGCTCGCCACCCTGGCGCGGCCGCACGCGAGCCTGCTCATCGGCGTCGCGTGGCTGTGGCTGCTCGACGCCGAGGTCTTCGCGGGTCCGTGCTGGCGTTGGCCGCGCGGTTTGTGCCGCGCGCCGATGCTACCGGTCGTGGGGGCGGTGGCGTTGTTGGTGCTCGTCAACGTGGTGACCAGAGATCCGGAACACGGCCGGCACCTGGCCGGGGCGACCCTGGCGCGGATGCACCGCGGGCCGGCGTTCTTCTTCCACCTCGCGAGCGTGCCGCTCGGTTGGACCCTCAGCTTCCCGTTGGCGCTGGCGTACGTCGGGCTGCACGCGCCGCGCCTGGCAAGACAATGGCGCCAGCTCATCCCGGTCACGGTCGGGGCGGCGCTGGCGCTCGCGACGCCGTGGTCGGCGTTCTTCTACGTGGTGTTGCCCGCCGCGGTCCTCGGCGCTGTGGCCCTCTTCGACATCGTCGTCGAGGGCTACCGCCGCCGCGATCAGGCGCAGCTCGTGATGGGCCTGTGGCTGCTGATCGCGGTGCCGACCGCGATGTATGACCACCTGCCGGTGAAGTACCTGGTGCCGGCGGCGCCGGCGATGGCGATTCTACTGGCGCGCCACGGCGCCTCGCTTGGCACTCGGGTGCGCGCCCTCCTGGCGAGCGCGGCGCTGGTCGTGGGCCTCGTCGTCGGTGTGCTCGTCAACCTCGCGGATCAGGAGCTCGCCGAGATTGGCCGTCGCGGTGGCGCGGTCGTCGCCGAAGAGGTGGCGCGCGGCGAGACCGTGTGGATGGACGGCGGCTGGGGCTTTCAATGGTACGCGATGCGGGCCGGGGCCCGAGCGCTCGCGACCACGCCGCCGCTGCCGCAACCGGGCGACGTCGTGGTCAGCGGGCCGCAAGGCGGGCGGTTGCAGGGCTTGCCGCGGCGCAGTCTTGAGCGCCAGGAGATCTTCGATCGTCCGGGCGGGCGGGTGCTCGGGGCCGGCGCCGGCTTCTACTCCGATACCTTTGGTTTCTTGCCGTGGTCGTACGGCACAGGCGAGATCGGGCGCATCGAGGTGTGGAGGATCGAGCCGTAGGCCCGCGAGCTTGTGAGGTCGGTGGAGTTGTGGTTTGAGTGCGCCGCCGTTGCTGGCCGAGGTGAGACATGCTCGAGGCATTCAACAACGCGTCGATCCTGGTGACCGGTGGCGCCGGCTTCGTCGGCTCGAACCTGGTCGATTTCCTGCTGGCGCAGGGCGCCAAGGTGCGGGTGCTCGACGACCTCTACACCGGTCGCCTCGAGCAGCTCCCGAAGCACGCCAACCTCGACTTCGTGCAGGGCAGCGTCACCGACGAGCCGTTGATCGCCAAGCTCATCCCGGACGCCGACTACGTCTTCCACCTCGCGGCCCGCAACATCATCGTGTCGATGAAAGATCCGCGCAACGACTTCGAGGTCAACGTCGGCGGCACGCTGCGGCTGCTGCTCGCGGCGCGCGACGCCAAGCGCCTGAAGCGCATCGTCTACACCTCGACCTCGTCGGTGTACGGCAACCCGCGCTACCTGCCGATCAACGAGGACGACGAGCTCAACGTGCTGTCGCCCTACTCGGTCTCCAAGCTGTCGGCGGAGCACTACTTCGTGTCGTTCTTCGAGAGCTACGGTGTGCCGTTCACCACGGTGCGCTACTCCAACGTCTACGGCATCAACCAATCGGTGACCAACCCGTACTGCGGCGTGGTCTCGAAGTTCATGGCCTCGGCGTCGAAGGGCGAGCCGATCCAGATCCACGGCGACGGCAAGCAGACCCGCGACTTCACCTTCGTCAAGGACGCCGTCGAGGCCACCGCGATGGTGGCCGTCTGCCGGCGCGCCGAGGGCGAGGTCTTCAACATCGGCACCGGCATCGAGACCTCGATCAACGACTTGGCGGCGAAGATCGGCGAGGCGCTCGGCCGGCCGAACGCGCCGCTCGCCTACATCGATCGGCGCGACATCGACAACATCCGCCGCCGCGTCGTCAACATCGAGAAGCTGCGCCGCCGGGTGCGCTGGGTGCCGCGCTACACCCTCGAGCACGGCCTGAAGGCGACCCGCGACTGGATCGCGACTCAGAAGCACCCGAGCTGAGCGCCGCGACCTCTTTCACGATTCCGATGCGCGTCGCCGTCGTCACTCCCGCCTACAACGAAGCGCCCAAGGTGCGTCCGAGCCTCGAGGCCTTGGTCGCCGCGAAGCTCGGCGACGTCTTTGCGGTGAACGACGGCTCCAAGGACGGCACCGGCGAGGTGATGGCGAGCGTCGCCGGGGTGACGGTGTTGCACCATGCCGAGCGGCGCGGCGTCGGCGCGGCGCTGCGCACCGGGTTCGCGCGCGCCCTCGAAGGCGGCTACGACATCGTCGCGGTGTCGAGCTGTGTCGGCAAGAGCCGCCCCGAGGACGTCGCGCGCCTGGTCGACGCGGTCGTCAGCGGCGGCTGGGACTTCGTCCAAGGCTCGCGTTACCTCGCGGGCGGCGCCGGGGTGAACATGCCGGCGCACCGGTCGCTAGGGACCCGGGGCTACTCGGCGCTGTTCTCGCTCTTCGCCGGGCATGCGGTGACCGACGGCTCGTCCGGGATCCGGGCGGTGCGCGCCGCGCTGCTTCGCGATCCGCGCCTCGACCTCGATCAGGCCTGGCTCGACACCTACGAGCTCGAGCCCTACCTGTACTACAAGGCGCTGACCCTCGGCTTCAAAGTCACCGAGCTGCCGATCTCCATCCTCTACCCCGCCGATCGCAAGGCCTCGTACACCAAGATGCGGATGGTCTCCGACTGGTGGCGGATCTCGCGGCCGCTCTTGTTCTTGCGCCTCGGGCTCAGGCGATGACGCCGCGGCGCCTCGTCACCTCAAGCGTGGTGTGGGCGGCCGCGGTCCTGGCGGGCTGTGACGCGGCGCGGCCGATGCGGTTCGCGGTGGCGCGCGGCGACGTGCGTCAGGACGGGGAGGCGGTCTGGAGCGGCGCGCCGGTCGCCGCCGGAGATCTGATCGAGGTGGGGGCCGGGTGCGCCGAGGTCGAGATCGAGGGCGTCGGCAGCGTGCGCTTGTATTCGAACACCCGCCTGGCGCTGGTCGCGAGTCGGAAGCAGAGCCGCGTCCGCCTGGTCGCCGGCCAGCTCTGGGCGCTGGTGGCCGGGGCGAGGACCACCGAGAGCTTCGAGGTCGAGACCGCGAACGCCGTCCTCGGGGTGCGGGGCACGGAGTTCGTCGTCGAGGAGCGCGACGCGGTCACCGAGGTGCGGGTGAAGCGCGGCAAAGTGGCGGTCGCCAACCGCCGCGACCCGAAGGCCACGCGCGAGCTCGGTGCCGGACAGCGGGCCGCGGTGAAGAAGGGCGAGCCGCCGTCGGCGGCGGTTCCCTACGACGACGGCTTCGATGACCGGCTCTGGGCGCGGCCGGTGCACGCCTTTGCCGAGGTCAAAGAGGTCGTCAAGGAGGGCGCGAAGACGGTGGGCGAGAGCGTCAAGGAGGCGGCGCCGGACGTGAAGCGCGGCCTGAAGAAGGGCGCCCTGCGGCTGCGCGACGGGGCGCGCGAGCTGTTCAAGAAGTAGCGGTGCCGCGGACGGTCGCCGGGACGATGCCGTAGAACGGAAAGCGGTCGCGCGCGCGCAGCTCTTCGCCGCGCGCCCGATCGACGACGACCCGGGCCGCGAGCGCCTCGGGCACCGGCCGATCGACGTGTAGGAAGCGCCACACCAGGCGCGCGGGCGGCGCCAACCGATCGGCGAGCAGCGCCAAGACCTCGGCGAACGCCGGCGCCGGCAGCCAGTCGGTGAGGTTCGAGAGGTGGGCGCGGTCGAAGCGGCAAGGCGGGCTGCGGCGCAGGTACTGCAGCAGGTCGCTGTCGACGAGCTCGAGGCCGTCGGCGACCCGGCGCAACCGCGCGTTGCCGGCGCGCGTCAGGTAGGCGGGGACGGCGTCGGCGGAGATCACTCGGCCGAGGACGTGGGTCTGCAACAGGTAGTTGTCGGCGGCCAGGGTCGCGGTGCACAGCGCTTCGAGGTGCCTGAAGAACTGATCGCCGAGCGATCGCGTCGGGTCGCGGTGCGCGAGGGCGCGCGCGTCGATGCCGCGGCGGCCGTAGACCTTCGGGTGAAAGGCCAGGCGAAACACGGCGCGCAGCAGCGGGCGGTTGAAGGCGGCGTCGAAGACCGCGCGCTGCTCGGTGATGGTGCGGCAGGCGACGAGGCGCTCGAAGTGCCGCCGGCTGAGGACGACGCCGCCGAGACGGACCAGGAGCCGGACATAGCGCTCGTAGCGTCCGGCCCAGACGACACCGTGCTCGATCGCGGCCGGCGCGGCGTCCCAGAACCGGCGACCGGCCTCGGGCAGCGCTTCGCAAAGCTCCCGATACCAGCGGCGGCGATCGTGCGGCCTGGCGGGGAGGTAGCCCAGGAAGGCGATCGCGGCCTCGCGCTCGAGGCGAGTGGCGGCGACGAGCTTCAAGCGGACCAGGTGCAGCTGGTGCGGATCGACGTCGACCGCGGTGACCGACGCCGCGCCGAGCGCCAGCAACGACAGCGGCACCTCGCCGCCGCTGCCAATCGACAGCAGCCGACCGCCGCTCGACTCGCCGATGCCGAGCGCGGCAGCCTCGGTGCGCTCGTCCTCTTGTGCCATGCCGAAGCCGTAGAGCGGCGTCATCATCGACTCCGGGCGCCGGCGGTGCCGGCGGCGGGGGCGGCGAGGGGCGTGAGCAGCTGGTGGTGCTCGGCCAGGGTTTCGAGGGTGACGACCGCGGTCCGGTCGATGTCGCCGACCACCGACAGCGACCGCGTCCGCTCCGGCTCCAGGGCCAAGAGCACGGCCTCGGCGGCGCAGGCGAACAGGGTTCCGGGCGCGGTGTGGGCGCTCAGCACCACGCCCTCGTCTCCCGGCATGGCCACGGTGCCCGACAGCGGCACCGTCACGACCTGCGGCAGGCGCGCGACATCGTCGGCGACCGCAGCCGGCACTGACAGGTCGGCGATGATCGTCCGGCGCCTTGCCGCCAGGTGGCGGGCGAAGATGATCGGTTCGTTGGTGTTGGTGGCGGCGACGACGACGGCGGCGCGCTCGAGCGCCGCGACCTCGGTTGCGATCTGGAGATCGAGCTCGGGGCGAGCCCGCTGCAAGCGGGCGCGCAAGGCGGCGAGCTTGGGCTCGGAGAGGCCGACCAGCAGGCCGGCGGCGAAGCCCGGCGGGTGCAAGAACAGCCGCTCGCACAAGCCGGTGCCGATGTTGCCGGTGGCGCCGACGACCGCGAGGCGAGTCTCCGGCGCCGTCGGTTCGAGCCGCTCTCGCAGGCAGGCCTCGAGCAGGCGGTGGCTGCCGAGGGCGACGGTGAAGCTGTTGCCGGAGGTGATCCGAACCCCGCAGGGCGGCAAGATGCCGCGGCCGTCGCGGGTGAGGATGCTGGTGTAGGCGCCGAGCGCGACCACGTCGCAGCCGAGCGCCGCCGCCCAGTCCACCGCCTCCTGGATGCGCTCGGTCTCCCGGCGATGGAACTTCATGCGGTGCAGGCCCTGCAGCGTCGCGACGTCGACGGTCGCGATGATCGAGGTGAGATGCACCCGGCCCTGGAGCAGGTGCCTGGCGTAGACCCGGGTCGGCTTCATCTCGGTGAGCTCGGTCAAGCGCCCGGTCAGCGCCCGGCGTGCAGTCTTGGAGTAGCGCGCCGTCGACGGTTCGACGGCGAGGAGGTCGCGCTCCGGGGCGACCATGTGGCTGATGAAGCCGATGCGCGGCACGCCCGGGGTCGCGGGCTCCAGGGTCGTGGCGAGCGGCGGCGGCGCCGGCTCGACGCTCTCGACCGCGGCGAACGCCTGCTCGTCGTCGACCAGGAACGAGAACAGCTCGGCGCTGTCCTTGCGGTGGATGGCGTCGCACAGCGCGCCGAGGCCCGACCGCAGGCGGTCGATGGCGTCGTCGTCGATGTAGGCCGAGGGCTCGACCCGCAGGGTGTTCGGCGCCGACAGGGTCGGCAACAGGCGCAGGCGGTGGCGGTTCAGGAGGTAGGCGGCCGCGAAGACGCCGTAGAGCTCGCGGTCGACGGTGGCGCGCAGCAGGTAGGTGTCGCGCGCCGCCTCGGGATCGAGCGCGACGCCCCACAAGAGCCCGCGGCCCCGCACCTCGCGGATCACCCGGGGGTAGGCCTGTTTGACGCCGAGCAGCGCCTGGCCGAGCTGGCGGCCGCGCTCCTCCGCGCGGGCGGCGATGCGGTCCGCCTCGACCAGCTCCAGGACGCGGGTCGCGACGCGGCAGGAGAGCGCGTCGCCGGCAAAGGTAGACGAGTAGAGCTCGTCGAAGCGCGGCACGTAGCGGCGGCGGTTGACGAGCAGCGCCGAGATCTTGGCGACCCCGCCCCCGAGCGCCTTCGAGAACAAATAGTACGCCCCCGCGACTCCCTGCGACGCCAGGAACCGGCCGGTGCGCCCGAGCCCGGTCTGGATCTCGTCGAGGATCAGCGGGAACGGCTGCCGCGCCAGCGTCGCGAGCAGCGCCGGCGACACCTCGCGGACCCCGCCTTCGCCCTGGAGCGGCTCGGCGATCGCCGCGATCACCCGCGAGAACGGTACGCGCGTGGCGACGATCTCGCCCGCGGCGGTGCGGCAAAGCGCGGCAAGCGGCAGCGCGTGCTCGGCGAGCACCCCGTCGAGGTCGGCCGGGGCGTCGGGCGGCAGGAAGACCGCGCTGACGCCGGCGAGGGGCGCGAACGGCCGGCGCTTCGTGCTGCTCCACACCGTGCTGCGCGCGGCCGCGGAGTGGCCGTGGAACGCGCCCTCGAGCGCCAGGATCTTCACCGGGGTGTCTCTGAGCAGCGCCTCGTTGTCGGCCTCGATGGCGCGCAGGGTGTCGGGGCACTCGCTGCCGAACTCACGGCGCAGGTCGCGCCGCAGGCGGTGCCAGGCCTCTTCGCGCTCCAAGAGCGCGTGCGCCAGCGCCATCTCCACCGCCTCGGCGCCGGTCGAGCCCAGACGGACGACGTAGCGCTGTCCGGTGAAGCGGGCGACCGAGGTCGAAAGAAGCCGGGCGAGATCGCCCGCGGGGCGGCGCGCCGAGCCTTGATCGCAGATCGGCACCTCGGCGGCGCTCAAGAAGTCGGCGGCCGCGGTGACGATCTCCTTGTTGCGGTGCCCGAAGAGGTTGCCGCCGTAGCCGCCGACGAAGTCGATGACCTCGATCTCCTTGCCGTGGTCGTCATAGAACAGGCGGTCGCCGGCGCCGCGGTGGTAGTGCTTGTCGAGCTTCGCGAGGCGCATCAGCGCGCCCTGGCGCGGACTGGTGAAGCGCACGTAATCCTGCTCGCGGCGCGCGTCGCGCTGCAGCAGCCCGAAGCCCGGCTGCTTCACGAAGCGGCCGGTGATCTCGGTGATCAGGGTCCGGTGGCGCTCGCGGATGAGGCGCAGGTCGGCGGTGCCCTTGGCGGTGCGCGGGCACGGGCCGCGGACGAGCACGAAGCGATCGATCGTGAAGTGGCGGTGCTCGAAGTCCTCGAGCTGGTGATGGAGCTCGTCGCCGCGGTGCTCGAGGCGCGACTGCACGGCGTCCTTGAGCCCGAGGTCGGTGACCACGGTGCCCGGGACCTGCGGCGTGCCCGGCGCGGCGTCGGCCTCGACGAACACCAGCGCCGCCAGGCCCGGCTCTTCAGAGAGCGGGAAGCACAGGAGTTGGTCGATGGGGGCGCCGAGGTCGTCGTAGAAGGTCGCGACCCGGGCGAGCGGCACCTTGACGCCGAAGCCGTCCTTGACGAAGTCGGCGGCGGCGCGGGCGACGAAACGGAGCTCGTCACCGCTCACGGTGACCAGGTCGCCGCTGTCGAGCCACTCCGGCGCCTCGACTTCGTGGGGGCGGTCGTTGGCGTCGGCTTCGATGAAGCCCGTGCAGCCGAAGGGCGAGGCGACGTGGAGCGCGAAGGTCGGCTCGCGAAAGCCGTCCTGGCGCTCGAGGCCGAGGCGGACGCCGGGGAGCGGCGCGCCGATGGCGCCGTTTGCGGGTGGCTGGCGCGGCGCGACCAGGGTGCTGCAGATCTGCATGGTCTCGGTCATGCCGAAGGCGTTCTGCGGCGCCAGCCCGGTCGCGACCTCGAAGCGGCGGGCGACGGGGTGGTCGAAGGGCGCGCCGGAGACCACCGCGGCCTTCAGGCGCTGCAGGCAGAGCTTCTTGAGCTCGGGGAAGGCGCGGGCGATCTCCAACAGCGCCAGGAAGGTGGCCGGGCCGCCGGTGACGTGCGCGGGGCGCATCGCGAGGATCAGGGCGCGCACCCACTCCGGCTTCTCGAGGAACCACTCCGGGGTGATGAGGCAGATGGGCGTTCGGGTCCAGACGGCGTTCCAGAACGCGCGGATCCCCATCGAGTGGGCGAAGAGCAGCGCCAAGCCGCGGCCGCCCTGGACCTCGGGCGCGAACAGGCCCGCCTGTTCCCAGGCGGCGAGGCTCTGGAGGATCCCACCCTGCGCGTAGCGGACGAGCTTGACGTCGCCGGTGCTGCCGGAGGTGGTGAGGACCAGACACTCGGTGCTCGCCGAGGCGCGGGGAGCGAGCGCGCCGGCGGCGTGGTCGGCGTCACGCGCCGGGCGGTCGGCGAGGCGGCCGGGCAGGCCCAGGTCGCGCATGAGGCAGTAGGTCGGGATCCCGAGCGCCGCGGTGGTCTTCTCGAGGCCGGCGAAGACCTCCCGGTCGCCGGCGTCGTCGTGGAGCTCGTCGACTTCTTTGGCGCTCCAGAGCACGGCCTTGGCGCAAGTCAGGCGCAGCCAGCGGCCGAAGCGGGCGCCCTCGACGTACATCGGCAAGAAGACGCGGTAGCCCCACGCCGACAGCGCCGCGTAGACGACGGCGGTGAGGGTCTCGCTGGTGCGCGGCAGGCGGACCAGCGCCACGGTGTCGCCGGCGGTGAGGCCGAAGGCACGCAGGCGCTCGCCGAGCTCGAGGATGACGCGGCGCAGGGTGGCGAGGCTCACGGTGAGGGGTTGGTGGTCGAAGCAGCCGAGGATGATCGGCGCCGCCGGCTCTTCGCCGGGGCGGGGCGCGAAGATCAGCTCGGCGAGGCTGCCGACGCTTGCTCGCGGGAGTGCCTGCGGCGACGCGATGATCCGATCGAAGCGCGGCGCCGGAGTGGATGCGGCCAACGTCATGGGGATGCCGGAGGGCAGGGCGAGCGGCAGTATTGCAGAAACGCGGCGGCGATGTACAGCGCGACCGCCGGCCTGGACTAAGTCTCGAACAGCCGCACCGGCAAGATCGTGACCGGCAGCCCCTTCCACTGCAGGCGGCGCTCGACCTGGAAGGCGGTGTTGTTGTGCAAGATCCGCTGGTACCAGGACTCGCGCTTCCACAGGAGCTTGCCGGCGAACACGTGCGCCTGCGGATGGACCTTCGCCAGGTCCAGGCACATACGCGTCAGCGCCTCCACCGCGTCGACGTGGGTCGTCATACGGAAGTCGGCGTTCCAACCCTGGCGGCGGGCGAAGGCGACGTAGGTCTCGAGATCCTTCCTGATCCCCGCCGACAGGTTGTCGAGCTCCTCCGGGCCCTTGAAGGCGCCCGAGTCGACGACACCGACGGAGACGAAGAAGATGTTCTTGAAGTAGTCGGGGAAGAACCGCTGCACCGACAACAGCGAGTGCAAGCCCAACGGCCCGTAGCGACCCACCATCAGGATCGCGGACGTCGCCCCCTGCACCGGCATCCCACCCGCGGTGCGGTGCGAGGCGACCCACCCCTCGGGGATCTCGAGGTTCTTGGCCCGCCGATCGATGGCGCGATAGTGCAGCCGCACCGCGAAACAAGTGGCGATGACGGCGGCGGTGACGACCAGGGTCATCCACGCGCCCTCGGAGAGCTTCTCGAAGACGGTCACCGACAAGATCGCGAGACAGAGCGTGAACGCCGCGAGCTGGATCAACACGTCGGAGACGCGATAACCCGCCTCGCCGTACTGACCGACGGCGCGCCGCAGCATCCCCGCGGTCGTCAACGAAAAGGTCACGAAGACGTTGATGGCGTACATCACCACCAGGAAGCCGACGTCGCCGTGACTGAGCACCAGCAACAAGACGGCGGCGCCGCCGATCAGCACGATGCCGTCTTTCGTCGTCAGCCGGTCGGAGAGCGACGCGAAGCGCCGCGGCAGCCAGGAGTCGATCGCCATGTTCGCCATGACCCGCGGGCCGTCGATGAAGCCGGTCTGCGCCGCGACCAACAGCAGCGCCCCCTCCGACACCAACGACAAGATCACGAAGCCCTTGCCGACCGGCAGCCCGAACAGCGACCAATGGCCGGCGAAGGCGTTGATGAGGACGCTGTTCATCGTCTGGCCTTCGACCGGCCGCACCGAGAACAACAGGTAGCACAGCAAGATGCCGCCGGCGGTGAACGCCAGGGACGTCCCCATGTAGAGCATGGTCCGCTGCGCGGTGTGCACCCGCGGCTCGCGCATGATCTGCAGGCCGTTCGAGACCGCCTCGATGCCGGTGTAGGTGCCGCTGCCCCGCGAGTAGGCGTTCAGGAACAGCAGAAAGACCCCGGTGAGCCCCACCTTCGATACGTCGCTGCCGAGGCCCCGATGGATCTCGGTCGCGACGTCCTTGAGCTCGGGGACGTGGATGAGGATGCCGCCGACGATCAGGATCACGTGGGTGGCGACGAAGGTCAGGAAGATCGGCACCAGCGCGGTCACCGACTCCTTGACGCCGCGCAGGTTCAACAGCGTGAGCGCCGAGAGCGCCGCGACCGCCACCGGCACCTTCAGCCCGTGCCAGGCGAGCGGCAGCATGCTGAAGAGGGCGTCGCAGCCCGAGGCGACCGACACCGTGATCGTCAGCACGTAGTCGACGAGCAGCGCCGACCCCGCCACCAGACCGGCGTGCTGCCCCAAGAGCTTGGTCGCGACCACGTAGCCGCCGCCGCCGGTCGGAAACTGGGCGATGACCCGGGCGTAGGCGAGAGAGATGATGGTGACGGTCACCGCGGTGGCGAGCGCCAACAGCACCAGCAGATAGCCGTGGCCGCCTTGGGCGTACAGCACCCGAAAGCTCTCGTCCGGCCCGTACGCCGACGACGACAGCCCGTCGGAGCCGAGACCGACCCAGGCCAGAAACGCCACCAGCGACATCTTGTGCAGCACCGTCGGGTCGTTCGGATCCTTCGACGGCCCGAAGAGCAGGGTGCGCAAACGATGGGTTTCAGTGAGCCGCGGCGACACCGGCATGAGGCACCTCGCGCGCGGTCCGCCTCAGTCGACCGTGCGAAACGACGCCTGCGAGGTTAGCTGACGGGCTCGGAAGGTGAGGTCTCCCGGTGCCTCGCGGCACTTCGCCCCGAACGCTCGGGTCCCCCGCTCCGGGCCCGGGCCCGGATTCGGCGATCGCGGCGGAGATAGTCCTATTCCCGACGGGTGACAAGGGGTCGGGCAGACTATAATGATGCGGTCCACGGGCGGGAGGAGAGCGAATCAGCGATGCGGACGGCAGGCGCCGTACTTTGGCTCACGACCCTCGGGCTGGTGTCGCCGGCACACGCCGACACGAATAGGCGACCGGTGCTGGTGGTCTTGGACCTGGTGGCCGAGCAGGGCGTCAGCAGCGGCACGGTCCGGCTGCTGAACGAGCTGTTGCTCACCGAGTTCAACCGCACCGGCAAGTACGAGGTCCTCGGCGGCTCGGACGTCGTCACGATGATCAACACCGCCGCCGAACGCCAGAAGCTGGGCTGCACCGACACCGCCTGCCTGACCGAGCTCGGCGGCGCGCTCGGGGCCGATCTTCTCGCGGCCGCGACCATCGGCCGGGTCGGGGATTACTTCCTGTTGAACGTCAAGATCCTCGACGTCCACGACTCGCGGGTGCTGGCGCGCTGGACGACGCAGATCGAGGGCATCGAGAACAAGCTGATGAACGCGGTCCACGACACCGTCGCCGCGGTCACCCGCACGGGGAAGCTCCAAGCCGCCTCGTCACCCCCGCCCGCGGCCACGCCGAGTCCGGCCGTGGCTGAAGCCCCACCACCGGCGGGTGTCGAGGCCCACGTGCAACCGGCGCCGACGTCCTCGGCCTCGCGACTGAAGTGGATCGCCGCCGGCGCCGCCGCGGTGACCGGCGCCGGGGGAGCGATCCTCGGGCTGTTGGCCGCGAGGGACGCCGGCGCCGCGCGCCGCGAGTTTGCCGGCACGCCCGCGTGGCAGGCCAAGAAGGACGCGGTGAAGACCAAGGCCGCGGGCGCCGACGTCCTGTACGCCTTCGCCGCCCTGACCGCCGTCACCAGCATCGTCCTGTTCGCGACTGACTCGCCACCCACCACCGTGACGACCGCGGCCGCCCCTGTCGCCGGGGGCGCGTCGCTGATCCTCATCGCCACCTGGTTCTGAGGTCTGCATGCGCTTTGACTCTGTTTACCTGTGGGGTGTCGCCGCCGCCTGTCTGGCGGGTTGCTCGGTGTGGCTCGACACCGAGGGCAAGAGCTGCAGCGCCGACGCCGACTGCGCCCCGGCCGGCCTCAGCTGCCAGCCGGACACCAACCAGTGCGGACCGTTGACCGGCGGCGGCTGTGCCGGCTGCGTCGCGCCCGCGAACGCCAACCCGGTGTGCGCCGGCGGCATTTGTGACTTTGTCTGCGTCGGCGCCACGCACCGCTGCGCCGATCAGTGCAAGGCTGACGCCGACCCCGACGCCTGCGGGTCTACCTGTCAGGTTTGCCCGGTCGCCTCGGCCGGCGCCCATCGGACCTGCGTCACCGGCAGCTGCGGCGAGGCATGCGACGCCGACTTCTGCTCCACCGGCACCGGCTGCATCGCCGACACCGACTTGGACCACTGCGGCCCGACCTGCCTCACCTGCCCGACGGTCGCGGACGCGACGCGCACCTGCGACGGCACGGGGTGCGGCTTCACCTGCGACGCCGATTTCTGCTCCACCGGCACCGGCTGCGTCGCCGACACCGACTTGGACCACTGCGGCCCGACCTGCCTCGTCTGCCCGACGGTCGCGGACGCGACGCGCACCTGCGACGGCACGGGGTGCGGCTTCACCTGCGACGCCGACTTCTGCTCGACCGGCACCGATTGTGTCGCCGACACCGACTTGGACCACTGCGGCCCGACTTGCCTCGTCTGCCCGGCGGTC
>JACRCV010000044.1 GCA_016218825.1 Deltaproteobacteria bacterium
GCCAGGTTACAGCGCCTTCGTGCATGGATGGGAGCGCCTGATGGACCGCGTGGCCATGCTGGGCGAGCTACACCTGATGAACGCCATTCCCCGGCCGGAGGGGCGCCGATGAGATGCGATCAAGAGTCAGCGCCCCACCCGAGGGGTTGGGGGGGTGGGGGTGGGGAGCGCGGCCGCAGCGGCAGCGCGGGAATCAAAGGCAGGAGAGTGGTCTAGAAGGTGTAGCGCAGCGACGCGCCCACCGAGACCGCCGGGATGTTCGGGCCGATGACGTAGGCGCCGCCGAACGACAACCCCGCGGAGAAGTCGGTGAGGAGCGTGAGGTACTTCAAATCGATGCCGCCGCCGACCTGCGGCGAGATCGACGGGACCGAGGCGCTGACATCCGCGGGACTGGTCGGCTGCGGGTCGATGCGGGCGATGCCGCCGCCGACCCGGGGCTCGATCGCGAAGCGCGGCGTCGGCCGGATGGAGCCCACCACCTCGCCCCCCACCATCAACAGACCGTAGTTGACGACGCCGTTGCCGCCGGCGCTCGGGCCGTCGTTCTGCGACAAGGCGTTGCCCGACGAGTAGCCCTCGGCCAATGCCAGTTGCACGCCCAGGAAGTCGCCGATGTCGAAGCCCAGCTTGACCGACATGTACGGTTGGACGTTCGAGTAGCCGCGCACCCCGCCGAGCGTCAGCAGCACCCCGAGGTCGCCGGAGCAATAGAAGCCGCGGTTGAGCACGAAGATCGCCAGCTGGTCTTCACCGATCTGCGGCAACGGCGCCTCGGCCGGCGCCACCGTCGCCGGCGCTGCCGCCGCCGGAGCCGCCGCGGGCGCTGCCGCCGGGCCGGCCGGCGCCGCCTTGTCGACCTTCTTGGCCTTCTTGCCCTTCTTCGGCTCGGGCGCCGCCGCCGGCTCACTGCCCCCCAAAGCCTTGTCGATCTCGTCCTCGACGTTCTGCGCGCCGGCAGCCGCGGGCGCCGCCAGCGCCGTGATCGCCACGCCAATCGCGAGCCAATAGCGGACCGAGCGCATCAGGTGCCCCCAGCCTTGAAGATCCAGGGATAAGTGACTTCGGCGATGCCGCCGCCCTGGCAGGGCGGGAAGCGCAAGCGCTGGATCACGCGCACCAGGCAATCCTCGACCGCGGCGTCGTTCATCGTCGACGCCGACACCTTCACGGTCTGCACCGCGCCGGTCGAGCCGATGATGAAGAAGGTGGTGACCTTGCCGGCCATGTTCGGGTTGCGGGTCAGCTCCTTCTCGTAGCAGTAGCGCGCCTGGTTGTGGACGCGCGACAGCACCCGACCGACCTGCTGCTCCGTCAGACAGCCCTTGGTGATCGTGCGGCCGATCTCGACCTTGTAGCCCTTGCGGTCGCGGCCACCGAGGTCCGCGGCCATGCCGCCACGGCCGCCGTAGCCACCCGAGCCGTCACCCAAGCCGCCGATTCCCAAGCTCCCGGCGCCGCCCGCACCGCCGCCGCGCATGCCCATACCGCCGGCGCCGCCGGCGTCGTTCATCTCCGCGCCGCGCAGCCCCTGCAGCGCGTTGTTGATGCCGGTGCCGAGACCGCCGGGGCCGAAGACGTTCGCCACCGTGTTGCCCATGCCGCCGCCGCCGCCGAGCGCCTTGAAGATCGCGGTGTCGAGCACCTTCTTGCGATCGTTCTCGCGCTTGTTCGGATCGATGCGCGGCGAGCCCTTCGCGACCACGATCTTGCTCTTCTCGGCCTTGAACTTCTTGACCGAGGTGTCCACTTCCTTCTGCTTGACCTCGAACTTCTTCTCCTTCTTCTTGGCCTTCTCCGGCTCCTTCAACACCAGCTTCGCGAAGCGGTTGGGGTTCTTGAACAGGTCCTCCGAGAGCCCGAAGGGGTCGATCGGCGTCAGCCACAGCGCCAACAGGAAGAAGAGGTGGGCCATGAGCGACAGCGTCATGACCTTGGTGAAGTAGAAGTCCATGGTCTTCAAGACCGGACTCTCGGCCACCCGCACCGGGGCGCGGTATTGGATGACGAACGTCACCTCGCCCATCTGCACCGCGGCCTTGTCGTAGAGCCCGAGCTTGTAGCTGTTGCGGCGGCCGCCGTCGACGTGGGTCGAGGAGATCTTGCTGGCCTTCTCCAACGCGTCGCGATCCGAGATCCGGCCGTCGCCGTCGCGCACCTCGATCGTCATCGTGTCGGTCCAGTTGATCGCGAACTCGCCCTTCTCCGCGGTGATCAGCGGGAAGCGCGGCGACCCCAGACCCTCGGCCGACACCCGGAAGTCGTTCTTCAGGTCGTCGCCGATGTAGACCGTGCGCGGCTTCGAAAAATTGGCGACCGTCAGCACCGCCTCGCGCCACAACAGGCTGACCTCGAGGGTGCGGCGCTCCTGGCTCGGTCGATCGGTGCCCTTCGGCGAGTCGCGAAACACGAAGGTCGGGATGCCGGCGTCGTCCTTCTCGACGTCCGGGAGCTCCATCCGCCCGTGGACCGCGGTCGGAGCGCCCGACTTGTCGTCGGAGCGCCGGCCGAACGATTGATCTTCGCCTTCACGATCGTGCTGACTCATAGCTACCTCTCAACCTTCAAGGAGTCTTGCCACAACTAGAGCTGCGCCGGTGACGCCAACAGCTCGGGAATGAAATTCTCGCGCAACCGGATCAAGCTCGAGAACCGGCTGAGCTTGCGGCTGACGACGTACGAGCCCTCGGGCTTCGTGAGCTCGCCTTCGATCAGCGCGTCCGAGAAATCGATGACGGTGCGCTTCTTGAACGACACCTTGTCGCCGCCCTCTTGCGCCAAAGCCACGCCGGAGGACAACAGCAGCCCCAACAACAGCGCCGCGATCACTGTCCGCATCACGAACCTCCTTCAAACCCGAGCCATCTCGGGCCCGCCTCGCCGGGCGGCGCCATCGTACCCCTGTCGCAAGCACCCTTGTCAACCATCGACCATCGCAAACCCGCTGCCGAAGCGGACACCGTCAACCTTCCTTCGGCTCGCCCTCCACCGGCGACGCGGTCTTCGGCAGGTCCTGCCGCGACGCGCCACCTGGACCGCCGTCCTTCTTCTCCGACTTCTTCTCGGTGCCGCTGTCCTCGGCCGGCGGCGGCGGCGGTGGCGTGGCCTCGGGAGCCGCCTCCAACGCCGGCGGTGCCGGCTCCACGGTCGCGGTCGCCGGGGGCGGCGCGCCACCCCCACCGTCGGCGGGCGGCGGCGCGTCCTGCGGCTTCGACTCCGGCTCCGGCGGCGGCGGCGCGGCCTCGGCCGCCTGCATCGCCTTGATCGTCTGGATGAGCTCGAACACCTTGTGGTTCTTCGCCAGCCCCTTCTTGCTGTCGGTGAACTGCTCGAAGTGCTTCAGGGCGCAGCCGTTGTCGCGCAGCTGCGCCATGCAGATGTTGCCCATCGCGAACAGGAGCTCGGTGTCCTTCGGGCACATCTCGAACGCCTTGCCGAGCTGCTTGATGGCCTCGGCGCCGTCCTGCGCCCCCTCGAGCGCGTAGCCGAGCGCGGCCGCGGTGGTGCAGTTCAGCATCCCGAGGCTGATCGCCTTGCGGTAGGCGTCGCTGGCGCGCTTGTAGTCGCGGAAGCGCAGGCTGATGGCGCCGATGTTGGCGAGCGACGTGGCGTTCTGCGGGTCGAGCTTCATCGCCTCTTCGAACTCGATGATCGCCGCCTGGTGCTCGCCGCGCTTGAACGCCAACAGCCCGAGGTTGACGCGGATCGTGGCGTCCTTCTCGTCGAGCTTCAGGGCGTTTCTGAAGAAGGTCTCGGCGAGCTGCAGCTTGCCCTCGTCGGCGTAGATCAGCGCCAGGGTCTTGATCGCCGCGGCGTTGTTCTGGTCGCGCAACAGCACCTTGCGCGCCTTCTCGGCGGCCACCTTGTACTTCTTCTCGAGGCGCAGCACGCCGGCGTACGTATTGAGCAGGTTCGCGTCCTCGGGGTTCTTCTTCAGGGCGCCGGCGAGGATCTTCGAGGCCTCCTTCTCGTCGCCGAGCGCCACCAGCGCCCGCGCCAGGTTGGTCGCCGCCGCCGGGTTCTCGGGGTCGGTCTCGACCACGGCGCGATAGACGCTGACTGCCGCCTTCATGTCGCCCTGGCGCTCGAGGGCGATGCCCAGGTCGACCTTGGCGTTCTTGTTCGTCGGATCCAGGGCCGCGGCCTCTTCGAACAACGCCGCCGCCTGCTTCCAGTTGCCGGCCTTGCCGGCGTCGCGCCCGGCCTCGAACTTCAGCTGCGCCGGACTCTTCGCCGGCGTGGCGGTGACCGGCTTCGGCGCCGGCGCCGCCTCTTTCGCGGCGTCGCCGCCGCACGCCGACAGCAGGGCGCCGACCGCGGCCACCGTCATCGTTCGCATCATCCGCGTCATGGTTGCACCTCGACCAGCGCCGGGACGTCGAAGACCTTCTCGCTGGCGATCAGGTCGTACTCGCGGATCTCCGGGAAGCGCTGCGGCTCGTACTGCTTCATCGCGTCTTGAGTCTTGGCGAGCCAGTCGTTGTAGATCCCGAGCTCATAGGCCTTGTTGAGCGCCTTGTCGAAGGCCTCGATCGCCTTCTCCTCGAGCGGGAAGCCCTTGGACTGCAGCTCCGACTGGAAGATGCCGCACTGATCCTCGTCGAAGCGCCGCGGGCAGGGGATGCCGAAGATCGCCTGCGAGGCGTTCTGGTAGACGACGCCGATCCGGAACAGCGACGCGATGCCGTAGTCACCCTGGCCGATGCCGAGCACGTCGGTGTACTTCTTCTGCAATTCGGCGATCATCTCGGTCTTCTTCACCAAGCGCTGCGCCAGCTCCTTCTCGTTGCCGGTCAACGACAGCGCCAGGTAGGTCTGGAACGTCGGCTCGACCTGGTAGAACGCCGCCGCCGCCGCCGCCTCGAGCGGACAGGGCTTGGCCTTGTCCTCCGCCGACAGCTTCGGGTAGGCCTTGAGGATGGCGTCGTAGCCCGCCTTGACCTCTTTGTCCTTGTTCTGCTTGCCGAGCGCCAACACGACCTTGTAGTCGGCGCAGACGTCGCGCCCCGGGTTGCTGACCCCGGCGATCTTGCTGAACTGGCTGAAGTGCGCGACCGCCGCCTTGTAGTCCTTCTTGCGGTCCAAGAGGATGAGGCCGATGCGCCAGGCGACGTCGGGGGTGTCCTTGGCCTTGGGGTAGTCCTTGATGTAGGCCTGGAAGCTCTTCATCGCGGTGTCATACTCGCCCAGGCCCTCGCGCAGCAGGCCGGAGTTGAACAGCGCGTCCGGCCGCTTGTCGCCCTTCGGGAACTCGCTGGCGTACTTCTCGTACCAATCGGCGGCGACGTCGAACTCCGCGAGCCGGCCGTTGAAGGTCGCGAGCAGGAACATCACCTTCTCGCGGATGTCCTCGACCTCCGGGAGCGCGGCGCCCTCGCGCTTCGAGTCGGCGGCGTCCTTGTCCGAGATCTTGAAGTCCTTGTAGTCCTTGATGGTCATCTCGGCGTACTGCATCGACTTCTCGAGGAAGTTCGACTTGTCGTAGTTCACCACCGCGTTGTACAGACCGACCATCACGTACTTCGACTTCGGGAACTCTTTGACGAAGCCGGCGTAGTGGTCGGCGATCTCGAGCGGCGTCGCCTTGGGCTCGAAGACGAAGTGGATCTCGTTGAACGACGCGCCCTCGACGAACTCGTCGACGCGCTTCTTGAACGCCGCGTCCGACATCAAGAGGTCGTGCTTCGTGAACTTGCGGCCCCAGGCGTTCAACTGCGACCAGTCCTCGCGGACGTTGAACGACTGCAGGATCGACTCGGCGGCCAGGTGCGCCATCTTGTCCTTCGGCCAGCGATCGATGATCTCGCCGAAGCGCTTCGCCGCCTCCTCGAACTGGTTGCGGACGTAGAACAGCCGCGCGCTCTTGAACTTGACCTTGACGACCTCGTCGTCCTCGGGCGCGATGTCGACGAACTTGTCGCAGGCGTCGGCGAGCTTGCGCTCGGGGTCGGTCAGCGGCTCGGCCTCGTACTTCTTGCCCTTCTGCAGATCTTCGAGCTTCTCGAGCTTCGCCAACGCGCCCTTCGACTTCGTGCCCTTCTTCTCCTCGATCTTCTTGCCGACCTCTTCCTTGACGCCGCTGTAGACCTTCTCCCAGGCCAAGATCGCGGTGTAGGCGGCGGGCTTGACGAACTCGCCCTTGGCGTTCTCGGCGACCACCTTGCCGTACTCGACGCCGGCGTCCTCGAACTCTTTGAGCTCGAAGAGGATCTCGGCGTAGAAGAAGCGGAACTTGTAGGAGTTCTCGGTCTTGGTGAACTTGTCGAGGTACTCCTTATAGATGTCGCGCGCCAGCTTGTAGGTGTCGACGAGCTTGGTCTGCTGCGCTTCCTTGTGCTTCTCGGTGACCAGGTTCGAGAGCTCCTGCTCGACGGTGTCGAAGGCCTTCTCGAGGATCTCCTTGTTGCCGGCGTTGTGCTGCGCCCAGACCGCGTTCGGCGAGTACAGGTCGATCATCCGCCGCACCTCGCGCCGCACCTCTTTGCTGCGACCGAGCTGGGCGTAGGCGTTCATGATCGCGGTGTGGTTCTCGGGCGCCTCGGGGGCGTACGGGTAGTCGGTGTTCAGCTTCTCGTAGGTCTTGATCTCGAGGTCGTGCTTGCCCTCGCTGTTGTAGAGCTTGGAGAGCTTGCGCAGGTAGCGATAAGCGCGGTCCTTGCCGACCTCGGTGGCGTAGAACTCGAAGGCGCCCTCGATGGCGTCGATGTGCGAGTAGACCCGCACCATGTCGGAGAGCGCCTCGTCGACCAGCTGGATCTTGTCCTTCTTGTCGAGGCCGCCCTTTTGAGCGTCGGCCGCGGCCTGCTTCTTGGCGTAGGCGATGACGTCGCGGAACTTCTCCAACGACTTGTCGTAGTCCTGGAGGTTGTAGTCGCACCAGGCGAGCTTGTACTGGGCGTAGGAGAACACCCGCGGCTTCTTGGTCTCGGCCGCCTTGGTGTAAGCCTTGATCGCCTGCGGCAGCTTGTTGGCGTTGAAGAAGTGCTCGCCCAGCTGCAGCCAGGCGTCAGGCGAGAAGCTCGAGTCCGGGAACTGCTTGATCAGCTTCCAGTACATCTCGACGCCCTTCTGCTTGTCGCCGGACTCGTACAGGGAGCTGCCGAGGTTGTAGAGGACCTCGTCCTTGCGCGGGTAGTTGGGGTACTTCTCGAGGAGCTGCTCGTAGAGCTTCAACGCCTCGCGCTTGAAGAGGTCGGCCTTGTCGTTGTCGGCCAGGGTCTCGAGCTTGGGCTGCGGCCCCTTCTCGCCCTTGTCGTGCCAGAGGTCGAGCTGCTCGTCCCACTGCCGCATCGCGCGCAGGTGCAGGAACTTCGACTTGCCCCAGTACATCTCGGAGAGCCGGAAGATGAGCTCCGCCTTCTGCTCGCCGTCGGGCACCGTCGGCAACAGCTTCTTGAGCTTGTCGATCGACTCGTCGCGCTTCTCGTCGGCGCGGGCGTCCATGTCGGCTTCCGTGGGCTGCGGCGTCCACGCGAAGCTCGCCGGCGCCCGGCGCTCCTCCGCCTCGGCCTGGGCCTCCTCGGCGTCGGCGACGGTGTCGTCCGGGTCGGCGGCAGAGGCGGTGTTGCCGCCCCCCGGCCGCTTGGCGCGGGCCTTCTTCTTGCCGGCCTTCTTGGCCTTCTTCGGGGCGGCGACCGCGTTCGCTGTGGTCACGACGAGCGTGACGCCGGAGGATCCGAGCGCCAACGCCAACACCAAGAGCAGATGCTTCACCATGGTCTAACGCCTCTCACCCACATGCAGGTCGCGCCGCTCTTCCGGGCGGCCGCCTTCCCAATCAAAGGCACTCGCTGCGCATCGTGTGCTGGATGTAGCCGAGCTCGTCTTGCCAATACTCGCGGTCGAAGCTCCAGTGCTGCCACTGGTCGTTGGGGATCTCGGGTCGGGGCAGGCGCGCCCGCCGGCCCTTCAAGATCTCCTGGCCCTGCTCCAGCCACTGACGCTCGGCGTCCGCCACTTCGAAGTCGAGGATGTTCACCTGGTTCTGGAAGTTCTGCAGCGCCGCCATGATCTCCTTGAGCTTGGCGCGCGCCACTTGGCCCGCGAAGCGCTCGCCGTTGCCGCGCTCCTTGTCGATGATGACCTTCAGATCTTCGGCGAAGCGGCTGCCCTTCCAAACCTTGACGAGGTCGAGCTGCTCGCGCTCCCAGGCCATGTGGGTCAAGACGAAGTGGAAGTCCTTGAAGCGCTGGATGCGCCGCACCTCGCGCGCCGCCTCCACCGAGAACCGGCCGTTGCCGTCGGCGACGATGTCGCGGTAGTAGTCGACCGGCTCGCGGCTCTCGTCGAGATAGCTTCGCAGCTGGTTCAACATCGGCTCGTAGACCTTCTTGTAGCGCGACACCGAGCGGCGAACGCGGTCCCACTGGCAGTTGGCGAAGTACGCCGTCCCTTGAATGACGAAGGCCTCGGGGATGTGCCGCTTCGAGAAGTACGGCGAGGTCACGCTCTGCAGCTCGCCCAACGCCTGGCCGTACTTCTCCTGGCGGAACAGCGCCCAGGAGTTCTCGTACATCGCGCTGAACCACAGGTCGGCGAAGCGCGGCACCTGGTGGTAGAAGTCGCTGGCCTCCTCGAAGCGCCCGAGGCCGTAGGCGTTGCGGCCGGCGGCCAAGAGCGCGAGGTTGCGGACCCGCTTCATCTCGTCGTTGGCGTTGTCGACGTCGATCGCGGTGAGGATCGACTTGAAGTGTCCTTGCGCGCCCTCGCCGTCGCCGGCGCGGACCGCGAGGATGCCGAGCAGATAGCGCGCCTTCGGGTGCAGCGGGCTCTCGGGCGGCACGTACTCCAGGAACGCCCGGGCGTCGGTGTAGGCCTTGCGGCGGAACGAGGCCTCGCCGACCAGGTAGTTGATCTGCGCGATCTTGTCGGGGTCGAGCTGGCCGAAGCCCTCGGGATCGAGCTTCTCGTTGATCAAGGTCGGCACCCACAACGGATCGTGCAGCTCCCTCTGCACCGCGAGCAGCCCCTCGACCGCGTTCAGGTAGTAGCGGTTGCCGCGCCCGGCGCCGAACAGGTCTTGATAATAGAACAGCGCCGGCATCAAGAAGCCGTCCTTGCGCAGGGTCTCGGCGAGGTAGATCTCCGCCTGGTCACGGTGATCGGGGTTGGCGTCGTTCTGCAGCACGTCGAAGAAGGCGATCGCCGCCTCCTTGAAGTCCTGCTTCTTGTAGAGACGCAGCGCCTCGTCGATCGATTGCGCGTGCGCGACGCTGCCGGCGAGACCGCCGGCGAGGATGGCGAAGGTCGAGAGCTGGCGCTTCGAGAACATCATCGCATCACTCCTCTAGAGCAGCACACTGACGCCGAGAATGAAGAAGACGTTGCCGCGGGTGTCGGTCGTGGTCACACCCTGATAGAAGGCGCGATCGGCGTAGGCGATGTCGCGGATCTCGAGACGCAACCCGAGGAAATCGCTGAAGAAGAAGCGCATGCCGCCGCCCATCTGCCCGGCCAGCTTCCATTGGTCGCCCTGCGTGAGCGGCACCCTGAGGCCGCGCCCGGTCGAGATGTCGGCGTCGCTCGAGCAGCCTTCGTCCCGCCCCGGGAAGCAGGTCTCCTTCGTCGACACGCCGGCGAAGCCGATGGTGGCGTAGAAGTCGTAGTCGATCAGCCAGCCGTAGAACTCGAACTTGCCGTAGAGCGCCGAGAACTGCAGCGCCAGGCCGCCGAAGTACGACACCTGCTTCAAGTCGACGTCCTCCGGGGTCAACGACTCCTGGCGATAGACTTCGTCGACGAGCGCCGAGTAGAAGCCGACGGTGGCGCCGGGGATGCTCGAGACCACCTCGACCGCCAGGTTCTCGCGGGCGTGAAACGCCAGCGCCACGCCCGGGCCGAGGTGGCCGACGAACTTGTTGTTCAGCGAGGTGAAGAAGAACGGCGTCGCCTCGAAACTGCGGCTCTTCGAGTAGGCGCGCCGCTGCACCACGTAGATCGACTCGTCGGCCGCCTTCTTCATCAGGTCCGGGTCGACGGCTTCCGCTTTGGCCGGCGTCGCTTTGGCGTCCGGCGCCGCGCCCGGGTCGCCCGGCAGATCCGCCGCGAACGCCGGCGTGGCAGAGAATAGCACGAGACCAACGATCTTGAGGCTCACTCTGGACATGGCACGACCTTAGAAGAGGATGAAGCCGAGACCGGTCTGGAAGAACCAGTACTGCGCCAAGTAGCTGCTCTCGACGCTGTCGCCCTCGAACTGGAAGGTCTCGCGGGAGATGTAGCCGCGGACCTCGGCACGCAGCGACAGCCAGTCGAGCAGGAACACCTGCAGCCCGGTGCCGAGAGTCAGGTGCGGGTTCGGGTCCCCGAACAGCCCGCCCTCGCCAAGGCCGCCGCCCGCCAACGTGTAGTCGGAGGGCGCCACCGGGTGATCGTTGACCGTGGCCTCGATCTTGCGCCGACCATTGATGCCCAGACCCGCGAGCACGAAGGCTTGCAGGTTCACGTCGAGCTCGGAGACCACGTTGATCTTGCCGTACAGCGGCTGCCAGAACACCAGCGCGTCGACCACCCCGGTCATCTGCTTGTAGTCCGGGACGTTGGGGTTGATGTCCTGGCACTCGGGTGCGTTCGGCCAGCCCTTGGTGACACAGCCCGCCGGACCGCCGACCTTGTTGCCGATGATGCCGGCGTCGTCGGTGACGATGTTGGTGAGCTGGCCGTGCATGAAGCCGAACGTCAGGCCGACGCCCAACGTCTGGGTGACGGCGTAATCGAACTGCAGCATCAACCCGCGGTGCTGGGTGTACTTGTCGATCACGCTGCCGGCGTACATCAGCGACGCCTCGCCGCGCCCGCGCGACGGGTGGCTGACGTCGAGGATGAGCGGCGCGTCCTTGAAGTCCGCGTCATTGAAAGGATCGGGCGGATAGGTCGGACCGGCCGCGAAGGCCGAGCTCGCCGCAGCCATGAACGTCAACAGCACCGACAGGTCGCGCACGCTACCTCCTTCAGGGCTCCCGCGAGGCTCGCGCGCGATGGCACGCCCGAAGCCCCGCCCCAGATGGAGCGAAAGTCCTAGCACAAGCTCGTTCGCCGGAGCAAATGGGATCCCGTTCGGGGCGAGGGGCGCCGATCCACCCAAGGGCTGCGCGCCATCGTGGCGTCGCGACCGCGCCGAGCCCGTCAGCGCCGCGACTTCGACTGCGCCGCGGTCACGAGCTCGGCGAGCATCGAATTGGTCAGGTAGTAGAACACGCTCTGGCCGAAGCGCAGGCAGTCGCCGGCCTTCAGCCCGACCGGCGTGTGCGGCTGGAGCTGCTGTCGATTCAAGAACGTGCCGTTGGAGCTGCCGACGTCCTCGACGCTGCAGCTGCCGTCGCCGTAGTCGATCGCGAAGTTGGCGTGGACGCTGGAGATCGCGGGGTCGTCGATGACGACGTCCGCGGTCGACGCCCGTCCCACGGTGATGTTGTCCCACAGGCTCTCGGGCTTCTTGCACAAGCGCACGACCTCGGAGCCCTTCCCCACGAGGGTCAGGAGCTTGTCGACGGTCTCCGCCCTCCCGGCCCGCATCATCTGAATGGTCTCGTGTTGGAAGATCACCGTCGCTTCGCGGCGCCGCTCCGGCTCGCGCGCCAGCACCTCACCGGAGCCGGCGGCGGTCACCAGGAGATCGTCGCCGCCGAGGGTGGCGAAGAGCGCCGGATCCTTGCAGAGCTCGCCGAAGGTCAACATCAGCTGCCTTACATAGTGGTTTTCGCCTGATGAGGCAACGCGCCGCGGGTCTTCAGGGCGATTGCGCTGCACGGGTCTTCAGGCGTGGCGGCCGATGAGACGCGCGACGCCCGGCACCGCGGCGGCGGTGTGCTTGACGCCGGTGGGCCGGAGCTTGTCGTAGGCCGCCTTGATGGTCTTGTTCTTGGCGCGCTCGGCTCTGGCGTCGGTCACCCCGAGCAGCGCGTCGGCGATCGCCTCGGCGCGGGCGCCGAAGTAGCTGTCGACCGGGCTCTTCGCCTGCAGGCTCTCGGCGTAGAACGGCTCCAGCCGGGCGACGAAGTCGTCGAGCAGGTGATCGACCGCCTCGCGGATGATCCCGGGCTTCACCTTCTTGACGATCGCATACGCCGCCTTGATCGCGAGCCCGGCGAGCCCGGACTTGGCGGCGACCTCGTCGTCGACGAGCGTCACGCAATCATCGATCACCTTCGGGCGAACCGCGGGGGCCAGGAGGAGCTCTTTCAAGGTTGCCATGGCCGGCGTTGTAGCGCGGCAGGGGCGGGACGCACAACCCCGGGGCGCGAGTCAAGCGCAACCTCGCCCGCTGTACTCCGTTTGAGGACACGCGTGGGCGCGTGTAGGTATCGACCGGCGGATCGATTTCTTCGCTCGAGGCGCTTCCGGGGTATGGCACAATCAGGGCTCACAGACTCACTCGCAGCATCGGGGAGGACGCATGTTGCAGCAGGTCGTGGCTCGAAGCTCGGACAGCCGGACAGCCGGACAGCCGGACAGCCGGTAGAACTCGTAATCGGGCCGGCGGTCAACAGTACGGCGGGTGCACTGTGAGTGCGCTCGGGTCGCCTGCCTGTGGTCCTCGGCGGCGCACCCTCGGCGCGGCCGTGCTCGCGCCATCTGGAGGCTCGCCGGCCGTGCCAGTCTTCGGCAGGGCGCTGCGCGCCGCTTCTCGGGCGCATCCGCCTGCGGGCCGCGGCAGGCGCGCTGAGTGTGGGCGTCGTGGTCTCGGGCTTGCGCTCTCAAGCTTGCCGCGCGCGCTGTTGTTGGCGGGGCTGTCGCTTCTGGTTCCAGCCGGCTGCGAGCGAGGCGTAGACGTCAGCGCGAGCGTCGCTGCCCCCACACGCCAGGCGCTCACCGGGGATCCCTGCCGCGACGGCACGACCGCGTTCGGGCCGGTGCGTGTCGAGCGAACAACCGGCGCCCCCACCGAGCGGACCTTCTCCTTTATAGTCCCTCCCCACGGTTCGTGCTGTTTGAGCATCGCCTCGGGCGGCGTCGCCGGTCACGGGGTCTCGGCCGCCTGGCTCGCCATCGACGGGCAAGAGGTCCTCGACCCGTCTCAGGTTGACCAGAGCGTCACCTCGGTTGAACAGCCGGTCGATCTTGCGGCGGGGCCACACTCTCTCGCCGTGAGGGTCGCGTCTGTTCCCGGGTCGTTCCTCGACGTCTCGATCTCCGTTTGGCCCCCGGACGCCGACCTCGACGGCGTGCCGGACTCTACCGACAACTGCCCGACGACCGCCAACGCCGACCAAGCCGACAGCGACGCCGACGGCATGGGCGATGTCTGCGACCCGTGCCCCTTCATCTACTTCGCCGAAGCCCCGGCGCCGTTCGCGTGCGAGTGTATGCCGGAGGCCGTCGGGTCTGCTTGCGACTGGGACGGCGACGACCTCGCCGACTGCGATCGTGAAGCGGAGGGCACGCTCGTCTGCGTCGCCGCCGACCCGGAGTACACGTGCTCGATAGGCTACTCGGCCTTCGACTTCGTCTTCGAGCAGTGCACGTCACCGGACGCCGGCTATAGGTGCGACCGCGGCGCCACGACCATCGTCTGCCTGGAGCGCTGGGGAGCTTCGAGCGTCACCCGGACCTACGACCTCGACATGAACCTCCTCACCGAGAGCGGGGGTTGAGCACATGGCAACCAACGCGATCCCAAGTCTGGATGCAGTGCACCTCGGTGGGGAGGTAGCTATGGGCCGTAAGTTCTTCATCGCCGTGTCGTGGCTCGCGGTCGTGCTGCTTGCCGGGTGCTCCGGCGACGCGTCGCTTGCGCCGAGGCGGGAGGCTGCGCCCGGGCCTGCGTCGGTTGGCGATCCAACGACCATCGGGCCAGCGGGCGGGATCGTTCGGCACGCGATGCCGAACGGCGAGATCACAGTCGACGTGCCTGCGAGCGCGCTCGCGGAGCCGCTCCCGATCTCTGTGGCCGCCCGTGCGGCAGCCCCGGCCGGAGCGATCGGCCCAATCGTGGAGCTGGGACCGTCCGGCACCCGCTTCGCCGCTCCTGTGAAGGTGACCTTCAGGTTTGCGCCCGGCGCCTTTCCGGTGGTGACCGGCGCTCCCGTATACGTCGCGACCTACGTCAATCGGGCGTGGGAGAGGCTTTCAGTCGCGCCGTCCGGCTCCGACGCGGTCGCGGGCTACACGACGCATTTCAGCCTTTTCGGGGTCGTGGCCGACGAGCCGTTTCAGCCGGAGTACCTCCTCGAGAGCTCCGGCACCGACTTCGCGCTCGCCGGCGTGTCGCTCTCCAGCTCGGTGCGGCTCGAGATGTTGTCGATGATGGTGGCCGCGACCCGCGTCGACTACATCATCGAGGCGCACGGCGCCGCGGACGCCGAGATCCAGCTTCGGGGCCTGCGGCCGAGCACGACCCTATCGATCTTCGACAACGCCTACGCGCACAAGACGCTCGTCGTCACCGACGAGCTCGGGACGGCGACGTACCGGCAGGCGCTCGGCGGCGGGCGGCACGAAGTTCGTGGGCGGCGCCGGCGGAGGAGACTGCGCGTCGATCGGAACCTTCGCCGGTAGCACCTGCACGCTGACGCAGGACGTGCTCGACACCATCGAGCTCCGGGCAGGCACCACGCTCGATTGCGCGGGGCATCTGGTGCAGCTCGTCGCGCCCGGTGCCGCGATCTCGGTGCCGGTGCCGCGGGCGGTGGTGAAGAACTGTCGCGTCGATCATTATCAGACCGGCATTCAAGTCTCGCCGACCGCGAGCGACGTCGTGATCTCCGGCAATACCTTGGTCGGGCACTCCTGGGCCTCGGCGGTCTTGATCTTTGGCGCCGGTGAGAATGTCCAGGTGATCGACAACCCCTCGATCCAGGCGGCCACTGGAATCCAGTACCGGCAAACTGTGAACGGCTTGGTTGCGCGCAACCACGTGGTGGCGGGCGGTTTCGGCATTGATTTGGTTGGGGGTGGCTCGACGCCGCAGCGGAACATCGTGCGGGACAACGACATCACGATCGTGCCGGAATACGGTGCGCTCGGCGATGGAATCGTCCTCCTGGGAGTATCTGACAATACCGTAGAGGGCAACACGATCACCGGTGTGGCCGCGAGCAAGGGCATCGCGAACGCGTTTGGGTCGTACCGCAATCAGATCCGACGCAATGTCGTGAGCGGCGGCTTCGAATGGGGCGTGGTGCTGGGTGACGGCAGCGCGGTGGTCTCTTCGAACGTCGTCGAGAACAACGCGATCGGGCTCTACGTCGGCACGACCCTCGAGCACCTGGCGAGCCCGTCGTACCCGGTGGTGCCGTCTCCGGTCGCGCGCGTGTTCCTCAACGACTTCGCCGGCAACTCCGCGCCGGTGAAATCCGACGACCCCCGTGAGCTGTCGGACACCGACGCGACGTCGCCGACCTATCAGCGCGGCAACTTCTGGAACCGACCGTGCGGGAGCGGCGGTGCGTTCTTTGTTCCCGGCGTCGACTCCAACCGCGCGGACGTGGTGGACAGCTTTGCCTACGGCGTGTCGGTGGCGACCGCCGACCTCGCGACGCTGCCGAGTGCGCCGGGTTGTCCTCAGGTGGACGCGGACGGCGATGGATACTACTCCAGTGCGTCGGGGGGCACTGACTGCGACGACGCGGACGCCAGCGTCCACCCGGGCATCGCCGAGGTTTGCGACAGCGCTGACAACGACTGTAACGGTGTCGTCGACAACGGCGTGTGCGCTCCCCCGACCTTCACGCCGTTAGCTCCGGACCCGACGGCGCCGGTGGCTCGGTTCAGGATCGGCGCTCCGACCGCCGTACCGCTCGCGGGGCTGACGGTTCAAGTGGACGTGCCGGCCGACGCTCAGACGCCGCGGGTAATGGTATCGCCGGCGTCTGCGGGGGCGCGGGTGCGGCCCGGCCGGGTCCTGATCGACGGTGTGCAGGCCGCGCAGACGTTGGCGCCGGGGCGAGGCATCGTGACCCCGATCTCGGTCGGCAGCCACTCGGTTCGATTCGTGCCCGCGAGCGCGACCGTGGCGCTCGGGGGCGAGACCCTGGGGGTCCATGACATCGGTGCTGCGTGCCGCTTCACGTTTCCCGGGACGACGGACCCGTCGTCGCCTCACGGGCCGGTCGTGATCCCTCCGGGTGGAAGTCTGCCGCCGATCGGGCCGTGTGGGATGAGGCCGTGCCCATATGGGTCGAGGACGTATGATGTGCAGGCCCGAGCGCCGAGCCTGCGGAGTCAGCCGCTGATGGTGCTGCAACGCTCGAGCCCGTGGGC
The DNA here is from genome assembly GCA_016218825.1 of Deltaproteobacteria bacterium. Classification (GTDB taxonomy): domain Bacteria; phylum Myxococcota; class XYA12-FULL-58-9; order XYA12-FULL-58-9; family XYA12-FULL-58-9; genus JACRCV01. The sequence goes on from JACRCV010000044.1 coordinate 16,201, forward strand.
TCCGGGCACGACGCTGTCGGCGCGGAATTCCGCGACCGGCGCGGTGCTGGTGGGGCCGCAGGATATGATCGGCCGGGACAAGGCGGTGGTGGGCGAGGTGGCGCTCCCGGGCGCCGCGCCGGCGCTCGACGTGACGATGGTGGGTAGGACCGGGGCTTCGTTCGCGCTGTCGCTCATCGACGTGAACACCACGGCGCCGGCGGCATACCTGACCTCGCCGGTGCAGGGGCTCGTGACCATGGACTCGCAGATCCTGGTGTCGGGCGGCACTGACGATCCGAGCGCGCGGGCGTTCGTGAACGGGGTGGAGGTGCCGGTGGTGGTGCACAGTCCGCCGGGGTTCGCGACCTCGGTGCACCTGGAACCCGGTCTGAATTCGATCGGTGTTGTGGTGATGGATCAGTGTGGAAACCGGACGGTGGCAACCACTCAGATCGAGCTGGTGCAGATCAAGTGTTACGTGGATGCGGATGGAGACGGCTACGGCTCCACGGAGACCGTGATCTTGCCCGATGGGTTGGATGGCTGGTGCGGCCACCCCGAGCTTCTCATGTCTGCGAACAGCGAAGACTGCAACGACCAGGATTCGTCGGTCCATCCCGGCGCAATAGAGACTCTCGGCGATGGCATCGACAAGAATTGCGACGGACAGGAGACTTGCTACGCGGACTACGATCGCGACGGGTTCCGAACCGCAGACACCGTAGTGTCCAGTGATACTGACTGCGCTGACCCCACCGAAGCCTGGGCTTGGGGGTTTTCGGGGGACTGCAACGACCACGGTGCGTCAGTCAACCCAGGCGCCGTTGAGGTGGTGGCAGACGGTCTCGATCAGGACTGTGACGGCAACGACAGCTGCTATCGGGACGCCGACCAAGATGGGTACGGCTCGAAGGCCATAGTCGTGGGAATCGGTTTGGATTGCGACCAACCCGATGAACACCTCAGCTCCAACAATGACGACTGGAACGACGAGAACCCATACATCGAGGGTAAGCGTTCACGGGGTCATCACGATGGCTCTCGTAACTGGCCGTAGACGCGAAGGATCCGGCTTTGTCGGTCCTGAGCGTGGGGCTCACGGGGGACGCAGAGCCGCGCCACAACGCCTTGTTTTCGCCGAGGATCTTCCC
>JACRCV010000046.1 GCA_016218825.1 Deltaproteobacteria bacterium
AGTCTCGGGATTGCTCCGCCGCCACCGGTGCTGAAGGTCGATCCAACACCTACGCTCACGCCTGTTTCGGCCCAGGGGGAGATCTGCCCGGAAGATCACGTGAATCTGGAAGTGGGTGAGTAGGATGTGTCAAACTCGGGCCGCGCGGCCGCCGCGGCCGCGCTCCCCACCCCCCCCCCACGGTCCCCGCCCCCGAGTGGGGCGGGGAGGACGACTACTTCATCGCGAAACTGGTCTAGGGCTCAGGCGTGGGCTCGGGCGCTGGCTCGGGTGATGCCTCGATGGCCGGCTCGGGGGCGGGCGGCGGCGGCGGGTCGGGGGCGAGCTCGACGCGGATGCGGTTGGAGTAGATGACCGGCACCGGGCGCTCGCCGAACAGGATCCCCGGGATCGGCAGCCGCACCTCGACGCGGTAGGTGCCCGGCGTCGGCGCGGCGTAGCGGAGGCTCGACTGTTGGCTGCGCACCACCTCTTCGCCGTTGCGCAGCAGCACCAGGGTGGGTTGCACGGTGCTGCTCTTCGGGCTCGTGACCTGCAACGCGTCGATCTGCGAGGTGGTGACCGAGTCGCCGGGGCGCCCCACGACCTCCGGCCCCGAGGTCGCGGCGAGCTCGAACTCCGGATCCATGCCGAACAGAGCGGCGACGCAGTGAAAACGGCTGCGGTGCAGGAGGTCGAGGATGGCCTGCGGCCGGCTCTCGGTGTCCGCCGGCAACGCGGCCTCCAGGACCAGCGTGAAGCCCCGCAGGTTGTCGGCGAGCGGCAACGGCCGGCCGTGGGCATCGCCGCCACAGAGGCCGATCACGTCGGGGCGCGACTCTCCGTCCCAGCGCTCCAGGGCGCGGTGATCGCGGTCGTAGATCTGCGCCAAGGCGAGGTCGGGGTTCAAGGGATAGGCGAACAGCGTCGGCAACAGCCCGAGAAAGATCGGCCCGCCGCGGCGGCGCGCCGACGACGCCAGGTTCGCGATCTCGAAGCCGCCGAGGCCGGCGGCCGGGCCGTCCCAGGGGCGCTTTGGATCCGCGGGGTGGGTGACCACCGCCACCCCGTGGCCGTCGGCGATCCGTTGCACCACGCTCAGGCGGGCGCGCTCCTCGTCGTCGAACAGCTGATCGGAGCCGAGCGCGACCAAGTGGCCGAAGGGCGTCGACAGCTCGGCGTAGGACAGCACCGTAACGCGGCCGAGCTGCACCGGGCCGGCGAGCTGGCGATTGTGATCGGTGACGACCACGAACTCCAGACCGAGGCGCTCCGCGGTCCGTGCGATCTCTTCGAGGCTCAAGAACCCGTCGTGGCTCAATGACGAGTGGACGTGAAAAGCGCCGAGGGGATGGGCCTCCGGTGAGCGCTCCAAGACCGGCAAGGTTCGTTGCCGAACCCGGGCGGCGGCGCCGAGGACGATCAGAATCAGGAGCGCGAGGGTCGAAAGCCGTCGGACCATGGCGCTACACCGCGGCGCTCGCAGCCGGGGCCGGGGAGTCGGCGAACTGCATGGCGTAGAGCCGGGCGTACTCGCCCTCGCGCGCGAGGAGCTCTTCGTGGCGGCCGCGCTCGACGATGACCCCGTCTTTGAGGACGGCGATCAGGTCGGCGCGCCTCACGGTCGACAGGCGGTGGGCGATCACCAGGCTGGTGCGGTCTTTCATCAGCACCTCCAGCGCCTGTTGAACGAAGCGCTCGCTCTCGACGTCCAGAGCGCTCGTGGCCTCGTCGAGGATCAACAACGGCGGATCGCACAACAACGCCCGAGCGATCGCGAGGCGTTGCCGTTGGCCGCCGGAGAGCATCACGCCGCGCTCACCGATGATGGTGCCGTAGCCCTGCGGCAGCTCGGTGATGAACGAGTCGGCGTGCGCCGCCTTGGCCGCGGCCCGGATCCTCTCGGTGGGGGCGTCGGGTCGGCCATAGGCGATGTTGGCCTCGACCGAGGCGTTGAACAGGAAGGTGTCCTGGCTGACGACGCCGATCTGCCGTCGCAAGGATCTGAGGCTGACGTCGCGGATGTCGGCGCCGTCGATCCGCACCGCGCCGCTGGTGACGTCATAGAAACGCGGCAACAGGTGCGCGAGCGTGGTCTTGCCGGCGCCGCTGGCGCCGACGAGCGCCACCATGCTGCCGGCCGGCAGCGCGAGATCGATCTGGGTCAAGACCGGCGTCGCGCCGTAGGCGAAGCTCACCTTGTCGAAGGTGACGCCGACCGCAAAGGGAGCGAGCTCTCGGGCGCCCTGCGGGTCGCGGATCTCCGGCACCAGATCGATGATCTCGAAGATCCGCTCGGCGGAGGCGGCGCCGGTCGCCATGTAGTCGCTGACGTTGCCGAGCTTCTTCAGCGGGTCGTACATCAGCACCACGGCGACGAAGAAGCTGATGAAGTGCGCCGGGTCGGCGTGTTTGGCCTGGACCTGGTAACCGAGCAGCCCCAGGAGACCGGCGAGCGCCACCGCGCCCAAGAACTCCATCGTCGGGGTGCGCACCGCGCGGATGAAGTAGGAGTGGAACATCTGCCCGAGGTATTTCTGCGCCGCTCGGTCGAGCTTCGCGCCCTCACGCTCCTCGGTGCCGAAGGCCTGCACCACCCGGATGCCGGCGAGCGCCTCGTAGCAGGTCGCGTTGATCTCGCCCTGATAGTCTTGGCCCGAGCGCGACACCTTCTTCAGCCAGCGGGAGAAGCGGCTGAGCGGCAACAACGCCAGCGGCACGGTGATGAAGGTGAACAGCGCCAGCACCGGATCGGTGTAGAAGCAGAACACCAGCAGCACCAGGACGCTGAGCGGCTCGCGCAACAGCGGCGCCCAGCCGTAGAACACCGCCTGCTCGACGACGTTGGCGTCACTGGTCAGGCGGCTGAGCAGGTCGCCGTGGGCGCGGCGGTTGAAGAACGCCGGCGACTGGCTGAGCATCGACATGAAGGCGTCACGGCGGAGCGCCCTGAGGATGCGCTGGCTGGCGCGGCCGAGCAGTGTGAACTGGCCGGTCTGCGCCAACCCCTTCACGGCGGCGGTGCCGACCAGGAAGGCCGGGACCACCACCAGGGCCAGGCGCGGTGACAAGGTCTCGAGGCTCGAGATCAGACTCACCGGGAACCAGCGCACGAACGAGCGCAGGTCACCGGCCGAGGTCCGCAGGACGTCGGCGAAGTTGCCGGTGAAGACGAACTTCAAGGCCGGCCCGGCGAGAAAGGCATAGAGGGCGCTGGTGACCGCGAGCACGATCATGCAGGCGTAGGCGAGCATCAAGGTCGAGAGCTCGTGGCGCAGGTACGGGAACAGGCGCGCCAGGGGGCTCACCGGCGCACCTGCAGCGGCAACAGCGGCACTTTGAGGAGGGCCTCGACGACGATGCGGCGCGACATCTTCGAGACGCCGTCGGTCCGCTCGACGAAGGTGATCGGGGTCTCGACGACCCGGAAGCCGCGGCGGACGGCGCGGTAGGTCAGCTCGATCTGGAACGCGTAGCCGGTGGTCTTGACCGCGTCGAGGTCGAAGGCCGCGAGCACCTCGCGGCGGAAGCACTTGAAGCCGCCGGTCAGGTCCCGGATCGGCAGGCAGAGCAGCGTCCGGGCGTACAGCGAGCCGGCGCGCGAGATCAGCTTGCGCGACCACGGCCAGTTCTTGGTGCCGCCGCCCGGCACCCAGCGGGAGCCGAGCACCAGATCGTACTCCTCGGCGAGGCGGAGGAGCTCCGGCAACGCCGCCACCGGGTGGCTGAGGTCGGCGTCCATCTCGATGACGCGCTCGTAGCCCGCGGCCAAGGCCCGCTTGAAGCCGTCGACGTAGGCGGCGCCGAGGCCGCGCTTCTCGGGGCGGTGGACGACCTGGATGCGCGGCTCGGAGGCGGCGAGCGCATCGGCGATCGCGCCGGTGCCGTCAGGAGAGTTGTCGTCCAGGATCCAGAGGTCCACCGGCGCCGCGGCGAGGATCAGCGGCGTGATCTCCCTGATGTTCTCGGCCTCGTTGTAGGTCGGCAACAACACGACGCTGCGACGGGGCGGCTGCGAGGTGGAAGAAGCGGTCATCGCCAGGTCATGTCCTTTCGCGCCCCGGTCAGCCCCAGAGCTTTTCGGGCGGCGTGCGGCGCCCCGCCGCCGGGCTCGGGAGCGGCGGCTCGCTCGCCGGCAGGTAGTCGACGACGACGTCGGCGACGCGACCGGCGGCGCCCGGGCCGCCGAGCTGGCGACGGATCTGACCGAGCTCTTGCGTCAGCCGCACCCGGGCGACCGCGTCGCTGAGGATCTTGTCGAGCTCGGTCTCGACGTTCTGGGGGGTGAACGCGGCCTGGAGCAGCTCGGGCACCAGCGTGTGGCCGGCGATCAGGTTGACGAGGGCCACGTGCGCCACTTTCACCAGGCGCTTGACGATGTGGTAGGTCAAGAACGACACCCGGTAGACGACCACCATCGGCCGGCCGAGGAGCGCCGCCTGCAGGGTCGCGGTGCCCGAGCAGACGACCGCGGCGTCGGCGGCGACCAGCGCCTCGGTGGCCTTGCCGTCGAGGATCGTCGCATGGAGCGAGAAGCCCTTGACGATGTTGTCGATCAGCTTTCGGGGAATGGTGCTCGCGACCGGGATGATGGCGTGGACGTCGGGAAACCGGCGCCGCAGGCGCTCGACGGCGGCGAGCATCAGCGCCAGGTGGCGGGTGACCTCCTTGACGCGGCTGCCGGGCAACAGCGCGATGACCGGTCCCTGGGTGGTCGGCAGCTGCAGCTCGACGCGGCTCGCGGCCCGGTTGGTGGCGGTGGGCAGCTCCTCGATCAGCGGATGGCCGACGAAGCGCGAGCGCACCCCGTGTTGTTGGTAGAAGGCCTGCTCGAAGGGCAGGACGACGAGCATTTGGCTCACGAGCTCTCGGATCTGGGCCACCCGACTCTGGCGCCACGCCCAGACCTGTGGGCTGATGTAGTAGATCACCGGGATGCCGAGCTTCTTCAGGCGCTTCGCGAGGCGGAGGTTGAAGTCAGGCAGGTCGATGAGCACCGCGGCCGCGGGGCGTCGCTCTCTCGCCGCGGCCACGAGAAGGCGCATGATCCTCCAGATCCTCGGGATCGCAAACAGGACCTCGGTCAGCCCGGCGACCGAGATGTCCTCGGCGCGGGCGATCGCCTCCAGGCCCTGGTCGCGCAAGCCGCTGCCGCCAATCCCGAAGACCTCGAGGTCCGGGCGCCGCTGTTTCAGCGCCGCGACCACGCGAGCCCCGTGGAGATCGGCGGACGCCTCGCCGGCGACGAACAAGACCGAAGGCCCGCCTGTCATGGTGCGCCGCAGTATCACAATCGCCGCCAGGCGTCATCGGCTGGCGCCGCCTGCGCAGGGCAATCGACTTCTCGACTTGGACCGATGTAGCCCGCCCCACCCGGGGGCGGGCCGAGAGCGGCGCCTGTCGCGCGACGCTCCGGGGTGGGGGTGGGGAGGACGGGCGCGAAGCGCCCGCCGGGAATCAAAAGAACGAGAACTCGATCGCCCGTGCAGTCTGGCGCTCGCCGCCGTTGACACGCGCGGGGGTTCTGACTAACACCGCGCCGCATGCAGGGTGACTGGATCGCGAACGTCGTCACGGCGATCGTCGTGCTTTTCGTGGTCGGCTTCTTTGCCGTTGCGCTCCGCAAGGCCCGCCGACGGCGCCGAGAGCAGTTCAGCGACGATGAGGTCCCGGTCGTCCGTCCGGTTCCCCCGACGCCATCGGCCGCGAAGCTCCCGAGCATCACGCCCGGCGAAACGGACCTGGAGTCCGCGGCGGACGAACAAACAGACGCAGCCGAGGACGAGGAGACGGCGGCCGCGGCAGCCGCGACCGACGCGGCCGGGGCGTCGGCGGCCGGAGAGGGTCTCGATGGGGACAGCGGTGCGGCGCCTGGCGAGGCCGAGGCGGATCAGCCACTCGCCGCTGATGACCGGCTGGCGGCGGGATTGTCGCGGACCCGGGCGTCACTGTGGGGCCGGCTGAAGGAGCTCATCGAGCGCAAGCCGACCATCGACGCCGCTCTTTACGGTCAGCTGGAGGAGGCGCTCTTGTCCGCGGACCTGGGCGTGAGCCTGGTCGGCCGTCTGCTCAAAGACATCCGGGCCCGGCCGGCGACGTCCGGCGGCGGCATCGACGGTGTGCGCACCGCCCTCAAGGCCAAGGTCCTCGAGGCGCTCAACGCGACCGGGGCGGACGACGCGCCGCTCTTCGACTCCGGCGCTACACCGACGGTGATCCTGTTCGTCGGCGTCAACGGCGTCGGCAAGACCACGACCATCGGCAAGATCGCGGCGTTGTGCCGCGCGCGCCAGAAGAGCGTGGTGCTCGCGGCCGGTGACACCTTCCGCGCCGCCGCGGTCGAGCAGCTCGCGGTGTGGGCCGAGCGCACCGGCAGCGCCCTGATCCGCGGCGAGACCGGCGCCGATCCGGCGAGCGTCATCTTCAACGCCGTCAATCACGCCAAGGAGGCGCACGCCGACATCGTGCTCGCCGACACCGCCGGCAGGTTGCACACCAAGAGCGACCTGATGGACGAGATCAAGAAGGTCAAGCGCGCCGCCGGCAAAGCACGTTCGGGGGCGCCCGATCACACCTGGCTGGTGGTCGACGCGACCACCGGACAGAACGCGCTGCAGCAGGCGCGCGAGTTCCATCAGGCCCTGGGGCTCTCCGGCGTCATCCTCACCAAGCTCGACGGCACCGCGAAGGGCGGGGTGGTCGTGGCGATCGCCGACGCCGTCAAGCTCAAGGTGCGCTTCGTCGGGGTCGGCGAGAAGCCGGATGACCTCCGGCCGTTCGTGGCCACGAGCTTCGTCGACGCGCTGTTCGCGATGCCCGGCGAGCGGGGCATTTCTTGACCGGGCGCGAGCCCCCCGTATACTGAGCGCGAGGTTGTCGTGAGCAAGCTGCCTGGCAAGAACACCGACAAGAAGACCGTTGAGGTGCAGATCCTCGGGCAGCGGATGGTGCTGAAGGCGAACGACGACTCGCGGCACGTCGAGCGTTTGGCCTCCTACGTCAAGCGCAAGGTGGACGAGGTCGCGGCGCACGGGCCGATCTCGAGCACCAAGCTCGCGCTGCTCGCGGCCCTGAACATCGCCGACGACTACTTCCGGACGATGGACGAGGCGCGCGAGTTCAAGCGCCAGGTCGCCACCAAGTCGCGCGCCATGCTCGTGGAGCTCGAGCGTTGAGGGCGCCTCAGCTCTTGAGTCCTTCCGCCACAATCTGACACACTGCGCCCCGAGTCGAGGCATGGGTAGGAGCGGCAACTCAGTCGTGGCGCGCGCCGTCGAGGCGATGCGAGGTCGCAGGGCCCTCTTGGTGGGCGACTGTGTGCTCGACACCTACCTCTATGGCGAGACCGTCCGGGTGTCGCGTGAGGCGCCGGTCATCGTGGTCCGGCAGGAGCGCCTCGAGCACCGCCTCGGGGGTGCCGCGAACGCGGCGCAGAACCTCGCGGCGCTCGGGGTCGAGACCCGGATGCTCGGCATCGTCGGCGCGGACGTCGCCGGCAACAAGCTGCGGGCGTTGTTGAAGAGCGCCGGCGTCGACGTCGACGGTCTCAAGTCGGGCTCGGTGACGACGCCGCAAAAGACCCGGGTGTTGGCGGGAGCCTTCGGCACCGCCCGCCAACAGGTGCTGCGCATCGACGACGAGCCGGTCGCCGGTTTGCCGGAGTCCTACGCCCGCGAGGTCGCCGCGGCGCTCGAGGCCGGCGCGGCGGCGGTGGACGTCGTCGTGGTCAGTGACTACGGCCTGGGCGCGGTCAGCGGTCCCATCGTCGACGCGGTCGTTCGCCTCGCGAGTCGCGGGGTCAAGGTGTGCGTCGACTCGCGTTACCGGCTCACCGCCTTCCGCGGCGCGACGGTCGTCAAGCCCAACGTCCCCGAGGCGTCCGAGCTCGTCGGGTTCCCGCTCGCCGACGCCGGCGCCGTGGAGCGCGCCGGCAACATCCTGCTCGAGCGCCTGGCGTGCGAGGCCTGCTTGGTGACGCAGGGGCGCGGCGGCATGACCTTGTTCCGGCGGGGTCGCGGGAGCGCCCACGTCGAGATCGTCGGCGAAGAAGAGGTCACCGACGTGACCGGCGCCGGCGATTCGGTGACCGCGACCCTGAGCGCCGCCATCGCCGCCGGCCTGGGGTTGATGAACGGCATGTTGTTGTCGAACTGCGCCGCCGGGGTCGTGGTCATGAAGGTCGGCGCGGCGACCGCGTCACCGCAGGAGATCGTCGACATCGCGGCGCGCGGCGGCGTCGAGCTCGAGCCATGGGGCGGGTAGTCGATCTGGAGACCGCAGCGGCGATGACGGTGGCGGCGCGCCGGGCCGGCAAGACCGTGGCGCTCGCCAACGGTGCCTTCGACCTCCTCCACGTCGGTCACGTGCGTTACCTCAAAGGGGCGCGGGCGCTCGCCGACGTCCTCGTGGTCGCGGTGAACAGCGACCTGTCGGTGCGTCGGGCGAAAGGGCCGGGCCGGCCGATCATCGGTGAGGACGAGCGCGCCGAGCTCGTCGCCGCCATCGACGGCGTCGACTGGGTCGTGGTCTTCGGCGACGACACCGTGGTCGAGGTCATCCGCCGGCTGCAGCCCGATCTGCAGGTCAAAGGCACCGACTACAGCCCGGAGTCGATCCCGGAGCGGGACGTGGTCCTGGCGTACGGCGGCCGGGTGGTCATCGCCGGCGATCCGAAGGACCACTCGACGACCGCGCTCGTCGGCCGCTTGAAGAAGGAGCGCGGGTGAGCGCCCGCCAGGCACCGGCGCGGGTCTACGCGCTCGCGGCGGCGCTCGGCTGGTGGGGCATCATCCTCGCGTTGATCCCGTACGCCCGCGACGTGATCGACCTGCTGCGCGCCCGCAGCCTGCTGATGCTCGCGGTGACCGCGGCGTTCGCGGTGTTGTTCCTGGGCCTGATCGGGCTCGCGGCGTGGTTGCGGCGGGCCGGGGCGCTCAGCGGCCGGCAGGTCCTGGTGGGCACGGCGCTGTTGGCGCTCGGGGTCGCCGCGGCGCAGCTCTTCGAGCGACCGGAGGACCGGTGGCACGCGATCGAGTACGGCGTGCTCGGGGTGTTGTTCTGGGCGGCGACCACGACGCGGGGCCTGCCGCGGGTGCTGTTCGCGGCCGTGGCGACCGGTGGTTGCGGCTGGCTCGACGAAGCAGTTCAATTCCTGGTGCCAAGTCGGGTATATGATCCCTGGGATGTCGGTTTGAACGCCGGCGCCGGGCTGGCGAGCGTCGGCATCGCCGAGATCGTGGCCCGGTGTGGTGACGAGGGAGACCGGTAGTGGGTGTCGGCACCGATCAGATCCAGGGTGTCAGCCGTCGTGGCGTGCCGATGGTGGTGTCGGCGCCGAGCGGCGGTGGCAAGACCACGCTGTGTCACAAGCTGATGGCGACGGTGCCCGGCGTCGAGTTTTCGGTGTCGCACACGACCCGCAAGCCTCGCGGTCAGGAACGAGATGGCGTCGACTACCACTTCGTCGACGACGCCGCCTTCGACGCGCTGGTGGCGAACGGCGAGCTTCTCGAGTGGGCGGTGGTGCACGGCCAGCGCTACGGCACGCACCGGCGCGAGGCGGACGACCGCCTGGGCCGCGGCGTCGACGTGCTCTTCGACATCGACATCCAAGGTGGGCGCCAGATCGCCGAGAAGATCCCGGACACCGTGCTGGTCTTCGTGCTGCCGCCCGACATGGCGACGCTCTCGGCGCGCCTGACGAACCGCAAGAGCGACGCCGCCGAGGTGATCGAGCGCCGGCTCGCGGCCGCGAAGAGCGAGATCGCGCAGTCCGGTTTCTATGGCTATTTCATCGTCAACGACGATCTGGAGACCGCCTACAACGAGCTCTGCTCGGTGCTGATCTCCGAGCGCCTGCGGCGATTGGACCGCCGGGCACTGTTGGACCACGTGATGACCAGGAGGGCACGATGATGCTGCCGATGTTGTTGTGTTGTGTGTCGATAGCAGGTGCAGAAACGGCCGCGGCGACGCAGGAGAAGGCGGAGGCGCTGCAAGCGGAGATCCCGCCGGCGCCGGGGGAAGCGGCGCCGGCGGCGCCCGGCGCTGACGCGGACCAGCCGGCGGCAGACGAGAAGGGCAAGCTGAAGCCCGGCACCAAGAAAGAGACCAAGGACTGGGCGGATGACTCGCGCTGGGGTCGCTACCAGGGAGAGGACGGCGAGGACGCCGACGACGGCGACGAGGGCCGCGAGCCCGGCGCGGCGGTGAACAAGGGGGCGCGGCCCGACTTGCGCTGGCCACCGGTGCTGCGGCGGCGCTCCGGCGCCGGCGCTTTCTTGCTGGGCGCGCTCGTCGGCTTCGGGAGCGGATACTACTATGCCGGCGAGGCCCGGCGCGGCCTGCTGTTCAGCGTCGTCGACGGCGTGTTGGTGATGGGCGCGGTCTGCACCACGGTGATCTTGAATCAGCTGGTGATCAACGAGGACTTCAAGACCGGCCTGTCGCTGGCCCGCGGCGAGCGCGAGATGCGCCGCAGAGAGAGCCAACTCTATGCCGCGTCCGTGGTGTTTGCCCTCGGGGAGCTGGGCTCGCGCGTCTTCCAGGGCGTCGGCAGCATGCAGGCGGCGCGGCGGACCAACCGCGTCCTCGACGGCGTGACCTTCGTGCCGCTCGGCGCCGGCGCCGCGATGCGCTACGAGTTCTAGGCTGCCGCGCCCCGCCCTGGATCTTCTCCCCTCGCCCCACCCGGGGGCGAGGGGGCGGGGGAGTGGGGGTGGGGGGCGGCGCAGCGGCTGCGGCGCGGGAAGCCATGCCGGGG
>JACRCV010000048.1 GCA_016218825.1 Deltaproteobacteria bacterium
GGCCGAGGCCGAACGGCCGAGCCCGTAAGGTTGCGACCGTACGGCCGCTCAGCGAGCCGCGACGAATAGGAGCGGCGTAGCCTAGCGGCCGTTGGGAAGCAGGACCCCCGCGCAGCGCGGGGGGCACCCCCAGAAGATCCGCATTCCGCGCCAACGCTTGCGTTGAATGAACGACGGTGGCATCGATTCCGCCATGGCCAACATGCGAGCCTTGGTGGTGATGGTCGGGGTGGTCTTCGGCGCGTCGGCGGTGCAGGCCGCGGCGGTGGACTTGGAGCTGGTCGGCAAGGTCGCCGGCAAAGAGAAGCCGGCGCTGGTCTTGAAGATCAACAAGGCGGTCGCGAGCATCAACGTGACCCTGACCCGCGGCGACGGCAAGGTGGTGAAGCTCGGCGCCGGGGCGTTGAAGAGCGGCAGCCGGCAACGCTTCGAGCTCGACGCCCCCGCGGGCGTGAGCCAATTCGCGGGCGAGCTGAAGGTGACGTACAGCGACAAGACCACCGCCGCGATGCCGCTGTCGTTCACGGTGGAGGTCGTGAAGGGCTTCGAGATCAGCACCGCGTACGACCAGCTCGACCTGAAGCGGGGCGAGCTGACGGTGACGCTGTCGCGCCCCGCCGGCCGCTGCGAGCACGAGGTGGTGATCGAGGACAAGCCCGAGGTCCACGGGGTCACGAAGTTCAACGGCGAAGTCGCCGGGACGCCGCTGACGATCGCTTGGAAGAAGTACGCCGACGACGACCTGGTGCTGAAGATCAGGCTCACCTGCTACGACGCCGGCGGCACGTTCTTCACCGATCCGCCCAAGGAGCTCTTGCCGTGGCGCCTCGAGGTGCCGCACGAGGAGGTCGGCTTCGCGTCGGGCAAGTGGGACATCGCCAAAGAAGAAGAGCCGAAGCTCGACCGCGCCTACCAAGAGATCGCGACCGCGGTGCGACGCTACGGCAAGCTGGTGCAGGTGCAGGTCTACGTCCTCGGCTACACCGACACCGTCGCCGACGCGGCGTACAACCTGACCTTGTCGCTGAACCGCGCCCGCGCCATCGCCCAGTACTTCCGCGGCCGCGGGGTGCAAGTGCCGATCTTCTACACCGGCTTCGGCGAAGAGAACCTCGCGGTCACGACCGCCGACAACACCGACGAGCCGAGGAACCGCCGCGCCCGCTACATCGTCGGCCAGGAAGAGCCGGAAACCGCCCGCTGGAACCGGCTGTAGGCGCGCGTCCTACCCCGTCCAGGGCGTGTGGCTGCGACCCCCCAGAAAAGACCGGCCAGAGCCGAACGGCTCCGAAACCCGCGCAAAATCTGCACGGCCGGTCTCGAACCTTTCGCGACAATTCCGGCAACCGGCTGATCTCGCTGGCAGTCTCGGATCGGCCGGCGCCCGCCGATGCGGCACAGCCGTTGCAGCAGATCGGCTCCATGAACACCACGTACAGCTTTGGCGGCCGTCGCGTTTGGACTGCAACCGGAGCCGGGCTCGTGGCGCTCTGTTTGGCGGCTCCCGCGCAGGCGTTGGACCGAGGGCTCGAACGACAAGCCGAGAGTCAGCACGGGGCGTGGTCGCCGACGCACTTCCCGGCGATGGTCACCGGGACCAAGCTCGCGGCCGAAGAGATCTTCTACGACATGGGCAACCAGCGCTTCTTGTCGTTCGGCGCCCGCAGGAAGGGCGCGGCGCTCGGCGTCCGCCTCGGGCGCGTCGACGTGCCGAGCGGCATCGAAGGCATCGACGCCGAGCTGTTCACCGCCCGCTTCATGGTGTTCACGCGCAGCGTGCCGGACCTGCGGCTTTCGTACAGCCCGAAGACCACCGACATGGTGGTGAGCATCAGCCTGACGCCGGGGACCTTCCGCGGCGCCCGCGCCTACACCTTGACGATCGAGGCCAAGAGCACGAGGGGCAAGACCAAGGGCAAGCTCCTGTACCGCGCCAGTCGCATCGTCGAGCCGTAGCGCCACCCCCCAAAATTTGATTCCCGACGGGCGCTTCGCAGGGCAATCGAGTTCTCGTTCTTTTGATTCCCGGCGGGCGCTTCGCGCCCGTCCTCCCCACCCCCACCCCGGAGCGTCGCGCGGCAGGCGCCGCTCTCGGCCCGCCCCCGGGGTGGGGCGGGCAACATCGGTCCAACTCGAGAACTCGATCGCCTTGGGGCGCTTCGCCGTAGCTCTTGGCTCCGGCGCGAGCGTCGGCTAGCGTTCGCCCATGGATCGCTGGCCGCGCCCCAACACCGACGTCATCCTCGCCCCCGACGCCGCGACCGATCTGGTGTTCCACCGCTTCGAGCTGTCGGTGGTCGCCGGCCCCGACCAGGGCCTGGCGCGCGAGTTCGGCCAGGAGCAGGTGCAGATCGGCTCGTCGCAGGCGAACGACCTGGCGCTCAGCGACCGGACGGTGTCGCGCTTTCACCTGGTGATCGAGACCGCCGGCGGCACGTTCACCGCCCGCGACGTCGGCTCGACGAACGGCACGACGATCGCGGGGTTGCGGGTGCAGCAGGTCTTCCTCGACCGCGAGGCGCTGATCGAGCTCGGCAACAGCCGGATCCGCTTCCGGCCGTCGGGCGACGAGACCACCCTGGAGCTGCCGCACCAGGACCACCTCGGCGGGCTGACCGGCGCGTCGCCGAAGATGCGCCAGCTCTACGCGCTCATCGCCCGGGTCGCGACCACCGACCTGCCGGTGATCATCGAGGGCGAGACCGGCACCGGCAAGGAGCTCGTGGCCCGTATCCTCCACGACAAGAGCAACCGCAGCGCCGAGCCCTTCGAGGTCCTGGACTGCGGCGCGATCCCCGACACCCTGATCGAGAGCGAGCTCTTCGGCCACGTGCGCGGCGCGTTCACCGGCGCGGATCGCGACCGCCAGGGCATCTTCGAGCGCGCCGACGGCGGCACGGTGTTCCTCGACGAGCTCGGCGAGCTCAAGCCCGATCTGCAGCCGCGCCTGCTCCGGGTCCTCGAGGCCCACGAGATCCGCCGGGTCGGCGACGATCGGCCGACGAAGGTCGACGTCCGCGTGGTCGCGGCCACGCACCGCTCGTTGGCCGAGCTCGTCAACCGCGGCCTGTTCCGCGAAGATCTGTACTACCGGTTGGCGGGCTGCCGCGTCGAGCTGCCGCCGTTGCGCGACCGCTTGACCGACATCCCGCTGCTCGCCGAGCAGTTCTTGCGCGAGCTCAGAGACGCAGGCGAGCGCCGCGCCCCGGCGACGCTCGACGTCGAGACCCTGCAGAGCTTCATGAGCTACTCCTGGCCCGGCAACATCCGCCAGCTCCGGAACGCGGTCGAGCGCCTGGCGATCATGGGCCGCGCCGACCTCGCGGAGCGCGAGCCCCGGCAGGCGCCAAGGGACACCGACCCGGAGATCCTGTTGCCGATGCGCGAGGCGCGGGAGTCGTTCGAGCGCCGCTACCTCGAAGACCTGCTCTCGAGAAACGCCGGCGACCTCAACCGCGCCGCGACCGCGGCCGAGATCCATCCGAAGAGCCTGGCGCGCCTGCTGCGGCGCTACGCCATCGGACGCGGCTGACGCTCACCGCCCGCGGATCGCACCGCGCGCGAGCGCGCCCACGAACGGCCGATCTGCGGCACAGAACGCCAACGCCTCGAGCTCTCGGATCGAGACCCACTCGAGCCGTTCGGCGTCGAGCCGCGCCGGGACGACGTCGTCGCCGAGCGTCGCGTCGCGGATGATCAGCTCGACCACCAGGTCGTCGTAGGCGTGCACGTGGCGGTGCACCTCGGCGCCCACCGTGACTCGCACCCCGAGCTCCTCGGCGCACTCCCGCACCAGGGCCTCGGCCTCGGTCTCGCCGCTCTCGACCTTGCCGCCGGGAAACTCCCACAACAGGCCGCGCACCTTGCCCGGGGGCCGCTGTTGCACCAACACCTGGTCGCCGCGACAAAAGAGGCCGGCGACCACCCGCACCCGCGGCCGCACTGCCTCGCTCACGCCGCGCGCGCTAAAAGGGCGTCCCAAAGTTCTGGGTCCAGTAGTGAACGTATTGGCTGTTCGGCAGCTTGTAGTAGCCGACGCCCAGGTCCACGTAGTCGGCGTTCATGATGTTGGCGCAGTGGCCGGGGCTGTGCATCCAACCGTCGACGACCTCGTTGGGGGTCAGCTGGCCGGCGGCGATGTTCTCGCCGCAGGTCGACCACTGGTACTCCGCCAGATCGATCCGATCCGAGGGCCCGAGGCCGTCGGGGTTCACGTGATCGAAGAACGCGCGGACCGCCAGGTCCTTGGACTGCACCCGCGCCGAGCAGCGCAGGCTCCGATTGTAGGTGAGCGGCCCGGCCGGCCCGAAGGTGCCCTCGTAGTCGCAGCTCGCGCCCAGGGCGCGCCGCTGGTTCGTGAGGGTCAGGACCTGGTCCTCGAAGCTCAACCAGTCGGCCGGCCAGGTCTGGACGTCGTTGCAGTACGCCGGCAACGGCCCTTCGGTGATCGTGGCGTGGAACTTCGCGAGCCCACCGCCGTCGCCACCGTCGCCGCACGCGGCGCCGAAGATCGCGACCACCATGGCCATCGCGGTGAAACAGAAGGTGCGGAGCATCAGGACGCCGAACCTAGCAGTGACCGACGGCCATCGGCAAGCGGAAGGCGGGCAACATCGGTCCGACTCGAGAACTCGATTGCCCTGCCCGAGGGGCCACCTGCCATTGCGCTTCGCCGGCGCGCCTGGAATGATGCGCAGCCGATGACGGACCAGCGCTCCCCAAAGCACCTGCTCGTCGACAAGCTCCTCGAGCTCGGCATGGTGATGGTGATCGTCGACAGCCGCCGCCCGGGGGTCGAGGTGCCGCCGCAGTTCGCCGGCGATCCACAGCTGCGCCTGAACTTGTCGTTGCGCTTTCCGTCGCCGATGACCCTGGACGTGTTCGGCGTCGCCGCAGTGTTGACCTTCGCCGGGGTGCCGTTCGCCTGCCGGCTGCCGTGGGACTCGATCTACGTGGTGTTCTCGCACGTCAGCGGTGACCCCTACGTGTTCCCCGAGGACGTGCCCGCCGAGGCGTTCGCCGCCGTCACCCCCGCCGTCAATCACCCGCCGCCCCCGGAGGTGCCGGAGGTGCCGCAACGCAAGCCGCCGGCGTTGCACCTGGTGACCGCCGCCGAGGTCGCCTCGGACACCGCAGAGACCGGCGCCGCGGGCCCGCCCGACGAGCCGCCGCCAACCCCGGATCCGCGCCGCGCCCACCTCCGGGTCGTGAAGTAGCCGTGGTGCGCGTCGTCGTTCGACCCTGGTGGCAGCTCGAGCTCGCCGTCGCCGCTGCGGTCGCTGACGACGCCGGGGCGCTGATCGTCGCCGCGGGCGCGGACGGCGTCGAGATGGTCGACGGCGAGCCGACGCTGCTCTTCATCACGTATCCCGGGACGCTGCCGCGCGCCGCGGTCTACGAGCGCGCCACGCGCGCGCTCAACGAGCTCGGCTTGGAGCTCCCGGCCGACGCCCGCCTCGTCGAGCGCGCCGACGACGACTGGACCGAGCGCTGGAAGGAAGGCCTGGCGCCGCTCCAGGTCGGACCGCGCCTGTGGATCGTGCCTACCTGGATCACGACCTTCACCCCGCCCGCCGGCGCCGCCGTCATCCGCCTCGACCCGGGGATGGCGTTCGGCACCGGCCAGCACGCGACCACCGCGATGTGCCTGGCGCTCGTCGACGAATGCCTCGCGGCCGGACCCGTCGGCAGCCAGTCGCTCTTCGACGTCGGCTGCGGCACCGGGGTCCTGGCGCTCGCCGCCGCCCTGCTCGGCGCCCGGCGCATCCTCGCGGTCGACAACGATCCGATCGCGGTCGAGGTCACGATGGAGAACGCGGCCCAAAACGGGCTGGCGAGCGCGATCGAGGCCACGACCACGCCGCTCGCCGAGGTTCGCGAGACCTTCACGACGGTCGCCGCCAACATCCTGGCGCCGACGCTCATCGAGATGGCCGCCGATCTGGTGCGGGTCACCGCCGCCGGCGGCCGCCTGATCGCGAGCGGCATCCTGCGACCCCAGGCCGACGAGGTGCAAGACGCGCTGGTCGCCGCCGCAGCGCAGGCCGGACGCACCCGCTTTCGCCAGCTGCAGCGCCGCGAGCAACAAGAGTGGGCCGCGCTGGTGCTCGGGGACTAGACCGTTTTCGCCTTCATCTGATTCCCGCGCCGCCGATGCGGCGTCGCTCCCCACCCCCACCCCCTGAATCCCCCGCCCCCGAGTGGGGCGGGGGCCGGATCACGTCCACCTGAAGACGGTCTAGTCGTCGCCGCGCGGCGTCTGCCGGCCGCTCTTCTTCGCGGCCTGATGGCGCTTGTCGTCGAGCATCCTGGCTTTGGCGCGCCGCGAGCGCCGCCGCTTTTGCCGCCGGATCTTCTCGATCCGCTGCACCGCGGCGCTCTTGGCGCCGAGGATGCGCGCCTCGAGCTTGGCGACGAGCATGCGGCGGGCCAGGAACCGGTTCATCGCCTGCGAGCGCGTCTGCTGGGCCTTGACCTCGACGCCGCTCGGCAGGTGCTTGAGGTAGACCGCGGTCGACACCTTGTTGACGTTCTGGCCCCCGGGGCCGGAGCTGCGCACGAACTTCTCCACCAGATCCTCGGCCCGGATCCCGAGGCGCGCCATCGCCGCCACGAGCGCGGTCTCGGTCTCGGGTCGCACCGGCCAGCCGGTCGTCATTCTGCCCCCTTTGCCGCCGGCGCCGGCGGCGCCAGCAGCTCGAGCTTCTCCGCCCAGCGCCGATACAGCGGCGCCCGGATGTGATCCTCGTTGCGACAGACCAGCGCCGCCGCGAAGGTCGCGAGGGCGGCGTCGCCCACCTGGCGGGCGGTCTTGACCAGGTGCAGGGCCGCGGCCACCTCCACGTCCTTGAGCCCGGCGGCGATAGCAGCCTCGAGGCCCTGGCGACACATCGCGACGCCGGCCGTGGGGTCGCGCGACCAGGCAATCGCCGCGCCGAGGTGGGCCTTGGCGCCGATCACCGTGCACTGGTCGCCGATCTCGATCGCCTGGCCGAGCGCGACCTCGAGCGCCCGCTCCGCCCTGTCGACGGCGCCGGCGGCCAGGTGCGCGGCGCCGATCAAGAGCTGCAGCGTCGCCTCTTGCTGGGGTCGGCAAAGCACCCGCGCCAGCGCCAGCCCGTCCGCGAGTGCCTGCTGGGCGAGCGGCAGCCGATCGCAGAGCAGCCGGCCGCGACCGACCGCCACCATGCACTCGAGGACCAGCACCGACTGCTTGCGTCCGGCCGCCCCCTGACGCTCGGCCTCGGCCAGCGCCAGCGCCGCGTCACCGTCCCCCTGCGCCAGCAGATACTCGGCGCGCGCCAGCGCCAAGCGCGCCCGGCGCAGATCGCCCTCGGCGAGCGGTTTGGCGCGCGCCAACCAGGTCGCGGCGTCTTCGCGATCACCGGCCGCGGTCGCGAGGCGTGCGAGCAGCCGCGCCGCGTCGGAGCGCTGCGCCCCGTCGGCCGCGACCGCGAACACCCGTTGCAGACGCTGGCGGGCGAGCCCGGGCTCGGCGTGCTGCATGAGCGCGATCCCCAAGCCGTAGTCGAGGCTGACGCGCTCGGCGGCGTCGACATCCTTCGCGTGCTCGGTCAAGATCTGGCGGCCGAGGCGGAGGCTCTCGGCCACGAGCCCCCTTCTGGCGGTCGCGACGAAGCGCAGCATCGCCATCCGCGCCCGGACGTCCGGCGCCGGCTGCAGCGCGACCGGGATCTTAGCGACCTCGCGCTCGAAGCGCTCGGCCATGTCGATCGCCTCTTTCTCCAGACCCGCCTTGAGCGCCAAGCGCGCGGCGCGCTCGTAGCACGCCGCCGCCTCGACCGGCTGCCCGGCGCGCTCGCGGTGCAGCGCGATCATCGCCATCGTCTGCCCGAGGGCGTCGGTGTGCCCCTGCATCGCGTCGGCGATCCGCCGGTGCAGCGCCCGGCGCTCGGCCTCCGGGATCGAGCGATAGGCGACGGCGCGGGTGATGCTGTCCCGGAACATGTAGCCTTCGCGCTCGTGGGTGCTCGCCACGATCACCCCTTGCCCCTGCAGCGTCGCCACCGCGTCGTCGACGAAGTCGGTGTTGGCGTCGACCGCCGCCGCGAGCTCGAGGATGCCGCGCCCGAAGCGCCGGCCGATGGCGCTCGCGACCCGGAGCACGCGCCGCTCCGCGGCGCCGAGCTCGTCCAAGCGCGCCATCGTCACCTGCGCCAAGGTCGTCGGCACGACGTCGTCGAGCAGCGCCAGCCCCGGCGCCGGCGGCAGCACCGCGTCGCCCTGGACCCGGACGAGGGCGCGCTCCGCCAGGAAGCGCACGATCTCGACGACGTGGCCGGGGTTGCCGCCGGTCCGCTGCCACAAGAACACCAGGAGCTCCGGGTCGACCCGGGTGACGCCGAGCTCGTGACCCACGAGCGCCTCGACCGCCTTGATCGGCAGGTCGTCGAGGCTGAGCTCGAGACCGAGGTGGCGTCGCACCGGCGCCAGCACCGGATCCGGACGGTAGGTGACGACGAACAGGAACCGGCCGGCCAACGGAGCGCGCAACAGGCGGCCGGCGAGCCCCAGGGTCAGACTGTCGGCCAGGTGCAGATCCTCGAGGATGTAGAGCAGCGACTCGGCCTCGAGCCGCTTGCTGACGAACTGCAGGATGCTCGCGAGCACCGCCTCGCGCGCGTCGCTGTCGGCGAGATCGATCTGCGCCTCGGTCGTGCCGTCCGGTCGCCAGACCGGCTGCAAGAGCGCGATCAGCTCCGGGGCGCCGCCGTCGAGGTGAAAGGGCGCGAGCCCGGCGCGGATCCGCTCGCGCCGCTCGATCTCCGTATCCCCGGGCGCGAGCCCGAGGAAGCTCGCGAACATGCTGGTGACCGGCGCCAGCGGCGCCGAGCGCGTCGCGTAGCGACACCGCCCGAGCAGGCCCACCGCGCCCAGGCCGGTCGCCTCGTTCACCAGGTGCGAGAGCATCGCGCTCTTGCCGGCGCCGTGCGCACCGCACAGGCCGACGCTCCGCCCGGCGCCGGCCATCGCCTTGCCGACCGTGGCGCAGAGCGCCTCGAGCTCGCGCTCCCGCCCGGCCAAGAACCGGCCACGCCCGCGGCGGCGCACGTAGTGGGCGACGCCCTCGGCGGTGCCGTGCACCGCGTGCAGCACGAGCGGCGCGCTCTTGCCCTTGGCGTGCACCGGCGGCCGCGCCGAGTGCTCGAACTCCGCGCCGATGGCCGGCAGGATCTGGTCGGTCACCAGCACCTCGAAGGGCGCCGCGGCGCTCGCGGTGCGGGCCGCGACGTTCACCGCGTCGCCGACGATGGTGATGTCGTGCTTGTGGGTGCTGCCGATGGCGCCGAAGTAGACCTGGCCGGCGTGGATGCCGGTCTGCACCGAGATCCCGACGCCGTTCGCCATCGTGAAGGCCTTCAGACGGGTGGTCGCCTCGAGCGCCGCCATCACCGCCCGGAGGGCGTCGTTGTCGGCCGGCCGATGCAGGCCGAACAACACCAGCATCCGATGGCCGCGGCGGGCGAGATCCGCCTTGGAGATCACGCCGCCGAACTTGCGGTAGGCGCGCGCCAGCGATCGGCAGACGTTGACCGCGAGCTCGAGGCCCACGCCCGACTCGTCGAGGCCGCAGACCTCGGCGAACAGGATCACCATCTGCCGCAGCTCCCCTTCGATGCGCCAGTCGGCCGGCATCGTCATCAACCGCGCCGCGAGCGGCGCCGGCACGAAGGGCTCGAGGAGCGCGATCTTGGCCTCGACCGCCGACGTCACCCGGGCGCCGAGCTCCTCGATCGGCCCCGCCTGCGGCCACGAGCGCAGGCCCCGCAGCACCCCGTGGTCCGCCTGCCGCTCGACGACCTCGGCGTTGCCCTCGACCTGCCGCAGGAACGCGGCGTCGGCCATGATGGCGTTGACCGGGGCGAGGTGCTGCATCTCGAGGGCGCGGTGCGCCGCCGGCCCGGAGCAGACCACGACCCGCTGGGTCATGTCGCCGACGAGCGGCAGGCGGAGCTCGCCCGAGGCGAGGCCGATGCGGAGCATCAGACAGCGACTGGTCCCGCCGATCATGCGCCCGACCTCGCCGTGCATCAGCCGCTCGCAGGTCAGCGCCGCGGCCGCGGCCCGGCGCGCGTGGTCGGCGCCGCGAAACACCGTGGTGATCGAGTCGCCGCCGAAGTGCACGACGTAGCCGCGGTACGGGAAGATCGCGGTCTCGAGCAGGTGCTCGAAGAGCCCGGTGAGGATCTGGCTGAGCCGGGACAGGCCGTCGGGACCGAGGCGCGCCAGCCGCTCGCACATCGCGGTGAAGCCCACCAGATCGACGAAGCACAAGGTCCCGTCGACCGACAGCGGCTGCACCGAGTGCTCACGCGGATCGGCGAGCACCGCCTCGACGACGTGGTACGGCACCGTGCGGCAGAGCGCCGTCAGGTAGTCGATCCGCTCGCGCTCCCCGGGCCGTCCCACGGCCGCATCCTATGCGAGGAGCGCTGGCGACGCGAGCGGTCGCGAGTGGCTCGGGACGCCTGCCGGCCCCGCCGTCTGTGCGTGGCCGCAGGCGTCCCGTCACCGTGAGGACTTACCAGCCGTAGCAGAACGGCTCGGCGGCCGCGTCGCTCGCCGGCAGCGTGATCGACGCCAGGTCCTGGTCGAGGGCGGCGATGTCGTTCACCTTCAGCTTGTCGGAGAACGAGTACACGAAGTTCTCCAGGAACAGGCTGCGCGACACCTGCGAGTTGGGGTCCTGCCACCAGTTGTAGCAGTCGGCGGTGCTGCTCGCCGCGTCGCGGTGATCGACGCCGCCCAAGAGGGTGAAGCCCTCGTCCACCGTGACCCGGTAGACGAGCAGGCCGTTGAAGGTCATCCGCGAGCCGTAGCCGCCGTCCTGGTTGCCGCCCTCGCAGATCCCCATCGGGATCGCGAGCAGGTTGCGCTGCCTGAAGAAGGTGAACGCCAGGTGGTCGTCGGTCGCGTCCGAGGTCGTGCCGCGGCTGCCGATGCTCTCCTTGAAGGTGAGCCGCGGGTTCTGCATGTCGCTGACGTCGAAGATCTGCAGGATGATGCCGGTGAACCACGCGAAGCTCCCCTGATCGGCGGCGTCGAAGCCGATGGTCAAGAGGTGGTTCGCGTCCATGAAGTGCAGGTAGGTGGAGAACCCGGGGATCTTCAGCTCGCCGGTCGTCACCGGGGCGTAGGGGTTCGAGAGGTCGAAGGTGAACAGCGGGTCGGTCTTCTTGAAGGTGACCATGAAGCCGCGGTCGCCGTCGAAGCGGGCGCTGCGGATGTCCTCGCTCTTCGCCAGGCCGCGGATCTCGCCGACGATGTTGAGCGCGGTGACGAGCGGCAGACAGCCGGTCTCGGCCGAATAGGCGCCGCAGTCACCCTCGGGCTCGAAGCTCTGCTCCTCGAGCACGAAGACGTTGTTCTGGGCGTTCGGATCCCAGGCGTGGCCCTCGGTGGTCGCCAGCCGCAGCCGGCTGTCGTGCTCGTCCATCGAGAACTGGTTGAGGATGCGACCGGGCACCGAGCCGCTGGTGCGGTACGCCGGACTGCCGCCCTGCAGATCGAGGGCGAACTTGTGCACCAACGTGCGCTCGACCATCGCGTAGTAGCCCCACTGATTGGCGGCCTCGGACGGCAGGTACTCGGTGACCGCGACGTAGAGGTTGTCACCCGAGGCGTAGACCTCGCCGGCCCGGCCGATGATGGTCGCGGCGCCGAGGGTCTGGTCGTCGTCGATCGCCAGTGACACCACCGAGAGGAAGCCACCGGTGTCGGACGACGGCGGCTCGAAGAAGTTCTGGCAGTCGACGAACAGCGACCCGCCCCCGGTCACGTTGCCGGCGGCGTCGTAGTCCTTGTCGACCGCGGACGGCAGCATGTCCAACACCGAGGTCTGATCGATTTGCGCCTGGTTCGCCGCCAATAGCGCGTCGAACGCCGCGTTGACCGCGGCGGCCGACGGCTGACTGCCACAATCCCACAGGTTCAGGTTCTCGGGCCAGGTCGAAAGCGACAGCTGCACCAGCTCCGGGAAGCTGACGACGGTGTGCACCGCAGCGCCGATGCGGCGAGCGTTGACGAACGAGCCCGAGAGCACGAGCTCGCGCTCGAGGCGCGGCGCGGTCAGGTCGGCGATGTCGAACACCGTCAGCTTCAGCTTGCCGCCGACGAGGTAGTAGCCGTTCGATCCGTCCCACTGGCAGCTCTGGCCGGTGCCGACGTCGGAGTAGATCAGGGCCCGACCCCCTTCGACGAAGAGCTTCAACGGCACGCCCTCGATCGCGCGGGAGCTGATCACGTGGGTGTCCGCCGCCGGCCAGGCCGCGAGCACCAGGAACTGGTCGCCGGCCACCATGTAGATGTGGGCGCCGTCGTTCTTCACGAAGTCGGCCTCGTCGACGCCGACCACCTGGTTGTTCGTGGTGGTGTACTCGCTGGCCTTGTCGCCGCCGTTGCTGCCGGGAGCCGGAGGCGCCCCCGAAGCGCCCATCGTGCCGTCGCTCTCGGCGCCCCAATAGCCGCCCATCCGCTCGCAGGCGGCCTGATCCGGGGTCGAGCTCCGATAGCACGCGCAGTAGTCGGCTTGCTGGTCGATTTGGCTCAACGCCGACTGGCGGTTCTGCTCCACCGCCTCGGCGTTCCGCAGCATGATCTGGTTGCGATAGCTGCCCTCCAAATCGTCGCAACCCTCGATGGCGCGCAACGCAAAGCCACCCCTGCCGAGCCGATACACGTAGCCGTGCTGCGGGTTGGTGTCGGGCAAACACGCCCAGAGCGTCGAAACCGTCGCCACACCGACCGCCGCCCTCATCCACTGCATCCATCCTAGCTTCATCGCAAGCCTCCCGTTCAATCAACCCAGTTGTTCAGACAGCCGGCTAGGATCACAGCAGAAGCCATGCCAACACAACACGGAGGAAATACCATCTATAAACAGTTATTTAAGACACAAGCCGCGCCCGCGCCGTCAACGCCCGTTTACATCATTCCACAGACGTCGACATGCGCGCCTGGCATCAGTGGCGCGGGGCGGCTTTCTCGCCGGCCTCGACGGCCACGGCGAGCCGATTCTCAGCGGTCGGTAGCGGGCAGGTGGCGTACGGGGTAAACACGCAGGGCGGGTTGTAGGCCTCGTTGAAGTCGAGGACGACGGTGCCGTCGGCGTTTGGGGTGGCGTCGAGGAAGCGACCGCCGCCGTAGGTGGTCTTGCCGTTCGTCGCGTCGCCGAACACGAACGACAGCTCGCCGCCCGCCTCTTCGGTGGCGTCCAGCCGCAGCGGCTTGCCGCGGAGGGTGAAGCTCGCGGCCCCGGGCGACAGGGCCGCGTCGGTGCCGCCGATCTCGGTCGCGAAGGTGAGCGGCTTCTTGGGCGCGTAGCGCTCGAAGCGCGCCGTGACCCGGAACGCCGCGTCGATCGGATACGACTCGATCCCCGGGAACCGCCGTCGCACCCCGCTGTCGTTGTCCTTGAGGCGTACCGCCAGCCGGCCCTGGCGGCGGATGACGTAGAACAGCAGGCGCCCGAGGCGCAGCTTGGTCGGGGCGCCGTGGTCGTCGGCCTGGAGCTCGAGCTTCGTCACCGGCCGGCCGTCCACCGTCACCGGCACGCCGGCGGCGACCTCCAGCATCGGGCGGCCGTCGTCGGTCACGGTGATCGTGGCGACCACCTTCGGTGCGACCGGCGGCAGACCCACCTCGGCGCCCGCGTCGCTGCCGATGCGATTGACGCCGGGCTTGAGCCAGTAGAGCCCCGCGAGGGTCAGCCAGCCGTCGTCCGCCATCAGCTCCTCGAGGCGGTTGGCGTGCCAGGCCTCGACCTCGAGCACGTAGGGGTCCTTCGCGCAGCCGCAGGCTCCCGCCGCGAGGGCGGCCAAGACCAAGACGCCAGGGGACCGCCGTCCTCCGGCAGCCGCGGTCACCGCACCGGCCATCACGCGCCCCCTTCGGCGTTGCCCGGCGTCGCCGGCCCGCGGCCTTCGAGGAGCAGGTAGAGGACGCCGTGGGTCGCGAGCATCAGCAGCACCGCGGCCACGCCCATTCGGACGTCCTTGCCGATCCAGGCGGTGTGGGTCACGACCGGGCGGCAGAACTCGTCGAAGAAGCGCATCGCCAGCACCCAGCCGCCGTGCAGGCCCATCGCCAGGTAGAGCGACCGGGTGCGGACGACGGTGTAGCCCAGGATCCAGCCCACCAAGAACAGCGTCACCCAGCCGCCGAGGACCAGGCGCGGCTCGCGGAACTGCCAGAACAGGCCGGCCAAGTGCTCGAAGCCCGAGGTCCAATGGGCCCCCGAGATCCGCGGCGCCCCCGGCCGCGGGTTGACGAAGTGCAAGATCGCGAAGAAGAACGACAGGAACGCCAGCGCGTACGGCCAGCGCCAGCTCCGGCGCAGCACGCCGAAGAGCACGCCGCGGAAGAAGGTCTCCTCGATGAGGGGCACCGCGACCGCGGTGAGCACCAGGGTCCAGGCGCTGTCCCACGGCAACCGACCCCGGAGCGCGACGAAGCCGCCGAGGTACAAGAACAGCAGCACGAAGGCGAAGCCCGCGGTGCCGACGAGCGCGCCGAGCCCCAGGTCGAAGAAGCGCCGCGGGTTGGGCTCGAGCATCAGATCTTTGAAGCTCGCGAGCCCGAGCCAACAGAGCAGCGGCCAGATCGACGCCAGGCCGAGGATCATCAGGGTCCGGTTGAAGTAGCTGCCGAACTTCACCCGCGCCAGGACCGGCAGCGTGCCGGCGTCGACGAGCGCTCGTCCGAGCCAATAGACCGGCGGCGCGAGCAGCGCCCCGACGAGCACGACCGCGGCGAACACCACCAGGATCTTGGCTGCGACCTTCATGGTTGCCCGGCCAGTTGTGGAGGCTCGCCCGCGGCCTGTCAACCCTCGCACCAGGGGGTGTCCCTGAGGAGGGCGCCGCAGGAGCCCGTCTCGAAGGGCGCGGCTGCGGCAGATTTCCTACGTGCTGGCAAGCCATGGTCGCGTCGCTGCGCCGTCCGATCTTGCGAAGGCTCCGAAAGTTCCCGATACTGCGGCGGCTCGGCTTCTCGAGCGACAAGGGAGTTGACGATGCGCATGCCCAAGGTGATGTCGGCGGCGTTGATCTTCGTGGTGGCCGGTTGCAGCTCGGACGACGCCGATCGCGGGTCGCCCCCCGGCGGCCCGGGTCTTCTCAAGACGAGCAAAGCGGTGACGGGCGCGATGGAAGCCGAGCTGACCTTGTCGAACGGAGCGGCGCTCAAGATCCCGTTCGGCGCGGTGCCCGCTGGTGAAGCGGGTGGCTTTCCTTTGGAGTTCACGCTGGCGACGGTGAGCACGAGCGTCGTCCCTCCAGCCAATGAGTCCCTCGCTTCATCGGTCTACGAGCTTGGCCCCGGTCATTTCGTCTTCTCCCGGGAGGTGGTGTTGAGCATTCCCGTCGCCGGGAATCCTCAGGCGGAGCAGGTTCGTGTGTACCGGGTCGATCCCGACACCCAAGAGCTCGAGCCCTACAACGCCGTCTACGATTCAGCCACGGGCAAGGTCTCCGTGCAGACCCGCACGTTCTCGCCATGGTTCGCGACGGTAGCTCCGGCGGGAGATTCCACGGCCGCGGGCGCCTTCAAGATCACCAACACCTCGACCGATAGCTGGATCAACGTCTGCGCCACGAGCTTCCAGCCGAAGTACGCGGGGCAGGGAGCCGGCGACGTTTTCGAGCCCATCGCCGTCGCCCCGGGGGGGACGATCGGCTGGCAGAACGTGATCCACTGGTACGTCCCGCAGGGCACCTACTCACTCTGCGTAGAGTCGCAGAGGGCGGGGACCGTCTCGAGTGCCCCTGGGGCACCCTCGTACATCCTGGTTGCGAGCCAGAGCGTTGACGCGCCGTGGAGGTACAACGCCCCCGTGACCACCGATCTCTCGTTCGGGACGTTGACCGGCGCGACCAGCGGATCGTGCACCTGCACGCCGACGCCGACCACGGCCGATCGCATCTTCTACTTCGGCAACATCGACGCGGTATACAACCAGCCCACGGCACCCACGGTGTTCACGACGACGCAATGCTACTTCGTCGCCCACCTCGGGACCTACCACTGGAACAACGGTAGCGGCATGACGCCGGGCACCGTCAGCCTCACGAGCGCAGAGGGCGCTCGGACGTACGGCCCCTGGCGCGCATCGGGCACCCCCGGGCAAGGGGGCGTCGTCGACGCCTACTGGAACACGTACCCGGCAGTGGTCCTGCCGGTCGGGACGTATACCGTGGTCGACTCGGATCCTGACACCTGGTCGCAAAACGCCGGCACCGGCGGCGCGGGCATGGCGTGGGCGGACGGTGTCCCGGTCGAGTGTCCGTAGGTCGCCGGCGGCGCCCGGTTGGCTTGCCGAAGGGGACTGCCGACGACACCTCACGCGCGCCCAGCCCGAGAACCCGATCGCCCCGACCCTGGTACGGGCCGCCCTTGCCGTCTCGGCGCCGCGACGCTATTGGCACTGCGAGCCCCATGCGCCTGATTGCCGCCCTGTTCGCCTATCCCCTCTTCCTGTTGGCGCTGCCCTTCCTGCTCTTTCATCCCAAGCTCAAGGACGGCTTGAAGGCCCGCCTCGGCCTGCATCCGCCGGGCTGGCCGGGCCTCGGACCCGGGCCGCGGCTCTGGCTGCACGGCGCCTCGGCCGGCGACATCCTGGCGTTGGTGCCTCTGATCCGCGAGCTCAAGGCGCGGCGCGCCGATCTGCGGCTGGTGTTGTCGACCATCACCAACAGCGGCCGGATCATGGCGGAGAAAGAGGCACGGCAGGTCGACGTCGTGACCTACCTGCCCTACGACCTCCCGGGGCCGGTGCGCCGCACCCTGGCGCGCATCGCCCCGGACGTGTTGGTGCTGGAGTACACCGAGCTCTGGCCGCAGCTGATCCACGCCGCCAACCGCGCCCAGACCAAGCTCGTGCTCCACAACGGCCGTCTGTCCGCGAACCGCGTCGGCCGCTACCGGCGTCTGTTCTTCCTGGTCGGCAACCTCCTCACGCCCTTCCGGCTGCTGTTGATGAAGGACGACGCCGAGGCCGAGACCGCGCGCCGCCTGGGCGCCACCGACCAGCAGCTCCACGTGACCGGCAACACCAAGTTCGACAGCCTGACCTGCGAGCCGCCGGCCGCGAAGGTCGCCGAGCTCGAGCGCGTGGCGGCATTCCCAAAGAGCGCGCTCGTCTGGGTCGCGGGCAGCACCCACGAGGGCGAGGAGGAGATCCTCCTCGACACCTTCGCGACCGTGCGCGGCCGCTACCCGCAGCTGCGGCTGATCGTCGCGCCGCGCTACGTCGAGCGCGCCGAGAAGATCCTGAGCCTCGCGAGCCGCCGCGGCCTCACGGCGCGCCTGCGCTCCCAGGGCGGACCGGCGCCGGAGGTCTTCGTGCTCGACACCATCGGCGAGCTCGTCGCCTGCTACGCGTTGGCGCACGTGGTGTTCGTCGGCGGCAGCTTCGTCACCCGCGGCGGCCAAAACATCCTCGAGCCGGCGGCGGCCGGCAAGCCGGTGCTCTTCGGGCCGCACATGCAGAACTTCGCCGACTCGGTGCAGGTGCTGCTCGGCCGCGGCGGCATCCAGGTGGTGTCGCCGGAGCAGCTCCACAAGGTGATGATCGATCTGTTGTCGCGCCCGCAGCGACTCCAGGAGCTCGGCGAGCTCGCGGCGACCCAGGTGCGCACGGTCCGCGGCGCCGCGGGCCGCAACGCCGACCTCATCCTCGGCCTCCGCTAGCTTCTTTTGATTCCAGCGCGGCCGCTGCGGCCGCGCTCCCCACCCGCACCCCTGAATACTGCCGAGCATCACC
>JACRCV010000050.1 GCA_016218825.1 Deltaproteobacteria bacterium
CGTCGTCGACACGATGCTCAACACCGAACAGGGGACGCTGGGGAGAGGTGGGTCGGAACATGCACGCCATACACCAACTTGGCGGCGATGGATCTTTTTGAGGCGGGAGCGGGAGGGGTTTTTACGGGCGAATCAATCTTGGAGGAGTACGTAAACGACTGACCGCCTTTCTTTCTCGGGAACCCGGGCGCATCGGAACATCATCAGTAGTTCACGCCATACGCAGCGCTCTTGTCGAGCGCCTTGCGGCGCCGATCGTATAAGGTGGTGGTCGTCACGCTCGCATGCCCTCGCGCACGGTCAAGACAGATGGCTCTTCTGGCGATGAACCAACAATAAACACAACGGTCATTAACTTTTATTGGCTTTGGTCCGCTATCGAGTGTAAAATAAACGATCGTTAATGATTGAAGCAAAGCCAACAGCGTCTGCATCCTACGGGCTCCCCGACTCCGCTGCTCTGGGGATCCTGATCCGTTCCGTCCGCGTCGCCGCCGGCCTCACGCAACACGACGCGGCCGAGCTTTGCGGCGTGAGCGCTCCCTTCCTGAACGGCGTCGAGCGGGGAAAGCCGACCGCGCAGATTGGCCACGTCCTCCAGGTGTGCGCCGCACTCGGCATCCGACTCGAGGCTCGAGGACCGGCCCCCCTCCCCGCTGACCTGAGTACTGCTCCCAGACGAAAGCCGCGCCGACGGAAGCCACGATGACCGAGGCGCTCACCGTTTGGGTCGAAGGCCGGACGGTCGGAGAGCTGTCGACCACCGAGGGCGCCTGGCGCTTCGAGTACAGCCCACAGTGGCTCGCCGACGGTGACGCCTTCTCGCTGTCGCCGCACCTCCTGCTACGAGCCAGACCGTTTGTCGATGGCGCTGACGACCGCAGGGTCCAGTGGTTCTTCGACAACCTGCTCCCCGAGGGCGGCATCCGCAGCGCGCTGGCTGCCTACGCCGGGCTGTCAGAGAAGGACTCGTTCGGCCTGCTCGCGCGCTTCGGCGAAGAAAGCGCCGGAGCGCTCACGCTCTTGCCAAGAGGCGCCCCCTACCCGGCTCCCGGAGGCTACGACCCTCTGCCGCACGACGAGCTGCGTCGGCTCATCGCCGAGCTCCCATCCGTCCCGCTGCTCGCAGCAAGTGGCCGCGCCAAAATGAGCCTCGCGGGCGCGCAGCACAAGCTCGGGCTTCATCGCATCGGCTCAGACCTGCTGCTCCCACGCCAAGCCGCATCGTCGGTGATCATCAAACCGGATCACGCTTTGCCCGAACGCTATCCTTTCGCGCCCGCAAACGAGCACTTCTCGATGACCGTCGCCCGCGAGGTCGGACTGCCCGCGCCCGATACCGCACTGCTCCACCTCCCCGAGCCCGTCTACGTGGTGCGTCGGTACGACCGGAGGGTCGAAGGTGGCACGGTTCGGCGGCTGCACCAGATCGACCTGTGCCAGGTTCTCAACAAATGGCCGGGGTACAAATATGAAGGTGAAGGCGGCGTGACCTTCATCGAGGCCTTCCGCGCCCTCGACAACACTCGACAGCCTGCGGTCGCGCGCAACCAACTCCTCCGATGGCTCATCTTCAACTTCGTCATCGGCAACTCCGACGCGCACGCCAAGAACGTCTCCTTCATGGTCGGACCGAGCGGCATTGACCTCGCTCCCGTTTATGACCTTCTCTGCGGCAAAGCCTACGGCGACGACTACCTAGCCATGAGCATCGGCGAGCAAAACCGATACGGCCATGTCTCTCGAGACGACTGGGACGCCCTCGCGAGCTCGATCCGGATGCGCCCGGCGTTCGTGAACCAACTCCGGGAGGAGCTCGCCAAGACGATGCCAGCTGCGGCCCGACGGACTCTCGCAAGGCCGGAGTTTCTACCGGAGGAGCGACGCTTCCTGGAAGGTGTCGTCGCCATCATCGACGAGCACGCGACAGCGACTGCGGCGGAGTAGACGACTCCGCGCCCGACTCGTCACCCGAGATGCGAGCCCACCCGCCGCATTGTCTCACTAGCGGGACTCGATCCGCGCAGCCCAATCAGCGCTCGTAGACGTCCTTTCGGTGCCCGATCTTGACGATGACAACGACGTCCGGCGGCTCGATCGTGTAGACAACCCGCCAATCCTCGACGCGCAGCCGCCGCGCGCCCTTCAGGCTGTATCGCAACGGCTTGCCGAACTCGATCGGATGGGCGGCAAGCTTCTGTTCGATCGCCTTCTTGATGCGGTTGCGAACGTCCTTCGAGAGCCTGGGGATGTCCTCCCGAACGACGCTTTTCAGATACTCGATTCGATAGTTCACGCCCACGCCTTTTCGTGCGAGACGCGCTTCTGCCTTTGACTCAGGCGCTCGTCGGCGATGCGCGAGAAGTAGACGTCCTCCTGATACTCCAGAGCCTCTTCGATGAGACTCAAGCCCACTCCTGCCACCGACTGGTCCCGCTCACCGGACAAGCGTACGAGCGCCTCATAAGTCCGATCATCGACGGTGATGTTGATCCGCTTTTTTGCCGTGGGCATGTTTGTCGCCTCCAATCAAGGTGTAACACCGGTGTATCACTTCGGTCAACCTGATGTTGCGTGTTGAAGGACACGACCGCGGGTGATTGGCGAGATCTGTCACGCCTACGGCGTCCCGGCGCCGCGCTGGCCGTGGCTCCGACCGCCGGCCCGGGATAGGATGAGGCCGATGAGCACGCAAGAGCCGCCGCTCCCGTACCTCGCTATGGCCGGCCTCGCCCTGCTCGCGGCGGCGTGTGGGCCGGACCTGCACCTGCCGGCGGGGACCACCATCCGCTGCGCGCGCTCCGCCGAGTGCCCGCAGCCCCTCGCCTGCGATCCGAAGATCCTCCGCTGTGTCAAGCCGGACGCGATCATCGCCGACAACGAGGCGCCCCGGCTGTTGTCGGCAGCCGCGCTCGACGAGAGCGTCATCCGCAGCGTCTTCAGCGAGGCCCTCGAGGAAGCGTCGGCCGTCGACCTCGGTTGCTACCGACTCGTCGACGGTGCGACGATGCTCGTGGTCGCGCTCGAGCGGGCCGCGTTCGAGACCCCCGACAATCTCCAGGTCGTCATCCTCGAGAGCGCGCGGCAACGGCCTGGCGCCCCTTACGAGCTCACCGCCACCTGCGTCGAGGATCTCGGCCACAACCCGGTCGACCCCGACCACCAGACGGTCGTCTTCCAGGCGCAGCTCCCCGACACCGAGGCGCCGATGGTGCTCACCCCCACCGACGGCCAGTTGGTCGTGCGCGCCGATCACGTCGTCACCCTCGGCTGGACGCCGCGGCGACTGGCGACGAGCTACGAGGTCGAGGTATTCGCGGACGAGGCGCTGACGACGCCGCTTCCGGGCTTCTCCTGGCCGTACGTGACCGCCGAGACGAGCTGGGCCATGCCGCTTCTTGCCGACGACACCGCCGAGCGGACGTACTGGTGGCGCGTGCGCGCCGACGTCTCCGAGCCCGGGAGCCACAGCCCGGTGGCTCGCTTCGGCCTCGTTGACGACACGATCTACGTCGATGCTGACGCGGCGGCTGCACTGCCGGCGAGCGCTGCGATGGGCACCCGGAACCGCCCGCTGGCCTCGATCGGCGTGGCGCTCGCTTATGCCGCGATCCGCCCGGACGCCATTGCCGCCGTCAAGGTGGCGCGCCGCGCGGCTGACGCCGCGTACTACGGGTCGGTCACCGTCGTGCCGGGCGTGAGCCTCTTGGGCGGCTACGCCGGCGATTTCGAGAGCCGCGACGTGACCACGGGGCGCACGCGCGTCTCCGGCAGCGGCATCGCCACGGTCGCCGCCGTCGCCGTGACCATGGACGCGCCAGTGGTGATCGAGGGGTTCACCTTCGACTCGGGCGCGGTGGGCAACAACGTCGGCATGCAGGTCGCCGGCTGCGACTCAGGACTCACCGTAGCCTCCTGCACCATTACCGGCGGTGACGACACGCGCGAGTCCTTCGGCGTCCTCCTCGTGGCCTCCGGCGCGACCGCTGGAGCAGGGCCGCTCTTCGAGAACGTCGTCATCAGCGCCGGTCGCGTAGACGACCCGCTGTTCGGCCAGCTGACCGCCGGGGTGTTCGTAGATGATTCCAGTCCTACGTTTCGCGACGCGAGCGTGACCAGTGGACCGACGATCGGAAACGAGAGCTTGGGGGTCCAGTGCAAGTCAGGTCAGCCGACGTTTCTGACGAGCCAGATCTCCGGGGGCGACGGTGGCAATGCCGCCACATCTATTGGACTGGGTGTGTTCGGACTCTGTCATGCCCGGTTACACAGGAGCCTGGTGGTCGGAGGCACGGTGAACGGCGGCATGAGCGTCGCCGTCTACAATTACCGGGGGGGCCTCGCGGCGACGAGCAGCATCTTCATCGCCGGCGACGCGGGCCCCGGTGGCATCGCCCACGCTTTACGCTGGCAAACCAGCGCCACGCCGAGCCACATCACCAACTGCACGCTCGTCGGTCCCTCGCGTGGAGCCTACCTGCCGTGCGCGCTGCTACGCGAGACCGGAGCCGGCGGCTACCTGCTCAGCGTCACCAACTCCATCCTGCTCACGAACGGGACCATGGGCATGTGCGAATCGACGCCCGCGGCGACCATCGGCTCTTTCGAGAACAACCTACTGACCGGGTCGAGCGAGCTCTTCGCCGAAAAAGTGACTTCGGGTGGCAACTGCTCCCGGTCGACCGTGCACGACTGCTATTCGCTCGAGGCCGACCTCAACGACCACGGGCTCATCTGCAAGAACGGCTTCGTGGCCGGCGCGGACACGGCGAGCGGCAATCTCGGCATCGAAACCGTCGCCGACGTCGCCGCCGTGCAGCTCGCCGACGCCGCGGCGGGCGACTACCACCTCACCGCCGCCACGCCCGCCGCGATCAAGACCGGCGGCAAGAACGTCGGCCCGGGGGTCACGACCTGCGGCGACCAGCTCGACCTCACCTGCGGCGACGTCAGCGAGGACTACGACGGCAACCCGCGGCCGGGCGCGGACGGTCTGTTCGCCATCGGCGCCTTCGAGCCGCCCTGAGGCCTGACGCGTATTCCCGGTAGCCTTGGCCCGCGGCAAGCGGCTGTTCGCCTCGGGCACGATCCCCACCGCCTACGAGCTCACCGGCTCGCGCACCACGAGTCGCGGGGTAGTCATCAGCACCGTGAGGCGGGTTGGGCGGCCGACCTACGGCACGATCGGGGAGTGAGGCCGGCCGAATGCGTCGGGCGCTGCGCGCGTCGACGACCTTGCGATCCACGCGGCAATCGCGCGCGACCGCCGAAGTGTTGCGCACCGACCCCTGGGAGATGGAGGCGGCCTCGAGGAACCTGGAGGCTTTGACTCCATCGGACCGCGCGTGCATAGAAC
This sequence comes from Deltaproteobacteria bacterium, assembly GCA_016218825.1. Classification (GTDB taxonomy): domain Bacteria; phylum Myxococcota; class XYA12-FULL-58-9; order XYA12-FULL-58-9; family XYA12-FULL-58-9; genus JACRCV01. Next base: position 5,357 of record JACRCV010000050.1, read on the forward strand.
CGGCACCTGGAGGATGTCGCGGTGTACGAGCTGTCCACCTTGGGCTTTGGCCCGTTCTTCGCGGAGCAACTGCGGAGCTGGAAGATCACCGGAGCCATCCCCGCCAGGATCGCCGCCGAGCACCGTGACGCCTACGAGGTCTGGTCCGGCGCGGGCGCCGGACAAGCGCAGCTCGCCGGACGCCTGCGTCTCGATCTCGAGGAGGCCGGGCTCCCCGGCGTCGGCGACTGGGTCGCTCTCAAGGCGCCACCGCGGCCCGATCACACCACCGTCATCGACCGCGTGTTCGCGCGGCGCACCGTCTTCGTCCGCGGCGCCGCCGGTCACCAGGCGCGCGCCCAGGTCGTCGCCGCCAACGTGGATCTGGTGTTCGCCGTTTGCGGCTTGGACGCCGACTTCAATGTTCGCCGGATCGAGCGCTACCTCGCCCGCATCTTTGCGAGCGGTGCCCAGCCCGCGGTGATCCTCAACAAGGCCGACATCTGCGAGGACCGCGCGGCGCGCGTCCTCGAGGTCGAGCGCCACTGCCCGGGCGTTCCGGTCCACGAGACCAGCGCTCTGCACGCCGAGGGCCTCGCGGCAATTCGCGCCGGCATCGGCGAAGGCGTGACGGCGGCCTTTGTCGGCTCCTCGGGCGCCGGCAAGTCGACGCTCGTCAATGCCCTGCTCGGCGAGGAACGGATGGCCACCGGCGAGGTCCGGGCGCACGACGCACGCGGTCGTCACGTCACGAGTCACCGCCAGCTGGTGCTGCTGCCCGGAGGCGGACTGGTGCTCGACACCCCCGGCATGCGAGAGCTGCAGCTCTTCGACGAGCAAGGTCTCGATGCGGTCTTCGAAGACATCGCCGCCGTTGCGGCGCGCTGTCACTTCAAAGATTGCGGCCACGACTCCGAGCCGGGCTGCGCCGTGCGGGCCGCCGTCGCCGCGGGCGAGATCGCGGCGGAGCGCCTCGAGCACTACCGGAAGCTCGAAAAAGAGGCGCGGGCCTACGAACGACGTCACGACGCGCGATTGCGGCGACAGTCGGAGCGCGTCTGGGGCCAGCTCCACGATGAGGCCGCGCGCCTGCGGCGCTTCAAGGGTCGCGAGTAGAGACGACCTGACGCTCTCGGCGTGCCCGCTCGCCGCAATCAGCGCCGCGACCGCCACCCAGTCGCCGACGCCACACTCCCCAGCCGAACAGCGCGATGCCGAGCCAGCCGCCGGTTTCCCCCGACCCGTCGCAGGCACACCCGGCGCTTCGCACCACGACCCCGTCCGTGGCGTTCGGCGCGCAGATCCGCCCGTCGCCGGTGAAGCCCGGCGCACAGGCGCAGGTGAAGCCGCCCGCGGTGTTGACACACTCCGCATCGGCGCCGCAGTCGTCGGTGCCGAGAGCACACTCGTCGAGGTCGGCGCACACCGCGCCGTCCCCCTCATAGCCGGGGTTGCAGACGCAGAGCATCTCGGCGCCGACCGGCGTGCAGGTCGCTTGCGCCGCACAGATCGACGCGGTGGTGGCGCAGTCGACGAGCTCGACGCAGCTCACGCCGTCGCCCCCGTAGCCGGGGTTGCACGCGCAGGTGAAGCTGCCGGCGGTGTTGGCGCACAGAGCGTTCGGGTCACAGTTGTCGGCGCCCGCGACGCATTCGTCGACATCGGCGCAAGTGACGCCGCTGCCGGAGTAGCCGCCATTGCAGGCGCAGGTGAAGCCGCCGGCGGTGTTGGCGCAGGTCGCGTTGAGGTCACAGTCGTCGACGCTCGTGGCGCACTCGTCGATGTCATCGCAGATCTGGCCGCTGCCGGCGAAGCCCGCGTCGCAGGCACAGGTGAAGCTGCCGGCGGTGTTGGCGCAGGTGGCGTTCAGGTCGCAGTCGTCGGCGCCCGTCGCGCACTCGTCCACGTCCACGCAGCCGGAGCCGGAGACGGTACCGTCGCCGCCGTAGCCGCTCGCGCACCAACACTCATAGCCGCCGCCGAGGTTGACGCAGGTGGCCGCGGTCACGCAGTCGTCGCCGCCGTTCTCGCCCGCGCACTCGTCGTAGTCGGTGCAGCCGGTGCCGCCGGCGCTGCCGTCGCCGGTGTACCCCGCCGCGCAGGCGCAGCCGTAGCTGCCCACGAGGTTGATGCACGCCGCTCCCAGCACACAGTCGTCGGCGCTCGCCGCGCACTCGTCGATGTCGGCGCAGGCGACCCCGTTGCCGCTGTAGCCGGAGTTGCAGACACAGGTGAAGTCCCCGCTGGTGTTGGTGCAGACAGCGTTCAGGTCACAGTCGTCGGCGCCGGTGGCGCACTCGTCGATGTCGCTGCAGACCTGACCGCTGCCGGAGTAGCCGGCGCTGCAGGTGCAGGTGAAGCTGCCGGCGGTGTTGCCGCAGGTCGCGTTCAGGTCGCAGTCGTCGGCGCCGGTCGCGCACTCGTCGATGTCGCTGCAGGCCTGGCCGCTGCCGGAGAAGCCGGCGTCGCAGGTGCAGGTGAAGCCGCCGACCGTGTTGCCGCAGGTGGCGTTCAGGTCGCAGTCGTCGGCGCCCGTGGCACATTCGTCGATGTCGGTGCAGACCTGGCCGCTGCCGGAGTAACCGGCGTTGCAGGTGCAGGTGAAGCCCCCGGTCGTGTTGCCGCAAGTCGCGTTCAGGTCGCAGTCGTCGGCGCCGGTGGCACATTCGTCGATGTCGGTGCAGGCCTGGCCGCTGCCGGAGAAGCCGGCGTTGCAGCTGCAGATGAAGCCCCCGGCCGTGTTGCTGCAGGTGGCGTTCAGGTCGCAGTCGTCGGCGCCCGTCGCGCATTCGTTCACGTCCGTGCACCCGGAGCCGGAGACGGTGCCGTCGCCGCCGTAGCCGCTCGCGCACAGACATTGATAGCCGCCGCCGAGGTTGACGCAGGTGGCCGCGGCCACGCAGTCGTCGCCGCCGTTTTCGCCCGCGCACTCGTCGTAGTCGGTGCAGCCGGTGGTGCTGCCGTTGCCGGCGTACCCCGCGGGGCAGGCGCAGCTGAAGCTGCCCGGGGTGTTGGTGCACAGGGCCGCCGGCACGCAGTCATCGACGCCGGTCGCGCACTCGTCGATGTCGACGCAGGCCACCTTGCCGTTGCCGCTGTAGCCGAGCGGGCAGGCACAGGCGAAGCCGCCGTCGCTGTCCTGGCACGTCGCCACCGGCACGCAGTTGTCGATGCCGAGGGCGCACTCGTCGACGTTGACGCAGGTGCCGGCGTCATCCGCGTAGCCGGCCGCGCAGACACAGGCAAAGCTTCCGGCGCGATTGACGCAGACCTGGTGCGGCGCGGTGTCGCAGTCGTCGGTGGCCAGGAGGCACTCGTTGACGTCGACGTGGCAGTGCTTGTCGGTGTAGCCGGTCGCCGCGCAGTCGCAGACGTAGCCCGGACTCTGGTCCTGGCAGCTGCCGCCGTGCAGGCAGGGCGCGCCGTCGCAGGGGTTGCTCCCCAGGTTGGGGAACCAACCGATGGCCGGGGTGGAGATGTTCGAGAACACCACGTCGATCAGGCCGTCGCCGCTGACGTCGCCGACGCTGAGCTCGCCAAAGCCGGTGTCCGGGAGGCTGATGGTGAGCGGCGCCGCGAAGCCGCCGCTGCCGGTGCTGTTCTCGAAGATCGACAGACCGGCGTAGTGCGACAGCGCCAGGTCCAAGTCAGTGTCAGCGTCGAAATCGGCCAGCTTGACGGCCGAGGGACCGTCGAGGCTTCGGATCAGGACGCTGGCAAAGCCCGCGCCGGCGCCGAGGTCGTTGCGGTACCACAACAGCTGATCGTTGGAGTTGGTGGTCACCACGAGGTCCACGTCGAGGTCGCCGTCGATGTCACCGCTGTCGATGGCGGTCGGGTTGGCGAGCGCCGCGATCTGCTGCGGGACCGACACGAAGGCCCCGGTGCCGTCCGCCTGCAGCTGGTTCTGGAACCAGACCACCGCGTCGCTGCTGCCCTGCATCGCCAGCACCAGGTCTTTCTTCCCGTCGCCGTCGAGATCCGCGGCGTGCAGGTCGGAGACATAGTCGCCCACGTTCGCTATCAGGATACGGCTGAACGTGCCGTTGCCGTCGGTGTTGCGGTACCAGTACAGGTACAAGAGGCTGAAGGACGGATCTCTGACCCCTGCCAGATCCAGGTCGCCGTCACCGTCGAAGTCCGCGGCGTCGATGGCCGCGCCGTCGCTCAGGCTCCCGACCGTCGCCTTGCCGGCGAAGCTCCCGGAGCCGTCGGGGTTGCGGTACCAGTACAGGCTGCCGGGCCAGTTCTCCGCGGCGACCAGGTCGAGGCCGTTGGCGCCGTCGACGTCCCCGAAGAGCGGGTCCAGGACCGAGTAGGCATAGTCGTTGACGATGATCTGCGGGCCGAAGCCGCCCTGGCCGTCCACGTTGTAGTGCGTGATCAGCTTGAAGTCCCCGGGAGAGGCCAGGGCCAGGTCCAGATCGCCGTCGCCGTCGATGTCGCCCAGCGGGATGTCGCTCGGCGACACGATGCCGGTGGTCACCTCGTGGTAGGTGTCGCGGTTGTTGATGCTCGACGGGTACTCGACCCAGACCACGCGGTTCCAGGCCACCAGCACCTCGAGGTTGCCGTTTTGATCGATGTCGGCGAGCGCGGTGCTCGTGCCCGAGCCCATCAACATGCCCTTGGCGAACGTGTCGTCGGCGTTGTTGTTGGTGAAGTAGTTCACGCCGCCGAAGTGCACCGCCAGGACGTCCTGGTCCCCGTCCAGATCGTAGTCGCCGACCGTGAAGCTCTCGATGCCGTTCGGGTTGCTGTCGAACAGGAGGTCGGTGAAGGTGCCGGTGCCGTCGTTCTTCAGCCAATAGGCGTTGTAGTTCATGTACGGCGCCACCACGAGATCCACGTCGCCGTCGTCGTCGAGGTCGCCGCCGCTGACCAGCTCGGGCAGGTAGTTGAGCGTGTAGATGTCGCGGAGCGGGCCGAAGGCGCCCGCCCCGGTGTTGGGAGCCCAGACCAGGTGGTCGCTGCTCGACAGGACCACCACCACGTCGAGATCCGCGTCGGTGTCGAGGTCGCCGGCAAACAGCGAGACCGGGTAACCCGGGAGCTCGAAGGCGGTGCGCGGGTGGGTGAACAAGCCCTGGCCGTCGACGTTCTGGAACCAGAGCACCCGGTAGGGGAAGCTGGCGATGACCAGCACGTCCAGCGCCCCGTCCTTGTCCACGTCGCCAACGAAGAGCCCGTACGCGGTATAGCCGTCGAGCGGCATGACGATTGGCGCCGAGAAGATCCCGAACCCGTTGTTCTCGAGCCAGAACACCCCGTCGGTGCCGAGCGCGACCAGGTCCGGGTCGCCGTCGCTGTCGACGTCGGCCGATGTGACCGCGGTGACGTTGCCGTCGTACAGCGGCTGCGCCGCGCCGAAGCTGGTCCCGGCCTGTCCCGCGTACCAGGCCATGCCATAGCGGGCGGCCACCACGTCCGGGTCGTTGTCGCCGTTGAAGTCGGCGGTCGCGACGATGTTGGGCCACTTGAGATCGGAGCGGAAGATGTCCCGCCGCGGGCCGAAGTTGATCTCGGCCGCGGCGCTGTTGGCGACGAGGAGCACGACGAGCGCGACCCACGAGGACGCGAGGGCTCTGGAGCATGTGGTCGGCACGCGCAACCTCCTCTTCTGCGGACCCAAGCGAGACAACTCGTGATCGTAGCACGTCGGTCCCGACATCTCACGTGACCGTTCACGGGGGACCGCCCGCCGCGAGAAGATCCTCGGCGAAAACAAGGCGTTGTGGCGCGGTTCGGCGTCTCCCGTGAGCCCCACGCTCAGGACCGGCAAAGCCGGACCGCGCAGGCCGCTGTCCACCGCCCGCAGACCGGTGTCGGTACAGGCGGCGCCCAAGAACAGCAGCGCGGCGCCGAGCGGCAGGCGCGACGTCGTCGGGGGGGGACGGCAGCGGCACGTGGCCTCCTTCAGATCGACCAGGTCACGCTTTGCCGGCGGCGGGGGGTCGGCACCTCAGGGGGCGGGTGTAACCTTCGCGTGTACTCCATATGAGGACAAGCCAGGGACCGCGCGGATCCACGCCGCGGCTGGACGCGACGGCGGGGTTACAGTAGCGTTCCGCGGTCTTCTTGGATGCGGGAGGTTCCGGGCGGGCGCACCGCGATCAACCGCGGCACACGCGACAAACACCATGAGGGGGCCTGGCCCGGGCGCGACCACGCACACCGGTATCGGCGCCGCGGGCTTCTAGACCAGTGGACCTTCCTCGGTAGCAGGTACCCATGCAGCTCACGGACTATCACGCCATGTACCTCGCGCACGAGCTGATGCTCGCTGAAGCCGCCTGCAAGCTCGAGGGCTTTACCTACGCGCCAAGCGACGTGGTGTACTGGCAACACGGGCGATCCACCGAGCGCGACTTCATCTATGTCACCACGCAGCACTTGAGCCACGAGCAGCTCCAGCAGCTCAGTGACGAGGTCGGGCCGGAGCGCTCGCTGCTCGTCCTGTGCTCGGCGTTCCGCGGCAAGGCGGAATTCCCGAACCTCACGGTCAAAAAGATCCCCAAGGCCGTGCTCGAACGATGCGAGTGGGGCCACGACGACTACAGCCTGCGCGTCGAGAACCTGCCCAAGGCGCCGCCCAAGAAGGGGCAGCAGTCTCTCTTCGGCAATGGTGAGCCGCAGTGACCCGCCGGAAGAAGCCAGACACGAGCGCAGGGGCTCCCGGCGCCAGCGAGCTCGTCCTGTACCGGAGCGAGGACGGCGAGATCCGCATCGAGTGCCGCTTCGAGGACGAGACCGTTTGGCTCACCCAGGCGCTCATGGCCGAGCTGTTCCAGACGACGGTCCCGAACATCAACATGCACCTCAAGGCCATCTATCGCGAGGGCGAGCTCTCGGAGCCGGCAACTATTAAGGAACGCTTAATAGTTCGCTCCGAGGGGAAACGTCAGGTAAATCGGCCTGTTAGGTATTACAGCCTGGACGCGATCCTCGCCGTGGGCTATCGCGTGCGATCGGCGCGCGGCACGCAGTTCCGGCATTGGGCGACCGAGCGGCTGCGCGAGTACCTGGTCAAAGGCTTCGTCATGGACGACGACCGGCTCAAGAACCCGCGCGGGCCGGGCACCCCCGACTACTTCGACGAGCTTCTGGAGCGGATCCGCGACATCCGCGCCAGCGAGCGGCGGGTGTATCTGCGCCTGCGCGAGATCCTGGCACTCGCGGCCGACTACTCGCCGCAGGACCAGGACACCCAGGTCTTTTTCCAGACGCTGCAGAACAAGATGCACTTTGCCGCGAGCGGCAAGACTGCCCCGGAGCTGATCGCCGAGCGCGCCGACGCCTCGAAGCCGAACATGGGCCTCACCTCGTGGCGGGGCGCCGTCGTTCGCAAAACCGACGTGACCGTGGCCAAGAATTACCTGTCCGAGCCCGAAATCGAGGAGCTCAACCGCATCGTCGGTATGTTCCTCGACTACGCCGAGGATCAGGCCAAGCGCCGCAAGCAGGTGTTCATGCGCGATTGGCGCGAGCGGCTCGACAGCTTCTTGGAGTTCAACGAGCGGCGCGTGCTGCCCGACGCCGGCCAGGTCACCCGAGAGGAGGCTGACCAGCGCGCCCTCGCTGAGTACGAGGCGTTCGAGAAGCGGCGCCGCGAGGCGTTGGAAGACGCGGCCGAGGCCGAGCTGACGCGCCGGATCGAGGCCAAGCTCCACGACCTGGAGAAGAAGAAATGAACAAGCACGTCAACGCCTTCGCCGGGCGCCTCAGCCTGCGTCCGCCCCAGCGGCGCTCGTTGGAGGTCCTCGACCGCATCGCCGAGATCGTGCCGCCGCAGAAGCAGCATGACCTCGCGGCGGTGCTCGCGGCGAGCGGCCGTCGAATGACGGCCGACAGCTCAGGGACCGTGTTTTGCCTGTTGCCGCGCGGCCGCGGTCGTTCTAACGAGGAGCGATGAGCTTTCGAACCGACGTCAACGACGGCATCGCCTGCATCGAAGTGAGCCACGGCAAGGCCAACGCGCTCGACCTCGAGCTTTGTCACGCGCTGACTGACGAGCTTGAGCGCCTCGGCCCGGACGCGCGCTCGCTGGTGATCACGGGCGCCGGCCGGATCTTCTCCGCCGGGGTGGATCTCCGCCGGCTCTCCGAAGAGGGCGAGGACTACACCCGGAGGTTCCTGCCGGCCCTCGACCGCTTGATCCTGACGCTGTTCCAATTCCCGCGGCCGGTCGTGGCCGCCATCAACGGTCACGCCATCGCCGGCGGCTGTGTGCTGGCGTGCGCCGCGGACTATCGCCTGATGGCCGAAGGCGCCTTCAAGATCGGCGTGCCCGAGCTCGCCGTCGGCGTGCCGTTCCCGCCCGCGGCGCTGGAGACGCTGCGCTTCGCCGCTCCCGAACGGTACGTGCAGGAGCTGACCCAGGGCGAGAAGATGTACACCCCGGCCGAGGCCGGCGCCCATGGCCTCGTGCACCAGGTGGTGCCGCCGCCGGCGCTCATGGCGTCGGCGCTGAAGGAGGCCGGGCGTCTCGCGAGCCTGCAACCGCGAGCGTTTTCGCTCACCAAGGCGATCTCGCGGCGCCCGGTGGTGGACCGGATCGCGCACCTCAACCAGGAGTACGCTGCAGCCGTCCTCGCCGCCTGGCTGGAGCCCGACACCCGCAGCGCCATCAAACGCTACGTCGAAGCCACCCTCCGCCGCTGACGCGTCGCGTGGGTCGCGGCCGAAGCACGATCACCCGCAACGGCTGCGGAAGCCTGCCGATAGTATCCGGGTCCGCTCCGAGAGGAAGGAACCATGCCGATTCGCGACAGCGTCGTCGACCTGAAGGTGACCGCCACCACGTCGAAGATCACCGGCGTGGCCAAGCCCGGCGCCGAGATCGAGGCCATCAACGTCACGACCGCGCCGCAGGGGCGCTTGCACCTCGAGGACAAGACCGTCGACTCGGTCGTGGTCGGCAAGGCCGACGCCAGCGGCAAGTTCAGCGGCAGCACCGACACCCGGACCGGGCGGGCTCGAGCCGGCGACCAGATCCTGGTGCGCGCCAAGTACCAGGACGGCTCGACGAGCGATTGGCTGAAGGTGCAGGTCGGCGGCAAGGACACGCGCAACGCGGTCATCGCCAACTTCCGCATCGAGCCGTCGTACGACAAGGCGACCAAGAAGGTCATCGTCGTCAACAACAACGAGGGCCGCCAGATCTCGGAGCCGGGGGCCAAGCTCAAGTTCGTCAACGAGCGCACCGGCAAGGCCACCGTGGTGACGCTCAACGCGCTCGGCAGCTTCGCGAGCCCGCTGAAGCTCGACGGCGTGCCCGGCGACGTCTACACCATCGCGGCCTCCGACGGCGTCAACAACAAGGACTTCGCCAAGGTCGGGGGCAAGCTGGTGGTGCCGAAGACCGACGCCGACACCGGCGACGTCGACCTGCCGGATCCGAAGCTGCACAAGGACGACATCCGTCCCGACGGCACCCCCAAGTACCAGAAGCTCCACTTCAGCGGCCCGGTCGGCAGCCTCAAGCCCGAGGACGTCATCCAAGGAAACATCGGCGATTGCTTCTTCCCGGCCGCCACCGCCGCGTTCGCGTACGCCTGCATCGCGGCGCAACAGAAGCCGGGCGACTGCGTCAAGAAGCAGGCGGACGGCACCTACGTCGTCACCTTCAAGCAGCGCGACAGCGCCGGCAAGGTGGTGAACGTCAACCAGCACGTCGACGGCGACCTCTGGGTGCGCAGCAGCGGCGAGCCGCTCTACGGCAAGAGCGCCGGCAGCGCCGACCCCAAGACGATGAAGCTGACCTGGCCGCTCATCGAGAAGGCGTACGCCTCGTGGATGGGCTCCTTCAATGACATCGGCAACGGCGGCGCCGCCGAGGACATCCTCGAGGCGCTCACCGGCCGGCAGGGGGTCGCCGAAGACCTGAGCGCCAATCAGGCCGACCACGCCTGGCGACTGGTGAAGAGCGCGGTCGACGACAAGCGCCCGGCGGTCCTCAGCACCTTCGGCGAGTCGCGGGAGGCGATGTACACCAACACCGGCCTCTATGCGGACCACTGCTACTCGATCTTGGGCTGCCGGACGGCGGCGAACGGCGACCGGCTGGTCAAGATCCGCAACCCCTGGGGGGAGTCGGAGCCCGCGGGCGACAGCAAGAACGACGGCATCTTCGAGATGAAGATCCAAGACGTCTGTCGGCTCTACGGGACCTTCCACTCGGTGCGCTGATCGTGGCGCGCCGTCCCGAGCCGCTCGAAGATCTCATCGTCGACGCCACCCTGATCGTCGTCGGCGACGTGACCGAGGTGCTCGAGACCGGGGCGCCGGTGCCGCCGCCGCCGCACGCCAAGGAGCTCAAGCCGAGCGCCCGCGACGTCGGCTACCTCTCGCCGCGGCAGCGGATCCGGCTGCAGGTCGCGCGCGTCCTCAAGGGCGAAGCGCCGAGCGTCATGGTCGTGGAGAAGCCCGAGGCGCCCTACCTGTTGAAGGTCGGCGACGGCGGGCCGTTCTTCTTGGAGGGCCTGCAGATCATCGGCCGGTATGGGCCGGACTCGCACCGCCTCGAGGCGATCGAGCGGGCGCTGGGGACCCAGACGCGATAACCGCGCCGCCGACGCCACCTGACGGCTCGACAACGGCGCTTCCAGGCCTTAGAACAGTCGTTGATGTTGCGCGTCACCTGCATCGTCGTGCTTGCCGTGTTCGCCGGACAGGCGACCGGCGCCTGGGCGCTCTTCGACCGCGAGGCGTGTGCGGAGCCGTGTCCGGGCGAGCATTCAGGGGGTGACTGCCCACCGACCTGCCAGTCGTGCAACTGCTGTCCGGCCGTCAGGCCGGTGCTGATCCCACCGGCGTTGGCGGTGCGAGCCCCGGCGCTGAGCTTCGCGCTTCCGAGCGCCTATCACCTGACACCGCCGTCCCCGGAGCCGCGCGAGATCCTGCACGTCCCCAAGCTCGGCCACGGCTGACCGACACCAGACCCGCTAACCGTCGCGCGCCTACCGCGCGCCTGCGTCCGTGCGTGCACGCCTGACGGCGGGCGCGACTCGACGAGGCGGCGCGAGGTATTCGCGAGCAGAAGACGCCATGCGGCGCCGCGCGCCCACTGAAGGAGAGAGACCATGAAGACCACCGCAACGCAGCTCGCCCTGTTCGTCGTTGTCATCGTCGGCCTGTCCGCTTGCCGCAAAGACCCGGTGCAGGCGGCCGGCCCCCGGACCGCGCCGGCGGCCACAGAGCATGCGCCCGCCCAACCCGAGCCCGGGTCGCACGACGACTGGTGCGACGAGCACCAGGTGCCCGAGTCGCTGTGCACCCGCTGCAACCCGGCGCTCGCCGCGGCGTTCAAGGCCACGAACGACTGGTGCGTCGAGCACGGCCTGCCCGAGTCCCAGTGCCGCATCTGCAACCCCAAGCTGAAGATCGAGCGTCCCCCCAAGAAGGACGGTGCCAAGTGAGGCGGCGCCGACTCGTCGTCACGCTGGCCCTATTCGCGCTCACCGGCTGCCGCGAGCCCGAGGCGGCGACGGCGACCGCCGCGCCCACGGCGGCGGCCGAAGGCGCGTTCTGCAAGGAGCACGGCGTGCTCGAGGCGGTGTGCACCAAGTGCAACCCCGCGCTCATCCCGGTCTTCAAGGCGAAGAACGACTGGTGCGAGGCGCACGGCTTCCCCAAGTCGTTCTGCCCGATCTGCAACCCCGAGCGCGGCGGCCGACCGGCGGCCGAGGTCGCGGACGACGGCGCGCCCGCCGACGGCACCAAGGTGCGCTTCAAGACCAAAGAGACCGCGCGCCTCGCCGGCCTGGGCTTCGCGAGAGTCGAAGAGCGGCCGCGCCGCTCAGAGCTCACGACCACGGCCCGAGTCGTGTACGACGCCGCCCGGGTGGCCCAGATCAACGCTCGCTCCCCGGGCGTGGTGCGCGCCATCCGCGCCGACGTCGGCTCGCAGGTCCGCGTCGGCGCGCCGCTCGCGGTCATCGACAGCGCCGGCGTGGGCGCGGATCAGTCGCGGGCGCAGGCGGCGCGCTCGCGCGTCCAGGTGGCCGAGGCCGGCCACGCCCGAGTGGCCACGTTGCACGCCGAGGGCATCGCCGCACAGCGCGAGGTCCTCGCGGCGCGCCAGGAGCTGGAGACGGCGAGGGCCGAGCTGGCGGCGGCGCAGGCGGCGCTCGGCATGGTCGGGGGCACGGCCGACGGCGCGGCGCGCTACGCTCTGACCACGCCGATCGCCGGCGTGGTCACCGAGCGCCACGCGGCCCTGGGACGTCTGGTGGACACCGAGGCCACCCTCTTCGAGGTGGTCGACACCTCGGTGATGTGGGCCGAGCTCGACATCCCCGAGGCCGAGCTGCCGCGCGTCGCCGTCGGCCAGACCGTCGTCCTGAGCGTGGACGGTCTCGCCGACCGCGAGCGGTCCGGGACGCTGAGCTACCTGGCGCCGGCGATCGATCTGCAGACCCGCACCGTGAAGGGTCGAGTGGCGCTCGCCAACGCCGACGGCGGCCTGCGCGCGAACATGTTCGGCCGCGCGACGATCTCGGTCACCGCCCCGCGCCCGGCGCTGATGGTCCCGCGGGCCGCGGTGCAACGGGCGCGCAGCGCGCAGCTGGTGTTCGTGCGCCTCTTCGAGGATCAGTTCGAGGCGCGGCGCGTCCAGGTCGGACAGGCCGACGGCGCGCTCCTGGAGGTCACGGGCCGACTGCAGCCCGGCGACGAGGTCGTGACCGACGGCAGCTTCCTGCTCAAGACCGAGACCCTCAAGGAGAGCATCGGCGCCGGCTGCTGCGACGTGGTCGAGGGGCGGCGCTGATGCTGACCCGGATCCTCGAATGGTCCCTGCGGCACCGGCCCGCGGTCATCCTCGGCTGGGCCGGGCTGGCGCTCGCCGGCACCCTCGCCGCCTCGCGGCTGCCCCTCGACGCCTTCCCCGACACCACGCCGGTCCAGGTGCAGGTGAACACCGTCGCCGCGTCCTTGGCACCGCTCGAGATCGAGCGCCAGATCACCCGGCCGCTGGAGTGGTCGATCTCGGGCCTCCCGGGCCTGACCGAGGTCCGATCGATCTCCAAGGTCGGGTTTTCGCAAGTGACGGTCACCTTCGACGACGCGACCGACATCTACCTCGCGAGGCAGGTGGTGATGGAGCGCCTGCAGGCGGTCGAGCTCCCCCCGGGCATCGCGCGGCCGCAGCTCGGTCCGGTCGCCACCGGCCTCGGGGAGGTCTTCCACTATCTGGTCACCGGCGCCGACATGACCCTCGCCGAGCTGCGGGCGGTGCAGGACTGGATCATCAAGCCGCAGCTCCGCTCGGTGCCCGGGGTCGCGGAGGTCAACACCTGGGGCGGCGACGAGCGCCAGGTGCAGGTGGTGGTCGACCCGGTCCGGCTGCAGCGCTATCGCCTGTCGCTGGCCGAGCTGGCGACCGCGATCGAGCAGAACAACACCAACGTCGGCGGCGGCAGCCTCGATCAGGCCGGGGAGTCGAGCCTGGTCCAAGGGCTGGGCATCGTCACCAGCCTCGCGGACATCGAGCAGATGGTGATCGCGGCGCCGAACGGCGTGCCGATCCGCGTCCGCGACGTCGCGCGCGTGGTCGACGGCAAGGCAATCCGCCACGGCGCGGTCACCGCGGACGGCGCGGGCGAGGTGGTGCTCGGCCTCGCCTTCATGTTGATGGGAGAGAACAGCCACGACGTGACGACCCGCGTCCGACTGCGGCTCGAGGAGGTCGAGAAGAGCTTGCCGGCCGGCGTCGAGGTCACGGCGGTCTACGAGCGCACCGCGCTCGTCGATCGGGTGCTGCGGACCGTGGGCACGAACCTCCTCGAGGGCGCGCTCCTGGTGATCGCGGTGCTCTTCGTCTTCCTCGGCAACCTGCGCGCCGGCCTCATCGTGGCGGCCGCCATCCCGCTGTCGATGCTGTTCGCCGGCAACCTGATGCTCCGCTTCGGCGTCGCCGGCAGCCTGATGAGCCTCGGGGCCATCGACTTCGGCCTCATCGTCGACAGCTCGGTGATCCAGATCGAGAACGTGCTCCGCCGCTTGGGAGAGAACGACGGCCGCCGCAGCCCTCTCGAGGTGGTGCGGGACGCGGTCGTCGAGGTTCGCAAGCCCACGCTCTACGGCGAGCTCATCATCGCCGTCGTCTATCTGCCGATCCTCACCCTCGAGGGCGTCGAGGGCAAGCTGTTCCGGCCGATGGCGCTCACGGTCCTCTTCGCCCTCGCGGGCTCGATGGCGCTGTCGCTCACCCTCGTGCCGGTGCTCGCCAGCCTCGGGCTGACCGGCCGCGTGCGGCATCGTGACAACCGCCTGGTCGAATGGCTGAGAGCGCGGTACCGGCCGGTCCTGAGCTTTGCTCTCGGCCGACCGTGGCTGATCGTGGGGGTGGCGGCGCTGGTCCTGGCGAACGCGGTGTTCCTCGCGACCCGCCTGGGCTCCGAGTTCGTGCCCCGCCTGCGGGAGGGGTCGCTGGTCATCAACACCGTGCGCCTGGCCGGGATCTCGGTGGACGAATCGGTGCGCTACGGCCGGCAGCTCGAGCGCGCCCTCTTGGAGAAGTTCCCCGCCGAGATCGAGCGCCTCTGGACCCGGACCGGCAGCGCCGAGATCGCCACCGACCCGATGGGCGTCGAGCTCTCGGACATCTTCATCACCCTCGCGCCCCGCGAGCGGTGGCAGCGGGCCTCGACCCAGGACGAGCTGGTGCGCGAGATGGCCGCCGCGCTCGAGACCATGCCGGGCATGCGCACCGTCTTCACCCAACCGATCGAGATGCGGGTCAACGAGCTCGGGGCGGGGATCCGCGCCGACGTCGGGGTCAAGCTCTTCGGCGAGGACTTCGAGACCCTGAAGGCCAAGGCCCGGGAGATCGAGGCGGTGCTGAAGGCGGTCCCCGGCGCCGCGGACGTCGTCACCGAGCAGGTCACCGGCCAGCCGACCCTCGAGATCAAGGTCGATCGGGATGCGATCGCGCGGCACGGCATCCCGGTGGGCGAGGTGCTCGCCGCGGTCGAGGCGCTCGGTTCCCGCGAGGTGGGCCAGCTCCAGGAGGGCGAGCGCCGCTTCCCGATCGCGGTGCGCCTCGACGAGCGCTACCGGGTCGATCCGGCCGCGGTCGGCAGTATCCTGGTGAGCGCGGTCAACGGCGATCGCCTGCCCCTCGGGCGCTTGACGACGACGCGGGTGGTCGAGGGCCCGTCCACCATCAACCACGAGTGGGGCAAGCGCCGCATCGTCGTGCAGGCCAACGTGCGCGGCCGCGACGTCGGCAGCTTCGTCGCCGAGGCGCGGCGGGCGGTCGCCGGCGCGGTCGCGATGCCGGCGGGATACTTCACCCGCTTCGGCGGCCAGTTCGAGCACCTGGAGCGCGCCCGCACCCGCCTGTTGATCGTCGTGCCGGTGGCGCTGGCGCTCATCCTCGTGCTCCTCTTCTTCACCTATGGCCGGGCGCTCGACGCGGCGCGGGTCTTCAGCGGCGTCCCGTTCGCGGCGGTGGGCGGTGTCCTGGCGTTGTGGCTGCGCGACATGCCTTTCTCGATCTCCGCCGGCGTCGGCTTCGTCGCGCTCTCGGGGGTGTCGGTGCTCGGGGACATGGTCCTGGTCTCCACGATTCGCCGGTGTTTAGCGCGCGGACTCCCCCGCCGCGAGGCGATCGTCCTTGCCGCGGAGACTCGGCTGCGCCCGGTGCTGATGACGGCGCTGGTCGCGAGCCTCGGCTTCGTGCCGATGGCCTTCAACACCGGGATCGGCGCCGAGGTCCAGAGGCCGCTCGCCACCGTGGTCATCGGCGGGGTGCTGTCGTCCACGCTCTTGACCCTGGTGCTGCTCCCGGTGCTCTACGCGGTGATGGGCCGCGGGCCCGAGCGGCCGCCGGACGCCGCGTCGGCGATCGCGGGGCGGGGGAGCACGTCCGGGCCGGTGGCGACAGAGCCGGAGGAGGGCGACTGAGGATGTCCGATCGACTGCTCTGCGTGCTCAAAACGGCGCTGGTCGCCGTCTCGATCCAGGGGCTCGCGGTGGTCGTGTATCTGGGCGTCGATCGTCACCGGGCGGCGAGCCGCCAGCCGTCGTTTGACGCCGAGCGTCTGGCGCCCGGTCGCGCGGCCCCGAGCCTGCTCTTGGTGCGGCCCGATGGCTCGACGCGGCGCCTGTCGGAGCTGCGGGGAAAGGCGGTGCTCCTCCACTTCTGGGCGACCTGGTGCCCGCCGTGTCGCGAGGAGCTGCCGGGGCTGTTGGCCCTTGGCCGCGATCTCGGGCGCGACGGGGCGCTCGAGGTGATCGCGGTCACGCTCGACGACGACTGGGCCGCGGTCGGTCGCTTCTTCGGTGGCGACATCCCGGTGGAGGTGGTCCGGGACGCGAGCAGCGCCTCGACCCGCATCTACGAGGTGTCGGCGTTGCCGGACACGTACCTGGTGGGGCCGGACGGAGCGCTCACGGTCCGCGTCGGCGGCGCGCGGGACTGGCGCGGGCCGATGGCGCAGAGCTTCCTGCGGGACTTCATCGAGGACTCGCGTCGTTAGCCGGACGTTAGACGCCAAGGAGACATCATGACGGTCACCGGCTCGGCACGGACCCAGGACCTCTACACCCTGACGCCGTCGGACTGAGGTCGAGCGCTCACGGCGCGGCGTCCGTGGCGCTCGGCTTGCCGTCCACCTCGGTGATCACGAACTCGACGCGGCGGTTGAGCTCCCGTCCGGACTCCTTCTTGTTGCTGGCGATGGGCCGGGTCTCGCCGAAGCCCGCCGCCTCGACCCGCGACGCCGCGATGCCCCGACCGATCAGGAAGGCCGCCACCGCCTCGGCGCGGGCCTGCGACAGCTCGAGGTTGCGCTTGTCGTCGCCGCGATCGTCGGTGTGACCCTCGACCCGGATCTTGGTCACCTGCGGGTTCGCCTTCAGGATCGCCGCCACCTGCGCCAGGAGGCCGTGGCTCTTGGCCTTGATCGTCGCCTTGCCGGTGTCGAAGTACACCTTGTCCTTGATGTTGATCTTGGTGGCGGTCATCTCGACCTTGCTCTCGCCGACGTCGGGGCAGCCGTCCTCGTCGTCGACGCCGTTGATCACCTCGGCGGCGTCGGGGCACTTGTCCTGCGCGTCGGCGAAGCCGTCGCGGTCGTTGTCCGGATCGGCGCAGCCGTCGTCGTCCGCGAAGCCGTCCTTGTCCTCGGCGTCGTCCGGACACTTGTCGTGGGCGTCTTCGATGCCGTCTTGATCGTTGTCGAGCTCCGGACAGCCGTCGTCGTCCGCGAAGTCGTCGTCGTCCTCGGCGACGTTCGGGCAGCGGTCGCCGGCGTCCGCCACGCCGTCCTTGTCGTTGTCCGCCTCGGGGCAGCCGTCGTCGTCCTCGAAGCCGTCCTTGTCCTCGGCCTCGTCGCGGCAGTCGTCGACGACGTCCTCGCGGCCGTCGCGGTCGTTGTCCGCGTCCGGGCAGCCGTCGTCGTCCTCGAAGCCGTCGTGGTCTTCGGGCTGCTTCGGACAGGCGTCCTGGTCGTCCAGCAGCCGATCCTGGTCGCGATCCGACTCGCGCGGCGAGTAGCGCAGACCGAGGACGACGCGAAAATCGGGAGCGCCGAAGCCCGGCAGGACGCCGCTGCCGCCGCCGCCGAAGACCATGAAGTCGCCGAGCACCTCGTAGGAGGCCAGGGCGACGAGCTCGAGGGGCGTGGTGTTGCGGTCGCGAAACGGCCGCCGCGCCGCGGTGGCGCCGCTCACGCTCGCCCCGACCTCGAGCGGCCGATCGAGAACGTCCGCCAAGGAGTACGCCGCGCCGAGGCGATAGAGAACCTCCGGCCCGACCTCCAGGTCGAGCATCTCGCTCTTGGCGCGCCAGCGGTAGCCGGCGTTCAGCGCCAGCCGCAAAGCCCCGAACGCCCGCGACGCCGCGAGCATCGGGCTCGCGGTCACGGAGCGGTCCCCGAGGTAGCTGTCCCTCGGGAAGCCGCTGGGGACGCTGAAGACCGGCATCAACGTCAGGTCGACGTCGAAGCGCAGGGCGCTCAAGAGCTGGAGCTTGGGGACCAGCCGCAGATCGCCGCTGCCCGCCACCCCCAGCGCGTCGAGACGGCCGAGCTCGGCGCCCAGCCCCTCGCCGCGGCCCTGGTAGAGCGTGAACGGCAGCTCGACGCCCAGACGCAGGCGCGGCAGGAGCGTGACGGCGCCGACCAGGCTCATGCCCACCCGATGGCCGACGAGGACCCCTACCCGCTCGCGGCGGCCGTTCGCGTCCTCGGCGAAGAGCACCAGCGGGTTGTGGGCGTAGCTCGAGACCACCGCGAGATCCAAGGCCAGCGGCACCCCGACGTCGGCGCTCTCGACGTCGACGATGCCGTTGCGATCGACGGCGAGCTGAAAGCGCTCGGCCGGAAAATCCGCGACCTCGGCGGCCGGCCCGGCGGCCGGGGTGCCGAGCACCACCATCAAACAGACGAGCGTCGTTCTCATATCGGCCATTCCCTCGGGTCGATGCAGTCGAGACCAGGTTAGCGTCGCCGCCGACGGCACAGAGACAGGAGCAGCACCAACACAGGGCTCGCGCCGGCCGCGGTGCAGGTGGCGAGCCCGCCGCCGCCCAGACGCAGGTTGTCGGCGAAGCCGTCGCCGTCTCTGTCGGCGTTGGCGCTCGGATCGGGGTCGAGGAAGTCCGGGATCGAGTCGCCGTCCGCGTCGCCCTCGCCCTCGACCGCGTCCGGGACTCCGTCGCCGTCGCTGTCGTCGTCGAGGGCGTCGATGCTGCCGTCGCCGTCGGTGTCCGGGGCGGAGGTACCGCCGACGGTCTCGCGACTGTTGGGGATGCCGTCGCCGTCGGCGTCGTCGGCGCCGTCCGCGATGCCGTCGCCGTCGGTGTCCGGCAGGACCGGGGAGGTGCCGAGCGCGATCTCGACCAGATCGTCGAGGCCGTCGCCGTCGACGTCCGCGTCGCAGGCGTCACCCTGGAGGTCGCCGTCCTGATCGCCCTGATCGGCGTTGGCGACCAGCGGGCAGTTGTCGTCGCAGCCGGTGGTCACCGCGTTGGCGCACGGCTGATCGCCGGCGACGCCGCTGCCGTCGCCGTCCGAGAGGACGCCGTCGCCGTCGGGATCCGGGCCGGAGATCGGCCTGCACACCGAGGGGAGGCCGGTGCAGATCCAGCCGGCCTCGACGACGCACGCCGGCGAGCAACCGTCCGCCGGCGCGGTGTTGTGGTCGTCGCACGCCTCGCTCGCGGCGAGGAGGCCGTCGCCGCAGATCGTCCCGGCCGGCGAGCCATCGGGAAGGACCGGGTCGGTGGCCGCCAACGGCAACGAGCCTGGTCCCGGCGCCGTCGTGGTGCCGACGAGATCGATGCTCAGGGCGTTGCCGCTCGTCGAGGTGCCGGCGATGATGACGAGCGGCGTCGTCGCGCTGATGCCGGCCGCGACCAGATCCGCGAGCGGCACCGCGGCGTCGAGGAAATAGTCGGCGTCGCCGTTGAAGCTCGAGGCGGCGTCCATCACCCGGCCGTTGCCGCCCGCCGCCGAGCTCCAGATGTAGGATTGCAGCGTGGTCTCGGCCGGATCGGCGGGATCGCCGGTGTTCGACGGCGAGGTGTTCTGGCCGAACTCGATGGTGTCCGGGCTGCCGACCCCGTAAACGATGAGCGAGTACTCGTAGGCCGCGAGGTTGCCGTCGGTGTCGATCAGCAACCCCCAGGCGAAGGGCCGCAGCTCCGTCGGCCCTTGGCGCGGATCGCTGTCGAGGCGCAGCCGGGCGAAGAAGTCGGTGCCGTCGTTGTAGATGTACGCGGCCGGCTCGGCCGCCGAGCCCACGACCTCGCGACCGTTGGTGGCGCCGTCGGTGGCGACGTCACCCGCCGGCGTCCCGCCCTGGGTGAGCGGGATCCAGGCGCCGTCGGCCGGGAACGCCGCCGCCGCCGCGCCGCCGCCGTGCAGCACCAGCAGCGCGCCCGCCGCCAACGAGGACCACCGCCCCTGATCGAGCCACCCCGCCTGTCGCATGTCGCCTCCCGAGCTCTCGGATATCCCCACCCCAAGCATACGCCGGTCACGGTGGGCGTCGCCACCCCCCCCGCGGGGATGAAGGTGACCGAACCGAGCCAGGTACTCGATCTTCCGAGGCAACGGGCGGTATACTGGCCGCTGCCGCCGTCGTCGCCCCACGAGAGCGGCCGCGAGCCACGGAGATGAGCAATGGGTTCAGACACAGTCAACAACAACCTCAGCAGCAGCGCGACTGGCACCGTCACCAAAGAGCCAGACGGCGCGCCGAACGGCGATCCGATCCAGGGCCCGCCCGCGCCGGAGAACGTCTTCGAAGGGTTGCGCAAAGAAGGCCTGAACTTGCGGCCGAGCATGCCCGTCGGCGCGGTCCCGGCCGAGCCGGGGGGCGGGACACCGGTCAGCAGACAGGCGGCGAGCGCGTCGCGGGCCGAGCGGCTCCTCGCGGCGCAGGCGGACGGCCTGGCGCACTTCAAGCGCGTCATCCAAGCGTACGTGCGCACCAACCCCGAGCTCAAACCCACCCGGATGCAGCGGTGCTTCCCGCAGCTCTGGAAGAAAGAGCCGGTCCTCAGGATCCCCATCGCCGGCGTCGGCGGCGACGGCAACGACGAGCGCGCCTGGGCCCACATGGTGCTGGCCGAAGACCAGATCAAAGACTGGCTGCGCAACGAGGGCCTGCCCGCCTGGCAAGGCATCGCCTGGTACCGCGCGGGCGTGCCGGCCTTCACCTCCACGCCGCGCTGGGGCGGCGAGACGTTGTTTCTCATCCTCACCCGCAAAGGACTGGCCTGGAACATGCCGATGTTCGACCAACGCAGCGCCAGGGCCCGCGCCTATGACTACTTCGAGGAGCTGCGCCGCGGCCTCACCTACCAGCACCGCTGAGCCGCTGACCCTCGCGCGCCGGCGCCTGCGCCCGGCCTTGATGCGCGGCGACCGCGCCGCGACGCTGCTTTGCGCCTTCACCGCCGAGGTCGACCGCCTGGCCGCCGCGGCCTTTCGAACGACGCTCGCGGCCTCTCGCCTCGAAGAGGCCGACCTGGCCCTGGTGGCGGTGGGCTCGTGGGGCCGGCGCGAGCTGATGCCCTACTCCGACCTGGACTACGCGGTCCTGGGGCGGACCGGGCCGACGCCGAAACGTCTTCTGAAGCGGCTGGACCGGGCGTTGCGCGCCGCGTTGCTCTCCGGCGGCAACGACGACAGCGTCGCGGTGTGCGCCACGTTGAGCCCCCTGGGTCGCGAGCGCGACGTGGTGACCGGCTCGCCCCCGACCCTCGTCGACGCCTTCGCGACGCGGCTCGCCCACGATGAGCGCTGGCGCTGGCGTTTTCCCCTGACCTACGTGGACGCGCGCACGGTCGCGGGCGCGCCGAGCTTGCTCACCGGCCTCAGAGAGCGGCTGGACGCGGTGTTGGCGCTCGGCACGCGCAGCCGCGCGCTCGTCCTCGGCGCGCTGCCGGCGACGATCGTGACCCAGTGGATCGCCGACGAGGTCACCGGCTGGCTGATGGTGGCCCGTGACCTCCTGCGGCCCCTGACCTTCAGCGCCGCCGCCCTCGCCCTCGCCCACGGCCTCACCTGCACCGACACCCGGACCCGGCTCTACGAGCTCAGCCGCCGCGGCCTCGCCACCGACGCCGAGGGCCGCGCTTCGCTCTCGACCTTGGAGTTCTTGCAGCTGTTGCGCCTGCGCGCCCAGCTCGATCGCCACGGCCCCGACGACGTCGTGCACCTCGGCGACGAATGGCTGGACACCCTGACCCTGGCCCGCGACACGACCCGCGCCTGGGCAGCTCGGGTGACGCGCGCGGCCATGCCCTGAGGCCCCGCCGCACCGTCCCGGCGGCCGGCGTCGCGACGCCCTACGCCAACGCCGCGCGCTTGCGGCGCTGCGCCTCGCGCAGCTCGGTGACCGCAGCGGTGAGGGCGGCCGGGCGTTCCCCGGGCGCCTGCGCGCAGCTCTCGAGGACGGCGTCGGCGAGCTCGAGATCGCTTTGCGCCCGCGCCCGCAGCGACTCGGTCGTGGCGCCGAGGGTCACGAACAGGCCCTGGAGGAAGTCGCCTTTGCGCAACGAGCCGGCGACCGGCAGCCGACCGGCGGCGATGGCGTCGAGGCACTGGCTCATGCGCCACAGCGGTCCGGCGACCTTGTGGGTCATCACGATCAAGGACGCCATCAACACCAGCGCCAACACCACGCCGATGCCGACCATCGTCGCCACCAGGCTGACGTCGGCGCGCCCGAGCTCGGCGCGGATCTGCGCCTTCACCCCCGGGTCGACCCACTCCATGCCGACGCCGTCGAGCCCGGCGAGGATCTGACTCGAGGCGAACACGCTCTGCTCGTAGATCACGAAGCCGAGGGTCGCGGCGACGGTCGCCGACAACGCCGTCGTCGACAAGGCGTAGCTGAGCTGCAAGCGCCGGTTCAGCAGGTAGTTCTTGAACGACCGGCCGCGGTGGTGTCGGAGCGCGCTAGCCAAGGCTCTGCTCCTTGTCCTGCAGCCGCGCCAGCATGCGGCGCACGGCCGCGTGGTCGCGCAACGCCGGATCCAGGGCGGCGGCCGCCGCGATCTGCCGCCAGACCGCGATCTCCTCGCGCTCTCGCTGCCGCAGCGCTTCGACCGCGACGCCGAATTTCTCGTAGAGCTCGCCCAGCAGATCCCCGCGGCGGATGCCGCGCGGCGCGGCGAGCTTGCCCTGGCCAAGCGCCTCGAGCTCGACGGCGATCCGGCGCAGCGGCCCCGCGACCCGGTGCGTCATGCGGATCCCGAACAACAACAGCCCGGCGGTCAACAGGACGCCGCCCCCGGCGATCCCCCAGCGGATCCGGGCGGCGCGCGCCGTCAGGGCCTCGCGGGTCTCGGCGCTCACCGCCACCACGACGCCCTCGGCGCCGACCTCGTTGAGGCCGACTTTGGTCGCGGTGTCGAGCTTCTGGACCGCGACGCCGCCGAGCCCGACGAAGAGGGCCGCGGCGACCGTGACCACGGGCAACGCGAAGGAGACCTGATAGCCGCTGTCGATGAGGAAGCTGCGCCAGCGCCGTCTTTGGTTCGGTGGGTTCATCGGGGCGTCCCTGTCAGCGGCTCGCCGCCTGGATGGCGGGGATCATCTGCTTCACTAGGAGCTGCGTGAGGACGTCGTTGGTGCACGTCGCGCGCGCCTCTTCCATGGCCTCGGGGCGAGTCGGGCTCACGACGCGCCCCGCGCCGCTGATCAGGCTGCGGATCGCCTTGCCGGGATAGCCGGCGAGGATCAGCTTGATCTCGCAGGTCAGCCGCACCTTGTCGCCCTCGGGGCTGGTGCGCAGCGGCTCCACCTGCACGATCACGGTGACCGCGCGGCGGACCCCGGCCTTCTTCAGGTCGGCGGGGGTCGGCGGCTGCGCGCCGGGCCAGTCGGTGACGAAGGTCGGCTCGCCGGCCAACAGCTGGTCGCGGGTGGCGCCGAGGATCTCGGCCACCGCCGCGGCCCCGAGCTCGGTCGCCGAGCTGTCGAACATCTCGACCCGGGTGTAGGTGGCGCCGCGGAGCTCGCGCGGTCGGGCGGCGCGCTCCACGAACGCCAGCGGCTCGAGGGCCCGGACCGCCGCCTTCTGCGCCGTCGGATCGGGGTCGTCGCGGGCCAGCCGCTCCACGGTCGCGATCGCCCGCGCCCGCAAGTCCGCGGCGACGCTGCGGTCGATGAGCTTCGCCAACGCGCCGAGCGCCACGGCGCGCACGCTCGGCGTCTGGTCGTCGAGCGCCGCCAACAGCGCCGGGATCGCCCGCCGGTCCGCCAGCCGGCCGAGGCCGAGGGCCGCTGACAGGCGGACCTTGAAGCTCGGATCCTCGCGGAGCTGGCGCACCAGGACGTCGACGGAGCGGTCCTCGGCGCCGGCGGCGATCGCGAGGCGCGCGGCGACGCCGAGCGCGACCAGCCCGCAAACGAGCCACGTGGGGCGATCCGGCCGCCGGTTCATGCCCCACTCCATGCCATCACGCGAGGAGGCGGACAACTGGTCAGTTTGGCCGAGCGCCGGGCGTGGCGGTCGTCTCGCGCCCGGCGCGCGTGGACGCCGGCGGTCGATGGCGTGATCGGCGCGCGGTCAGCCGCAACAGCAGCAGCCGACCTTGCGACCGGCGACGGTGAAGCTCGCGACCTGGATGGCGCCTTTCTCGTAGGGCGCGCTCTCCTCCAGAACTTCGATGTCGGTGAAGCCGCAGCCGCTGATGGTGTCGAGATACGTCTGGCGCTCGACGGCACCGGCCCAGCACTCGGCCACAGCTTCGGGGTTGGTGCGAAACGCCGCCGGCACCTCGGCGAGCGCGTAGATGTCGCTGACCACGAAGCGGCCGCCGGGCTTGAGGACGCGATAGATCTCCGCCCACGCAGCCTTCTGGTCGGTCGCGTGGTTCAGGGTGCAGTTCGAAATGACGACGTCGGCCACCTGGTCGGGCAGGTCGAGGTCCTCCAGCTCCGCGTGGCGAAACTCGACGTTGGTGACCCCGAGCTCCTCCGCCGCACGCCTGGCTTTCTCGAGCATGCCGTCGGCGGCGTCGATGCCGTAGACACAGCCCGCGGCACCGACGCTCTCGGCGAGCCGGAGCACGTCCTGACCCCGGCCGCTGCCGATGTCGACCACCACCTCTCCGGGCCGCACCTGTGCGCGGTCGGCGGCGCCGCCGCACGACAACGAGCACGACGACTCGGCGAGCTTGGAGTAGCGCGCGTCGATGGCCCGGGTCACCGCGGTCGGCAAGCGCCGCTTGCCAGGTGAGGCTTGCGTCATCGCTGCTCCTCGCGTTACGGCTCGCCGCTCGTCCCAGCCTGTCGGTGCGGACAGCTCCCAGATCCCTGTCCGCCGTTCATTTGGGCGCACTCACCGGTGCTCATGCCCTGGCAGCCAGCGCCCTGACCACCCATCCCCTGACCACCCATCCCCTGACCACCCGTCCCCTGACCACCCATCCCCTGACCACCCATCCCCTGACCACTCATGCCGCGGCAACCGCCGGCTTGCCCGTTCATCCCCTGCCCGGCTTGGTGATGGGGGCAGGTCCCCGGCGCCGCGCCGCCGTCGGCGGCCCGATTGGGACAATTGCACTGTCCGTCCTGGTTGTGTGGACAGGCCGAGCAGTCGCCGGCGCCGGCCATCGGGCACTCACCGACAGCGTTGGGCTGCGCGGCAGTCGCGAGGGTCTGCTTGCCGGTGCCAGACGCAGCGGGCGCGGTATCGGCGCCGCAGGCAACGAGGGTGAGCGCGGCCGTCGTAAGGATCGAGAGAAAGGCGAGCTTCTTCATGGTTTTTCCTCAGTCTTCTTCAGCCCGTGCCCAACATGAGCCGACACTTCGTCTGGGGCTGCACTGGCCTATGAGCCCTCGGCGACCGAAAACGGTTCGGGCTCCTGGGGGATCCCGCTCGGAGCGCGTCCGTTCCCACGCGTGCTCGACGCTGCGCCTACTACACGGAAATCCCTGGGCGTCCGCCTCCGGCACAGCCCGTGCAACCAAGGTCCGCAAAAGGAGATCCCATGGTGCCGTCCCGACTCACGCCAAGCTCCTGGTGCCTCGTCGTCGCGAGCCTCGTCGTCGTGCTCATCGGTTGCGGCAGTGAATCAGACACGAGCCTCACGGACGCGGTCGACGACCAAGCGTCAGCCGCAACCGCGACCGCCGGGGCCTGCGATCCGACCAGGCAGCCCGCGCCCCATTGGGGCGTGCGCGACGGATGGTGCCGACCTTCGTGCGGCGGCCTCGGCGGCACCAACTGCCAGCCGAGCAGCTGTCCCTCGGGCTACGCCCCAGTCGCAAACGGCCCATCCTACGACTGCGGCGCCTGCTGCGTGCAAACCGCGACGGCAGGGGTGTGCAACCCGACCACCCAGCCCTCGCCGGATTGGGGCGTGAGGGACGGCGTCTGTCGCAAGTCGTGTGGGCAGCTCGGCGGCACCAGCTGCGAGGCGCGCAGCTGCCCGGCCGGCTACGCGCCGGTGGCGAACGGCCCGTCTTATGACTGCGGCGCCTGTTGCGTGCCGACCGCGACCGCCGGCGTGTGCAACCCGACCACCCAGCCGTCGCCGCACTGGGGCGTGAAGGACGGCGTCTGCCGCAGATCGTGCGGGCAGCTCGGCGGCACCAGCTGCCAGGCGAGCAGCTGTCCCGCGGGCAGCGTGCCGGTCGCCGATGGCCCGTCCTATGACTGCGGCGCTTGCTGCAAGAGCGCCTCGGCCAGCGCCTTCCCGACCTTCGATGACCTCTGGAACCGGCGCGCGGCGTTTGCGGTCGACCAAGATCCGGTGCCGGTGCGAGACTCCTACGCCGGGCACCGCGAAGCCTTCGCGGTCAACCGCACCGACATCGGCGCGCGCACGGTCTACCTGTACCATCGCTGTTTCTTGCCGGGGAGCGACGCCAGCATCTGCCTGTCGTTGTCGTCCGACGGCGGCCAGACGTTTCCCAACTACCGCGGTCAGGTGGTCGCGCCCGAGCCGGGCCACATCTTCGCGGTCGCGCCGTCGGTGGCGAAGGTCGGCAACACCTGGGTCATGGTCTACGAGGAGTCGAACGTCGCCGCGGTCTACTGGGCGGAGTCGAGCGACGGCCTGACGTGGCAGCGGCGCGGCCTCCTGATCGGGCACGGCGGCGGCGGCGCCTGGGACGCGGTCACCGCGACCCCCGGCATCTTCGTCGACCAGGGCAGGATCTACGTGTTCTACGCCGGCTTCGCGGCCGGCGCCACCGACATGAACATCGGCTACGCCGCCGGGACGAGCATGACGTCGCTCTCCAAGTACTCCGGCAACCCGGTGTTTCGGCACGCCGCGTCCGGTTGGGACGGCGGCCACGTCTCGATGCCCAAGGTCGTGCGCGAGGGGAGCTGGTACTACATGATCTACGAGGGCGCGGACCTCGACTACACCTGCAACGCCAACAATCGCTACGGGTTCGGGGTGGCCAGGAGCAGCGACCTGCGCGCCTGGGAGCGCTTCGCCGCCAACCCGATCCGTCGATCGGCCGACGGTTGCGGCAACGACATGCCGTCGCCGTTCGTGCGCTACGACGGCAAGATCTTCGCCTACCACACCTCCGACGACACCCGCCGCATCGTCCGCGAGACCGTCAGATAGCCGCCGCGGGCGGCGATCCGGCGCGTCGCCGGCCGCGACCCATCATCGCGCGCGGCTCAGCCGTCGTCGTTCTGCAGCTGCGCCAACACCGCCCGCACCCGGGCATAGTCCCCCTCGGCGATCGAGCCGGCGCGCACGCAGCGCACCTTGCCGTTCGGGGCGACGATGATGGTGATCGGGATCGCGGTCCCGGCCTTCAGACCGTAGCGCTCGATCCAGGCGTCGAGCTCGTCCGGGGCGCTCACCCGCATTGAATGAACGCCGGCGAGCACCGGGTGTCGGCGGACGAGCTGCTGCAGCTCCGGCCCCGGTTGGTCCAGCGACAGATACCAGTTCTCGATGGTGACGCCCTCGCTGCGCAGGTGCTCGCCGAAGGTCACGATGAGCGGCAGCTCGCGCACGCAGGGCTTGCACCAGGTGGCCCAGAGGTTCAACCACACCCAGGTGGACGGCGGCACCCGCAGCCCGGCGCCCGGGCCGAGAGGCACTGCGGGCGGCAGGCTCAGAGCCGGCGCCTTCGCGGCGCTGTAGTGGACGTCGCACCACGCGGCGGCCGAGACCTCGGGGCGGCTCGCGGCGACGACCTCGGCGCGCTGGCGCATCGGCTCGACGCTTGGCTGCCGCTGGCAGCCGACGCCGGCGCAGAGGAGCAGCGCCCAAGGGAGACGGCTCACAGCCGGCAATCGATCCAGGCGAGAAACGCCGATCGGTTGAGCTCGGCAGAGGTGCAGGCCGCACCCGCCCGGGACCGGTTCCACTGGCTGAATTCCTGATCCAGCTGGGCGTACTCCTCGCCCAACCACAAGAGCCCCACCTCTTGCTCGAGATCGGGGTCGTGGTACTTGTCCTTCAGGTAGCCGAGCACCGCCTCGGCGCGCTGCTCCGAGAGAGCGCGGTTGTGCGTCATGCTGCCTTCCGGGGAGGCGCGGGAGACCACCAGGAAGTAGGACGCGCCGCGCTGGTCGGAGAAGGTCTGGTCCAGAAGCGTCCGGCCCGCGTCGTCGAGCTCGGCCTTGTCGAGGTCGAACTGCACGATGCCGGCGCGCTTGGCGAGCGGCCGGAACAGCGCGTTGAAGTCGTTGCCGCTCATTGCCGCGACGCTCTTGGCCTCGAGGGGCTGACAGCCGCGACCCCGGTCACGGTGCACGAGGCCGCAGGAGGTGAGGACCCGCTTCAGGATCTTCTTGAGCTCCGCGGTGCAGTAGCCCTCATCGGCCGCAGCGGCGACCGCGGCGGTCTTCTCGGCCGGCGTGGCCCGCGTCGCCTCGACCCGCGCCGCGGCGCCATGCACCCACACGCCGACGAGCAGCGCCGCGAGCGCCAGGCCCGCGACCGTACACACGACTTGGATGGTGCTCGGCTTCATGGCGTCACCTCGTGGCCCGCGGCCCCAGGATTGGTTTCCCCGCCGCCCGGTTGTTGGTCGTCGCTCGGGGCGGCGGCGGCGTTGTCCGCCGGTGGCGGCAGCTTCTCCTCGGCGGGCTTCGCGGCGGGCTCACCCGCGCCGGCCGGCGCCGCGGTCGGCTCTGCCGCCGGCTCACCCCCGGGCGGTACGGCGTCGGCAGCCGGGGCCGGTGGCGCGAGCGCTGCATCCGGCTCGGCGACACCTTGCGGGCTCGGGAGCGGCGGCGGGGTCGGCGCTGACTTGCGACTACCCCCGGCGGGCTTCTGGGGCGTCGCTGCGGCCATCGGCCCGATGACCTGGGTGAGGGTGTACTCCAGGCCCAGATCGGTGTCTTCGTCACACAGGCGATTGCCGCGCACGTAGAGCTGCGGCGTCGAGATCGGCAGCGAGTTGGCCACCGTCCAGCGCAGCGCCTTGTTGAGGCGCGCCTTGACCTCCGGTCGGTCGACACAGCCGGCCAGGTCGGGGAACGCCTGCGTCACCTTGACGCGCACGCTCGCGGGCTCCTTGGCGGCGGCTTCCCGCAGCTCGCTTTGGTGGTCGAAGGCCCAGGTCACGACGTCGTTGGCGCGGGCGCCGGCGCACAACACCGCCTCGCTCACCGCGCATGCCCCCGGATGCACGGACTCGCCGAGCATCCAGTTGCACTCTTTGTCGAGCGGGAACAAGGCGGCCTCGAGATCGATGCCGTCCATCAGCCCGGTCGCGTGCAGGCGATCGTGCACCCCCTTGCAGGCCGGACACAGCGGGTCGAGCACCTCGATCGCCGGGGTGCCTCCTTCGGCGCTGTGGAGCTTGACCCGGGTGCTGTAGGTGTCTTGCGGCCGGAGGAGCTTGCCGCAGCGGCCGAGCTCGCCGCGGACGTCGGGCTTGAGGCCGAGGTAGAGCAGCACCGGCACGGCGACGAACGCCACGCCGACGGCAAACTGTCCGAGATCGCGGCCCCAGGGCAGCGCGCCTTGCGGCGCGGGCGTGCGCCGGTGGGCGACGAGCGCGGCGACGAAAGCGGCCACCGACGCGACGTAGACGCCGGCGCAAAGCTTGCAGACGACCCCGACGACCAACACCGAGATGAAGAAGTAGGCGATCGAGGTCAAGAGCGGCAGCGCGGTCGCCGCCAGCAGATACCGGGTCTCCGCCGGATCGTCCTCGCGCCGACGCCACAGCACGTCGATCGCCTTGAAGGCCAGGTAGATGAACACCGCGAGCGCCGGCAGCGCGATCGGGATCCCGCCCCAGGTGCTGGTGCGCCAGACCGCGGCGTACGGGCTCATCATCACCGCGAAGCAGCCGGAGGCGCCGCTGGCGTCCGCCGCCCCCAGGCCCGGCACGTAGGTGCAGGTGATGGCGTGCACCTGGCGATCGAGGTGTTGGATGAAGTCATAGGTGCTGGTGCCAGCGAACAGGGCGCCGACGGCGGCGGACACGACGACGAGCGACACTGCGGTGCGGTTGGATTTCACGGCGGACCTCCGGGGCGGCAGCCTTGCGCATCCGCTCGGTCGGAGCAAGCCTGTCGTGTGCGGGCGAAGGCCGGCGCCCGCCCGCCAGGGGGCCGAGGTCGGTCTCGCCTGGCCGCGCCGCTCCATCTGGGCTAGGTACAGCGCTGCGACCGCGACCTGAGGGACGGGATGGGCGGGAATCGGCTACGGAAGGCGAGATGGCGCAACGCCGCTCCGATCGCGGCGCTTGGCGGCCTCGCGCTCGTCATCCGAGTGCTCGACCCAACTGCGGCGCGGGCCGCTGAGCTCGACGCGGCGTCGCCGCCGGTCGAGTGGCCGGTGTCGAGGCCGCCGCACGAGGTGGTCGTCGGCGCCGACGGCACGGTGTGGTTCAGTCACCAAACGGGCTTTGGCCGGCTGCGGCCGCGGGCGCAGGCGGTGGAGGTGGTGGAGCTGCCGGACGCGCGCGGCTACTTCCACGCGCTGGTGCTGCAGAGCGACGGGATCTTGCTGGGGAACCAGGGCGCGCCGGCGCTGGTGAAGGTGCGGCTCGACCCGCGCGGCAAGGGAAGGCTCGCGGTGCGCGCCGCGGACGTGTCGACGGTGACGTTGCCGTTGCCGTCGGCGCACGGCTTGAGCCTCGCGGCGGACGGCACGCTCTGGGTGACGGGCTACTGCAGCGGCAAGGTGGCGCGCCGGGATCCGACCGGTCGGTGGCACGAGGTCGCGGTCGGTGGCTGTGTCGAGGGCGTCGCGGCGACCGGCGACGGTCGGGCGTTCGTGGCCGACTACGGCGCCAACCGCGTGCACCTGGTGGACGATCGCGATCAGGTCCGGACCGTCAGCCTGCCGTCCCCGTGTCACCCGCACACGGTGACGGTGGCCGCGGACGGCCGGGCGTTCGCGGCGTGCCACGCCGGCGGCATCTTCGAGCTCGGCCTGGAGGGGGCGCTGAAGCGCCACGCGGTCGGCGACGGCTCGCTGATCGTCGGGACCGCGGCCGACGCGGGCGGCAACCTGTGGTTCGCGGCGGCGGTGGCGGGAAAGATCGGCAAGCTCGACTCACAAGGGCGCGTGAGCTTCGTGCAGCCGGCGTCGGCGGGCGGCTACCCGTTCGGGGTGGCGGTCGGTCCGGATGGCTCGGTGTGGTACACCCTCGAGGTCGCCGGCCGCGTCGGCCGCATCGCCGGCGGCGCAGCCGTGATCGCGCCCAAGGTCGCGGCGCCATAGCTCCGTCGCAAAGCCACGGCGCGGCGCACCCGACGCCGCGCTTGCGACCGGCACGGCGATGCTTAGGTTGCCGGAGAGGTGTCGCTCGTGACGGACGTGCTCGAAGCGGCGGTGACCAACCGCGCCCGCTGTCGCGGCTGCGGGCTCGCGATCCAGAAGGGTACGCTGCGCTTCGGCGAGCGGGTCCCCAATCCCTACGGTGAGGGCGAGGACGAGACCACGTATTGGTTTCACGTGCCGTGTGCCGCCCGGCGCCGCCCCGAGCGCTTCGCCGCGCTCGACGCCGCCGCGCTCGCCCCGCTCCCCGACGGCCCCGCCCTCCAGGCGCTCGCGCAACGCGGCGCGACGCACCACCGCCTGGCGCGCATCGCCGGCGTCGAGCGCGCCCGCTCCGGCCGCGCCAAGTGCCGCCACTGCAAAGAGGCCATCGCCGCGGGCACCCGGCGCATCGTCCTGACCATCTGGCAACAGGCGCGCTTCGTGCCGATGGGCTTCGTGCATTCGGCGTGCGCCGCGGCGTACTTCGGCACGGCAGCGATCGAGCCCTGGCTCGACGCGGTCACCGCGCCCGACCCACCGCGTCCCGCCCTGCCCCCCTGACCGCCGGCGGTCGCCGCCGCTACCCGCCGGCGCCTCAGTGCCCGTGGTCGTGATGGCTGTCGGGGCCATGCGGGTGCGAGTGGACCCGGGCGTCGTGCGCGTGCGGGTGCGCGTGCGGTCCGACCGGGGGCGGGTCGTGCGGATGGTCGTGATGACCGTCGTCGTGCGAATGGGCGTGGTCGTGGCGCGTCGTTCGGTGCGCGTGCGCGTGGCGATGCGCCTCGGTCAGATGGAGGCCGACGCCGGCCACGAAGAGCACGACCGCGGCCGCCGTCGCGGCGCCAAAGGTCCGCTCCCCGAGGAGGATCGCGGCCAGGACGCCGACGAACGGCGCCAACGCGAACACCGAGCCGGTCCGGCCGGCGCCGATCCGCCGTTGCGCGAGCAGGTAGAGCCGCAGGCTGCCGCCGTACCCGGTCGCGCCGCACACCAACAGACCGCCGGTCTGCGCCCAGCTCGGTCCCGGCTCGGCGACGAGCAGCGACAGCAGGCCGGTCAACAACGCGCCGCACAGCGCCTTGACGCGCACCACCGCCGCCGGATCCAGATCGGCGAACGGCCGCGTCAAGACGTTGTCGAGCGCCCACGCGAGCACCGCGGCCACGACGGCGACCGCGCCGCAGAGCCCGACCGCGCTGGTCGACGCCGCCGCGGCGACGGTGACCACGCCGCCGGCGAACATCGACAGCACCGCCAAGAGCACCCGCAACCCGACGTGCTCGCGGTAGAGGAGCGCCGCGAGGCCGACGGTGAACACCGCCTCGCCGTTCAACAACAGCGAGGCGTAGGTCGCCGGCAGCCGCTGCAGACCCCAGGCAAACAACGTCGGCGCCAACGCCGCGCCGATGCCCGCGATCGCCACGAGCCGCGGCAGGTGCCGCAGGCGCACCGCCGCCTCCAGGCGCGCGCCGCCCTGGCGCACCCTGCCCGTGGCGCCGAGGAGCGCGCCGGCGTACAACAGCGCCGCGGTCACGAACGGATCGAGGCCGGCGCCGAAACGCTGGATGAACGGCGTCGTGACGCCGAACGCCACCGCGGCCAGAGCGGCGAGCAGCGTGCCGGCGACGATCGGGCTCATCACCCCGGCCTCACCGCGGCCTCAGGCGGCGGCAAAGCCGCACCCCCGGCACTCCGCGAACGGCTGGACGCGAAGGTGGTCGATCTTCTGCGCGATGCGCGCGCGGAGCTCGGCGACGCTCGAGGTCGTCACGTTGCCCACCGAGTGCGCCGGATGCGAGCAGAAGAGCAGCTCGCCGTCGCCGACGACGGTCAGGGGTCGTCCGGCCGCGCGGCAGCCGCAAAGCCGGCGGCGTTGCCACAGCTTCTTCGCCTGGTAGAGCACGTAGCCCACCGGCGCCGGGGTGGCGCGGACTCTGGCGAGCGTCGCGCGCGCCTTGTTGAGGAGATCGGGGTCCGGATACTCGAAGGCCACGCCGTGCGCCGCGAGCAGGCGCTGTACCCGCCGCAACACCGGGAGCGCCGAGCCCGGGTCCACCCGCTCCGCGTCGATGAAAGGATGCGGGCGATCGGCGATCAGCCAGTGGACGCGGACCACGCGGATGCCGCTGTCGACGGCAAACCGGGCCAGCGCTTCGAGGTGCGGCAGGGTCGAGCGCATCGCGATGGCGATGAGCCCCACCCGCGGCGCGCCCCGGCGCTCACAAGCGCGGGCCAACGCTTGGATCTGCAGGAGCACCCGCGCCGCGCTCTTCGGCGTCGCGCCGCAGAGGTGGCTGTAGAGGCCCGGGTCGACCGTGTCCAGCGACACGAACACGTGGGTGAGCGCCGAGGCGGCCAACACCCCGATCCTCGCCTCATTGAGCAGCGAGCCGTTGGTGACCAGGGAGGTGTCGGTGAGCGCGAAGGCGCGGTTGGCGGCCCCGATCACTTCGGGGAGGCGCGGGTGCATCAGCGGCTCGCCGGCGCACGAGAGGTAGACGCTCCAACACAGCTCCCCGAGGGTCGCGAAGGCCTTGGCGAGGTAGTCGAGCGAATAGGGCTCGACCGGCGCCGAGGGCTCGCCGTGCCCGAGGCAATAGCGGCAGCGGTAGTTGCAGCGCAGGTCCAGATCCATCCGTGCTTCGAAGAGCCGCAAGCTCATGCCACGTCTGCCCTCGGGTTCCACGCGCTCCCGCCCGCTACGGCGTCGCCTTGGCCTTCGGTTCTTCCAGCACGACCCGGCGCCCGTGGCGCGTCACCTCGATGACATAGGGCCGCTTGGCCTTGACCACCGACTCGATGAGGTCTTTGGCGGCGACCGGCGCGCCGTTCAGAGTCAGGATCAGATCACCGACCGCCATCCCCATCTTGTCGGCCCGGTACTGCGGCAGGATCTGGGTGACGACGGCGGCGCCGCTCCCCGGGTCGGGGCGAAACACGATGCCGAGGCGCGAGCGTGGCCCGGGCGGCAGCAGGTCGCCGGGATCCGGCAGGTGCCAGTCGTCGAGCAGATCCCGCAGCTCGCCGCCGCGCGCCAGATATTCTCGCGCCATTCCCTCCTGCTCCGCGGCAGACTGGGGCTTCCGCCCCAAGAGCTCCTCGAGCCGGTCCAACAGCGCCAGCGCCACCCGACGCTGTTCCTCGGTGGCCTTGGCGGCCGCAAGCTGCGCCGGCAGGCGCCGCCGAAGCTCGACGATGGCCTGCGCCTGGATGCCCGGGGCTGCCGCGGGTCTCGCCGCACCCGCCTGCGGCACGCCGGCCTCGATCTGGGAAGGCGGCGGGAGCTCGCGGGACGGCGACGCGTCGGACCCCGAGCCGCCCGGCCCTACCGCCGTGAACACCGCCACGAACCAGACGCCGTCGACGCTCATCTTCGTCTCCTCGAGCCGACCGCCGCGGCGCGGCTCCGCGCCGCAGAGCGTAGCAAACCACCGGACAAAGGCAACGACCGCCCGCAGGCACGCGCTCGGGCCTCGGTCCCACGCCTCTGAAGGGTTGACCGAGCGCAGCACCTTTGCAATAGACCGCTGGGTCTCGACCGCCTCACGTGCGGCCCTTCCCGGCCACGACCCCGGCGGTCCGAGGCCAACCTGCGGAAGGGATCGCGATGTTGCCACGTCGTTCGTCAAGCCGTCACGCTCGGGTGCCGATGCTCGCGGCGAGCATCCTTACGAGCGCCACGCTCGCCGCTGCCGCCCACGCCGAGGACAGGCCGAAGGTCGCGGTGCTGGACGTGCAGACGACCGGCATCGACCCGAAGCTCGCGCCGTTGCTCACCGAGGTGCTCTCGGTCGAGATCGACGCCCTCGGGCGCTTCGAGGTCCTCGCGGGCCGCGACGTCGCGACGATGCTCGGCTTCGAGAAGCAGAAAGAGGTCCTCGGCTGTGCAGAGATGTCGTGCCTCGCCGAGATCGGCGGCGCCCTGGGGGTGCAGCTGCTGGTGGCGGGAGACGTCGGCCAGATCGGCGAGACCTACGTGCTGAACATCAAGCTCATCAACATCGCCAAGGCAAAGACCGAGCGCCGGGTCTACGAGACCGTGCAAGGCAAGATCGACGTGCTGCTCGCCGCCATCAAGGCGGGCGTACACCGGTTGTTTCCCGCGGCAACGACCGCGCCGCCCGCGGCCGCGGCGGCCGCTGCCGAGCCGCCGGTGCCCGCGCCGGCCACGAACGCTGCGCCTCAGCCTTCGGCGCCATCACCGTCCCCGAGCGGCTATCCCCAGCCGACGGCGACGGCGCTCACCCCGGCGAGCACACCGCCCGCGACCGCCGACGCCCACGCCGAGGTGGGACGGCCCATCGGGGTCGTGCCGCTGCTGTTGTGGGGAGTCGGCGTCGCGGCGCTCGGCACCGGCGTCTTCTTCGGCGCCCGGGCGCTGCAGCACCGGACGAACGCCTACGATCGCGACTTCGTCGGCGGCCAGGTCGAGATCGAGCGCGGCGAGACGAGCCGCACCTGGGCGGCGATCGCTCTCGGCGTCGGCCTCGCGGCCGCGGCGTCGGGCCTCGTCGTGTGGCGCCTGGGCGGAGCACAGCCGGCGGCGCTGGCGGTGAGCCCCGCCGTTGTGGACGGCGCCGCGGGGCTGGTCGCGGTCTTGAGCCTCGAGCCTGCGAGGGGAACGCCATGACGAGCGCTCGCCTTTCCCTCGTGGCAACCGGGCTGCTCGTATCGTCCGCGTGCCTGAGCTTCCCGGATCCGGACCAGGAGCAGCGCTTCCTGTGCGGATCCGCCGCCGATTGCCTCGACGGCTATGACTGCGTCGACGGCTTCTGCGCCAAGGGCCCGGCTGGGGGGAGCGACTTGTGCGCGCTCGCGGAGTGCGTGCTCGCGACCTCGCAGAGCAATCCAGCGAGCGTCGCGGTCTTCGCCGGCACGGTCTACTGGACCAACTACGAGGGCGGCACGGTGATGAAGGTCGAGGCCCGCTACGGCGCCGATCCGGTCCCGGTCGCGACCGCCCAGAACCACCCCGCGGTCCTCGCGGTCGACGCCACCGGCGTCTTCTGGACCAACTTCGGGACCACGGCGGGGAACGGCAGCGTGATGCGGGCCGGCCATGATGGCACCGGGGTCACGCCGCTCGCCTCCAGTCAGAGCGGGCCTTTGGGGATCGCCATCGACGGCAACGTCTACTTCACGAATCGCGCCGGCGGCGACGTCCGCAGCGTCGCCAAGTCCGGGGGGGCGAGCACCCCCATCGCGCCCACCGAGAACAGCCCGCAACGGGTCAGCGTCGACGGCGCGTACGTCTATTGGATCACCCAGGAGGCGAGCGGCGCCGTCCGCCGGGTGCGCGACAACGGCACCGCCTACCTGACCATCGCCAGCGGCCAGCTCGGCGCGCAGGGGATCGTCGCGGCGGCCGGCTTCGTCTATTGGACCACCCAGGACGGCTACGTGCGCCGCGCGCCGGAGGGCGGCGGCAACGTCGAGGATCTGGCCCCCGGGGAGAACAACCCCTTCGACGTCGCGGTCGATGCCACCCACGTGTACTGGACCAATCGGGTCACCGCCGGCGCGGTCCGGCGGGCGCCGCTCTTCGGCGGCGCAGCCGAAGACGTCGCTGTGGGCCAAGACACGCCCGAGGGCGTGGCGCTCGACGCCACCGGGGTCTATTGGGTGAACGCCGGTGGCGGCACCGTTCGGCGCGCCCCCAAGTGAGGGCCCGTCAAGACGTATCCTACGGGCAGCTGCGCGTCACTCGGGCTGGCTGCGCTCCGAGTTGCCGCGCCCGAACGCGTCACCGAGGACGGCCTCGGAGTGCAGCGCACAGACCCAGCGGCCGTTCTTGAGCACCCAGGTGGAGGTGTCGGCGGCCTCGAGCGTCACCGGCTTGCCTTCGACGGTGAGCTCCTCGCGGACCTTGTACGCGATGATGGCGACGTCGTCTCGCAGGAACCGGACCTCGGTGTCGCCGCTCAGCTCGAAGCTGTTGATCTTGTAACGGCTGTCCTTCATCATCGCCGCGAGCGCTTGCTTGTCGACCCGGCTGATCCCCTGGGCACCGGCGATGAGGCAGGGGTCATCCGTCAGCCGTAGCGCGGTCTCGACGTCGTTGTCCTTGACCGCCTGCCAGTAGCGCCGCTCCAACCCCAACAGCTCCCGCTCCTGATCTTTCAATGTCATGACGTCCTCCTTTTGCGGGCCTATGGTGGACACGTCGGCGGCGATTGGCAACGTGCGCGACACCGGCGTCGCAGACCGGCGCCCGACGCCGATACCCTGCAGCATGGGGCAGCGTCCGAGCGGCAGAGTTGCTATGTTGGCCGTGGGGGCGGGACCGACGTTGAGGCCAGATGTGCCGACGACAGGCGACAGCGAGAGTTGCGGTGGCGAGGGCCGCTAGCGTCACGATGGTAGCGCCGGCCTCGGTGCGGACCGCCGACGCCGGCGGCGGCGCCCCGACCGACGGCAAACGCTTCTTCAACCTCGAGCCCTTCGAAGAGCACGGCTTCGGCGCGATGCTCACGTGGATGCTGAACCGCGACCGCGGCACGTGGGAGGACCGCACGGCGGTAGCCTCTGCCCCGCCGCCGCCGCGCCGTGTCGGCCCCGGCGAGCTGCGGGTCACCGTGATCGGCCACTCGACGGTGCTGGTGCAGCTGGACGGGATGAACATCCTGACCGATCCGATCTACTCCGACCGCGCCGGACCGCTCTCCTGGCTCGGGAGCAAACGGATGCGCGCCCCCGGCATCCGCTTCGAAGACCTGCCGGTGATCGACGCGGTCGTCGTCAGCCACAACCATTACGACCACCTGGATCTGCCGACGCTGGAGCGCCTCGCCGTCTTGCACCAGCCGCGCTTCTTCGTCGGCCTCAAGAATGCCCAGCTGCTGAACGACGCCGGCATCGCCAATGTCACCGAGCTCGATTGGTGGCAAACGGCGCCCCTCGGCGCCGACCTTCGCATCGTCGGCGTGCCGGCGCAGCACTGGTCGAAACGCGGCCTCGGCGACGACTTCACGACCCTCTGGCTCGGCTTCCTCATCGAGAGCCGTGCCGGCTACGTCTACTTCGCCGGCGACACCGGCTGGGGGCCGCACTTCGAGCAGATCGCCGACCGTTTCGGCCCGGCGCGCCTGGCGCTGCTGCCGGTGGGCGCGTTTCGGCCGCGCTTCATCATGGAGCGCGCCCACATGTCGCCGCCGGAAGCGGCAGACGCCGCCGCGGTGTTGCAGGCCACGACCAGCATCCCGATCCACTACGGCACCTTCGCGCTCGGCGACGACGGCCAGGACGAGCCGATCACGGTGCTCTGCGAGTATCTCGACGCCACCGCCCTTCCGAGACCGACATTCGTGCTCAACGACTTTGGCGTCGGCTTCGACGCCGCCGGGCCCTGACCCCCGAGCCCCGACGAAGGAAATGCCGGGAAGTGGCCGCGGCACCTGCTAGACTCGATGCCGTTCCAGATCGTCGAGCGGCGATCGCAGACAAGGATGATGGCAATGACAGCGCGCTCCGGCACGGATCTTCGTCGGCGCGGTGCGGGGTTGGCGTTCACCGGCGTGCTCCTGGCAGCCACGACCGCGCACGCCGCCGACACCGTCCGCGTGACCTTCGCAACCCAGGCCACCGGCCAGACCGGCTGGACCTGTTTCACGACCCGGCACCTGGTCGCCGTCTGGCTCGAGGACGACACCACCGGCACCTACGTCCGCACCCTGCGCCTCTTCGGGCAGAGCTTCCTTCCCAACCTCAAAGACTGGGCCCGCGCCTCGGACATGGTCCTGGACGGAGTGACCGGCGCGACCCAGCTCTGCGACACCGGCAAGGTCGCCGACCAGAACGACGCCAACGGCGACGGCTGCGACTGCGGCACCGCCTGCAGCTCGACCGCCATGCCGTCGCAGCTCGACACCACCGCGGTCGACATCTCCGACATCCCCGACGGCCCCTACCGGGTGCGCCTCGAGCTTAGCCACTGCGAGATCGCGAACAGCTTCGACACCCCCGACACCACGATCGTCTTCACCAAAAACGGGGTCTCCAGCACCTCGACGCCGGTCAGCCAGACCGGCTTCATGAACGTCGTCATCGCCTATAGCGCCAACCGCGGCGCTGGCTCGCCGCCCGGGGTCAACGCCGGTGCCAATCAGATCCTGGCGCCGTCCGCGGCCGCGACGCGCACCACGACCCTCACCGGCGTCGCGACCGACGACGGCGGCTCGCCGACGGTCACCTGGTCACAGCTCTCTTGCGATCCACCCCCGGGCACGGCGACGTTCGCCGATCTGCACGCCGCGAGCACCAGCGTCAGCTTTTCGCACGCCGGCCGCTACCTGCTGCAGCTCGCCGCCACCGACGGCACCCTGACCTCCACCGACGAGGTGACGATCACCGTCAACGCCCGCGTCTTGAAACCCGACGCCGACGGCGCGGTCGACTCGGTGAACACCGGCCGCGCCTTCGGCTCTCTGCTCAACGACGCCGCCGGCGCCCGAGGCCACCACGGCGGCGCGGTCGGCAGCGACTCGCAGAACCGCATGCGCTACTACGTCCGCTTCGACACCGGCGCCGTGGTCAAACCGGTGCTCAAGGCGACGTTGCGCCTGCCGGCGGCCTGGGCGCCGATCGGCTGCACCGCGCCGCTCGCCGGCCACTTGCGCAACGTCTACGTGCTGACCGACGCCGAGGATCTGTTCTACGAGATCGACGACGACGGCGCCGGACCGCACGCGGCGCTGACCTGGGCAAACCAGCCGGTGGTGAGCTCGAGCAACGTCCGCGGGATGCTCGACGCCGGCCGCCTCCCGGTCGGCCAATTCAACCCGAACCCGGAGGGCACCGTCACCCACATCGCCACCTGGGACGAGACCGACGTCGACCTGGCCGCCACCTTCGCCGCCCTGTCACAGCAGAACGGCTTCCTGGGCTTCTTCGTCCGACCGGATCCAGCAGACACGAACCCCTGCACCGTCGAGGTGATGAGCCGCGAGAACTACGTCGCCCCGGAGCTCGTGGTCATCGAAGGCTGGCAGGCGGCGCCGAACACGCCGCCGCTGGCGGTTGCCGGCAGCGATCAGAGCGTGGCCGACCCGGACGGCGACGGCGTCCAGGCCGTCACGGTGGACGGCTCGGGCTCGAGCGACGCCGACGGCACGGTCACCGGCTATGCCTGGCAAGAAGGAAGCACGACGCTCGCCAGCGGCGCCGTCGCCCGGGTGACGCTGGCGCTCGGTGTCCACGACCTGACGCTCACGGTTAGCGACAACGCCGGCGGCACCGCGCAGGGCGGCGTCCAGATCATCGTCGACGATCGCTTCGCCGGCAACGCCGTCGCCACGAGCGCCCGCGCCCTGACCGGCGCAACCGCGGGGACCGCCTTCGACAACCTGATGGCGTACGAGTCGTTCGCGGCCGGGGCGCGCGGCGATTGGTTCAGCGTCGCGCTGCCGGCCGGCGCCGACCTCGGCGTCGCCGCCCAGCTCAGCAACGCCGACGGCGACCTCGACCTCCGCCTGTTCCAACCCGACGCTACGACCCTGATCACCTCGTCGGTGACCGCGGGCAACACCGAGACCGTCGCCGCGAGCGATGTCGCGGCGGGAACCTACCTGGTCAACGTCTCGGCCGCGCGCGGCCTCGCCGACGCCAACACCTACTCGATGACCGTGAGCGTCACCGGCGTGCCGACCCTGTCGGTGACGTTGAATCCCACCGCGGCTCCCGAAAACGCCGGGACCCTCAGTGCGGCCGGGCTGGTAACGACCGACACCTCGCCGCTAAGCGATCTGATCGTCAACCTCACCTCCGACGACGCCGCGCTCACGGTGCCGGCTCAGGTCACCATCGGCGCCGGCGCGACGAGCGCGCCGTTCGACCTGAGCCTGTTGGACAACGCAGTCGCCGACGGCAACCGCCTGGCGACGATCACCGCGAGCGCCAGCGGTCACGGCGCCGGCTCGTCGGCGCTCACCATCGTCGACGACGACGGCAACGCCGGGCCGGTGGTCAACTGGACGCAAGCGAGCCAGCTGGTCCTCGAGGACGCGGTCGCCGCCGCGGTGCGGGTGTCGTTGTCGGTCGCGGCGAGCCAGACCATCATCATCCCGTACACCGTCGCCGGCACCGCGACCCCCGGCGTCGACCACAGCCTGGCGGACGGCTCGATCACGATCGCCGCCGGCCAGATCGTCGGCGCGGTCGGCTTCACGATCACCTACGACACCGCCGCCGAGGGCGACGAGACCATCGTCGTGACGCTCGGCACGCCGCAAAACGCGGTCCTCGGCGTCACGAGCGTCGAGACCGTGACGATCCGCGACGTCGGCGCCGGCGGCGACACCGACAACCCGGGCGCGGATCCAGCCGCCGCCGACAACGTGGCCCACAGCGCCGGCTGCGCCTGCCGCGGCCAGCCGGGAGGCCTCGTGGCGCTGGCGGTCGCGGGGTTGGCGCTCGGTCGCGGCCGGCGCCGCCACCGATCCATCGCGGCCGCGCCGCGGCGCTAGCCTGCGAGCGCCGGGGTCGCCCCCCCTTACGCCGCACCCCCATCCCGGGTAGAGTGCGCCCCATGAAATCAACCCCACTTGCCCTTTCTGTCCTCATCGGCTCCATCAGCCTCAACGGCTGCAGCGACAACAAGACCGAGACCGCACCGCCGCCCGCCGCCGCGCAAGCGCCGACGCCGCCCAAGCCCAACATGATCCCGCCGCCGGCCGACGTCGCCGCGCCGCCCGCCGACGCCCAGAAGACCGCGTCCGGCCTGGCGTACAAAGTTCTCAAGGCCGGCACCGGCACCGTCCATCCGACGCCCGCCGACGGCGTCACGGTCCATTACACCGGCTGGACCACGAACGGTCAGATGTTCGACAGCTCGGTGCGCCGCGGTGAGCCGGCGATCTTCCCTCTCGGCCGCGTCATCCCGGGCTGGACCGAAGGCCTGCAGCTGATGGTCGAGGGCCAGCAGAACCGCTTCTGGATCCCGGCCAACCTCGCCTACGGCGAGACCCCGGCGCGCCCCGGCGCCCC
This sequence comes from Deltaproteobacteria bacterium, assembly GCA_016218825.1. Classification (GTDB taxonomy): domain Bacteria; phylum Myxococcota; class XYA12-FULL-58-9; order XYA12-FULL-58-9; family XYA12-FULL-58-9; genus JACRCV01. Next base: position 47,487 of record JACRCV010000050.1, read on the forward strand.
GGCCGGCATGCTGGTCTTCGACGTCGAGCTGTTGAAGGTCATGGCGACCCCGACGACCCCGGCGGACGTCGCGGCGGCGCCGAAAGACGCCAAGAAGACCAAGTCCGGCCTGGCTTACAAGGTGCTCAAGCCGGGCACCGGCACCACCCACCCCGGCGCGACCGACATGGTCGAGGTCGAGTACACCGGCTGGACCACCGACGGCAAAGCCTTCGACAGCTCGGTGACCACCGGCAAGGCGGCGCGCTTCCGTCTCGACCGCGTCATCACGGGGTGGGGCGAAGGCCTGCAGCTGATGGTCGAGGGCGAGAAGACCCGCTTCTGGATCCCCGGTGCCCTCGCCTACGGCGATAAGGCCGGGATGCCCGGCGGTCCGCCCGCGGGCCAGCTGACCTTCGACGTCGAGCTGGTGCACTTCGTACCGACGCCCCCGGCCGCGGCGGCCGGCATGCCGCCGTCGCATCCGTAGCGCCAGCGCGCTCGTGGAGGACACCATGGCCGAGATCCTAGACACCGTCTTGTTGCTCGCGCTGCCGGCTTCCGGCAAGTCCGAGGTGCGCAAATACCTGGCCGGCATGAGCCCGGAGGTCTGCAAGCGCGACTTCCACATGGGTGAGACCGTCCAGCTCGACGACTTCCCCTACGTGCACATGATGCGGCAGCTGGACGTCGCGCTCGGGGCGCTCGGCAAGCCCTCGGTGTTCTTCCACGCCGGCGATCGGCCGTTCAAAGACCCGCGCGACTGGGGCACGCTGATCCACCTGGTCAACGAAGACCACGCCGACCTGATCGCGAAGAAGAGCAAGAAGCCCGAGTCGGCCGCCCAGTGGCTGCTGAAGCGCTTCGACGCCGCGCGCAAGAAGGTCGGCGCGCCGGCGGTCTTCGTCGCCCTCGACAAGGCCACCCAGGACGCTGTGTGCGACAAGCTCGAGAAGGAGGCGCAGGCGCTGCTCACCGACAAGCTCGGCAACTACCCCACGAGCCTCAAGGGCAAGACGCTGGTGATCGAGTTCGCGCGCGGCGGCGCCCAGGGCAGCGCGATGCCGCTGTCGCCGCCGTTCGGCTATGCCTATTCCATCGGCGAGCTGTCGCCGAAGATCCTCAGCAAGGCCTGCATCCTCTACATCTGGGTGACGCCCGAGGAGTCACGGCGCAAGAACGACGCCCGCGCCAACCCCGACGACCCGGGCTCCATCCTGCACCACGGCGTGCCGATCGAGGTCATGCTCAAGGACTACGGCTGCGACGACATGGCGCACCTCATCGAGCGCTCCGACCAGCCGGACACCGTGCGCATCGAGGCGCACGGCAAGACCTATCACCTGCCGGTGGCGCGCTTCGACAACCGCACCGACAAGACCAGCTTCGTGCGCAACGACCGCAAAGACTGGAAGCCGGCCGAGATCCAGGCGCTGCACGACGGCTTGAAAGGCGCCCTCGGCCGCCTGGCCAAGGCCTAGCCCGCAGGGCCCTACTCCTCCCGATCGCCGAGCTTGCGGTGGATGGTGCGGGCGTGGACGCCGAGCAGCCGCGCCGCGGTCCGCTTGTCGCCGCCGGCGCGCTTCAGGGTCTCTTCGATCAGGCGCCGCTCCACCTCGTAAAGCGGCGTCCCGAAGGGGACGAAGATGCCGTCGCCGCTCTCGATCGGACGGCCCTCGGCGTGCGCCACCGCCTCGGGCAGATCCTGCAGGTCGATCACCTCGCCGCGACAGAGCACCACCGCCCGCTCGATGGCGTTCTCGAGCTCGCGGACGTTGCCCGGCCAGGCGTAGCCGTCGAGCGCCTTGAGCGCGGCCGCCGCGAACGCGCGCACGCTCTTCTTGTTCTTGTCGGCGTAGGCCTTCAAGAAGTGCTGCGCCAACAGCAGCACGTCGCCGTGGCGCTCGCGCAACGGCGGCACCGCGAGCTTGATCACGTTCAGTCGGTAGTAGAGGTCCTCGCGGAAGCGCCCGGCGCGGACGTCCTCTTCCAGGTTGCGCCAGGTCGCCGCCACCACCCGCACGTCGACCCGCCGCACCTCTTGGCCGCCGACCCGCTCGATCTCGCCCTCCTGCAGCACCCGCAAGAGGCGCACCTGCACCGGGGCGCTGGTCTCGCCGATCTCGTCCAAGAAGATCGTGCCGCCGCTGGCGCGCTCGAAGCGCCCCTCGCGCCGCTCGTGCGCCCCGGTGAACGCGCCGCGCTCGTGACCGAAGAGCTCGCTCTCCAAGAGCGTCTCCGGGAGCGCCGAGCAGTTCACCGGCACGAACGGCGCCGCGCTCCGATCCGAGAGCCGGTGGATCTCGCGCGCCAACAGCTCCTTGCCGGTGCCGCTCTCGCCGACGATGAGGATGGTGGCCTTCGACGGCGCCGCCTGGGTCACGACGTCCAAGGTCTTGCGCCAGGCCACCGCCTGCCCGACGAGGTCCGAGGTCGAGCTGGAGGACATCGCCTGCCGCAGCGCCCGGTTCTCGTGCAACAGCGCCCGGCGCTCGAGGGCGCGCTCGATGGAGCGCAGGACGATGGCGCGCTTCAAGGGTTTGGCGATGAAGTCGTAGGCGCCCTCGCGCATGCACTCCACGGCGTTCTCGACCGAGCCGAACGCCGTCATCATCACGACCTCGATCGCCGGTGACATCGCCTTGAGCGCCCGCAGCAAGTCGATGCCGCTCATCTTCGGCATCATGATGTCGGCGAGCACCAGATCGACGTGCTGGTCGCGCGCGATGCCGAGCGCCTCCTCGCCGCTGTCGGTGGTCGTGACCGAGTAGGCCTCGCGCTCCAGGATCTTGGCGAGCGAGGTCCGGATCCCGGCCTCGTCATCGACCACGAGGATGTGCGCCGCTGTCGCCATGAGCTCCGCCCGCCACCTCGCGCCCGAGGCTCGCCATCAAAGTGCGCCCGGTGATACATCAGACGCAAGGTCGTCCGCGACCCCTATCATGGAGCTTCTCCGAGGTCAGCCGGCCGTCGCCGCCGCCCGCGCCCTGTTCGCGTCGCCCGGCATCCCGGCGGTCGACGTCGACCCCCAGGCCCGCGGCGGCGGCGCGTTGACGGTCCTCGCCCTCGCCACCCCGGAGCGCGCCGTGCTCGTCGACAGGCTCGCCACCCCGGACCTGGGGGCGTTGTTCGCCGCCGCCGCCCACCCGTTCGCGGCGGAGCACGCCAAGACCGTGCACCGCGCCCTGCTGCGGGCGGGTCTCTTTGCCCCGGCGCGCTGGGCCTGCACCCACCTCACCGCGCAGCTCCTCGCCGCCGGTCGGGACCACGACCTGTCGCTCGCCGGCCTGTGCGCGCGCGCCCATCTCCCGGCGCCGCCCGAGGCCGCCGCCGGCATGGACGCCTGGGCCGCCCGGCTGCGAGCCACGGCCGCGGTGGTCGGCGCGGTGAAGAGCCAGCTCAAAGAAGACGGCCTGGTGTGGGTGTCGCGCCTCGAGGCCGCCGCGGTGGCGCCGATCGCTCTGATGGAGCACGCCGGCATGCCCTTCGACGGCGACGCCTGGCGGGCGGTGACCTTCGCCGCCGAGCGCGAACGCCGCGAGCTCGAGACCAAGATCCTGCAGGCGCTGCGGAAGGCCGGCGACACCGACTTGTTCGGCGCGGCCACGTTGCACCTCGACAACGACGCCGAGCTCAAGGCGGCGCTCACCGCCGTCGGCTACCCCCTTGCCGACGTGCGCCGCGAGACCGTGGCGGCGCTGCCCGCGCCGCTCGGCCCCTGGTTGGCCCGTTCTCGCGAGCTCTTGAAGATCACCAGCGCCTACGGCGAGAGCTTCCTGGCCCACGTCGGCGCCGACGGTCGCATCCATCCGACCTTCGAGCAGATCGGCGCCACGACCGGACGCTTGAGCTGCCACTCCCCGAACCTGCAGGCCATGGTCAAAGGCACCCCGCACCGCGCCTGCTTCAAGGCCGCGCCCGATCGCCGCCTGGTGGTCGCCGACTATTCGGCGTGCGAGCTCCGGATCCTCGCGGAGATGAGCGGCGATCCGGTGTTCGCCGAGGCGTTCGCCCACGGCGAGGACCTCCACGCCCGGGTCGCGACCGCGGTCTTCGGCAAGCCGGTCTCGAAGAGCCAGAACCCGGAGCTGCGCGAGCGCGCCAAGGCGGTGAACTTCGGCCTCGCCTACGGCATGGGCGCGGGCGGCTTGGCTCGCGCCACCGGCACCAGCCTCGCGGTGGCGCGCGAGCTGCTCGAGCGCTACTTCCGGACCTTCCCTCGCATCCGGTCGTTCCTGGAGCAGAGCGCCGCCGGCGGCCTCGAGCGCGGCTTCGCGGTGACGATGACCGGGCGCCGCCTGATGCTCGACCCGGGCACGACCGCGGACAGCCGCGCCCAGGCGGAGCGGATCGCGAAGAACATGCCGATCCAGGGCACCAGCGCCGACATCACCAAGATCGCGCTGGCCCGCCTCTACCGCCGCTTGCCGGCGTTTGCCGGCGCCGCGCTGGTGAACACCGTGCACGACGAGATCGTGGTCGAGTGCGCCGCGCCGGACGCCGACGGCGTGCGCCTCGTGCTCGCCGAGGAGATGCAGGCCGCCGGCGCCGAGGTCTTGAAGCACGTCCCGGTCGGTGTCGACAGCGCCGTCTGCCAACACTGGGACAAGTAGGCGCGCAGGCCCCGCCGCGATGACCACCGTCGTCCTTCTCGTCCTGCTGTCGGCGCTGGTGCACGCGGCGTGGAACGCGGCGCTCAAAGGCCAGACGGACGCCAGCGCTGCGAGCTGTGCGGTGATCTTCGGCGCGGCCCTGGTGTCGGCGCTGCTCGCCGCGATCGTCGGTCCGGGGGCGGTGCCGCTCGCCGCGCTCTTTGCGGTCGGGCTCGCGGGGCTCGTCGAGGGCGCCTACTTCGTGACCGTGACCAAGGCGCTCGAGCTGCTGCCGCTGTCGGCGGCCTACGGCATCAGCCGTGGGGCGGGGGTGCTCTTGGTCTGGCCGCTGTCGATCGCCGTCTTCGGCGAGCTCGCGACGCCCCTCGCGATCCTCGGCGCGATCCTCTTGTCCCTCGGGCTGTTGGCGACCGCCTCCGGCGCCAGCCCCAAACGTGGCGTCGCCGTGGCGCTGGTGGCGGCGCTCACCATCGGTGCCTATCCGGTGGTCTACAAGCAGGCCCTGGCCGCGGGCGCGCCGCCGTTCTCGCTGTTCGCGCTGTCGCTCATCGTCGCCCTGCCGATCCAGGTCGCCGCGCTCGGCGAGACGCGCTGGCGGCGTTTGCGGCAGGCCGTGGCCGTCGCCCCCGTGACCCTGGGGGTCGCGGCGGCGTTGTGCGCCGGATCGTTTCTGATCTTCCTCATCGCCCTGACCGACGGCGGCGCCGGACGCTTGACAGGCCTGCGCAACACCTCGGTCTTGTTTGCGAGCGTCTTCGGCTATTTCACAGGTGATCGCGTCGGGCGGCGGGGCGTCGTCGGTGCCGCAGCGATCGCGCTGGGCGCGGTGCTGGTGGCGTTGGAGACCGCCTGACGAGTGACTACCTTCTGCGGCGAGTGGCCGGGGGCGCCCGGGAGGCAGCATGTCGAACATCAGCACGCGGATCGTAGTCTTGGGGGTCGGGCTCGCGGCGGCGAGCTCCGTGCTCCTGTTCTTCACACGCGCGGCGTCACAGCCGGGGAGCGGCACCATGGAAGGCAACAAGAAGCCGTCGGCGGCCGAGCTCAAGGCCCGACTCGATCCGGAGCAGTACCGCGTGACACAAGAGAACGGCACCGAGCGGCCGTTCGCGAACGCCTACTGGAACAACCACGCTGCGGGCATCTACGTCGACGTGGTCAGCGGCGAGCCGCTGTTTTCGTCCCTCGACAAGTTCGACTCCGGCACCGGCTGGCCGAGCTTCACGAAGCCGATCGCGAGCGGTGCGGTGGGCGCGCGCCCCGACCGGAGCCACGGGACAACCCGGGTCGAGGTCCGCTCGAAAGCCGGCGACTCGCATCTCGGGCACGTCTTCGACGACGGGCCGGGGCCGAAGGGCGAGCGCTATTGCATCAACTCCGCGGCGCTGCGCTTCATCCCGGCCGACCGGCTGGCGGCCGAGGGCTACGGCCAGTATGCCGCGCTGTTCGCGTCGGAGGCTTCGAGCGCCGTGACCTCCGGCCTCGAAACCGCGACCCTTGCCGGCGGTTGTTTCTGGGGGGTGCAGGACCTCATCCGCACGCTCCCCGGGGTCGCGCGCTCGATCGTCGGCTACACCGGCGGCCGCAGCGCCAACCCCACCTACGAGGACGTGCACCGCGGCGACACCGGTCACGCCGAGGCGGTGCAGGTGGTCTTCGATCCGCAGAAGCTCAGCTACGAAGATCTGCTCGGCTTCTTCTTCCGCCTCCACGACCCGACCACCCTGAACCGCCAGGGCAACGACGTCGGCACCCAGTACCGCTCGGCGATCTTCTACCACTCCGAGGCCCAGCGACTCAGCGCGCTGAAGGTCAAGGAGGCGGTCGGCAGCTCCGGCAAGTGGAAGCGGCCGCTCACCACCGAGGTCGTGGCGGCAGCCCCCTTCTACCGCGCCGAGGACTACCACCAGGACTACCTGGTCAAGAGCCCCGACGGCTATACCTGCCACTTCCTGCGCGATTGAGCTGCGGTCGGCTCGGCGAGTGTTGCGGGGCCGCAACCGGCGTAGCTCGGCGGTGTTGGGTGAGGCGGACTGAAGGGTGAGCCCCGCGCGAGCGGGGCGAAGACGCGGCGCAGGAGCGCCGCGGCCGAGGCCGAACGGCCGAGCCCGGAAGGAGGCCGACCCTCGCGCCGCCGCGGCGCGAGGGGCACCCCCAGAAGGAAGAGAAGCGTAGCGCGATGACATGCTTTTCGAAGCGTGTGCTGGTTTGACGACTCGAGCGCAAGCGTGATATCTGCTGCGGCCCCTGGAGGAATACCCGCATGGCACGCGTCACCGTAGAAGACTGCCTGGACAACGTCGACAACCGGTTCGCGCTGGTGCTCCTCTCGGCGCAGCGGGCGCGGCAGCTCCTGAAGGGCGCCAAGCCGACGGTGGAGCACTCGAAGAACAAGGCCGCGGTGTTGGCGCTGCGCGAGATCGCCGCCGGCAACGTTTACGCCGACAAGGACATGAAAGACGTCTTCACCGAGGCCGGCGAGTAGGTCACGCCCGCGCCCTCCGACTTCGATACCGGCACCTTCATCGGCCGCGACCGCACGCGCTTGCAGTGGCAGGCGATGGGCGCCGGCCCCTTCGTCGTCCTCGCGAACGGCTTGGGCGGCTCGTTCTCCGCCTGGCGTCACATCACCCGTCACCTGAGCGCGCGCTTCCGCGTGGTGTCGTTCGACTACCGCGGCACGCACGCCTCGGCGGTCCCCGCCGACCGGGGCGCGATCACGATGCTCGACCACGTCCACGATCTCGAGGCGCTCCTCGAGACCCTGCGCATCGACCGCGCGCTGTTCGTCGGCTGGAGCATGGGAGTGCAGCTCATCTTCGAGCTCTACCGCCGCCACCCCGAGGTGTTTCGCGGCATCGCCGCCGTCGACGGCTCGGCCGGGCGCGCCTTCGAGAGCGTCCGTGACCACCCGGCGCTGCGCCTGGTGACCGCTCTTACCCTCGGCGCCCTGACCCACTTCGGCGGCGCGGTCGGCGCCGTCGCGCGCTTCGCGACTCACCACCGCGGCTTCGTGCCGTTCTTGAGCCGGGTCGGGCTCGCGGCCCGGGAGCTCGACGCCGAGATCTTCGCAGACATGGCGAAGAGCTTCGCGACCCTCGACCTGGCGCTCTACGGCGAGACCCTGCGCCTCCTCGACCACCACAGCGCCTGGGACGTGCTGCCGTCGGTGCGGGTGCCGACCGTGGTGATGACCGGCGAGCGCGACTTCATGACCCCGACCGCGGTCGCCAAGCGGATGGTCAAGCTGCTCCCCGACAGTCGCTTCGTGCTGCTCCCGGGCTGCACGCACTACGCCGCGGCCGAGAAACCGGATCTGATCAACGCCGCCCTCGACGACCTCATCGCCCGCCTCGACCCTCGCTGACCCCGCTCAGGCGGCGCGCAGCTTGTCGTTGAGACCCCGGCGGCAGAACTGCCGCACGTCGGCCTCGATGCGGTGGTGCCGCTGGTCGCGGGCGTAGCGCTTCGCGAGCCCTTCGCAGTAACCCTTGGCGGCGCGCGACGCGGCCTGATAGCGGTCGCGCTCGTCGGCGGGGACCTCGTGGCGCAGCTCGTAGGCGTCGAAGAGCTGGAACAGCAGCATCGGCGCGGTGGCCGCGAGCGGCCGGCCCTGCTCGGCCAAGAACAGCCAGGTCATCACGAACTTGTCGACCTCGGCCTGCAGCTCGAGCTCCAGCGGCGTGACGTTGCGCTCCACCTGCGCGCACCAGGCGAGGAACACGAAGTGGCTCAAGCCTTCGAGCGCGATACAGGTGCTCTCGAGGTTGCCGGCGTGCAGCCGCACCTGCGGTTGGTCGCGCTCCAGCGCCGCGACGATCTGCGGATCGATGTACACCGCGATCTCGATGCCCTCCTGGTCCTGGCGCACGAAGATCTGCTCCGGGACCCCGGCCACCGCTCCCGGCAGGTCGGCGCGGGCGTCGTCACCCACCAGGAAGGAGTGAACGTCAGCCGCGGCCTCCATCGCGTTCAAGGTCTCGATGGCACGTTGGAGAAGCGCCAAGATCGCCATGGTTACTGCAGCACCTCGTCGTCGCTCTCCGGCACCAGCATGCCCTTGTCGATCAGCAGGCGCCGCAGGCGCTCGCTGCGGGTGCGGACCCAGCGCTCGTAGAGGTGCAGCAGCTCGCGATGGCTGTCGGGCGTGCTGCGGCTGCGGGCCGAGATCTCGTTCAACAGCCCCACGAGCTCGCTGAACTTCTGGGCCAGATCGACGTAGAGCTTGGCGAACGCCTGGCCCTGCCGCTGCGCCCCCATCAGGTCGGAGAGGCTGTGGTAGGCGTTGCCGCCCATCGCGATGTAGTAGCTGGTGTCGACGAGGGAGCGCTCGATGAACTCGGCGAAGAAGCCGGCGACGTAGAGCGCCAGATCACCGAGGTCCTTGTACAGCCGCACCCGCTCGACGTCGGAGGCCTCGAGGGCGCGCTTGTACAACAGCGCCAACGGCTGATCGCCGGGCATCGGTCCGACTCCGACCCGCGTCTGCTCGCACAACAGGTTCACCAGGTAGTACTCGGTCTCATCTCTGAGCTGCAGGCCGAGGTCGTTCGCGGCCTCGCCGACCGCGGTCCGGAAGAACTCGCCGAGGTCGGGGCTGAGGATGAGCTTGGGCTCGCTACTCATGACAACACCTTCATCGCCTCCCCACGTTCCACGTATTCAGTGTAGCGGGTCTGCTCAATCCGGCAAGATTGACTTGATGTGCGCGGCAGGGGCCGGCGCCCCCACATGTAGGTCCACCGCGCCGGTGCGCGCGCCGCCACCTACAGCAGATCCAGCCACACACCGAGGCTGCAGGTCGCGGCCCAACCGGAGGGCATCCACTGGGCGCCGGCCTCCAAGGTCGCCGCGGTGTCGAGCGACAGGTATCGCCGCGCGCCGACCGTCATCGTGAAGCGCGGCCAGGTGGCGCCGCTCTCGGCCTCGACGCCCGCGGCGACGCGCAGCTGCGGCACCCAGAGGAGCACGTCCCACGACAACAGCACGCCGCCATCGACCGCGGCCGCCGTCCGCCCTGCCCGTCGCAACGCCCCGCCGCGAGCTTCCAGGCTGAGCGAATCGGTGGCGCCGAACCGCACCCCGAGCTCGCCGCCGAGCGCCGCCGGCAGCGAGCCGGCCGCCATCACCCCGAGCGCGACCTCACCGTGGTCGGCGCGCGCCGCCATCGGCGTCAGGCACGCGAGCAGGACAGCGAGAATCGGCAAACCGGAGAGCGGGATGCCGCGCGGCAACGTCGAGTCCAACACCGGCAGGCTCGCTTAGGCGAGCTCCCACGTTGTGCCGGCAGCGGAGTCTTTGATGTTGACGCCCATCGCCAAGAGCTCCTTGCGGATGGCGTCGGCGCGCGCGAAGTCCTTGGCCTTTCGCGCCTCGGCACGGAGGGCGATCAGCGCCTCGACCGCCTTCTGGTCGACGCCGCGGTCGGCCTGTTTGCGCGCCGCCATCCGCTCCAGCACCACCTTGGGGGGCTCGACGAACAACCCGAGCACCGCGCCGACCTCCGTCAACGTCGCCTTCAGGAAGCGGAGGGTCCTGAGCTCGGTGTCGCCGAGGTCGCGCTGCAACAGGTCGTTTACCAGCGTGAACACCTCGGAGAGATCGCCCAACGCCTTGGCGGTGTTGAAGTCGTCCTCCATCGTCGCCTCGAAGCGCGCCACCACCTGCTGCAGCTCGTCATTGGTGTACGGCGGCGCGCTCGAGCCCTCGCCCACCTTGGCCTCGAGGCGCGCCAGGGTCTCGTAGAGGTACTTCACCCGTGCCTCGGTCTCCTTCAGGGTCTGATCGGAGAAGCTGATCGGCGAGCGGTAGTGGGTGGTCAGCAGGAAGTAGCGCAGCGTCTGCGGATCGAACTTCTGCAGCACGTCGCGCACCGTGAAGAAGTTGCCGAGCGACTTCGACATCTTCTGGTTGTCGACGTTCACGAAGCCGTTGTGCATCCACACCTTGGCGAAGGGCTTGCCGGAGGCCGCCCGGCTCTGCGCGATCTCGTTCTCGTGGTGCGGAAAGATCAGATCCTTGCCGCCGCCGTGGATGTCGAAGGTCTCGCCCAAATACTTCGAGCTCATCGCCGAGCACTCGATGTGCCAGCCCGGCCGCCCCTGCCCCCACGGCGACTCCCAGAACGGCTCGCCGGGCTTCGCCGCCTTCCACAGCGCGAAGTCCATCGGGTGGCGCTTGCGCAGGTCGACCTCGACGCGGGCGCCGGCCTCCATGTCGGTGAGGTCGCGCCGGCCGAGGGCGCCGTAGCCCTCGAACTTGTCGACCGCGAAGTAGACGTCGCCGTCGACCACGTAGGCCGCGCCCTTGGCGACCAGCGTCGCGACCAGGTCGATGATCTCGGCCATGTGCTCGGTGACCTTCGGCTGCACGTCGGCGTTGTTGACCGCGAGCGCCTGCATGTCGAGCTCGAACTCGCGGATGAAGCGGGCGGCGAGGGCGGCGGGGTCTTCGCCGACCTCGGCGGCGCGCTTGATGATCTTGTCGTCGACGTCGGTGTAGTTCCTGACGTAGGTGACCTTGTAGCGCCGACGCAAGAAACGAACCGCGGTGTCGAAGGCGACGTAGGCGCGGGCATGACCGATGTGGGCCATGTCGTAGACCGTCGGGCCGCAGACGTAGATCCGCACCTCGCCGGCGTGGATGGGCTCGAGGGCGACCTTCTGACCGGTCAGGGTGTCGTAGATCTTGAGCGGCATCGCGGCTCACCTCACAGGGCGGCGGCGCGTCCGCTCCCGCGGGCGCCCGGCCTCCGGCTCGTCGTCAGGCGCTCTTGGCTTCGCGCGCCGTTTCGAACCGGTGCTTGAGCTCGGCGACCACGCGCTTCACCGCGGTGGACGCGTCGCGCGACACGCCGGAGAGTCCTTCCATCACCACCTGCAGGCGCTCGGCGAGCAACAACGCCTTGCGGACCTCGGTGTCGCCGTCCCCCGCCTTCGTCGGTCGCAGCGCCGGCTTGAAGGCCTCGGGATCGATCTCACGCAGGCGGCGCACCACCTGGGTCTTGGTCGGGTTGAGCTCGCCGGAGAACACCTCCTGGCGCACGTTCGTCAGGTCGGCGTCGGAGATCGTCGCCCGCTCGCGCGCTTGCGACAACAGGTCGACGACGTCGAGCGGCGGCAGCTCGCGCTTTTGCCGCTCTTTGAGGGCCCCGGGCTCGTGATCGCGCAAGAACGAATAGCTGCGCGTCAGCTTCATCGCGGTCTCGGCCTTGATGTGCAGCTCGCGCCGGCAGTAGCCCTCGAAGGAGCTGTAGCCCCAGGCCAAGAAGCGCTCGCGCTCCCGGACCTCGGTCAAGCGCTCGCCGAGCTCGACCCAGGCGGCCTTGAAGTCGCGCGCCGCGGTCAGGATGCGGTAGCGGTCCGAGGTCGGATCGAGGGTCTGGAGGTGGCCCTCGATCGCCACCTCGCCGCGCGTCCGTCGCCTGGCCATTACTGCCCTGCCACCGCGACGGTCAGGATCTTCTTGCCGAGCTGGGCGCCGTCGACGCGCTCGATGACGAGCTCGGCGATGTCGGGCGTCGCCTTGATCACCGCGTAGTCGCGGCGCGACTCGACCTCGTGAACGATGCCGTCGTTCAAGCCGGCGAGCGCCGCGATCTTCTTGGCCACCGCGCCCCGACCCTTGAAGCCGTCGTCGAAGCCGATGTTGACCCGCAGGCGGGTCATACCGTCGGCCGCCAGCACCACCTCGGCGCCGGCCGCCGGTGCCGCGACGTCACTGCTTCCGTTGCCGTTGCCGTTGCCGGCCGCGACCACGGCGCTCGGGGTCGACAGGCTGGCGGTCTCCATCGGCGCAGCGGACGGCTCGCGCAGCGGCGGCGGGGCGAACGCCGAGCCCGAGTCGCCCTGCAGGATCTCGTGGGCATCGACCACTTCGCCGTAGCCACCCTCGGCGCCCCCGCGACCCCGACCGCGACGGCGACGCCGGCGACCGCGACGGCGACTGCCCCCCTCCATCCCCATCTCGCCCGGCTGGCCGTCGTGCTGCGCCTGCTGCGACGGTTGCGGCGGCCGGCCGTTCTGCGACGGCAGCGGCGGGCGGCGGTCGATGTCGGCGGCGCGGTTGTTGAAGTAGGACTTGAGCAGGAACGCCACGATCTGGGCGCCATCGCTGCCGGCGATGATGTCCTGGGCGACGTTCAAGTGTTGGCCGACTTCGGCCACCGATGCTTTCTCTGACAGTTCTTTCATGATGCGTTGGCTCCTGAAACGAAGGGCTTCGGCTTCTGGCGGGAGGATCCTCTCGGTGAAGTGAACGCTGAATTCGCGCTCGAGGACGCTCAAGGTCCCGAGCCCCTTGCCGTCCACCAGGCTCACCGCGGCGCCGGCCTTGCCGATGCGGCCGGTGCGGCCGACGCGATGGAGATAGACCTCGCTGAACTCCGGAAGCGAGTAGTTCAACACGTGGGACAGATCATTGATATCGATGCCGCGCGCCGCCACGTCGGTCGCGACCATGTACTTGAGATCACCGCTCTTGATGCGCTCCATGACCCGCTCCCGCTCCTTCTGGCGGAAGTTGCCGGTGAGCGCCTCGGCGACGAACCCGGACTGGGTCAAGAACTTGGCGATCATCTCGGCTTCGTTGCGGGTGTTGCAGAAGATAATGGCGCTCGTCGGCCGCTCGTACTCGAGGACGTAGAGCAGCTGCCGCGGCTTCGGGATGTCGGCGACCACGTGGTAGATGCAGTTCTCGATGCCGGCGACCGTCAGCTCGTCACCCGACAGATCGAGACGCACCGGGTCCTTGAGATACTGCGCCGCGGCCCGCGCCACCTCGTAGGGCAGGGTCGCGGAGAACAACATCGTCTGCCGATTCTCGGGGGTCTTGGAGAGGATCTCGGTGACCTCCTCCCAAAAGCCCATCGACAGCATCTCGTCGGCCTCGTCGAGCACCACGACCTTCAAGTCGTTGAAGGACAACGTGCCGCGGCGGACGTGATCCAAGAGGCGTCCGGGGGTCCCGGCCACCACCTCGGCGCCGCCCTTCAACCCGGCCACCTGGCGTCCCATCGGCACGCCGCCGTAGATCGCGACGACCTTGACCCCCTTCTTGCTGCCGATGGCGCGCACCTCGTCGGCGACCTGGAGCGCGAGCTCCCGGGTCGGCGCCAACACCAGCGACAACGGCAAGCCCGGCTTGCTGGAGTTCGCCGCCACCTTCTCGATGATCGGGATCCCGAACGCCGCGGTCTTGCCGGAGCCGGTCTTCGACTGGACGACGAGGTCGCGGCCCGCGAGCGCCGGGCCGATCACCGCCGCCTGGACCTCCAACGGCTTCTGATAGCCCATCGCCGCGATGGCGTCGCGTACCGGCTGTGAAATCGGAAAGGCTTCGAACCCCTGCGGGCTGGTTGCGTCCGAGGACGGGACTTCGCCCCCCGACGCTGCTGCTAACTGTGACATAGAGACCTTCTTCGCGCCCAACGCAGATCAGATCTGCGGCCGCGATGCATCAAGTATTGCGATACTCCAAAACCGTAATGCCTCCACCGAGCCGGGCCGCATCACCGCCGCCATCGGTCCTCGGGAAGCTCGCGGTAATATGGCGCACGCCGCCCAAAAGGTCAAACCCAAAATGTGCCGGCGGCAAAATGAGCGTCGGGCCCGCTACCGCCGCCACGGTTGTAGCCACCGACGGTCTTCGCTAAGTAGCGACGCCAACGACCATGCAAATCACCAAAGGCCGCGTATTCGCACAGCGTTTCTACGACATCGCCGACGAGGTCGACCTGCCGCTCGCCGAGAAGCTCCTCAAAGAACAGCAGCGACAGCCACCCGAGGTCCGCAAAGCCCGCCACCTCCGCATCCCGCATCCGCCGCTGGACGTCGTGCTGCAACGGCGGGCGCCGGGGATCCCGGACGTGCCCGCGGCCGAGGTGCGCCTCCGGGTCTATGACGTCGGCGTGCTCGCCATCACCTTCGAGATCGCCCTGCCATCGCCGCTCGACGCCGACGGCCTCGTCCGGTTCGCGGCGCGGGTCTTGGAGTCCGAGGGCGCGATCACCGACGCCGGGCGCGCCATCGCCCGCGAGGTCGCCGCGGCCGTCGTCCCGGCGTCCAAGGACCCCAAGCTCTCCGAGCTCGCCGAGGACTACACCATCTTCGCGATCGAGACGACCGAGCCCACGGTGGACGCCGAGCGCTTCCGGCAGTACCTCGATCTCGGGCGCGTGCTGCTCGGCGAGGTGGGCGCGCTCTCGGCGCAGGAGCGCGGCGAGGTCACCGAGCGCTGGTTCTCCTATGATCCGAATCAGCTGGTGGTGATCACCTGGAACAGCGCCCTGGTCTTCGGCAAGGACGGCCTGGGCGACCTCCTCGACCTGCTCGAGGTCACCGGGATGCAGCTGTTGGAGCTGCGCCACTACGACGAAGAGGTGCGCCAATCGCTCGACGGTCTCTACGACGAGCTCGAGCGCCGCGAGGTGACGTTGTTGTCCGCCACCCGCTACCGCCGCCTGTCGCGCACCATCCTGCGTCTGTTCGTCGACGTCACCGAGGTCACCGAGCGCGTCGAGAACTCGCTGCAGTGGCTCGGCGACACCTGGTACGCGCGGGTGCACCGCGCCGCGGTGAAAGCGTTCGACATCCCGCGCTGGCAACAACAGCTGGAGCACAAGCTCGACCTGCTGCAGGAGATCAACGAGCTGATCGTCGACCAGATCACGACCCGGCAGAACCTCCGCCTCGAGGGCGCGATCGTGCTCCTCATCGTCTTCGAGATCGTGATGGCCTTCTTCAAGGTGATGTGAGCCCGCACGCCGCGCCCGAGAGCGGTTGGACAGCGCGTGGCCGGCCGGGTATTCTCCCTCGACATCACCGCGCCTGGCCGAAAAACCGCGCGGGGAGAGAGAGAGAATGAAGCGCGCCCGGAGCCTCGGACGAAGCTCGATCCTGATCGCGTTGTTCGCGGTCGCGGTGTTGCGCGGCTGCGACTGCGGCGGCGACACCGTCGGCCCGGTGCGCGCCTGGAAGTGCGAGGACGCCGGCCGTCGGCCCGGTCCCGACGACAAGGCCTGCGGCGCCGGCCAGCGCTATGACAAAGGCTTGTGCCAACCGGAGCGCTGCGACGCCGGCGGTCAACCGGCCGGCTGTTGCCCGGGGATGCTCTGCACCCAGGGCGGCGAGTGCCTGGTGCCACCGTCGCGCCTGACGCTGTGCGAGACCGACGGCAACTGCGACCGCGGCCAGCGCTGCCTGGCGCGGCCACTCATCAACCCCGACGCGATGACCTGCGGCTTTCCGCCGCTGGACGCGAGCGGCGAGTGCCCGGACGGCGGCCAGCCCTTCAACCGCCGCTGCTTCGCCGGCGACACCCCGCCCTGCGGCGGCGACTGCTCGCCCGGCACGGTCTGCAACATCGACACCAATCGCTGCGAGGAGCCGCCGAGCCTGACGAACGCCGGCCACGGCTGCGATCAGGAGTGCGGCGCGGCGCAGATCCTGGTCTACGCCGACCCCGACACCATGCTCTGGAACCAGTGCTGCGCGGTCTCCTGCAAGTGCCTGACCTTGCCGCCCTTGGTCCCGGGCCGCTGGGGCCGGTTCTCCGCCATCGCGGTCGCGACCGACGCCGTCTATGCCTCGGCGTACGACTCGACCTACGGCGACCTGGTGCTGGCGACCTACGACCGGGTGAGCGTCGCCGAGCAGAGCCTCGAATACCTCGACGGCGTCCCCAGCGGCGGCACCGTGGTCGCCGACCCGAACGGACCGCGCGGCGGCCGCAACGGCCCCGGGCCCGACGTCGGCCAGCACACCTCGATCGCCCTGGCAGATGGTGTGCCGCGCATCGCCTACTACGACGTCGAAGCCAAGGATCTCAAGTACGCCGCCTTCGACTCGGCGAGCGGCACCTGGGCCACCTCGCTCATCGACGACGGCGGCGACGCCGGTGGCACCTTCGCCGGCGACGTCGGGCGCTACACCTCGCTGCTCGTCGACGACCGCGGCATCGCGCACCTGAGCTACTACGGCCACCGGACGATGGCCGGCGCCGGCCTCGCGACCGGCCCGATCTACGCCCGCGCCCGCGTCGCCGCGCCCGCCGGACCTGCCGACTGGGAGCGCATCCCGATCGAGGTGGTGACCTCGTGCTCCGGCCAGTGCCAGGGGAATGAGAGGTGTGTGCAGGACACCGACCTGCCGGTGTGCGCCAACCCGCGCACCGACTGCAGCCCGGCGTGCGCCTGCGATCAGAGCTGCGTCGAGATCGGCGGCCAGCCGGCCTGCCGCCTGAGCCTGCCGGGCTCGCTGACCGAGCCGTGCGACGGCAGCTGCCCGGCCGACTATGCCTGCGTCGCGGCGGCGACGACCGGCACCATCTGCTTGCGGACCCGCGCCGGCGATTGCGGCCCCGCGTGCGGCGCCGACGATCTCTGCGTCGACGACGGCGCCAACAACCCGATCTGCCGCTTGGCCACCCCGTACTCGACGCTCGAAGGCCTGGCCGAGGGCGTGGGGCTGTTCACCTCGCTCGCGATCTTCGAAGGCGCGCCGACCGTGGCCTACTACGATCGCCTGCGACGGCAGCTGCGGGTCGCCGGCGCCAACTTCCGCTACGACGCCGCCCTGAGCCAGTTCACCGCGATGCCCCTCGCCTGCGAGCCCGACAACGACGTCGGCGAGCACCCGTCGCTCGCGGTCGCCCCCGACGGCTTGAGCCTCGCCGTCGCGTTTCAGGCGCACGGCGACATCCTGCGGATCTACAGCGGCAGCGACTTCTTGACCGGCAGCATCGAGACCATCGACGACGGCCGGCGCGACACCCGCCTCAACATCGTCGGCGGCAGCGCGACACTCACCTTCGACAAGGCGAGCGGCCTGCCCTACGTCGCCTACCACGACCAGACCGACAACGACCTGTTGCTCGCCTACCGCAGGAACGACGCCTGGACCTTCACGCCGCTCTTCGAAGACGGCGCCTACGGCAGCTTCGCGTGCCTGGTCATCAGCGCGGGGCACGGCTATGCGTCCACCTACCTGCGGGCCCGCGACACCCTCGACCGGGACACGAGCCGCCTGGTGGTGACCACCTTCGACGTCGCGACGCTGCCCTGAGCCATGGGCCGAGGCGGACGACCCCCGGCCGGCGGGCGGCCGCCGACCCATGGCCTGCGGCCCCCGGCGGGCAGAGGACGCGGCCAGGCGGCGCCGAGCCGACATCCCGAGACCGAGCGGCACGCCGCCGAGGTCAAGGCGACGGCGCGCGGCCTGAGCACCCTCATCAAGAGCGGCGACGCCGAGAAGCGCCCGCCGGCGTTCGACAGCCAAGATCTGCTCGTCGTGCGCTCCTGGTGTGAGCGCCGTCCGATCGAGCCCCAGAGCGCGGCCTCGGCGCTCGTACGTTTTCCGCGGCTGTGGTCGACGAAGCGCGGCCGCTACTGCCGCTTTCGAGCACCAGGCGCCGGGGCCATCGCGCTCCTCCGGGCGCGGCCGACCTTCTAACCCGAGCCCTCGAGCCACCGCAGCACGACGGAGTCGGAGACCAGGATGTGGCAACCGCCGGCATGCGCTCGTCGTCTACACGGATGGCCGTGGCTCGCAGCGCTGCTCGCCGCCGCCTTTGCCTGTGTCCTCGAGACCCCCACGCTCGAGGCCGTCGGCGATGCCGACACCGGGCCCGCGACCGACGGCACGCTGCCTGCTGACGCCGAGGCGACGATGCTCGCGGTCGATCTGCAAGTCGACGCCAACCGCGACGGGGTCATCGACGCCGCCGATGACGACGACGAAGAGACCTGGACTCCGGAGCGAGGCGCCACCTTCATCGCCAACCTCGACGACGACGACGACGACCGCCGCCCGGACGCCGAGGACGACAGGGTGAACGGCGACGCCGACTTGTTGGACCTGGCCCCGGTGCTCGTCTACCGGCCGGCCGGGCTCTCGCCCGGGCAGGTGCTGGAGCTGCGGCTCACCCCGGCGACCGCACCGCTGCGCCTGTTCCAAGAACGGGACGCCGCCTGGGTTTGTGTTCGCCGCCCCAACGAAGGGGTGGTGACGATCGAGGACCCCGGGCCGGATGTCCCGGCGCTGCGCCTCCGCCTCGAGGCGCAAGACACCCGCAGCCCGGCGTGGGACGGCGTGGTCGCCGTTGAGCTCCGCGTCCGGGCGGGCGCGACCATCGTCGGCGCCGATCAGGTGGCGCTGCGCGGATCGCCGATCATCTTCCCCGACAACCGCCAGCCGCTCCGCGCGCTCTACGTGATGCAGGTCGCGACCGGCGCCGGCGCCAACGGACCGTTCTACGACGCGGTGCGCACCAACCTGCCGGCGGATGCCGCGCTGTTCACCGTCGCCGGCCCCGACTATGGCTACGATCGCTGGCTCCAGGACGCGATGCAGCCCGGCTACCAACTCTTCGCCGGCGTCGGCGGCGCCCGGACCCTCACCACCTACCTCAAGGTCGAGCGACCGCGAGGCGGCCTCGAGCACCTGCTCGCGAACGACGTGCTCGGCCCGGACCACGGCTACGTCTACCCGTGCCTCACGGCGCTCTGCCCGGACTCTTCGCTCAACTACGGCGGCAACATCGAGGTCGTGCCACCCCACAGCACCGGCGCTCGGTCGTTTCCGCTCGGGCGACTGCTCGTCGGCGGTACCGGGTCGGGGACGCTCTTCGGTCACCCCTCGCCACACGCGGCGATGGCGACCGCAGAGCGCGACTGGCTCGAGGCCCAGGGCGCCCAGACACCGCTGTTGGAGCTCTCGGTCGGCTGGCTGGCGGTCGGCCACGTCGACGAGGTGTCGCTGTTCGTCGGCGACCGCAGCGCGACCGCGCCGCACGCCTTCAAGGTCGTCCTCGCCTCCCCCGCCCGCGCCATCGGCATCCTCCGCGACCTCGCCGACCGCGGCCTCACCTCGGTGCCGCTGTTCGCGGGGCGGGTCACCGAGACCACGGTGGGTGAGATCCTCAGCGACAGCGATCTGCTGACCTTCAACGACCTCGCGCAGGCGCGGATCGACACGCTGCGCGAGACGCTGCAGACCGAGGTCGGCCTCACGGCGGACGAGCTCCTCGAGGTGCCGGCGCTCTTCGAGCCCTATCTGGACGGCGCCGACCTCACCGAGCTCGCGGTCGCCTACAGCCCGGCGCTCACCAACCTGGTGCCGATGGGTGACGTGCTCCTGGTGGCCGATCCCGAAGGACCGCATGCCGACGGCGTCGATCTCTTCGCGGCCGCGGCGAGCGCTGCCCTGGCGCCGCTGCGCGCCAGCGTCGTCTACGTCGACATCTTCGACTCTTATCACCTGGGGATGGGAGGCGCGCACTGCGGCGTCAACCTCGAGAACGCGCCGTATCCGGCCGTGTGGTGGCAGCCATGATCGCGAGCGGTCGCCGAATCCTGCCGATCGCCGTGCTCGTGGCGCTCACCGCGACGACCGCGGGCGCCGCGCCGGTGACGCCTCGCGACCCCGGTCTCGAGGTGGACGCGGCCCTCGCGACGATGGAGCACGCCGAGGGTGACGCCTACGTCAGCGCGCGCCGGGCGCTGCTGTCGGAAGGCGAGGGGATCGAGGCCGAGCTGTCCCGCCGGCTCGCCGCGGCGAGGTTCTCGGCGGCGTCCTTTGTGCGAGACAGCCTCACCGCTGCGGCGCTCTCGTGGCGACGAGATGCGGACCGGGCGCGGCGGCTGTACGAGCTGCGCGGCCTGCGGCCCGAGATCTATCTCACGACCCCGCCCGGACGCCCGGAGGTGGCGCGCGAGCTGAAGCGGCTGGCGCTGCCCGCGCCGCTGCTCGCCGAGCTCTGGCTCAAAGGAGATCGCGTCTACCCGTTCGCGGGCCCCGGCGCCTACCCGACGACGCTCGCGACCGCCGAACGGGATCGGTTACACGCCGAAGAGCGGCGGGCCTTGCGCGCCGGGCTCTTGGTGGCGCTCGCCCGATCGCACCACCCGGCGGCGACGCCGCTCATCCGCCAGGCGCTCGCCGATCCGAGCCTTCACACCGGCCTGCGCGCGGTCGCCGCCGAGGCCGCAGGCGCGCTCGGCGACCTGACCGCGGTCCCGACGCTCTTGACCTACGCCGGCGACCCCAAGGTGCCGGGCGCGATCCGCCTCGGCGCGATCACCGGCCTCGGGAAGCTGCGCGCGAGCGCGAGCCTGGAGGCCTTGGGCCGCCTGCTGGCGCGCGCGCCGGACGCCGTGCACCAGAGCGCGATCTTCGCGGCGATCGCTTCGTGTGCGAGCCCGTGGGCAACGCCGGCTCCGGCCGCCGGCCTCCGCGCCCGCGCCGCGGCGCTCGTCATCGACCGACTGCTGGCGCCCCCGGCGCCCGAGACCGCGACGCCGGCGATCGAGGCGCTGGCGGTCATTCGCGATCCCGGAAGCGTCGCCGCCCTTCGCGCCGCCCTGGCGCGCGCCGACCTCGCGCCGCGCACTCGAGACCACCTCACCGTGGCCTTGCGCCGCGTCGAGCAAGCGCTGCGACGACAACCCTAAGAGGCGCAGCACCTGCTTTTGATTCCCGCGCCGCGGCTGCCGCGGCGCTCCCCACCCCCACCCCCATCCCCCGCCCCAGATTGGATGAGGTGGCCGGCCTCCGTTCACAAAACGTGGTAGCTCAAAGCTCCACAACACGTGACGTGCTTACGGCCGAAGCCGCGGCACAAAGTGAAAAGGAGACCGGCCATGGAACATGTTGGCATC
>JACRCV010000052.1 GCA_016218825.1 Deltaproteobacteria bacterium
CCCATCGGTAACCTGCTTCGTCCACGATGTACCCGGTTTTCGCATCTGCGCTCCCGCCAGCCACATCGCGGCCGGCCAACGGAGACAGATCACAAACGGACGATGTGTAGAAGAGTCAGCCCCCCGAGTGGGGGCGAGGGGAAGACCCCCTGCCGCGCCACGTTCTGGAGCCCTTTCGCCTTGACCCGGACACACGGTCGCGCCCGCCGGTGCTGCAGCGGAGGCGAAGCCGCGAGCGCGAGGAACGCAAGAAAGGGCGCGCAACGATCAGCTCACGGCAAAGCCGGTCTAGCGAAGCGGGCGGCGCCGCCAGCGCCACCACCCCATCAGCGCAACACCGGTCGCCGCAAGCAAGACCGCGTGCAGCGCGGTGAACTGCCCGGCCATCGGCAACAACAACCCGCAGTGGCAGCCGCCGCACTCGGGGTCGCAGGCGTCACAGTCGGGATCACAGTCGGCGCTGACGTCGCAGGCGCAGGCACAGTCGGGGTCACAGGCGCAGCCGGCGTCGCAGCCCCGGGTCAGGTTGCAGGCGCACTTGCAGTCGCTGTCGCAGGGGCAGTTGGCGTCACAGGCGGCGCTCAGGTTGCAGGTGCAGTTGCAGCCGGCGTCGCAGGCGCAGGTCGCTTGGCAGCCGTCGGCGGTGTCGCAGGAGCAGACCGCGCTGCCCTTGTCGCAGTAGCCGATCCCGGCCTCGAGGATGAGACAGGCGGCGGCGGGGTCGGCGCAGTCGTTGCGCGTGCGGCACGTGCCGAAGCACTGGTCGCCGCCGGCCGGCATCCGCAGGCAGACGTCGCCGAGGGCGCACTCGTCTCGCCCGGAGCCGCCGCACAGCTGCCCCGGCCCGGGACCGTTGGCGTCGCAGCGGTTGCCGAGCGGCCAGCAGACCCCGCCCCCCGAGGAGACCGCGGCGCAGAAGTAGAACAGCGGGCAGTCGGTGTTGGTGCTGCAATCCATGGTGCAGATCGGATCCCCGGAGGCGCCCATGCACACCGAGCCGGTGCCGCACGGCAAGAGCCCGCACGGCGCGCACGCGGGGGCGGGTTGATCGCGGCCGCACTTGCCGTCGGCGCAGGAATAGCCGAGCGGACAGCTCGGCGGACAGACCTGAGTGCAGTAGCCCTCGGGGTGACAAACCCCCGAGGCGCAGGTGGAGCCGCTCGCGCAGGCGGAGCCCATCGCCCCGGGCTGCGGGTAGAGGTAGCAGGCGCCCATCACGTCGTCGGCGGTCGGCACCCGGGCGATGCCGTCGTTGTAGAACGAGCACATCACCGACGGGTAGCTGGCCGCGGTGCAGGCCTGCTCCTTGGACGGGTCGGTCTCGTCATAGTGGTTCATGCCGACGAAGTGGCCGAGCTCGTGGACCGCGATCGAGCCGACGTCGGTGCCGGAGCCGTCGGTGGTCCAGGTGTAGTCGCGATCGTTGAACAGCACCTTGGCGGTCAGGATCTCGCCGGCCGTCGACCACCACGGCGTCACGCCGATGGTGCTCGGCCCGACCCCGGGGACGCTCGCCCAGTCGGCGACCCAGTAGATCCAGTTCTGGTCGTCGGCGGCGCTCGGGCTGCCGCTGCAGGTCTGCTTCGCGGCGAGGTAGGCGCTGCACGGGATCCCGGGGACGTTCGCCCCTGGATCACCGGCGGCGGTCCAGGCGCGCATCGCCGCGTCGACCGCGGCGCCGAAGGCACCCCGCGCCGTGGTCGTCACCGCGTCCTTGGCGTTCACCACCGGGCAGTAAGGCACGCCGCCCGGGTACGCGACCATTCGCCACGCGGCGCCGGTCAGCTCGTAGGCGGAGGCCGAGAGCGGCAACAGCAGCAAGGAGATCACGATCGAGGTGCGCATGCGATCACTCTCCGAGGTAGGAGGCGATGCGAGCCTCGAAGAGCGCCAACGGCTCGGGCGTGACCGGCGGCGGCAGGGCGCGCGTCGTTGGCCCCTTGGTGACCGCCGCGAAGGCGACGCCGGCGAGCTGGCGCCGCACGAGCGTCTGACCGCCGGCCTCGTAGATCTGATACTTGCCGGCGCCGACCCCGAGCTCCACCAGACCCTCGCCGCCTTGCTCCAGGAACAAGAGGACCGCGTCGCCAACGGCGTAGACGCTGGTGCCCGGGACCGTCAGGCGCCGCTCGTGAAGCACCCCGCCGAGCTGGGTGAAGACCACGACCTCGCTCAGGACGTCGGCCTTCAACAACCGCTCGACCCGGATGCTGACGTCGGTGACGATGAGGCCGCTCGGGTGCAGGCGCGACCGCACCTCGACCACCTTGCCGCGCACGATGCTCACGGCGGCGGCGGTCATCTCGCGCTCGGTGTAGGAACGGACGGTGGTGGCGGCCGCGGGGGCGCCGGCGGCGACGACCACGAGAGCTACGGCTGGCAGCAGTTTCATGGGACCGGCATCCTAGCAGAAAACCTCGCCGACGATAGTGGGGGCCGACCTCGAGCCGGGCGCATCGAGGCGATCACTCGGGGGTCGGCAGGCCTAGCTCGATACGGCTGTGGCGGAAGCGCTCGATCGCCCCCAGGAACGCAGCCACCACCGACGAGTCGAACTGCCGGCCGGCGCAGCGCTTGAACTCGGCGAGCGCGATCTCGTGCGGCAGCGCCTTGCGGTACGGACGGTTGGAGGTCATCGCGTCGTAGGTGTCCGCCACCGCGAGGATGCGCGCCTCGCTCGGGATGTCCAGCTGGCTCAGGCCCTCGGGATAGCCCGAGCCGTCCCAGGCCTCGTGGTGGTAGTAGACGCTCGGCACCAGGTGCGACAAGAACGCGATCGGCTCGATGATCCGCCGCCCCTGCACCGGGTGGCTCTTGAACATCGTGTACTCGTCGGGGGTGAGCTTCTGCGGCTTGTTGAGGTCGTGGGACCGGAGACCGATCTTGCCGATGTCGTGCAGGTAGCCGCCGTGGGTGATCCGCAGCACCTCCAACGGCGGCAGCTGCATCGCGCTGGCGATGAGCTTGGCGTACATCGACACCCGGTCGGAGTGGCCGTGGGTGTAGGGGTCCTTGGCCTCGAGCGCCCGCGCGAACCCTTCGATCGTCTGGGTGAAGGTGTCCTGCAGGTTCTGGTACATGCGGGCGTTCTCGATGGCGTCGGCGGCGCGCCCCCCGAAGATCGCCAGGCCCTTGCGCTGGCCCTCGGTGAAGCGCTGCCCGCGACGGGAGGAGAACGCGGTCACCATCCCGAAGGTGGCGCCGCGGATCTTCAGAGGCGCCGCCATGAAGCTCGACACCACCCGCTCGCTGGTCGCCGGATCCGAGATCCAGTGCACCACCTCGTCGCCGTGCGCCAACACCTGGCCGCCGGCGAGGAAGGTCTCGAGGAGCCTCTCGACTCTCGGCTTCACGCAGCCCTGGCCGCACCACACCCGGTCGCTGTATTTGCCGGGGCTCTTGGGCTCCTCGACGACGATGGCGACGCCGTCGGCGCCGAAGTTGCTCTGCACCAGGTCGACGACCATCTTGAGCTGGTCATCGAGAGAGATCGCGCTCGACAGCGCCTCCGACAGCTCGTAGAACCCGACCGTCTCCCGGAGCGCGAAGTTCTCGCGCTCGAGGCGCTGCTTGTCGAGCGCCCGCCGCAGCACCCGCACCACCTCCTCGGGCTTGAACGGCTTCAGGATGTAGTCGAAGGCGCCCTGCTTCATGGCCTCGATCGCCGTCTCGACGGTGCCGAAGCCGGTCATGATGACGGTGGCGGTGTCGCGCTCCAGCTCGGCGATCTCCCGGAGGAGCCCGAGCCCGTCCAGCCCCGGCATCTTCAGGTCGGTCAGGACCAGGTCAAAGTGATCACCGCCAAAAAGCTCGAGGGCGGTGTCGCCGGCGCCCGCGGTGCGCACCGCGAAGCCTTCGAACTCCAGAAAATCCCGCAAGATATCGCAGATGACGCTCTCGTCGTCGACGACCAGGATTCGGGGCTTCTCATCAAGCCGATGATCCAGCAAGTCGTTCTCCGCGCCGGGTCGTTCCCACAAGCTGTCCCCACCTCGAGGCAGGCACACCTCCCCGCGCCGGACGCCCGCTCCCAACCGTTTGACAACCTGACCCGAGCCCTCTAGGCTGCACGAGCCCGTTCAGAAGCCATTGAAGGAAGTATAACAGAATGATCGCAAGACCGACAATCGACCGGTGCTCGCCGTGGCTCCCCTCGCTCGCTTGCGCCGGGCTCCTCCTCTCGGGGTGCGCCCAGGACGTGCTGCGCGCCCTCACCAACAACACCGACGAGTTCACCCAGAGCACCGCCGCCAAAGTCGACATCCTCTGGGTGGTCGACAACTCCGAGAGCATGGCGGCGAACCAGGCCGGCATCGGCGAGTCCTTCGACGCCTTCATCACCAACCTCGTCACCTCCGGGGTCGACTACCACATCGGCGTGATCTCCACCGACACCGCCGCCGGCGGCCGCCTGCACACCGTGGCCGGCACCCCGCCGATCGTCGAAGCGTCGACCGCCGACCCGAAGGCGGCGTTCCTGGTCAACGTCAAGGTCGGCACCTCGGGCTCGCGGCGCGAGCGCGGCTTCGAGACCGCGTCGATGGCGCTGGGCAAAGGCCCGAGCTGGAACCCGAGCATCCCCGATCCGGTGCCGGTGCCGAACGTCGGCTTCTTGCGCCGCGGCTACTGCCAGGCGGACGGGACCTGCGAGGGCACGAGCGATCCGTGCGACGCCAACGACAAGTGCAACCGCGCCGCGCTGTTCCTGATCTTCGTCAGCGACGAGGACGACAAGAGCTTCGGCCCGGTGAAATACTACTGGCGGCTGTTCGAGTCCTACTACGGCCCGGGCAACGAGGCCCTCATTAAAGTAGCGGCGATCGTCGGCCCGGCCGGGAACGCGACCACCAACGACCCGGGCGGCTGCTTTCGCGAGGGCCGCGGCAGCGCCGAGCCCGGCACCCGCTACGTCGAGCTCGTGACCCAGGCGGCCGGCGCCAACACCGCCGAGGGCGTCGTGACCAGCATCTGCGACGACTTCACCCAGGCGCTCGCGACCCTGTCGATCACCGCCGCCGGCCTGAGCTCGAAGTTCGTGCTCAGCAAGCCCGCGAACCCCAACGCCCGCATCGACTGCCCGACGACCGGCAAGGTGGCGTTCTGCGTCCAGGTCAACGGGGTCTCGATCCCCGAGGACACCCAGAACCGCCGCAACGGCTGGACCTTCGACCCCGGCGAGAACGCGATCATCTTCGGCGTCAACGCTTTGCCGCTCGCGCAAGCGAAGATCACGGTGAGCTACCAGGAGCTGCGCGCGCAGGGGTCACAGCCGTGACCGCCACCCGGCTGTTCTTCGCGGTCGCCGTCGCCGCCGCCGGCTCGACGGTCGGTTGCAGCGACACCAAGACGGAACGAGACTGCACCGCCGATAGCGAGTGCAAGGCCGGGCTCTTCTGCCAGGCGGGGGCCTGTCGCTGCCGCACCGACGACAGCTGCGACCCGGGCAACTACTGCAACCCCTACGGCTCGTGCCAACCGCGACCGGCGTGCCTCGGCAATCAGGATTGCCACGACGGCGAGATCTGCAACTCCGCCGACGTCTCCGGCGGCAGCTGCATCCCCGCCGACAAGTGCGGCTCGGGCGTGCACTGTGAGCTCAACAACTACTGCGCCAAGGCCCCCGGCAGCGATCCGAACGCCCCCGGCACCTGCGCCCCGGGGTGCCGATCCACCGGCGACTGTCAGCTCGGCCGGGTCTGCGCCGCGGGCCAGTGCGTGGCCGGCGGCACCGCCGCCGATTGCAGCATCTGCCCGGCGAGCCCGACCCCCGACCCCTCGTACTGCGACTACGGCGAACAGTGCAGCGCCCAGGGCCAGTGCGTCGCGGCGCCGTTCGAGGCGCAGCTGTGCGTCGACTGCACCGCCAGCAACACCTGCAGCGGCGACCTCATCTGCCTGATCGACCCCGACACCAACAACACCAGCTACTGCGCGCCCTCGTGCCGCATCGACACCGACTGCCCGGCCGGCTACACCGGCTGCGGCGGCTTGAGCCTGGTGTTCGCCGAGTGCCGGAGCGCCGCCGATTGCCGCAACGGCGGCGAGTGCCTGGGCCGCAGCGAGTCGAACCGCGGCTTCTGCGAGTGCCTGAGCAACGACGAGTGCGACCCGTTCGCCGGCATCTGCCAGATCGATCCGCTGTTCGGCGGCGGCGCCTGCGGCCTGTCCTACTGCAACGCCTCCCAGGCGGCGAGCTGCGCGCAGTACGGCGCCGGGGTGCAGTGCGCCGACCAGAAACAATACCTGTGTGACGGCGTCTTCGGCCCCGGCCACTGCCAGCTCGGCCAGTGCTCGCAACCATCCGACTGCGCGTTGTTCGGGCCGACGGTCACCTGCACCGGCGGCGCCTGCGTCGGCGCCAGCTGCACCAGCGGCGACCAGTGCGTGTGCGTCAATCACCGCTGCGCGATGGACGGCAGCGCCTGCGACACCGCCGCCGACTGCATGACCGGCGTCTGCGTGATGAGCTGCAGCGCCGACGCCGACTGCATGTGCGTCGGCGGGCGCTGCTCGCGCACCGAGCTGCCGTGCCAGACCGCCGCCGACTGCGCGGTGAACTGCGAGGAAGGTCGCTGCATCACCGCCGCCAAGGCGTGCGGCAAGGAAGCGGGCGTCAGCTGTCAGGATCTGACCACCGGCACCGCGGAGTGCCGCCAGTTCTGAGGCCCGCGGCCACCGGTCGCGGCGCCCACAATCACCGGGGGAGAATGGAGCCCGTCGTGACGACCGCGGCCGCAGGCAGGAACCACCGCATCGCCGCCGTCGTGCTCGGCGTCGTCCTCGGCGGCTGCTCGGGCGATCCCGTCTCCCCGGGCGGCGGTGACGCCGGCGCCGGAGAGGGCCCCGGCCCCGGCGACCGCCCCGCCGCGGACCCGGCCGGCGATCCGAGCGGCCCGATCGATACCGGCTACGACCCCGAGCCGCTGCAGGACAGCCCGTTCAACGTCCTGTTCGACAACAGCCACGGCGAGCAGGCCGGCAACGCCGACTGGGTGATCGACGACAACTGGCCGAACCCGTCACCGGCGAGCCCGGCCGCCGCCGAGAGCTGGAGCGGCGCCTACTCGTCCTGGGGCTACGACCTGTGGCACTCGGGCCGCTACGTGGTGAAGACGCTGCCGCCGTCCGGTCGGATCACCTTCAACGACAGCGGCAACGCCCTCGACCTCTCGGGCTTCGACCTGTTCGTGCTCCCGGAGCCGAACAGCCCCTTCAGCCTCGCCGAGAAGAACGCCATCCTCGACTTCGTCAACGCCGGCGGCGGCCTGTTCATGATCTCGGACCACGGCGACTCCGACCGCGACGGCGACGGCTGGGACGCCTGCCGGGCGCTGAACGACCTCATCGTCACCAACGACCGGGTGATGGATCCGTTCGGGATCCAGCTGTCCTGCAACTCGTTCACCGAGCACCCGATCGTGAACATCGCCAACCTCCCGGAGAGCCGGGTGATCCACGGGCCCTTCGGCAACGTCCAGGCGATGAGCGTCTACGCCGGCTCGGCGTTGAACCTCACCCCCGGCCACGCGGGCGTGCGCGGCATCTTCTGGCGCAACAGCTACCCGCACACCACGACCAACGTCGACTTCGCGGTGAGCAAGTACGGCGCCGGCCGGGTCGCGGTCGTCGGCGACTCGAGCCCGGCCGACGACGGCACCGCGAACCCCGGCAACACCAACATCTTCAACGGCTGGACCGAGGCCGGGGTCACCAACAACGTCCTGTTCCTGAACACCTCGGCTTGGCTGGTGCGGGACTCGGGCCGTTAGAGCCTTCTCGGCGAGACTCGATCACAATGTCGCGCCCGCCGGTACCGCAGCGCGGAGGCGAAGCCGCGAGCGCGAGGAACGCAAGAAAGGGCGCGGAACGATGAGCCCGCGGCGAAACCCGATTAGAAACGCTCTCGGCCTGTTTTGATTCCCGCGCGGCCGCTGCGGCCGCGCTCCCCACCCCCACTCAACCTAACGGGGGGACCGCCCGCCGGCACTTCGTCCGCGGGCCACGCCGAAGGTGCAGCGCCGGCTCTGCGTCCCCCCGTGCCCCCGCACCTCGCACTGGCAAAGCCAGCTGCTCGGTGCCCGCCCCCGAGTGGGGCGGGCACGATGATCGATTCCAAAAGAAAGACCCGCGGCCAGGATCGCTCCTTGCCGCGGGTCTCGTTTGCGTCGCTGTCGCTCTCGAGGGCCCTTAGTTCTCGGCGCCCTCACCCGCGCCACCCGGCGCGCCCTCCGGCGGCGGCGGCATCGACGGATGGTTCGGCGGCATCGGCATGCCCGGCGGCACCTTCATCGGCAACCGGCCCATGCCCCCCGGCATCGGCGGCTCGCCCGGAGCTCCCGGCGCGCCCGCCATCCCCGGTGCGCCCGGCATCCCCGGCGCGCCCGGCATCCCCGGCGCGCCCGGCATCCCCGGTGCGCCCGGCATCCCCGGCATCCCCGGCATCCCCGGCGCGCCCGGGCCACCGGCGGTGGCCTCTTCGAACTTCACCAGCTGCTCGATCTTCGCGGCGGCCTTGAGGTCGCGCAGGATGTCGCGGCGCTTCTCGTTCTTCTTGCGGGCCAAGAGCGAGTTCTTGATGTTCTCCTTGACCTCATCCACCGGGCGCTCGCGCTCGGCCTTCTTCTCGAACATCTTGATGATCTCGTAGCCCATCTTGGTCTCGACCACCGCCGACACCGTCTCCGGCTGCATCGCGAACACGATGTTGTCGAACTCCGGCGGCATCCGGCCACGCGCGAACCAGCCCAGATCGCCGCCGCGGCTGGCCTCCGGCCCTTGCGACTCGGTCTTCGCGAGCTCGCCGAAGTCGGCGCCCTTCGCCATCACCTTGGCGCGCACGCCGTCGGCCTTCTTCTTGGCTTCCTTCTTCTCCTTGTCGGTGGCGTTCGGGTTGAGGCGAATCAGGATGCGGCTCGCCTTCACCTGCTCGCGGTCGATGAAGCGCTGCTTGTTCTCTTCGTAGTACTTCTTGACCTCGTCGTCGGTCACGTCGACGTTGCCGGACTTCTTGTCGACGACCTGGTCGCGCAGCAGGTTGCGCTTCAGATCGTCCTTCATGTTCACCTCGGTGTTGTTCGACCGCTTGAGGTAGTCGTTGAACGCCTCGTCGGTGCGGAAGCGGCTCTTGTACTCGGCGAACTTGGCGTCGAGATCCGCCGCCGACACCTCGATCCCCAGCTTCTTGCCCTCCTGGGCGATCATCTCGTCGTCGATCATCCGGCGCAGCACGCTCTCCTTGATGCGCTGCTCGATTGACGGCGGCAGCTGATGATTCTGGCCGCGGTAGCGCGCCATGTTGCGCTCCACCTGCTCGTCGAAATCCTTCTTGAGGATCGGCTGGCCATTCACCCGGGCGACCACCTCGGAATCAGGAACGCCCTTGCAGGCCGAGACGGCCAAGAGCAGGCCCAACACCAGAATCCGCTTCGGAAACATGCGACGCCTCCGTTCTTGAGAACGCTTGCTCATCCACGGCAGTAGAGCCGTGAAATTCGTGGGGACCATACATGCGGGCCGTTTGTGGGGTCAAGATGCCGGGGCCTTTCCAACCTGGCGCGCGAACGCCGCGAAGTGCTCCGGCAGACGGTCGCTGGCGATCAGCGCCGGCAGCTCCCGACCGTGCGCCACGCAATAGGCGGCGAGCACCGCCGCGAGCGCGTCGCCCCGCTCGGGCTGGACCTCGGCCCACACCCTGCCGAGCACGGCCGTGCGGCCTTCGAGCAACGCCGCGCCGAGCCGCCGGTCACGGTCGAGCTCGAGCCGCAACCGCACGCGATCCAGGCCCGCGCCGCTGAGCTTCTCGACGAGCAGCTCGGCGGTCTCCCCGATCGCCGCGTTCGCCAGGCGTTCGGTAAAGACGGTCAGCCTATCCCCTACCGCCGCGCCCAACCGCTCGACGCTCCCGTGCATCGCCTTGGTGGCGAGCTGGCCGCCCACCTGGCCGGCGACGAAGCTCACGATGCCTTTCCTGAGCTCGTCACGCACCGCAGCCTGCCGCCCGAGCCCCGCGGCCGCCAGCGCCTGCTTCGTGACCATGCGGGCGGTGGTCTCGAGCATCGCCTCGAAGCCCGAGCCGGCCAGGTCGGCGACTGCGTAGACCACGCCGATGCCGCCGGTCGCCGCCGTGAAGCCGATGTCGAAGGCCAGACGGGCCCCGGCCGCCGGCACCTCGTTCCAGAAGCTCAAGAAGTCGGCCACCGCCTCCTGCGCCGCGTTCACCGGCGTGAGCTTGTCGAACGGAAACTCGCTCGCCAAGAGCCCCAACGCTTCCGTCTTCGCCACCTGGCGCGTCAGCTCCGGCACCAGCTCCACGAGCTCCTTGACGCTCTTGAAGTGGCCTTCGACCTTCCGCCCGAGCATCGCCAGCGCCGCCAACCGCGCGCGCGCCACCGTGACCAGACGCGTCGCCACCGCGGCCTCGGCATCGCCCGCGGTCCGCTTGCCGCCGTCGGCGCGCAACAGCGCGACCAGGTCGTCGTCCAACAGGCCCAGGGTCTCGAGACGGTCGCGCGCCGCCTCGCCGCCGCATCGCCGCAAATACCCGGCCTCGGCCGCCGCCGCCTCCGGATGGCGGACGAGCGCATCGAGCCTGAGCGCCGCCGCCTTCAGATGCTCGTGCAGCGCCTCTTCGACCGGCAGGACGATCGATTCGGTCGCGACCGCGCGGCTCATCGCCTTCAAGATGTCGGCGCTCGCGCTGCTCTGCCCTTCGAAGCCCGCGGCGACGATCGCCGCGTCGATGCCCTCTTTGACCGTGGCCAGATCCGGCGCCGCGACCAGCAGGTCCGTCCACGAGTGGTCGCGAAACTCCCCCGCCGCCGACAGCCGCTCGAACAGCCGCTTGCCGTCCGCGGGCCCGGGGCCGAGAGCGAAGCCCGGCCGCAGCGCCGCCAACCGCTCCCGCAGGTAGGCGAGCTCGCGCTGCATCACCGCCGTCGGCGCCCGATCATCCATGACCCGGGGCGCGCTCGCGAGGCTGGGCGCGGCGCCCGCCTTTGCGGCCGTGGCCGGCGCCGCCTTCGCGGCCGTGGCCGGCGCCGTCTTCGCGGCCTTCGGGGACGATGTCCTGATCAACCCCCGCTGGTTGCGCCGCGCCGGCTTCGGCCTGCCTGGAGCCGCCAACGCGCCCTGGGTCGCGGGCGCCTTGTGAATCGCCTCCTGGGCGCGGTTGAGGGTTTGGCGCAGCTCCTTGTGGTGCGTCAGGGTGAAGCCGCTCTCGAGCGCCTCGATCGCGGCCTTGCCCGCGTCGCTGGCCTCGTCGGGCGCCGCCTCGGACTTCTCTTTGACGGCGCGCATCAGGTCTTCGAACGGCGGCACGAGGATCAACACCCCCGGCACCGGCGGACCGTTGCGACAGAGGAAGCACCAGGTGGCGAACTGGATCTCGCCGCCCTTCTTGGCCGCCTTGCCATAGGCGAGGCGATAGAGATCGGTGAGGGTGTCGTGCTCGCCACCGATGATCTGGATGCGGCCGTCCGGGAGCGTTCTCCGGTTCTGGCCACCAGTCGTCAGCGGCGCCGCGCCCGGCGGCCGAGCCTTCTTGGTGTCGAGCGTCATCGAGTCCCCCTCCGCACGCCCAACGGTCGGCTCAAGCGCCGCGCGGCCGGCGAGCCCTCGCTAACACAGACCCGGGGTTGTGGCCATGAGCGCCGCGGCCCGCGAGCGCTCAGACGCCCGAGCGCCGGCGACGCGCGCGACCGAGCATCAGGAGCATCGGCGCCGCGAACAGCGCCGGACCGGCGAGGCCGGGCGCGGTCGGACCGCAGGCGCAGCCCTTCTCGTCGTCGGGGGGCGGGGGCGGGGGCGTGTAGCACTCGCCGACCACGGTGCAGATCTGGCCCTCCGGACACGGCCGGTCGTCGCGGCAGCCGACGGTGCAGGTGTACGCCGGATCGCAGGACTCGCCGTTTGCTCCCGGGCTCGCCGACCCGCACGCCTTGATGGTGCGGTTGCGGTACGGGACGTCGACGCAGGCGGCGTTCCCCGGACAACCCGGGTTCTGGACGCACGGGATGATGCAGCGCGAGCCGCTGCCGTCGCCCAAGTCCATGCAGCGACCGCGCGGCCCGCACTCGTCCGAGCTGCTGCAGGCGGCGCACGCCAGGCAGCCGTCGCGGTCGTCCACCCGGCACTTGCCGTCCGGCCCGCAGTAGTCGCCGAGCTTGCAGTCGGTGTCGGTGGCGCAGTCGACGCCGAAGCCCGGGTTCGCGAAGCACAACGAGAACGGCCAGTCGGCGGCCATCGCGTTCGACACCTCGCGGCAGGTGTACTCGACGCACCAGCTGCCGCGCTGCCGGGTGCAGTCGCAGGCGGCCATGCCGCAGTGGAACAGGTACGGACAGGCGCCGGGCACGTCGGCCGCGCAGAGGTCGGTGCAATACGGCTGGCTGTCGCTCCCCAGCACCCGCACCTGGGCCCCGGCCATGTCGTCGATGCACTTGCTGAAGTCGGCGGGCTCGCCCGCCACCGCGACCCCCACCGCGCACAGGCTGACGCCCCCCAACGCCGTCAGGCGGCAGTCGAAGCCGCTCGGGCAGTCGTCGTCGCTCTGGCAGGTGGCGGTGCAGATGTCGGTCTGCTGGAAGTCGCTGTCGTAGGTCGGCAGGCAGAACTCGCAGGCCTCGGTGCACGGCTCGCCGATGTCGGTGGCCTTGGGGAGCTGCGGCGAGCAGAGGCTGTCGCGACAGATCGAGCCGTCCGGACAGTCGGCCTGCGACCCGCAGTCGATTTGGCAACGACCGTCGACGTCACAGTGCGGACAGCCGGGCGCGGTGCACAGCGCCCCTTGCAGGCTCGGGTTCTGGGCCTGCACCGCGGCGGCGGCGGCGTTGATGCGGCCGAAGCCGAAGCCGAGGCTGTGGCCGGTGTCGTCATAGGCCCACAGCGCGTCGATGTCCTCGCCCATCACCTCCAGCCAGTCGATCTTGTCGGCGCGGATCTTGTCGGCGGTCGAGGTCAGCACCAGCCGGACCTGGTCGGCGGTGAGGTCGGGGTTCACCGACAAGATCAAGCCGGCGAGCCCGGCGGCGATCGGCGACGACGCCGAGGTGCCACCGAAGTCGGCGTCGTAGTCGGTCGGGTCGTAGCCGTCGGCGCCGGTGACGTCGGTGGTGACGATGCCGTAGCTGTCCTGCGACACCGCGCCGCCGAGGCTGGGCGCGGCGATGTCGATCTCTTCGCCGTAGTTCGAGTAGTACGACCAGTCGTCGAGGTTCGTGGACGCCGCGACCGCGATGATGTCGCCGCGGCGCGCGTAGGCGTCCGCCGCCACGTCGCTGGTCTCGTTGCCGGCCGCGAACAGGATCACCGTGCCCTTGCCGCCGCGCCCCGCCAGCCGGGCGTGGACCACCGCGTTGACCTCGGTCTGCGACAGCGGGAAGAAACGCGAGTAGCCCGCGCCCCAGCTGTTGTTGATGACCCAGGCGCCGTCGGTGACCGCGCGCGTGAAGGTCTCCGCGGTCGTCAGGCTGGTGCCGACGTCGCCGCCGATGTAGCGGATCGGCATCAGGCTGCACATCGGACAGACGCCGGTGATGCCGATGCCGTTGTTGCCGTTACCGGCCGCGAGGCCCGAGGTCGCGGTGCCGTGCGACTCGCGGTACGGCGTCGAGGTCGGGCAGGTCGGCGACACGCCGCGGCCGTCATCATAGGGCGAGCAGTCCGGGCTCGGGTCGGGGTCGGCGCTCGCGGCGTCGAAGCCGCCGACGATGCTGGCGCTCAAGTCCTCGTGCAGAATGTCGATGCCGGTGTCGACGACCGCGATCACCACCGCCGGGTCGCCGTAGCTCACGTCCCAGGCCTGAGGCGCGAAGATCTGACCGGTGCCCGGCACCGTGAACGACGGGTCGCGGTAGAGGTGCCACTGGGTGGCGGCCTTGGGGTCGTTGGTGAGAGCCTGGAGCCGGTACTCGCGGTACAGATCGGGCTCGGCGGCGACCAGATCCGGGTGACGGTGCGCGGTGAGAAAGCGCGCCGCCTCGACGGCGTCGTTCGCAAACCGCGGCCCGACCGCCACCAGCGCCACGTCGGGGATCGACGAGCGGCGCACGAGCGTCCCCGACAGCACCGGCAACAGCGCCTCGAGGCCGGCGTTAAGACGCCCGGGCGCGAAGATCAACACCAGGTGATCGTCGGCAAACGCCCGGCCGCTGCCGCGCGTCAGCACCGGATAGGCCTGGACCACGCCGGGGGTCGAGGCGACGCCGTCGGCGAGCTCTGCCAAGGTCCGGCGCGCGACCGGATGCGTGAGCTCGACGAGCCACAGCCCGTCACGCCGCAGCCGGGTCGCCACGTTCGCCACCGCGGCGCAGAGCTCCGGCCTGAAGCCGCCCTTGGCCGCGAGCGCGGCGCCAACCTCCTCGACCGCGAGGGTCACCTCGCTCGCCGCCACCTCCGGGCGCGTGCGGACGACGATGGCCGACAACGACGGCGCGACCCACACCGCGCGCCCCTGGCTCGGGTAGCTCTTCAGCGCGAAGCGGTCGATGCTCTTGATGGGCGGCGTCGAGAGCGCCGCCGGATCCTGAGCCGAGAGCGATAGCCCGAAGAGACACGGCGCAAGCGAGCTGAGGACGGCCAAATGCATGGGGAGACTCTCGGCGGCGTGGTGCTACTCCCGGCCTTGGGCGGGCCGGCCGTTGTCTCTCGGGGCCGCACGTGCCCGACGACCTGGCGGCGCACTGTATGGGCTCCGCCGGCGTTTGACAAGGAGACGGGCCGGAGACTGCGCGACTGGCCGGCGCGAGGCCCCGGTCACGCTCGATGTCGGAGCGCCGCGAGACCCGATCGCGAGACGATCGCCGGCGGCCGTTTTGCGCCGGTTTTGGCGTGCCATCCTCTTGTGTGGCGTGCGCGACGTATGCCACTGTGCCTGCCACCAACCAATGACCCACACCGCACCTCTGTTGAAGCGCTCGCTCTCGACTCTGGCCCTCGTGTTCGTGATGTACTTCAGCGTCTCCGGCGGTCCGTTCACCACCGAGGCGTTGGTCTCCGAGGTCGGTCCGGGCATGGCCTTGGCGGTGCTGCTGTTCATCCCGCTGTTCTGGTCGCTGCCGGAGACGCTCATCATCGCCGAGCTCTCGAGCATGTTCCCGGAGGAGGGCGGCTACTACCGTTGGGTGTACCGCGCCTTCGGGCCGTTCTGGGCGTTTCAGAACGGCTACTGGACCTGGCTGTACTCGGTGGTCGACCTCGCGATCTACCCGGTGCTCTTCAATCAATACCTCGCCTACTTCGTCCCCGGCCTCGGTGACGGCGGACGCTACATCGTCGCGCTCGGCATCATCTGGGGCGCGACCCTGGTCAACCTCCGCGGCGCGATGCCGGTCGGCCGGGTGTCGGTGGTGAGCGGCGTCTTCGTCATCGCCGGGTTCACGGTGCTCGCCCTGGCCGCGATCCCGAACATGGGACAGAACCCATGGCACCCCTTCACGCTCCCGGCCTCCGACAGCGCCCTCGGCAGCCTCGGCATCGGCATGTCGATCGCGCTGTGGAACTACACCGGCTGGGACAACGCCTCCACCGTGGGCGGCGAGATCCAGGACTCCGGCCGCACCTATCCCAAGGCCCTGGCGATCGCGCTGCCGCTGGTGATCATCGGCTACATGCTGCCGCTGTTGACGACGCTGTCCGCGAGCGACTGGTCGACGTGGACCGCAGGCGGTTGGCCGCAGATCGCGATCGCCACCGCCGGCCCGCTCGGCCCGTGGATCGCGGTCTGGCTCGCGATCGCCGGGATGGTCAGCGCCGTGGCGTTGTTCAACGCGCTGTTGTTGTCGTACTCGCGCATCCCGCTGGCGATGTCGGTCGACGGCTTCCTGCCGGCGTCGTTGGTGCGCACCGACGGCCGCGGCACGCCGACGAACGCGGTGCTCGCCTCGGGGATCATGTACTCGGTGTGCGCGCTGTTGCCGCTCAGGAAGCTCGTGGTCGCGGACGTGCTCCTCTACGGCATGGCGCTGTTCCTCGAGTTCGGCGCCCTGGTCGTGTTCCGCATCAAGACCCCGGAGCTGCGCGGCAGCTACCGCATCCCGGTGGGGCTGTGGGGGGTCATCGCCCTCGCGGTGATGCCGGCCGTCGTCCTCCTGTGCGTGATCGGCTTCGAGATCCACGACGGCGAGTACGGCCTGCCGGCGGTGTTGGCGTCGTTCGCCGCCGCCGGCGTCGGCCCGGTCCTCTACCTGTTCGCCAACCGCTACCGCCTGCGCGGCATCGCGAGCCCGGAGCCGTCGTGACCGGCGCGGCGCCGCCTCGATTGCCGCAGCGCCAACCACAGCGTCCCGACCATCAGGGAGAGGCACCCAGAAGCCCCGGAGCCCGCGGCCGACAGTCGGCAGGCGCAGCCGCCGCCGGCAAAGGCCTCCTCGTCCTTCGGCGGGCGGTCGGCGTCGCCGTTCATGGGCGCCGCGTCCGCGGCTGATCTCGAGTCACCGGAGGTGGCGCCGGGATCGGCGCCGTCGCGCGCTGCGGCGCCGTCCGCCGCGATCGGCCCGGAGTCGGTGCCGGCCCCCGGGGGGTCGAGGACGATGACGCCGAACAGCCGGGGGTTCTTGCCGGCGCCGATCCCTGCGGTCCACTGCTCGAAGCCCTCGCGGCCGGCGCCGTCGTTGTCGTTCACGATCCAGGAGAACCCCAGCTCGCGGCCGACCGCCAGGGTCGCCGGGACGAGGTCGGCGGCGGGGATCTCGATCTCGTAGCGCGTCAGGCTCCCGCCCCTGACGATGACCGCGCGGGCGCCGACCGCGCCGTGGCCCTGGGGCTTGGTTTGGGCGACGAGCCTCGAGCTGCCGGTGAGGGCCACGTTCAGCTCGTAGTCGCCGTCGGTGTCGTAGCCGGCGACGGTGCGGTCGTGGTCGGCGTCGAAGCCGAGCTGCAGGCTGTCACCTTCCCAGAGCGTGGCGTCCGGGCTGCCGTTCACGTGGACGTCGTCGGTGACCTGCACCCCGAGGTAGAGCGCCGCCGGCGTCCAGAGGACGCGCATGTCGCCGGAGAGGTCGGCGGCCCCGGCGCACGCGGCGGCCAGCTGCTGATAGTCCTGCGGGCCGAGCGCGATCTTCGGCAGGCCGTCAAACTCGCGGAGATCGCCGTCGACGAGGACGCCGCGGGCGCCCGCGGCCACGTGATAGGTCACGGGTGGCGGGCCCCTGAACTCCGGGTTGGCGTTGATGAAGTCGGTGATCGCGGCGAGCGCCGGCTTGAACACGAAGTTGTTGGCGTAGCTGTTGTCGGGCGGCATCGTGGTGCGGTGCAGGAGGCCGTAGCCGGCGGTGCAGCTTGGGAGCCACACCCCGCAGTCCTCGGCCTCGTAGAAGAAGGTGTTGGTCCACCAGTCGCGCTCCTTTTGGGCCGCGAGGACGAGCTCGATGTAGCGCTCTTGCAGCGCCATCTGCTCCGGGTCGGTCGCCGGCTCGGCGCTGTAGCCGGTCTCGGTGAGCCAGACCTCCTTGTGCTCGAGGTGGTGCTTCGCCAACGCCTCGCGGATGCCCATCTGATTCACGAACGGCCGGCCGGTGTCCATGCTGTTGAAGAACGAGTCGCTGGTGATCCCCGCGAGCGGCGCCATCTCCGGGAAGTCGTGGTAGGTGTGGGTGGTGATGATGTCGAAGAGGTCGCCCGCCTGGCCCAACACCGTGTCGAGGTAGACGTTGACCTTGCCGCCCTGGTGCGCGAGCTCCGGGCCGAGCACGAAGCAGCTCGGGCAGGCGGTCTTCACCGCGGCGGCGCCCGGCACGATGATCAGGTCGACGTATTGCTGTGCGGTGCCGCGCCAGAAGTCGTCGAGGTTGGCCTCGTTCCAGAGGCCCCAGTGACGGATCCGGCCAGCGTAGTTGCGCACCGCGGCGGTGAGCGCGGCCTCGTAAAGGCCGGGCCGCGGCGGGTCGTTTCCTTCCTTGCCGTCGTCGTCTCCGGCCGAAGCCCAGCTCGGCGTGTACCCAAAGGTCGCAAAGACCAGGAGGCCGCGGCGCTCGGTCGACGCCAGCACCGCGTCGACGCCGTGCCAGTTGAAGACCCCCTGCTGCGGCTCGATCTCCTTCCAGTTCACGTCGATCCGGACCCACGGCATTCCGGTGGTGGCAATCGCGGCATACGTGTCGTCCGGGCTCAGGTGGCTGTTGATCCCGACCGCCTCGTCACCGTGCGCCGCCCGAAGCACCTCGGCGGGGAGCATCGCGAGGAGGACCGCCGCGCCCCAAGACACCAAGCCGCTGCTGGCTGCAGAGCGCCATAGACCCCGTCCGCGTCGTGTTGCTCGCATGTAGGTGCCGTCCTTTCATCGGACCACATGCAAGGAGCTAGCCAGATCAGAGTTGTCGCAGATCCGCGGGAGTCCGGGGCTCAATACGACGCGTGCGTCGCCCGCGGATGGCGTGTGGAACCCGAAAAGGTGGTGGAACCCAAAAAAGGTGCCAGCCACTTCTGTCGGGCACCACGCCCGAAAGAGGTGCCCCGAAAGAGGTGCCAGCCACTTCTGTCGGGGCACCACGCCACAGAACCGCCACCCTTGACAACTGTATGCTGTATGTATACAGCATACAGAATGAGGCTCGAGCTCGACACCGAGGCGCCGACGCCGATCTTTCGCCAGCTGGCAGACCAGCTGCGCCTGAAGATCGTCCAGGGCGAGCTCAAGCCCGGGGACCCGCTGCCGTCGGTGCGTCACGTGGCGGAGCTGGTCCGCGTGAATCTCAACACGGTGGCGAAGGCGTACCGGATCCTCGAGGAGGAGGGGCTGGTCGCGCTCGAGCAAGGGCGTGGCGGTCGCGTGCTCGCGTCGTCGGCGCTCCACTGCTCGACGGTGCCGGCGCAGGCGGAGCGCGAGCTTTGCGCCTGGGTCGCCAAGATGCGGGCGCGCGGAATTGCGGCGCCGGCGCTGCAAACGGCCTTCACTCGGGCGCTCGACCTGTCGGGAGGAGAATGACGATGCCGTGGTTTATCGAGGTGTCGGTGTTGGCGTCGGCGCTATGCCTGCCGGCGGTCTTGATGGACGTCATCGCCGGGCGACAGCGTTGGCGTTGGGCCTTCGGCTATCCCGTAGATCGACCCGAGGACGAGACGGTCTGGCGCCACGTGCGCGTGTTTCGCGGCTTGAACGCGGTGTTGGCGGCGGCGGCCCTGGGCTTTTGGTGGTCCGGTCCGGCGGTCGGCGCCGTGGTCGTAGGCGGATACTGGATCGCCTTCATCCCGGCGTGGGCCGCGTTCGCAGGCCGGCACCTGCCCCGGGCGGAGCACCCCAAGCGTTTCGTGGTCGAGGTCCAAGCGCCGCGCTTCGTCGCGATGTTGCAGCCGCGGTGGGAGCTTCCGATCTGGGCGCTCGTCGTCCTGCCAATCGTCGCCACGCCATGGATGGCGGCGTCTTTGCCGGCCCGCATCCCGATGCACTGGGGCGCGTCCGGGGTCGACGGCTGGGGCAGCCCGTCCGAGCTGTACTGGCTGTGTGGTCTGGGCGTGCCGCTCCAGCTCCTCCTATGGGCGGTGATGGCGCTCGTGTGCCGGGGAACCGCGCCGCGGGTTCCGGCCGACAAGGCTGACGTGCTGTTGCCGATGTTGGCGGAAGAGAAACGGACGGTCTTGGCGCTGCTGCAGTGGATCAGGCTGTTGGTCGCGGTCACGACCGCCCTGATCTGGCTGGCGTTGGTCAACGTCGGCATGTCGGGGAAGCCCGACAGGATCTGGCTCTTCATCGCCGGGATCGTGGCGATGGACCCGATCGTCCTGGCCGTCGTCGGCTACTGGGTCTTCAGGCTCATCCACTTGCGCGGGCGGATGAAGGAGCTCGGCTTCGATCCGGTGGCCGACCGGGCCGAGGGCTACATCTGGGGCGGCATGCTGTACTACGACCGGAACGACCTGGCGCTCTGGGTCCCGAAACGCGTCGGCGTCGGCTGGACCCTGAACATGGCGCGACCCGCAGCCTGGGTCTTCCTGGGCGCGGTGGTCGCCGTGGCGCTCGCGAGCGTCGTGCTGCCGCTCGTCCTGAGGTAGCCGCCGCGAAAGGACGCCGGCCGACCCACCGGACCCATGGCGGTGCCCCGCTCACGGGGTGCGGGAGTTGATCTGCGGAAAGCGCTTGAAGTCGCCGTCGTAGGTGATGAGCTCGTGCACCCCGTGCTCGACCGCGAGCGCCACCAGGTGGGCGTCGTGGATCAGGTTGCCCTCGACCGGCGTCTCCCGCAGCACCTGCTGCAGCACCGCGGCGTGGCGCTCGGTGGCCGCCAAGATCGAGGCCGCGGGCATCGTCACCAGATCACCGACGGCGCAAAGCGCGTCTCCCAGAGACGAGGGCGGGTCGAAAACCCGGTGGTGCGTCACCACCCGGAGAAACTCGTAGATCGACGGCCAGAAGAGCGCGAAGGGCGAAGGGCCCACCGCGAGCTTCTCGACGAGCGCCAGACAGACGGCGTGGTTCGGCGCGTCCTCGCGGTGCGCCGCGACCAGGACGTTGGTGTCGACCGCGAGCACTCAGCGCCCCTCCATCAGGTCGAAGAGCGCGTCGCGGTCGTCGAGGCGCACGCCCGGCTGCAGGCCGCGGCCGCCCACGACCGTCAGCGCGAACTTGGCCGCCTTTCGGGAGCGGCCGAGCAACCCGAAGCCGGCGCGCAGCGCCTCGCCGATGACATCCTTGAGCGGCCGCCCCTGCTCGGCGGCGACACGACGGGCTTGCTTCATGATGTCATCATCGAGCGTCAAAGTGGTTCTCATTGACATCATGATGCCAACTTGGCTCCAGACGGTCAAGGCGGTCCCGGGGCTGCCATCGAGAGCTGCCGGATCCCGTCCGCTGCCAAGGCCCTTGACATGGCCGCCATGAGGGAACAGAACCAGCGTCCAGGTGCGCTCGCGGGCGGCTGGCTCGCGGGCACAGGTGCTCGTATCGACTCGTTGACCAGGAAGGGAAGGAAGCGACCTCATGAGAACCTTGAAGATCTTCAGCGTGTTGTGCTTCGCTGCCGGCTTGTGCGTGAGCTGCGGCTCCAAGTCGAGCAGGGCCGTCGCGAGCCAGCGCTGCTTCTGGTC
>JACRCV010000053.1 GCA_016218825.1 Deltaproteobacteria bacterium
GATGCCAACATGTTCCATGGCCGGTCTCCTTTTCACTTTGTGCCGCGGCTTCGGCCGTAAGCACGTCACGTGTTGTGGAGCTTTGAGCTACCACGTTTTGTGAACGGAGGCCGGCCACCTCATCCAATCTGGGGCGGGGGACGGGGGGTGGGGGTGGGGAGCGCCGCGGCAACCGCGGCGCGGGAATCAAATGCAGGCGCAGGGGGTCCTAAGGTGACACGATCATCGCGTCGTACCCGGCCCGGCCGTAGATCCAGTGGACTTCGTTGAAGAAGCTGACGAGGGTACCTTCGCCCCAACCGGGGGTCATGAAGCGGAACAGCGCCGCCCCCGGGTGCAGCCGCAACGTCGAATGCCCGTCGGGGCCGAAGAGGTAGAGCCCCTGGGCGATGCCGCTCGTGTCGTCGGCGAGCATCACGATGCTGCCGTCCTCCTCGGCGAGCGCGCGTAGGAAGCTGTTCTTCGAGTCGGGCGCGAACGGGGCGGAGACGGGCGCCCCGGTTTGCGGGTCGAGCCAGACGAAGGCGGCGTCGGAGGCGACGATCGCCCGACCCCGGGCCTCGCCCAAAGGATAGAGCCAGCCGGCCTCGGGCGGCGTCGACCAGAGCACCGCGCCGGTCGTGGTGTCGACCTTGCTGATGAAGCGCGTCAGGTCGTCGTTCGGGGCGGCGGCGATGTAGATCGCGGCGCCGTCGTCCGCGAACTCGGCGACGTACGGCGGCGCGTGCCAGTTGTAGCGCGCCACCTCCAAGAGCCCCAGATCGGTGCCGTCCGCTTTGAGGCGCCACACCGAATAGGCGAGCGCCTGCGGGGCGTCCTCGCGCCTCGCGAGCAACACCAGGATGTCGTCGTTCGGGGCGCGCGCCAAGGGCCCGAGGTCCGACTGCGGCAGCGCCAGCGGCCCGACCTTGTCCGCGCCGGTCGCCCGGTCCAACACCACGAGCTCGGTGACGTTGGCGACGTCGCGGAGCACCACCGGATCGCGCCACGAGTCGAGCTCGGCCTCGACCAGGTCGAAGGGCAGGCTCCAGGCGAGGGTCGAATCGGCGTCGAGCGCCGCGAGGCCCACCCCGGCGCCGTGCAGATAGCGCCGCCCCCCGAAGCCATTGGCCATGTCGGTGGCCGAGCACGGGAAGCCGAGCGGCAGCGACAGGTCGGGCGTGGCGCCGGCGCGATAGAGCACCAGCGTCGAGTCCTCGCACACCCACAGGTCGCCCGGGAGCTCCGCGGCCCAGAACCGCGCCGGTCGAAACGGCGGCGCCAGGCTCGCGAGGGTCGGCAGATAGGTCATCGGGTACGGGGGCGAGCGCACCCAGACGCCCTCGCAGTGCGCCTCGAGCTCGAGGTCGAAGGCGAGCGGCACCGCGTCGGCGAGCGGCACGAGCGCGCTCGCCGCGATCGCCATCTGGAAACGCAGCGCCCCGTCCGCGGCCTCGCCGGCGACGGGGTCGACCGTGAACAGAGTCGCGGCGTCGACGCGCGCAAGCTCCAGGCCGTCGGCGTAGGCGACCGTCGTCGGGCTCGGCGAGCAGTGGTCCAGCCGGCCGGTGACCAGCAGGTCGCCGCC
The DNA here is from genome assembly GCA_016218825.1 of Deltaproteobacteria bacterium. GTDB lineage: Bacteria > Myxococcota > XYA12-FULL-58-9 > XYA12-FULL-58-9 > XYA12-FULL-58-9 > JACRCV01. Next base: position 1,568 of record JACRCV010000053.1, read on the forward strand.
GAGCTGCAAGCTCACCGTCATCAGGTGGTCGACCTCGAGCGCGGCGACCTTCGGGGGCGCGTCGCTGCTGCAACCGGCGATCAGGACGACGAGACCGAGCGCGTGGCGGCGACCGGCCACGGTCACTCGATGGTGAGCGAGCGTTGGAACTCTTCGGGGTTCGAGGCCGCCATCTTGCCGACCTCGAAGCTGATCTTCTTGCGCTGGAAGAGCTCGAGCAAGTGCTGGTCGAAGGTCTGCATGCCGTAGAGGTCCTTGCCCTTGGTGATGTGGGCCGGGACCTCGGTGAGCTTGTCCTCGTGGCGGATGCACTCTTGGATGGTGCGCGTCACCCGCATGATCTCCACCGCCGGCACCCGCGCCTGGCCGTCGGTGGTGGGCAAGAGCCGCAGCGACACCGTGGCCTTCAAGGCCTCGGCGAGGCGGACGCGCGCCGACTCGTGGTCTTCGGGCGGGAACAGGCCGACGAAGCGCTGCACCGTGTGCACCGCGTCCGGGGTGTGGATCGCCGAGAGCACCAGGTGCCCGGTCTCGGCGCCCTTCAGGCAGATCTCGGCGGTCTCGTAGTCGCGGATCTCGCCCAACATGATGACGTCGGGATCCTGGCGCAACGCCGCGGTCAGCGCCGCGCGGTAGCTCGGGGTGTCGGTGCCGACCTCGCGCTGGATGAAGAGGCTCTTCTCCTTGGGGTAGAGGAACTCGATCGGGTCCTCGATGGTCACCACGTGGGCGCGGCGCGTCTGGTTGATCCTATGCAACATCGCCGCCATCGTCGTCGACTTGCCGTTGCCGGTGGCGCCCGAGACCAAGATCAGGCCGCGGCGGATGACGCACAGATCGTTGAGCGGCGTCGGCAGGTTCAGCTGCTCGAAGGTGCGGATGGTGAGCGGGATGACGCGCAGCACCGCGCCGACGTAGCCCTGCTGCCAGAACACCGTGGCGCGAAAGCGGCTCACGCCCTCGATCGAGTAGGTCACGTCGCGCTCGCTGTGCTCCTCTTTGAACTTGGCGTAGGCGGCGCCGAGCAGCACCTGGGCGACGGCGTCGGTGTCCTCGGGCCGCAGGGGTGGGTACTTGGCCGGCAGCAGGTCCCCCTGCAGGCGCAGGTGCGGCGGATGACCGACCTCGAAGTGCAGGTCGGAGATGCCGCGCTCGACCCCGAAGTTCAGGATGCGCTCGCACGCGGCGCGGTCCATCGTCGGCGCCGGGCCGTCAGCGGCCGCTGGGTGTGGAGGAGGATTCGGCAACGCGGGTGGCGGGGTGTCTCTCGGAGTGGTCACGTCCGGCAGAATACCCGGCCTGGGAACGGGGCTGCAAGCGTCGGATGCGCCGGGAGAGTTGCCAAAGATCCCGAGTGCGCCTACTTTGGGGCCAATTCCTTCGCTCCAAGGAGATACTGAGATGCACACCGCCCGTTTCGCCCGCGCCCTCGTCGTCGCCGCCGCGCTCGCCGCCGTGCCCCAGGTGGCGCACGCCGAGATGACGATCAAAGACGACTCGACCCACAGCCGCGCGATGCACGCCGACGCCTTCGTGGTCGGCGGCTTCTTCGGCTACTTCCACTTCGGGCTCGGGGCCTGGTTCGCCTATCCGATCATGCCCGACGGCTTCCTGCCGACCTTGAACGACGCCTTCTTCATCGAAGCCGGCGGCGCGGTCGAGCGCTACAGCTGGGATTGGGGCTTCTTCGGCGTCAACTGCTCGTACAAGTGGTACCGGGCGACGCCGCTCGGCGGCGTGCGCTGGTCCTTCTACCTGACGCCGGACTGGACGGTGTACGGCACCGCGAAGCTCGGCTACGGCGTCGGCTTCGCGAGCAGCTACAGCTGCGGCGGTTACTCCGGCACCGACGTCGGCGCGCCGAGCTACTCCAACATCGCGATCGACGGCGCCGTCGGCGCCCACTGGAACTTCAGCCCGGATTGGGCGGCGCGCCTCGAGCTCGGTTACTTCGGCGTGCAGGCCGGCGCCGGCATGGACATCGCTCCCGGCACGTAGCCTGAGGCCGCCTGCACCTGCATTTGATTCCCGCGACGCGGCGGCCGCGTCGCTCCCCACCCCCACCCCCTGAATCCCCCGCCCCCGGGGAGTGTGTGAAGATTTGGCGACGGACTTGGCGCGGATATCTCATGCGCTGGCCGCGGCACTCGCATCGTCGCCTGCCTCGACTGCGTGGTTGCCGATAGAGATCCATGGTCGGACGGTTAGGTGTAGC
>JACRCV010000049.1 GCA_016218825.1 Deltaproteobacteria bacterium
CTACCTGACGTACCTCCAGGTGCGAAACAACGCCGCCGTCGTCGCGGGCGCGGGCAGCCAGGTGCGCCTGTTCGTCGCGGGCGACGTGGTGATGGAGAACAACTCGGACGTCAACTTCCCACCGGCGATGGGCGCCAGCGTCGCGATCTATGCGACCGGGGGCAGCCGGACGGGCGGCGCCCTGACCGTGGAGAACAACAACGAGTCGGCGCTGACGATCTACGCGCCCGCGGCCGACATCGTGGTCCGCAACAACGGCAAGATCTACGGCACGATCACCGGCCGGAACGTGACCGTCCAGAACAACGGCAACCTCTACCGCATCGGCGCCGAGCAACCGGACCCGTCGCCGCGCTGCCCGGGGTTTGGGCGGCCGTAGGGGAAAAAATCCAAGACGGGGTCAGACCCTGACACTTGACATAAACACTACCCCAAGCGACAAAGGCCCGTGCCCCGCAGGCTTCGTCACGACTACCCCGGTGCTTTTCATCACGTGATGAACCGCGCCGCACGGCGTGAGCCGATCTTCGGCGACGACGAGCACGCCGGTGGCTTCCTCGACGCCCTCGCGTGGGTCGTGAAACACCGTGAGGTCGAGGTGCACGCCTACACGCTGATGCCCAACCACTACCACCTGCTCGTCCGCTCCGTTCGTGGCAACCTGTCCGCTGCAATGAAGGACCTCGGCGGTCGGTTCACCCAGGAAGTCAATCGCCTGCGTCGCTGGGACGGGCCGGTGTTTCGCGGACGCTATCGCAGCGAGCTCATCGAGGATGACCCGCACCTCCTCACCGTCGCCGCGTACATCCATCTGAACCCCATCCGCGCCCGTCTGGCGCGACGCCTCGACCAGCGTTGCTCAACCAGCCATCGCGGCTACCTCGGCCTCGATGTGCCGCCGGAATGGCTGAGTTGGGAGCTCGTCACCGAGATCGCGGGTGGGCGCGAGGCCTTCTGCGAATTCGTGGCGCGTCTCCGAACCGGCGGGCAGCCCTGGCCGGAAGGCTTCGATCTCGACACCGGCATGACCACGCCCGTCCATGACGACGAACGCCAGGCTCGCGCCCGGCCACTCATTCGCGACCGCAAGGGACGGCCCGCACGCCCGCACGAAGAAGTGCTGTCGGAGGTGCTGCAGATCACTGGGTCAGACCCGCGCACCCTAACGCGCTCGGCTCGCGGCCGCCGCGGCAACCCCGCGCGCCGCTTCGCGCTGTGGGCCTTGCGGCAGGAGACGGACCTCACCCACGTGCAGATAGGCAGGCTGCTGGAACTGAGCGAAAGCCACGCCTCGCACCTCCTGCGTCGTATCCGCTCCCGGCCACCCGAGCCGCTCGCCCAATGGATATCGGAATGGGAAAGGCGTCGCGTCACGACTGCGTGATGGCGAGGAGGTATATGTCAAGTGTCCGGGTCTGACTCCCATCTTGAGCACATCCGCAGCGCCGTCATCGGCGACGACGAAGTGATGCAAGGGCCCTACGGTCCGCGCCGCGTCACCTACGCCGACTACACCGCGTCGGGCCGGGCGCTGGCGTTCATCGAGGACTTCATCCGCGCCGAGGTGCTGCCGCGCTACGCCAACACCCACACCGAGTCGAGCGGCACCGGGCTGCAGACCACGCGCCTGCGCGAAGACGCGCGCCGCATCATCCGCGACTCTTTGGGCGGCGACGATACGACGATCGTCTTGTTCTGCGGCTCGGGCGCGACCGCGGCCATCGACAAGGTGGTCCGCATCCTCGGTCTGCGGCTGCCGTGCCAGCTCGAGGACGCTTACGCCCTCTCCGCCAAGATCCCGGCCGACGCCCGGCCGGTGGTGTTCATCGGCCCCTTCGAGCACCACTCCAACGAGCTGCCCTGGCGCGAGTCGGTCGCCGAGGTGGTGACCATCGCCGAAGACGCCGACGGTCACATCGACCTCGACCACCTGGAGCGCGAGCTCGAGCGGTTTGCCGGCCGGGCGCTGAAGATCGGCTCGTTCTCGGCGGCGTCCAACGTCACCGGGATCGTGTCCGACACCGACGCGGTCTCGACGCTGCTGCACCGCCACGGCGCGCTCGCCTTCTGGGACTACGCCGCCGCCGGGCCCTACGCCAAGATCGAGATGCAGCCGCGCGGCCCGGGTCGCGAGGCGGCCTACAAAGATGCGATCTTCTTGTCGCCCCACAAGTTCATCGGCGGCCCGGGGACGCCCGGGGTGCTGGCGATCCGCCGCGCGCTCGTGGTGAACCGCGTCCCCACGGTCCCGGGCGGCGGCACCGTGGCCTACGTCAACCCGGTCGAGCACCGCTACCTCGCCGACGTGATCTTGCGCGAGGAGGGCGGGACGCCGGCGATCGTCGAGTCGATCCGCGCCGGCCTGGTGTTCCAGCTCAAAGAGGCGGTGGGCACCGAGGTCATCCGCGCCGCCGAGGAGAAGTTCCTGCGGCGGGCGCTGACCAAATGGAGCCAACACCCGGCGATCGCGGTCCTGGGCAACGTCGACGCCGAGCGCCTGTCGATCGTCTCCTTTGTCGTGCGCCGCCCCGCCGACCGCTACCTGCACCACAACTTCGTGGTCGCGCTGTTGAACGACCTGTTCGGCATCCAGAGCCGCGGCGGCTGCTCGTGCGCCGGCCCCTACGGGCATCGCTTGCTCAAGATCGGCCTCGAGCGCTCGCACCGCTTCGAGCGCGAGATCGGCCGCGGCCACGAGGGCGTCAAACCGGGCTGGGTGCGGGTGGGCTTCAACTACTTCCTCTCCGAGGCGGTGTTCCAGTACATCGTCGACGCCGTGAGCTTCGTCGCCGAGCACGGCTGGCGGTTCCTGCCCGACTACCGCTTCGACCTCGAGACCGGCCTCTGGCGCCATCGCCTCGGTCCGGTCGAGCCGCTGCTCCGCCTCGCCGACCTGAAGTACGACGCCGCCAGCGGCGCGCTCCACTACCCCCGGCGCCACGAGACCCAACCGGAGACCGCGCTCCTCGGGTTCGTCGACGAAGCGAAGCGGCTGGCCGCGGCCCTGCCCGAGTGGTCGGACTCGCCGCACCCCGAGCTCGGCCGCGACTTCGAGGCCCTGCGCTGGTTCGAGCTGCCCGCGGTGTGCGTCACGCCGGACGCGGGGCGGACGCCCGCCGCCCCGATCTGAGCCGGAGCCGCAATGCCTCGTGCGCCCGACTGATCGTCGCCGACGCCGCCCGCGCCGCCCGCGCCGCCCGCGCCGCCCGCGCCGCCCGCGCCGCGCTGACCGCCCTGACCCGCCCTACCGCCGCCGCCGCCACCGCGCGACCGCCATCGGCAACCACAACAGCGCCGCCAGCAGCACGTCCCCGGGGCGCAGGCGCGTGGCGTTGCAGCAGCCGCCGCCGTCGTCGATCGCGGTGTTGGCCGGCGGTGCTACCGGCCCGTCGATCGGCCAACAGCGGCCTTCGTTGGCGATCAGCAGACAACGGAAGCCACCGTCGTTGAGGCCGTCGGCGTTGACGTCGATGTTGCCGGGGCAGCCGCCGCCGGTCACCGCGTTGCAGGACCGACTGCAGGCCTTGGCGTTGTCGTAGGTCTGACACAGGCCGCTGTCACACTCGGCGCTCTCGGTGCAGGCGACGCCGACGTCGTAATACTGGATCAAGTCGGTAGGTTTGCAGGTGGTGTTGCCGTTGGCCTCGTAGTCTTCGGTGTCGCAGCACAACGGGAACTGGTTCTGGCAATCGTCGGACCAGGTGACGCAGGTCTCGACGTCGGTGTTGCACGCCGAGTCGCCCGCCTGACACATGTGGTAACACTTCGAGGTCGACAGGTCGCCGAAGTTGAAGCAGCCGCTGCCGTCGCCGCAGATCGACTGCTCGGCGGTGACGCACGACTCGCCGGGACGGCGAAGGTCGAAGCAGCCGCCGTGCACCCGGTCGGCCGACGGCCCGAGGCAGCCGCCGTTGACGTCGACGCCGTAGCAGCAGGTGAGGCCGCTCTCGGTCGGGCAGGGCTTGTCGGTGGCGTTGCAGTAGGTGACGCAAGCGCCCTCGCGGCCGCCGCAGCGCTCCTTGAACACGAAGCACACCAGCTCGGGGCCGCAGCTCTTGAACCAGTCGTCGGCGTTGCTGCTCGGATCGCCCTCGTAGTAACAGCTGTCGTTGAGCTTGGCGCGGCTGTACTGCGCGGCGCACGCCACCGGGTCGTCGGGCCAGCAGACGCTCCAGCCCTGGTCGGTGCCGACGCACGTCAGGCCGGCCGGGCAGCCGCTGCCCTCGGTGGTGCTGTCCGGCAGCGTGCCGCCGACGCAGGTCTGGGTGCAGATGCCGTCGGTGGTGCCGCCGCTGTTGATGCAGACGCCGCTGGCGCACTGGCTGCCGGCGGTGCACTTCTGGCACAGGTCGAGCGAGCTCCCGGTGCCGGGATCGGCGCCGACCGCGCCGCCGGTGTCGTTCGGGCCCGGGCGACAGAACTTCTGCGTGCCGCCGTCCTGCTGCACGCAGATGAAGCCGGTGTCACAGTTGCTGGTGGTGGCGCAGGTCTTGGCGCACCAACCCCAGGGGTCGTCGGCGGCGGAGCCGTAGATCTTGATGCAGACGTGACTCGCCGGACACTCGGAGGTCTGGGTGCACTGCTCGCCGGTGTAGCGGCTGCCGGTGAAGCCGGTGGGCCGCGGCGGATAGATGGTGCAGATCGCGGTGATCTCGTGGGTCGTCAGGGCGTGGTTGACCACGGTGCCGCTCCCTTGCGGGAACATCACCGCGTCGGTGCACATCACGTGGTTGAAGCCGAGGAAGTGGCCGGCCTCGTGCAACGCCACGGTCTCGACGTCGAAGCAGGTCGACTGCCCCGACGGGCAGCCGCTGCCGTTGGCGCGCCACTGATAGTTCACCGCGTTGAACTCCATGTCGGCGGTGACGATATAGCCGGTGTCCGGAATATAAAGGTTGGTGGTCAGCGCCACGGTGCCGGCGTCGGCGATCGCGTCCCAGCCCGAGATCACGAAGTAGACGATGTTCTCGACCGCCGTCAGGCCGCAGGTGTCGACGTCGCAGTTGGCGCTCGAGCAGTCCGTGCCGTCCGGGCACACCCAGACGTCACCGCGATCCCGGGTCGGATAGTCGGGGATCTGGCCCTCGATGCCGTCGACGATGTAGACGTTGGCGAACTGCCCGGAGCACTGCACGTTCGTCCAGGTGGCGAACGCCGCTTGCACCGCGTTGAAGCTCTCGTAGTTGCCGATGCCCGGCGCCCCGTCCTGCTGCTGGCTGTAGATCACCGGGTTGGTGTCCACCGGCGGCACCCCCGGCCAATGATCGCCGCGCGGAAAGTACGTGGCGGTGGTCGAGCCACATTCGAGCGCCGAGTTGTCGGTGGCCGCGACCGCGAGCGTCGGCTGCAGGCACACCCAGACCGCGAGCAGCCCCCGCTTCATGGCCGCACCTCGTGAGCGCCCGGGAGGCTCAGCTCCAGCAGGCGGCGCCTGACCCGATCCGCCAGCACCGCGAGCGGCACGTCTTCGAGACGCGTCAGAGCGGCGTCGACCGGGGCGCCGCTTTGGTCCCAATAGATGAGATCGCTGGCGTCGCGGCGCAACACCCAGCTGCCGCGATCCGGGCGGGCCCGGAGCACGCCGTACGCCAAGCCGTAAGGGCGCCGCACGCCGCCGGCGGTCGTCAGAAAGACGAACACCATCTCGCCCGGCGTGAACGTCGGTGCGCCGGCGCTGTTGGCCACGAGCCCGCTCGAAAGCCTCCCGCCCGGCACCTCGAGGGTCAGGACCTCGCCGTCTCGTGCGCCCCGCAGCCCCTGGTACACCTGGAGCACGACCTCGGTCGCGACCGCCCCGCGCGGCGCCTTGACGACCGCCCGGGTGTGCAGGACCTCGCCGAAGACGATGGTGTCGGCGACCGCGATGAGCTCGGGCTCCAAGAGCGCGACGACGATCGACGCCCGGGCGACGAGCGGCACGAAGGCTAGCGCCAGGCTGAGCAGGCAGGTCCGCATGGTCATCAGGTCCCTCGCTGACAAGTGGCGGGGAAAGTATCCGAGATGCGGGGGGAATGTTCAAGTCGGTCCCCCGAGGGGCCGCGAGCCGCCGCCCGGCAAAAGAAGGGGCTGTATCGGACCCGGAGTCTGTTATGATGCCGCGGCCGTGAGGATCGCCCGCAAGTACCCGATGTTTCTTCTGGTCACGACGCTGTTCACCGCGATCGGCGTGTTCGGCGGCATGCTGTCGGTGTTGCGCAGCTCGATCCAACGCGAGATCTACAAGCGCGGCGAAGCGACCGTCGATGCGTTCGCGATGGCGAACGCGCCGCTGATGCTGACCTACCCGTCCGAGCCCGAGCGCGCCAAGGCGCGGCTGCAGTTCAACCTGCTGGCGGTGGGCCGCAACCCCGACGTCCTGAACGCCCGGCTCGCCGACAAGGCCGGGGTCATCATCGCCTCGCTGAACGAGGCCGAGGTCAACACGCCGCTGGCCTCGGCGCCGCCGGAGCCCGAGGCCAAGCCCTACCGCTTTCAGTCGACGGTCCGCTACGGCCACGACGTGCTCGGGACCTTCTGGCTGACGCTGTCGCGGACGCCGCTCGAGGTCGCCTTGAAGCGCGCCACCACCCGGGCGCTGGTGTTCGCCTGCGGCATCGCCGCGGTGATGAGCATCTTCGCGCTGATCTTCGTCCGCCGCGAGGTCCGGCCGCTCAAGGTGATGCAGCTGACCTTGGCGGCGATCTCCAAGGGCGACTTCTCGCAGCGGGTCCCCGAAGATCGCAACGACGAGATCGGCGAGCTCTCGAGCGCCTTCAACCGCATGCTGCGGCGCTCCGAGATCTTCTTCCACTACGTCGACAAGATGGTGGTCGAGCGGCTGATCAACGACGACAAGCTCACCAAGCCCGGCGGCCGCGAGCAGGAGCTCGCGGTCACCTTCGGCGACATGCGCGGCTACACCGCGATGTCGAACCGCCGCACCGCCGACGAGGTGGTCCACATCGTCAACACCTACTTCCACCTCTTCATCGAATGCGTCGCCCACTGGGGCGGGGTCGTCGACAAGACCATGGGTGACGCCATCATGGCGGTGTTCGAGCGCGGCGAGCAGGAGCACCCGGACACCCACAAGCGCCGGGGAGCCTTGGCGATCGCGTACATGCAGGCGGCGTCCCGGATCCTGAACCGGTTCTTGCGCCAGCGGCTCGCCGCCCACGACAAGCTGCCGATCGAGCCGCGCGAGTTCGGCTTCGCGATGGCGACCGGGCGCGCCATCGTCGGCAACATGGGCTCGAAGCGGCGCATGGACTACACGGTCTGCGGCCGCATCGTGAACCTGGCGTCGCGCCTCGAGGGGCTGACGAAGAACGGCGAGGTGATCATCGACAACTTCACCTGCCTCGGCGCGGTGGACATCCTGAAGACCGAGCCGTTGCCACCGGTGCAGCCGAAGGGCTTCACCGAGAAAGAGAAGGTGGTGCCGCACCGCCTGATCGGGCTCGCCGAGGAAGAGGCGCACAAGATGCGGATCTTCCTCAAGCGCCTGTTCGTGTTCTCGTTCCTCCAAGAGATGGTGATGCCGCGCGACCTGCCGGTCGGCGAGCAGCAACCATGGTGCCAGGAGGCGGAGCTGGCGCTGATCAAGCTCGTCGCCGAGACGCCGGTGGCCGACTTGTACTCCCGCGTCGAGGTCGAGACCGGCCAGCTGATGCCCGACAACGTGCTGCGACCGTTGCCGCCGGAGCAGCGACCGCAGGCGCCGTCGCCGCCCGCGGCGCCGCCGATCGCCGAGCGCGTCTAGACGCCGACCACGCCCTTCTGCACCAGCTGCACGATCAGGCGTAGCGCCTCGAGGCGGTCCATCCCCGACAGCTCGATCAGATCCTCGTAGGTCGACTGGCCGTCCACCTGCGCCAACAGGAAACCGGAGCGGTGGTCGAGATCGAGCCAGATCACCTGGTCCGGCGGGATGAGCACCTTCGGCGTCCTGCCGAGGGCGCCGAGCTTGGAGCTGTAGATCTGCGCCAATCGGATCCGGCAGCGCTTGCGCGCCGCGCTCGCCAACGGGTGATCGGGGTCGCCGGCGAGGATCCCGTTCGCCACCTCGAGCGCCCCGGTGAAGTCGTCCAGGCCCAACAGCTCGCGCAGCCGCGCCTCGCTCTGCGCCAGCGCCCCGCGCGGCACCGCGATCGGCTCCGCCACCGGCTCTTTGGCGGCGACCAGCGCCAGGCCACCGCCGCCCCCGTCCACCGACAGCGGCGGCCCGAGCGTCGTCTGTCCCTCCCACGGCCCGGCCGCGGTTTGCGGCTCGACCGCGACGCTCGTTGCCGCGACCGGCACTACCGCGGCCGGCTCGACCGCCGACGGCACGGACGGCGGCGCGGGCGGCGCGATCGCCTCGATGGTCGGCAGCACCGGCGGCGGCGGCACCGCCAGAGACGGCGCCGCAGCGGCCCCCCGATCGCGAGCCAAGACCGGTGCCGGCACGATGGTCACCGCCGACGGCACGGTGAGCGCCGCGGCCTCGCGACCGGGCGCCTTGGCCATCGCCGGGGGCGTCACCGTCAACACCGCCGCGGTCATCGGCGACGGTTCGATCGGCGGCAAGATCGAGTCGGGAGGAGACTCGAGCCCGACTGACGCCTTCGGCGCGCGCTGCGAGAACTCGGCCTCGATCGCCACCACCAGGTCGGGCGCCACCGCGCGCACGTGCTCGAACATCGCGTCGAGCTGCAGGCTGTGGCCACCCTTGGCGCGCGCCTCGCACCAGACCCGAATCGCGGCCGCGAGATCGCCCTCGGCGAAGAGCTCGAGTCCTCGGTTGATGAGCTCGTCCGCCGCCAAGGCCGCCCCCGCTCAAGAGCCGAGCTTGTGGATCACGTTGTGCAGCAGCGACAGCGTGCGCTGCAATGGCTTGATGCACTCGTTGAGGTCGGCGCTGTTCTTCTCTGCGATCGCGACGCTCGCCTTCGCCATCGTGGCGTCGGCCTTCTTCAGAGCGTCGGCGCCGAAATCGGTGCCGTCGATGACCGGGCGCGCCCGCGGCAACAGCTGCTTGATGTCGGCGAGGAGCTTCTCGGCCTCCTTGCGCATCTCCGCAAAGCCGGCGTCGGCGACCGGCGCCACCGCCTGGTCGAGGTTGCGGGTCGCCATCTCCCGGATCTCGTCCTCGGTGAGCCCGGAGGACGCGGTGACGGTGATCGCTTGGCCGCGGCCGGTCTCGAGGTTCTTCGCCGACACGCTGACGATGCCGTCGGCGTTGATGTCGAAGTTGACCTCGACCTTGACCTCACCGCGCCGTGCCGAGCGCAGCTCGTCGAGGATGAACTCGCCGAGCAGCTCGTTCTCCTCCGCCTGGGTCGACTCGCCCTGGAGCACCATGATCCGCACCTGAGTCTGGCCGTCCTTCACCGTGGTGAAGATCTTCTTCGCCGACGTCGGGATCGTGGTGTCCTTGTTGATCAGGACGTCGAACAGGCCGCCGGCGACCATGATCCCGAGGTGGTGCGGAGTGACGTCCAACAGCAGGGTGTCGGTGGCGCCGCTCGACAACAGATCGCCCTGGATCGACGCGCCGCAGGCGACGACCTCGTCCGGGTGCACGCCCTTCGACGGCGGGATCCCGAAGAACTGCTGCGCCGCCTGCTGCACCTTGGGCATCCGCGTCATGCCGCCGACGAGGATCACCGCCGCGACGTCGGCGGTCTTCAGGCCGCACTCGGACAGGGCCTGGGCGCAGATCTTCACGGTGCGCTCCACCAGATCGGCGGTGAGCTCGTTGAGCTTGTCGCGCGTCAGCTGGCGTTGCAGGTGCACCGCCTCGCCCTTCTTCAGGGAGTAGATGAACGGCAGGTTGATGTCGACTTCCATGAGGTTCGAGAGCTCGATCTTCGCCTTCTCGGCGGCGTCGCGCAGGCGCTGCAGCGCCATCTTGTCGGTGCGCAGGTCGACACCGTGCTGGGCGCTGAAGTCGGCCACCAGCCAGTCGACGATGCGCTCGTCGAAGTCCTCGCCGCCCAAGAAGGTGTCGCCCGCGGTCGCCAGGACCTCGAACACCCCCTGGCCGATCTCGAGGATCGAGATGTCGAAGGTGCCGCCGCCGAGGTCGAAGATCGCGACCTTCTGCTCCAGCCCCTTGCCGTAGCCGTAGGCGAGCGCCGCGGCCGTCGGCTCGTTGATGATGCGCAGCACGTCGAGCCCGGCGATCCGGCCGGCGTCCTTGGTGGCCTGCCGCTGGTTGTCGTTGAAGTAGGCCGGCACCGTGACCACCGCCTGCTCGACCGGCTCCTTCAAGAACTCCTCGGCGGTGACCTTGAGCTCGGCCAACACCATCGCCGACAGCTCGGGGAGCGCGTACTGCCGCCCGCCCATCACCAGGCGGACGTCCTCGTGCGGCCCTTTGACGGCCTCGTAGGACGCGAGCTTCAGGGCCCGCTGCACCTCGGAGGCCTCCCAGCGCCTGCCGATCAAGCGTTTCGCGCCGTGGATGGTGTTCCTGGCGTTGGTGATCGCCTGGCGCTTCGCGAGGTGGCCGACGAGCTTCTTACCGCTCTCGGTGACCGCGACCACCGACGGCAGCGTGTGTTGGCCGGTGCGGGTCGGGATCACCTTGGGGCCGTCGCGCTCGGCGACCGCGACGCAGGAATAGGTCGTCCCCAGATCGATACCGATGACTCTGCCCATGCTCAGTTATCGCCTCGGCGTCGCCATCGTCCCCTCGCGGCGATGCCGGACCCCTCATGAGGACAAGCGTTTCAGGACTCTCTTAGCACGGGGGTCATCCTTGTCCAAGCTCGTCGCCGCCCTCGCGTGCACCAGCGCACCGGCGCGGTCACCGACCTTCTCCATCACCGTGGCCGCGGTCAGCCGGGCTTCCATGCGATTCGGCGCCACCTCGACCGCTTGGGTGGCGTACCTTAGGGCGGCGTCGGTGTTGCCGACGGCGAGGAACTGCTCCGCGGCGCGGATCGCGAGGTCGACCCGATGCGGCGTCAGCTCGAACGCCTTCGCGAACTCGGCCGCGGCGCCGGCGGCGTTGCCGGCCGCGACCGCCGCCTCGCCGGCCTCTGCCAGCTGCCGGGCACGCTCGAGCTGCGAGTGGCTGGTGGCGTCGCGGAACATCGCCGCGTACTGGGAGTTCTTGGGATCGTAGGCCATCGCCAGCTTCAGGCTCGCGGCCGCGGCGAACACCTGCCCGGCTTTGAGCTGGCTCAAACCGTGGTGGTACATCTCCTCGGCGCGCCGGCTCTTGGCGTCGATGTCGGCGGCCTTGGGCTTGAAGTGCTGTTCCAGCCGCTTGCTGCGCCGCTCGGTGATGATCTCCTGGCGGCGCTTCTCGAGGCGCGCGGCCTTCTCTTCGGCGGTCTCCGGCCGGGCTGCCGCCGCCTCGGGCTTCTGGCCCTCGATCTTGAACCCGAGATCCACCACCAGCGGCTTCATCGGCGGTGGGTTCTTCGACCGATAGGCGGCGCGCTGTTTCTCGTCGAGGAGGACGTCGTAGGCCACCTTCAGGCGCCGGAAGATGCGGTCGAGCCGCTCGCGAAACGAGCCGAGATCGCGACCGAAGTAGCGGTCGGGGTGATACGCCTTCGAGGCCGCGAAATAGGCCCGCTTGACGTCCACCGTCTGCGGCGCGCCCGACAGCCCCAAGACCTCCCAGTGGCTGAGGGTCGGGAAGGTCCGATCGGCCTTGAGGATGCGTGCCCGCTCGTCCGGCGACAGGTCGCAGACCTCGCTGAGGGCGGGATCCGCGGCGGCGCCGTCGGTCGCCGCCCCCGGGCCCGCCGCCGCCAGCGCCCGCGCTCCGGCCCAAACGATCGCCCCGAGGTTCTCGAGGCGGGTGAGCGCCGCCACCAGGGCCTGCTCCTCCATCGCGACCACGTCGCCGAGCACGTCGGCCGGGGTGACACCGTCGATCTGCGACAGCAGAAAGCCTTCGTGGGGGGAGAGCCCCAGCGTCCGAATATCGACGTCGTCCTTCAGGCGCGGCGCTATTCCCAACAGCGCCCGTGCTTCGCTCGATGCCATCGTCGTGCGCGTCTCCGCCCGCCAGTTGTTACCTTCGAGGTCCGGCCGTGGTCAAGGCGCGATCGCCGAACCCGGAGGCAATCCCTTGGGTTTCCGGTCGCCCTTGTGATAGTCGGGCGGCATGCCGCGCTACGGATGGATCAAGCTGCAGAACCTGCACGCCGACGGGGTGCGGCTCGGCATCTACCCCCATGAGAAGCGCTCGCGGCAGTCGATCGTCATCGACGTCAGCCTCTACACCAACCTCTCGCGGGCGCTCGACAGCGAGAAGATCGCCGACACCGTGGACTACGACCGGGTCGCCGCGGTCGCGCGCGAGCTCAGCCGGGCGCGCCACTACCCGCTCATCGAGTCGTTGGCCGAGGCCCTGGCGACGACGCTCCTCGACCGCTTCAAGCCCAGGCGCGTCGTGGTGGCGGTGACCAAGCCGGGGGCGCTGGCGCCGGGCTCGGTGTCGGTGTCGGTGGAGCGCGGCCGATGAGCATGACGATCATCAAGGAGCTGCGCTTCGAAGCGGCGCACCATCTGCCGCGGACCCCGGAGGGCCACAAGTGCCGCCGCGTCCACGGGCACAGCTACGTGGTCGAGATCCACGTGCAAGGACCGGTCGACCCGGTGCAAGGCTGGGTCGAGGACTTCGACCTGCTGCGGCGGGCGTTCGCGCCGCTTTACGAAGCCCTCGATCACCGGCTGCTGAACGAGGTCGCCGGCCTCGAGAACCCGACCAGCGAGAACCTCGCGGTCTGGCTCTGGGCTCGGCTCAAGTCGGCGCTGCCGGGCTTGGTCGCGGTCGCGGTTCATGAAACCTGCACTTCACGCTGCGTCTACACGGGGCCATGACATGCTGAGTGCACTCCTGTTCGTCGCCTTGCTCCAGCCCGCGCCCGCCGCCGGCTACACCCTCACCCCCAGCCTGACGCCGCTCGCCCTCACCGGCGACGACGCGCCGGCCGACGCTCTGTGGCTGGCGCCGAAGAAGAAGGTCACGGTGGTGCTGTCGGGCCCGACCAAGCTCACCCTCACCTTCGTCGGCCTCGCGGACAAGAAGAGCAAGAAGCCGGTCACGACCGGCGGCGTCACCGTGAAGGTCGATCGCGAGGCCGCGACCCAGATCGTGTTCGCCAAGGCGGTGCCTGGACTCGAGGTGACCACGAAGGCCACCGGCGCGGTGGCGGCCGCGGTGGTCGAGAAGCGCGACCTGGCGCTCGGGGTTGGGCCGCACCTGCTGCAGATCTCCCCCGGCCCCGGCGCCAAGCACGGCGTGGGCCTCGTCATCACGACCACCCCGGAGGCGGTCGCGCCGCCGCCCTCGCCGCCTACCGCCGAGGTGACTCCGGACACCAGCCCGGCGCCCGAGGTGGTCGCCGCACCGCCGCCGCCGCCACTGCCCGCCGGGCCGGCCCCGGTCGAGAGCACGACCGGTGCCGCCGCCGAGCCGGACATCATGGCCGGACCCGCCGCGACGCCGGCGTCGGCGGTGGACGCCGCGGGCTACACCTTCATCGGCCCGCCGCCGCCGTTGGCGACGATCGTCGGGCCGCGCGGCAACGACAAGCTCCTGAAGGTCTCGCTCGCCGAGGGTCTGGAGCTGCAGGCGGTGGGGCCGGGCACCATGGTGTTCACGATCCACGCGCATCGCGATCCGGCGGTGCAAGAGAGCATGCAGCCGGTGATCGTGGGCGTGCTGGTCGACGAGATCCTGATTCAGACGCTGTCGGTCGACCAACCACCGAGCAACGAGCTCCGCTTCGAAGGCGAGACCTACACCCCGGCGGTGCGCGTCACGCTGCGCGTTCCAGTCGAGCCCGGCCTGCACCGCGTGCGCCTGACGTTGTCGGACTCCGCAGTGCTCGGGGCGTCGATCCGCCCGGAGCTCCAGCCCCTCGCCCCGAGCGAAGAGCCGAGCGTGGTCTCGGCAGAGATGGCGCGCGCCCGCGACCTGCGCGCCCAGGCCCCGGCGGTCGAGACCCACGGCAACACCGGGGTCGGGTTGCTCGTCGGTGGCCAACTACCGGCGAGCCTCGGTGCCGCCGGCTTCGCGGCCCAGCTCGACGCCAGCTTCCCGATCCCGGTCGTCGGCCGCCTGGCCGCCGGGCTGTCGGTCGCCTTCGCCCAGGTCTCGGACTCCATCCGCTACGCGGACCCGCGCAGCCGGAGCGGCGCCTCGACCGCCGACATCCGCCTGCGCACGGTGCCGATCCTCGTCGAAGCCCGCTTCGCGGCGCCGGTCTCCGACCCGTTCGGCGTCGAGGTCGGCGCGGGCGGCGGGGTCATGTTGGCATCTGCCGCGGTCGAGTCCGGCGACGCCAGCGCGAACGGCGGCCTGAAGGCCCTCGGCACCGCGGTGCTGCAGACGACCGTCCTCTTTGGCATCGGCCCGGGCGCGGTGCTGGCGAAGGTGCAGGGCATGGTCAGCCAGCCGCTGAACGCCGGCGTGGTGCGCAACTTCAGCCCCGCCGGGGTCAGCGTAACGCTGGGCTATCGCTTGACCTTCGGCGGTCGAAGCGGCGGCGCGTAGCTACTTGCCGCTGCGGCGGTTGTAGTCGGCGATGATCTGTTGCACCTTCGCCGCGTCGCGGTGCCCCGGTGAGACCGCGATGAACTTCTCGTAGGCCTCGATGGCGCTCTTCTCCCGCCCGAGGAGCATGTACGCCACCCCCAGGGATCGATAGGCGACGCCGTAGCTCGGATCGGCCGCGAGGCACTTCTTGAACTCTTCAATCGCGAGCGCCACCTTCTTCTCTTTCAGGTACAGATTGCCCTGCTGGTAGTAGAGATCGGCGGCGCTGCCGGACGGTGACGCCTTGGGCGCCGCGACCGCCGGGCCCGGCGGGGCCGGTGCCAAAGGAGACGGTTGCGGCACCACGACGGCCGCGGCGGCGACCGGCGCCACCGCTTTGGCGGCCGGCGGCGGCCCGGCGGGCGCCGGACTCGGCTTCGCCGATCCCTTGGCCGCCTTTGGCTTGCGGAGATCGGGGCGCTTGCCGATCGCGTCGCGCCCGGCGTCGGGCTCGACCGCGGCAGCGGTCTCGGCTCCGCCCACCGTGTCCTCGACGTCGAGCTGCGCGGCTGCCGCCGCCACCGCAGCGGCCGAATCCGGGGACGGCGATGGGCTCGGCGCCACGGCAGCGATCGGCCGCGCCGTCGCTTCCGGGGGCTCGCGGCGCTCGGCGCGCGACGGCGGCAGAGTGCCACCGACCGCCTTCCAGGGCGGCAACGGCAAGCCCGGCAGGCGCACCCCGGCGGCCCACAGCACACCGCCGGTGAGCACCACCACTGACGCCGCCAGCACCGGCAACCGCCGGCCGCGACGCGCCTCGCGGGCAAACGCCTTCTCGTCCAGCCGCGTCGTGCCGGCCCGGCCCCCGTCGGGGATCTGGCCGCGGTCGTGCCGGCCCACACCCTGCAACGCATCCGCGCCCGAGCCCACCGTCCAAGGCTCGGCGCCGGCAGCTGCCGGCGGCGGCGTCGCGGCCGCTGGCGGGTCTTGCAGCCGCGCCGCGTTCTTCTCGATGACCTCAAAGGGCGCGACGTAGGCGGGCCGCCCCCTCGCACGCGGGGGCTGGGGTTCCAGCTGGGCGACCTCCGCCCGAAGCACCGGCGGCCGTGACGGCAGCGGCGGCGCGAGTGGCGGCGGGGCGATGGGTCGTGGCGGCGGCAGCGCGGCGCGCGCCGGGCCGACGTCGAACGGGGTCTCGATCACCCCAACCGCGGAAGCCGGAGCCCCCGCGGCGGCCGGTGTCGCGCCCGCGTCCCCGCTCGCGATCAGAGGGACGGGCGCCGGCGGCGCCGCGACCACCGAAGGCGTGGAGGGCTCTGCCGGGGGCAGCGTGAAACCAGGCGCGGTGCGCTCGTCGCCCGACGGCGGCGGCAGCTCGGCGGGCAACGTCCAGCCGGGCGCGGTGCGCTCTTCGACCGACGCCGGCGGCTCGGCCGGCAACGTGAAGCCGGGCGCGGTGCGCTCGTCGCCTGACGGTGGTGGCGGCGGCTGGGGCGGGGCAGCAGACGCCGTTTCCTCGGTGGCGCGCTCCTCGACGGGCAACGGCGGCGGGGAGACCGCGGTCGTGCGCCGTGCCGGGGCCGCGGGTGACCAGGCGCCGTGTCCACCGGTGAAGCTCTCCGGCTTGCCGCCGGAGCCCTGACCCATCCGCGGGGGGCGGATCTCGACGGCCGGCGCCTGTACCGCGGGTTCGACCGGCACCGCCTCGTCGGCCGGGGGCGGCGGCGGGCTCGCGGCGGCGCTCTCTTCGACGGCGGCCGCGAGCCGCACCGAGCCGCTCGCCGCGATCATCAACGCCGCGCCGCAGGCATTGCACGGGATCGCGGCCTCGCCAGCGGCGACCACCGAGGAGCTCACGAAGACCGGTTTCTTACATTTGAGGCAGGTCACCAGCATGGTTTGGTCAGTGCCGCAGTGCGTCGCGACGGTTTCGATCATAGCACCGCTCTCGTCAAGGTCCCAAGTTCGTGCGACGCCGGTCTGGCAACCGCCCTCCCATCGGCGGCGAGCCTCTGATAGGTTGCCGCACATGGTGCGTGTGCTGATCGCCGATGACGAGGCCAACCTGCGCAAGGTCTTGTGCACCCTGTTGGAGCGCGAGGGGCACGAGACCGTGGCGGTGGAGGACGGCGAGGCGGCCCTCGCGGCCATCGGCAAGGGCGACGTCGACATCCTGATCACCGACCTGCGGATGCCGGGGATGAGCGGCCTCGACCTGCTGCGGGCGGCGTTGAAGATCGACGCCAACCTGCCGGTGATCGTGATCACCGCCCACGGCTCGGTCGACACCGCGGTCAGCGCCCTCAAGGACGGCGCCTTCGACTACATCACCAAGCCCTTCGACAAGGACGAGCTCCGCATCGCGGTGCGCAAGGCGATCTCGGTGCGGCGCGCGCCGGCGGTGACCTTGTCGCACCCGTCCCAGGCCCAGGGGCGCTTCCAGATGCTCGGCCAGTCGCAGCGAATGCGCGACATCTTCGCGATCATCGAGAAGATCGCCGCCACCCCATCGACCGTGCTCGTCACCGGGGAGTCGGGCACCGGCAAGGAGCTCGTCGCCTCGGCGCTGCACGCCAACAGCCCGCGCAAGGACAAGCCCTTCATCAAGGTGAACTGCGCCGCGATCCCCAAGGACCTGATGGAGAGCGAGTTCTTCGGCTACGAGCAGGGCGCCTTCACCGGCGCGGTGAGCTCGAAGCCGGGTCGCTTCGAGCTCGCCGACGGTGGCACGTTGTTCTTGGACGAGATCGCCGAGATCCCCAAGGCGATGCAGGTGAAGCTGCTGCGCGCCCTGCAAGAAGGCGAGTTCGAGCGCGTCGGCGGCGTCCGCACCATGCACGTCGACGTCCGCGTGATCGCCGCGACCAACCGCGACCTCGCCAAGGAGATCGAAGCCGGCCGCTTCCGCGAAGATCTCTTCTATCGCCTGAACGTCGTCCCGGTGGCCTTGCCGTCGTTGCGCGAGCGCAGCGACGACATCCCGCTGCTCGCCAACGCCTTCATCGAGAAGAACAACAAGCGCCTCAACAAGGCCATCAAGGGCATCTCCGAGGCCGCGGTCCAGAAGCTCGTCGCCCACGCCTGGCCCGGCAACATCCGCGAGCTCGAGAACGTCATCGAGCGCACGGTGCTGTTCACCGAGCACGACGTCATCGAGGCCGCCGATCTCCCCGAGAGCCTGGCGACGCAAGGGGCCCCGGCGCCGGCGCCGATGCCGGTCACGACCACGAGCCCGCTGGTCCGCGCCCCGATCGAGCCCGGCTCGATGAAAGAGATCGTCAAGAAGGCCACCGTCGAGCTCGAGCGCGACCTCATCGTCAAAGCGCTCGACGAGACCGCCGGCAACGTCACCCGCGCCGCGACCCTGCTCGGCATCAGCCGCAAGGGCCTGCAGAACAAGATGAAGGAGTACGGCCTGCGCGGCGGCGACGACGAGCCCGAGGCCAAGCCGTAGGGTCCGCCTCCCGGGGATGGTTCCGACCCGCGGAAGACTACGGAGCTTCTGGGCGTGCCCCCCACGCCGATGCGGCGCGGGGGTCGGCCTCCCTGCAGGCTCGGCCTCCGGCCTCGGCCGCGGCGCTCGTGCGCCGCGTCTTCGCCCCGCTCGCGCGGGGCTCACCTTTCGGTCCGCCTCACGCAACACCTGACGAACTGGGCCCGGGTGTCATCTCGCCCGGCACGGCAACCGCGGTCCAACGGCGGAGGTGACGGGCCGCGGGCCCCCGCCTCGCCCCACTCGGGGGCGAGGCGGGGGTGCGGGGGTGGAGTGGGGGTGGGGAGCGCCGCGGCGGCCGCGGCGCGGGAATCAAAGGCGGCCGCAGAGACAGAGGTGTCGGTGCGTGGGGCACGCGCAAAGAACCCGGGCCGATATTTCCCAGCGCAAACAACCGCTTGATTTTGCATCGTCCGCCGTCTAGCCTACGCCCGGCCCCGATCCTGAGTGTTCACCCCGGGTTGGGTGCGCGGAGTGGACACTTCTGAGGTTTCGGCGCGGTGAGGTCTCGATGCGAAACTCTGGTCATGCCCTTCTTTGGCTGAGCTCGAGCGCGATCTCGCTCTCGGCCGGGCCGGCGGTCGCCGCCGAGATCACCGACATCGCCGACGCCGCGGACACCGTGACCATCGGAGAGCTGGAGAAGGACGATCCGTTCGACTTCTACTTCAACTCCAACTTCACGATGATCCTGCAAAACGGCAAGATCACGCGCGAAGCGATGAACCGCCCCGGGGTGCAGAACGCCAACTGCGCCAACGCCGCGAGCTCGCGCGACTGCCTGCCGGTCGACGAGCTGCGCTACAGTCGCGCCACCAACATCTTCGACTTCGGGGGCGAGGCCGGCCTGTTCCACGATCTGTCGCTGACCTTCGGCTTCCACTACGTGATGTCCGACCTCCAGAAGCTGCGCTTCGCCAAAGACGTCAGTGAAGACACGAGCACGATCGATCCGGCGACCGGCACCGCGCTGTTCCCGGTCCGCGACGGTTATCAGGCCAAGCACGTCGGCTTCGGCCCGGTCGACCTCGGCCTGAAGCTCGGCCCGCTCTCCGATGAGCGCGACGACTCCAAGCCCGCCTGGGTGGTCTACGTCAACTGGGCGAACCCGTGGATGAGCAAGCGCTTCGAAGCCGCGACCCGCGCCACGCCCAGCACGCCCGGCCCGGTCGGCGACGGCGTGCACCGCATCACCTTCGGGACCGCGTTCTCCAAGCGCGTCGGCAACTTCGGCTTGATCGGCATCGACCCGGAGGTGAACCGGCGCGGCTTCCTCGACCCGTACATGGACTTCAACTACACCCTGCCGGTGCCGCAGCGCGGCCGCGCCGACGCCGCCAACATCACCGCCGAGTCGTTCGGCAAGCGACCGGCGCACCAGGCGCACTTCGCGGCCGGCGCCGAGATCGTCGGCCTCGAAGACCTGAAGAACGGTCGCCGGGTCGCGATCGACCTCGGGCTGTGCAGCGCCTTCATCAGCGAGGGCCGCAACCCGACGATGGCGTTCGGGCCCCCGGGCTACGGCGGCTGCACCGGCCAAGGCCACCAGTTCTCGCAGCTCGTCGACGCCCTCGGCGAGCTCACCTACACCGAGCAGTACTTCCACGTCGGCGGCATCCTCGGGATCTACATCCAGGCCGCCGAGTTCATCCGCTTCAAGGCCGGCCTCGGCCTCGGCTACGACACCGAGCACTTCCTCACCTACGAGGACCCAGGCACCGACAACAACCAGGACGGCCTGATCCAAGATCCGACGACCGACACCAAGAACCCCAAGGACGCGTACAACCCGTACTACTGCGGCCACGACGCAAACGACCACTGCCCGGCCGGCACGCCGTCCTACGACGCCCCGGGCTTCCGCTTCAAGGCCGAAGAGGCCGTGACCTTCAACTGGTTCGCGACCCTGATGTTCACGTTCTAGCCATGCACCTCAGATCATTCGTCAGCGGGGTCGTGGTCGGCGCGGTCTTGGGCGTCGGGGCGATGGTTCTGTTCGGGGACCGCGTCAGAGGCGAAATGGCGAGCACGACCCGCAAGGTGGGCCAAACCGTCGAGAAGGCCGGCGAGACCCTCAAGGAACAGGGCGACAAGCTCCGCTGAGGTTCTCTGTGACTATGATCGGCATCATCGGCGGGACCGGGGTCTACGCCCTCGAGGGCCTGCACGACGTGCACGCGCTCGAGGTCGACACCCCGTTCGGCGCGCCCTCCGACGCCCTCAGCATCGGCAGCCTCGGCCGGGCGAAGCTCGTCTTCATCCCCCGCCACGGTCGCGGCCACCGCTTGCTGCCGAGCGAGATCCCCTACCGCGCCAACATCTTCGCGCTCAAGCAGCTCGGCGTCGAATGGCTGATCTCGGTGTCCGCGGTCGGCTCGATGCGGGAGGAAATCCACCCGGGCGAGATGGTCATCCCGACCCAGTACATCGACCGCACGGTAGGCCGCGCCGGCACCTTCTTCGGCGACGGCATCGCGGCGCACGCGCCGATGGGCGATCCCACCTGCGTGCCGCTCGGCGAGCACCTGCATGCGAGCGCCGAGGCTTGCGGCGTCACCGTCCACATGGGCGGCACCTACCTCTGCATCGAGGGGCCGGCGTTCTCCACCCGCGCCGAGTCCAACCTCTACCGGCAGTGGGGCGTCGACGTCATCGGGATGACCGCGATGCCCGAGGCGCGTCTGGCGCGCGAGGCCGAGATCCACTACGCGACCCTCGCGCTGGTCACCGACTACGACTGCTGGCACCAGACCGAAGAAGACGTCAACGTCGCCGGCGTCGTCGCCATCCTGCAGCAGAACGCCGCGAACGTTCGCCGCCTGCTCGCGCACGCGGCGCCCAGCCTACCGACGACCACGCCGCCTTGCAGCTGCGCGCGGGCGATGGCGCACGCCTTCATCAGCGACAAGGCCGCGATCCCCAAAGAGCGGGCCCAGGCGCTCTCTGCGATCATCGGCAAGTACGTCTGAGGACGGTTACCGTTCACGGGGGACCGCCCGCCGCGACGCGCGCTACTTCATCGAGAACGGCAACGGGAAGTTCTTGACCGGCGCACCGGCCTTCGAGGCCGCGAACTGCCAGCCGCGCATCTTCTGCGCGAAGCAGCCCGGCAGCGACGTGCCCATGACGTACGCCGGCCCTTTGAGGGCGCCGTCCTTGACGCTGCCGTTCGGTTGGATCATGAAGTCGAGCACCAGAGTGTGCTGGCCGGGCGCGAGCTCGCTCTTGGCCTTCGCCGCCGACAGGCACGGCCCCAGGCTGGCGGCGTTCTTCTTCACGCCCCCCATGACGTCGTCCTTGGTGAGGTTGGGCTTCACGTCCGGCGCCGCGGCCGCGGCCTTCGGCGACGGGGTGTCGAACAGGTCGTCGAGACCGGCGCCCGCCTTGCCCTTGCCCTTCGCGGGGGTCTTGTCTTCGGCGTCGGCCCTGGGCTTGGGTCGTCCCGATCCCTCATGATCCTTGGCCTTGGCCGCCTTCGGCTTCGCCGCGGTCTCGGCGGCGCTCGCCTTCTCGGTCGCCGCGGGCTCGGCCGGCGCAGCGGCCGCCTCGACCGGGCGCCTGGCACCGCCGGCGTCCGCCACCACCGGCGCGGCCGGCGCGACCACCACGGGCTGGCGCAGCAAGATCACGACCACGACCCCGACCAGCCCGATGACGATGACGCCCATCAGCGCCAACACCACGGTCAGCGATTTGTTCCCCGAGCTGGTCTTCGGCTTGGGCACCGACCAGCTCTGGCCACCGCCGAAGGGATCGCCACCTGGGCCTGCGAACGGTGTGGCCGGGGCCGGGACCGCCGGGGCGCCGGTGCCCCCGTTGCCGCCTTTGCCGAACAGGTCGGAGGCGCCGAACGACGGCATCCCCATGTCGTGCGGGGTGGGCGCCTTCGCCGGCTCCTCGGCCGGCTTCGTCGACGCCACCAGCTCCTCTTGAACCAACGACGACAACGCGCTGGCCGCCGACGGCTTCCACGACACGCCCGAGATCTCGTCACCACCACCGGCAAACGCCATCGGCCCGACCGACTGCGGCAGCGGGCTCGATGCCGGCGCCGATCCCGACGCCGGCGCGGCGTAGCTTGCCGCCGCCTGCGGTTTCTTCTGCGGCCGCTCGGTCACGAGGTAGGCGAGCTCGGCGATCTCGGCGAGCGGCTGCCAATCGGCCATCCCGGCGCGCCACGCCAGGCTGTCCTCGGACAGCTCGTGTGCATCCCAACGCTCCTCGATCTCGCGGACGTCCACCGGCCCGATCTGGGCGTCGTCGATGGCGACGTACCACTCCTTCTCGCCCGCCGGCCGTCCGGACGGCGCCGGCGCCGCCGCGGGCGCGGACCCGAACGCCGAGTCGAGGTTGAACTCCCCGGTGTTGCGCCGCTCGCCTTGCGGCAGCGAGAAACCCGCGGCGCCCGCGGCCGGGCTCTCACTCGGTGCCGGCATTTGCGGCTCGGGCGTCGACACCGGCGGCAAGGTCGCGCGAACAGTGTCGGGCTGGGTCGTGTGCACCGCGAACGGGTTGCCGAAGGGCGACGGGCTGACGGTAGCTTCTGGAGGGGGCGGCGAGACCACGGTCTGGTCGCCGCCCATCGACTGCGCTTTCAGGCTCGCGAGCTGGGCGGTCGAGATCGCCTGGGTCGGCTCGTTGAAGGTGCTCTGATCGAAAGGATTGCCGCCGCTTCCGGCGGTGTCGCGCCTCTCGGTCGGCTCGGGCGCCGCCGCGGCGGCCGCCGGCTTCACGACGATGACGTGCCCGCACTTCTTGCACTTGACCTTGACACCGCGTGCGCCGACCTTTTCGTCGGCGATCATGTACTGGGCGTTGCACTGGTCACAAGAAAACTTCATAGGGGGCTTTCGCGTCTCGCTTGGTGTGCGCAATGCACACGCGAAACGAGGTTAGCGCACACAACTCGGGCACGTCAAATTTGCCGCGACTCCTCGCGTCACCGGGGCTAGCCGGGCTGACGCTGGCCCTCGACCAGCGCCGCGCCGACCAGGAGGCGGAGCTGCATGTATTCCCTGCTGGTGGCAAACAGGACCAGCTCCTTGACCCGCATCCGCACCGGCATGTTGGAAGCCCCGAGACCGCCGTCGGTGACGCCGCGCACCGCCGCCGCCAGGTCCCCCGAGGCGAGCAACCCGGCGCGCATCGCGGTCAGCTCCACCGCCGCGGTGTAGAGCTCCAAGCCCCGGCCCTTGACGAGCTCGGGGTAGGCGGCCTTCGCCGGGCCCTGCAGCCGCTTCAGCACCTGCGGCTGCAACGCGGCGAGCGCTTGCGCCCACTGGGCGACGTCGCGCGGATCGCCGTTGTGCTGCAGCGACGGGTTGAAGAGCACACAGGCGCCGAGGAGGACGTCGCGGAGCACGTCGGCGGGATAGATCGCCGGCAAGAACAGCTCCGGCCGGCCGTAGGTCGACGTGCGCCCGACGTGGAACAGCACCACGCGCTGCGCGGCGTCGCGGAAGATCTCGTTGTTCTCGCCGCCGACCAGGGCCGGGGGCTGCGCCGGCTCCAGGTGCAGCGCCTCCATCGAACCCGCCTTCCGGTACAGGTCGAGCTGCGGCAGGCTCAAGAGCTTGAGGATGTAGCGCATCATGTTGGCGAAGTAGAGATCCGACGTGCGCACGTCGATCTGGTCCTTCTTCTTCAGGTTGCGCTTCGCCGCCGGCTCGGTGAAGACGTCCGGGGCGCTGCGATACAACCACGCCGACAAGACGCCCACCGGCCCCGCCAGATCTGGATGCAAGAGCAGCGGCCACTGCTCCTCGAGCAGCCGCTGCGTGGCTTTCTGCGGCACCCCCTGCGCCAAGTACTCGAAAATCTTCATCTCTTCGGCGTCCGCCGCCTTCAGGAACGCCAGCGCCGAGCACAGCACGTACACCGCGTCGAAGTTGCGATCGGCGTGGTACAGCTTGCGGAGCTTCTTCAGCGCCTCCACCGGGTTCTCCGCGCTGCGGACGACCTCGTGCAGCATGTCGATGGCGCGCTTGCGGTGCTCGGGCTTCTCGGCGTACAGCTCCGCCATCACCGCGACGTCGATCGGCTTGCCGGGATCGAGCTTCTGAATGACCTCGTACGCCATGATCGCGGCGTCGACGTTCTTCAGCACCCGCCGGTAGAGCTCGGCGAGGTTGCGCCACAGCACCAGTCGAATCTGCGCCGACAGGTCCTTGGCGCGCGCGATCATCGAGCGGTAGTTCTGCTCCAACAGCGCCCACTCGCGACGCGTGGTGAGGATGCGCTCGATCACCTCGAACGCCTTGATGTTGGTGGGGTTGGCGTCCAAGGCCTCGTTGTACTTCTGCACCGCGAGCGGCTCGTGCTTGATCTCGGTCTCGTAGATCTGACCGAGGCGGAAACAGAGCGCCGAGAGCTTCTCGCGATCGCTCTTCGACAAGGCGATCGCCTGCTCCAGGACCTCGACCGCCTTCGGCGCCTGGTGGGCGTCGAGGTACGCCTGCGCGAGCTCTTCGAGCACCACCACCGGCGGCTCGCCCATGCGCCGCGAGCGCTCCAACGCCTCGATCGACCGCCCCATGTCGGCGAGCTTGGTCCTGGCGATCTCCGAGAGCTTGAGCAGCACCTGGCCGCGGTCGGCGCCGGCCACCGCCTCGGCGAGCACCGAGAGCCGCTCGTACGCGCCCTCCCAGTTCTCCATCTTCTCGTCCAGCTCCGCGAGCGCCTTCAACGACGGCGCGTGATCCGGATCGATCTCGAGGGCGCGCTCGAACTGCTTGTAGGCCCGATCCGGC
This sequence comes from Deltaproteobacteria bacterium, assembly GCA_016218825.1. Classification (GTDB taxonomy): domain Bacteria; phylum Myxococcota; class XYA12-FULL-58-9; order XYA12-FULL-58-9; family XYA12-FULL-58-9; genus JACRCV01. Next base: position 24,710 of record JACRCV010000049.1, read on the forward strand.
TGGTTCTGCTTCAACCCCAGCTCGCCCAGCTGCCACTGGGCATCGACGATCTCGGACTCGGTCAGCGACTCCTTGTGGTGCACGAGGATCGTCTGCACCACCTTCTGTGCCTCTTCCCACTCGCCGGCGGCGATCAACGCCTGCCCCAAGCCTTCGAGCGCCGGCAGGTAGGTGGCGTCGGCCTCGAAGGCCTCGCGGTAGAAGGCCAGGGCCTCGTCCTTCTTGCCGATCTTCTCGCTGATGTAGCCCAGGCGGTAGTTCTTCTGGCAGTAGTCCTTCGGATCGGTGTTCTTGTCGATCTTCGAGACCACGATCTCGTAGAGCGCGCCGGCCTCGGCCCACTCTTCGTTGCGGAAGTGGATCTCCGCCATCGCTCGGGCGCTGTCGAGGTGCGCCGGCGAGATCTCGAGGGCCCGGCCGTAGTAGCGCTTGGCGCTCTCCTCGTCCTCGCGCACCTCGCTGTAGAACTTCGCGGCCTCGAAGAACAGCTCGGTCTTCTCGTCGTTGTCGTCCGAGGAGTCCGCCTCCGCGATCAGGTGCTCGGCGTAGGCGTCCCAGTCCTCGGCGGCCCTAGCGATCTCCTTCATCGCCTGCAACGCCGGGGTGTAGCTGGCGTCGATCTCGATGGCCTTCTGGTAGGCGGTGCGCGCCGCGGCCATGTCGCCGAGCATCTCTTCGTTGATCCGGCCGATGCGCAACAGCGTCGGCAACACCGCCGGATCGGCGCCCAGGATCTCCGCTTCCTTCTGCAACATCTCCAGAGACTGGAACCAGTTGCCGCTGCGCTCGTAGAGCTGGCCGAGGGCGTGCAGCGCCGCGGCCGAGTTCGGATTGAAGTCGCGGGCGGCGTTGTAGATCTGCTCGGCTTTGTCGACCTGCGACAGCTCGCGATAGTAGATCTCGCCGATCTGCAGATAGAGGTCGGTGATCTCCTCCGGCTGCTGCGCCAACGTGATGTGGTGGCTCAAGACCTCGATCAAGCGGTGCCACTCGGAGAGGCCGCGCAGCACCCGCTCCAGGTTCTTCAGGCTCGGGAGGTGGGTGGCGTCGACCTTGAAGATGCGCTCGAAGCACGCCGCCGCGTCCTTGATGCTCTCGAACTGCTCCTCGTAGATCGAGGCCTCTTTGGCGAGGATGCGGATCTTCTCCTCGTTTTCCGCGGCGTTGTTGAGCTGCATCTCGAAGACCTGGATCAGCTCGCTCCACCGCTCCAAGCCGGTGAACAAACGCTCGAGCGCCGCGAGCGCCCCGGCGTGGCCGGCTTGGATCTCGAGGACGCCGCGGTACCACTGGATCGCGGCCTCCGGATCCTTGAGCTCGCCCTCGCACAGCGACGCCACCTTGAGCCGCAGCGGGATGCTCGCCGCCGGCTCGGTCGCCAGCTCGACCTTGCGGGTGAGGGTGTGCGACAGATCGGCCCAGCGGTTCTCGCGCTCGTAGAGCCGCGCGAGGTTGTCGAGCGCCACCTGGTCGGAGCCGTCGATCTCCAGCACCCGCTGCAGCGCCCCCAACGCCTCGTCGATCTCGCTGACCTTGTCCTCGTAGATCCGGGCGATCTCGAACAGGATCGCCTTGCGCGCCGTGTCCTCGGCGACGTGCGACAGCTTGCGCTGCAGCGCGGCGATCTGCTTGTCGTAGCGTTCTTCGCGCGCCCCGAGCGCGGCCAACGCGTCGAGGGCCTCGAGATCGCCGGGCTCGATCGCCAGGATCTTCTCGAGGCTCGCTTCCGCCGACGCGACGTCCGAGATCTTGTCGGCGTAGATCCGCGCCGCCCGGCGGAAGACGCTGATCTTCGCCGCGGTGTCGACGATGTGCTCGACCTCGTCCTCGAGCACCGCGACCAGCTCCTCGGCGCCGTTGGTCTCGACCCCGAGCCGCTCCAGCGCCTCGGCGGCGTGCGGATCCGCCGGGCTCTCCTTGAAGACGCGGCAGGCGGCGATGAAGGCGAGCTCTTTTTCGCCGAGCTTCTCGTCCTGCACGTTCCGGATCTCGACCAGGATCGGCAGGCGGGCGCCGGCCTCGGCGGCGTCGATGAACTCCTCGTGCAACGCCACGAGCTTTCGCCACTCGTTGGTGTTGCGGTAGACCTCGGCGAGCGCGGTGTGCGCCGCGGCGTCGGCAGGTGCTGCGACGCGAATCGCCTCGTAGGCGTTCTTGGCGTCGTTCGGCTTGTTCAGCCGGTCGCGATAGATCTCGGCGGCCTCGTAATACAAGGCCACCTTGATGCTGACGTCGGCCTCGAGCCCCGCGGCCTTCTCCAGCGCCAGCACCGCCTCGTCGAACGCCTGGATGTTCTTCAACATCTCGGCGAGCCGGGTCATCTGATCGGCGGTGTGCGGCTCGGTGGCCCGCACCTCGCGGGCGAGCTTGATGGCCTCGTCGCGCTGCCCGAGGTTCTCGCCGAGCGCCTTGGCGAGCAGCAGCCGGACCTCTTTGGCCTCGGCCGGGTCGGTCAGCGGGATGATGCGGCGGGCGGCGTCGACGAACTCCTTCCACATCGCCCGTTCGGAGTAGAGCCCCAACAGCGCCCGCAGCGCGTCGAGGTTCTTGGCGTCGCCGTTCAACACCTCGAGCCAGCTGCCGAGCGCGTCCTCGCTGCGACCGAGCTTCTCGCCGAGGATCACGCCCAGGCGGCGATTGATCTCCGACTTCTCGGCCGGATCCTGAGTGTGCGCCAGGCGGCGGCGGTAGTGCTCGGCGAGCTCTTCCCAGCGCTCCTCGGCGGTCAACAGCACCTCGAGGGCGTCGCTGGCGTCCTGGTGGGTCGGGTCGAGCGCCGCCACCTTCTGCCAGTGGTCGATCGCTTGGCTGTTGTCGTTGAGCTCCTCGGTGAACACCTGGCCGGCCGCGGCGTGGATGCGGATCTGATCCTCTTTGCCGGTGAGCACCTCGGACTGCCGCTGCAGGTTCTTCGCCAACGAGTCCCAGTCCTGGACCTCGGCGTAGAGCTTCTGCATCGACTTGAGCGAGATCGGATGATCGGGGTCGATCTCGAGGATCTGCTTGTGGCATCTGAGCGCCGCCTCGGCGTCCATCATCTTCTCGGCCAACACCGACGCCAGGCGCTCGAGCAGCTTGCTCTTGGTCCCCGGCTCCGCCGCCAGCTCGATGCGCCGCTCCAACAGCTCGGTCAGCGCCGCCCAGAGCTGGTTCTTCTCCAAGAGCGCGTCCAGGCCGGCGAGCGCCTGATCGTCGCCGGGCTCGTACTGCAGCGCCTGTTGCAGGAACGCGGTCGCCCGCTGGATGTCGTTGAGCTTGTCGCCCGCGATCGCGCCCAGCCGCCGCAGCGTGTGCTGGCGCACCTCCGGGTCGGCGATCGCGCCGACGTCGACGCCGGCGAGCTCGACCAACTCCACCCAGTTGTTGTTCTTCTGGGCGAGCTCCTCCATCTTCGCGAACAGCTCGAGGTCGGCGCGGTTCTCGTTGTAGGCGCGCGTCAGGGACATGAAGGCCATGTCCCCGACCCGGAGCTCGGCGTCGTAGGTCGACGCCAGGCTGAGATAGATCGTCCGGCGGCGCTCGGTCTCCGGGGTGTACTTGAGCTTGGTCTCGAGCAGCTCGACGTACTTCTGCCACGCCTTCTGCGACCCGTAGACCTTCTCGAGGATCAAGATCGCTTCGAGCAGGCCCTGCTGGGCGCGCTGCTCGAGGTAGACGATGGTCGAGCCGTGTGTCGGGTTCTCGGCGAGCACGCTCTCGAACACCACCGCCGCCGCCTCGCGCTCGCCAAACTGCTCGTCGAGGATCCGCCCGCGGCGGTAGAGGTACTCCAGACGCCGCAGGACGACGTCGCGGCCGCGCTTCTCGGCGAGCCGGGTGGTCTCGGCCTCGTAGAGCTTGCCGAGGTCTTCCCACATCCCGAGCTGCGCCAAGAGCTGCTCGATCTGCCCGAAGGCGTTGACGTCCTCGGGGGTGAGCACGAGGATCTCGCGGTAGGTCGCGATCGCGGCCTGCGGATCGGTCATCTCCTTGGCCTGCAGCCCGGCGATCTCCGCCAGATACTCGCGCTTGCGCTCGAGCACCGCGGTCATCCCGAGCCGGTTGCGCAACAGCTCGACGAGATCGGCGTAGCTCTTCTCGGCGCGGAGGATGGTCTCCAGGCCGTTCAGCGCCTTCTCGTCCTTGGCCTCGAGCGCCAGGATCGCGCGATACTCGGCGACCGCGCCGGCGGTGTCGGCGAGCTTCTCGTGCAGGATCGCCGCGGCCCGGCGATGAAACTGCAGCGCCAGCGGCGCCTCGGCCCGGCCGGCTTCGTCGACATAGGCGGCCGCCAAGTCGCCGAGCGCCCCGGTCTCGCCGGCGAGCTTCTCGATCCACATCCGAACCCCCATGTCGGTGGGGTCCTCGTGCAGCGAGCGCCGCGCCATCGCGAACGCGATGTCCTTCTTCTGCAGCCGGTTCTCGTAGATGTCGCCGATGCGCCGCAACAGGCCCTTGCGCTGCGTCGCGTCCTGGGTCCCCTCGAGTCGGGCCTCGAGCACCAGCGCCAGCTTCTGGTGGTCCTGCTTCGCGGTGTAGATCGGCTCCAGGATCTGGGCGACCTCGGCCTTGTTCGGGGCGTCGGTGAGCAGCGCCTCCAACCCCTCCATCGCCGCCGGGTGCTCGCGTTTCTTCAGCAACACCGCGCGGTAGTGCTTGACCGCCTCCTCCGGCTGCCCGAGCGCCACCCGCACCGCGCCGAGCTTCACGAGGTCGTCGACCAGCTGGGTGTTGGCGCTGCCCTTGGCGACCAAGGCCTCGAGCGCGTCGGCGCGTTCCTTCGGCTGCGACAGCTCCTCGAGCAGGCGGTCCAGCGCCCGCAGCGCCTTCTCGTCCTTCGGATCGATCGCGATCAGCGCCTTGTAGTTGTCGACCGCGCGCCCTTTGTCGGCGAGCACGGTCTCGCACAGCTGCGCCAGATCGGCGTGCAGCGCCTGTTTCCGCTGTCCCTGATCCGCGGGGAGCCGCACCGCGATCGCCTGCAGCACCTCGGCGAGCTCGGGGCTGCGGTTCTGTTGCCGCAGCAGCCGCTCCATGGCCTCGAGCGACGCCAGGTCGTCGGGGAGCTGGCCGCCGGTCGTGGCGCGGTAGTGCTCGATGGCCTCTTGGCCGCGGCCGAGGCGCTTGTCCAACACCTCGGCGAGCTTGCGGCGCACGCTGGCGGCGGTGTTGGCGTCCTGAATGACGCCGAGCGCCGCGGTGTAGGCGTCGGCGAGCTTCTGCCAGGCGCCCGCCGCCTCGGCGAGCCGCTCGAGCGCGTAGCGGATCTCGGCGTCGCCCGGCGCCTCGCGGAACGCCCGCTCCAGGTCGGCGTAGGCCGCGACCGGGTCGTTGAGCTTCTCGGCACGAATGGCCGCGAGCTCTTTCAACGTCGCCAACCGCTCTGCCGGATCACTGATCAGATCGACGCGGCCGGCGAGCAACACCGCCGCCTGCTGCCACTTCTGGCCGCTGCGATAGCTCGGCAGCAACACGTCGGCGAGCTGCGCCGCGACCTGTGGATCGGTCGCGGTCGCGCGCAGATCCTCCAACAGCTTCAAGGCCCCGGCGTGGGTCGGCTGCTGGGTCAACAACCCCTTGAGCGCCTGCAGCGCGGTCGCGGCGTCGCCCATGTGTTTGCCGACGAGCTCGGCATAGACCACCAGACGCTCGTAGCGGTCCTCGCCGTCCGGCAACAGCCCGAGCTCGGAGTACAGCGCCTGCGCCGCCTCGTGCGGCCGCCCGGCCTTGAGCTGCAACGCCGCGAGACGCTGCCACACCAGCCGTTGCCCGGGGGCGAGCTCGGCGACGTGGGTGAGCTCGAGGATTGCGGCCGCGGTGTCGTTGAGCTTGGTGTCGAGGACCTCGGCGATTTGGCCGCCGAGCGCGGCGCGGCTGGTGTCGTCGACCGCGGCGGCGAGCTTGGCGCGCAGGTGGGCGACGAGCTCGGCCGGCTCGCCGGCGGTGGCGTAGAGTCGATCGAGCTCGGCCACCGCCTCGGGATCATTCTGATGTTGGGCGAGTACGGTCTTCCAGGCTTGGATTGCGTCCACAGTGCTGTTCATGTCGTGCTCGTAGTAACGTGCCAGCTTTCGCCAGTAGTTGCTGAGTTCTTGCCCTTCCAAACCAGTCGCGACGCTCGCCGCCGCCTCGAGGACGGTCTTGCGCTCCAGGCCGGCCTTCACCAGACGCGAGAGCGTCGCGAGCGCCGCCTTCTCGCCTTCATCGCCGAAGCCCACCACCCGCAGACAGTCGAGGGTCGCGCCCGCGAGGTCGCCGCCCTTCTCCGCCATGCCGGCGGCGCGGTTGAGCAAGCGCGAGCGCGCCTCGCCCTCGACGGTGACCGCTGCGGCGCGATAGGCGCGGGTCAGCCCGGCGAAGTCCGCGAGCTTCACCGCCAGGCGCTCCAGATCCACCTGCAGGCCGCTGTCCGCCGGATCGAGCTGGAAGGCGCGCAGCAGCGCCCCGAGGGCTTGCGGCGCCTGGTTCAGCCGTGACTCGTAGAGGGTCGCGGCGTGGCGCAGGTGCTCGACCCGCTGGGCGTTGTCGTTGCTGCCGCGGATGCGGATCTCCAACATCGCCACCGCGCGGTCGAAGCGCTCGCGCCCGAGGTAGAACGGCTGCAGGGTCTCGGCGATCAGCGACACCCTCTTGGCGCGAGCGAGCAGGCGCTCGAGGCCGGCTATCGCCAATTCATTCCCCGGCGAGCTCTTCAGCACCGTCACGTACCAATCGACGGCGCGGTCGACCTCGCCCAAGCGCTGCTCCATGATCTGCGCCAGCTCGAGCTCGATCGGCAGCCGCCCGGCCGCGTCCGCGACCCGCTCGCGCTTGTGGAGCAGGATGTCGGCGACCTCGGCCCAGCGGTTGTCGCGCCGATAGAGGCCAACCAGCGCCTCGAGGGCCGCGGCGTCCTCGGGCTGCAGCTTGAGGATCTCGCGATAGACGTCGATGGCGCGGACGTAGTCTTTGGCGGTGTCGACGAGCTCGACCGCCAGCTTCTTGAGGATCGTGACCCGCTCGGTGCCTGAGCCGGCGGCGTCGGCCTGCTCGCGGTAGAACGAGATCTTGTCGCCGGTCGCGGCCGCTGCCTGCAGCAGGCGCTCGAACGCCTCTTTGGCGGCGGCGTCGGCGGGCGCCAGCGCCAGGATGCGGCGATGGATGCGCAGGGCGTCGAGCGGCGCCTCGCGCGCCCCCTCGTACAGGGCCGCGAGCGAGTGCAGGGCCTGGATCCGATCGGCGTCGACGACGATGTGCTCCAGGCCGTCCTCGAGGATCTTCACCAGCACCGCGAAGGCGTTGGCCTGCGCCGCGAGCTCCTCGAGCCGCTCTCTGAGCTTCGGGGTCGGCGTCGCGACGTAGAGCTCGCCCAGCGCCTCGAGGGCGTCGGCGGGTTGTTTGAGCGGCCCGGCGAACAAGTCGCCGAGCTCGTTCAGGATCGTGGTGCGGTCGTCGCCGCCGGCGCCGGCGAGCTTCGCCTTCAGCGTCCGGGCCAGCGCCTGGTGATCGCCGGCCTTGCGGTACACCGCCTCGAGCGCCCGCGCCGCCGCCTGGTTGGTCGGATCGAGGCCGAGGATCGCCTCGTAGTCCGGTCGGGCGCGCACCACGTCGCCGAGCTCCTCCTCCAAGATCCGGCAGCAGGCGTAGTGGGCCGCGACCTTGTCCGCGGCCTGCGTCGCCCGCTCGGCCCAGGCGTGCAGCACCTGCAGCGCCGCCTCCCACTCCTTGCGCTCGCGGTGGTACTCGGCGAGCGCGTTCGACGACATCTTGTTGCCGGGATCGAGCTCGAGCACCCGCCGGTGCACGCCGGCCGCGGCCTCGGGGTTGTCGAGGCGGACCGCGTGGTGCATCGCCGCCTTCAAGTAGAGCTCGACCGCGACCGCCGGCTCGCGGGCGTAGGCCGCCATCATCTCGAGCTTCAACGCCAGGTCCTCGTAGCGATCCTGGGCGCCGTAGACCTCTTCCATCAGCCGCAGCGCGCCCGGATGCCCGGGCCTGAGCGCCACGGCCTTGTCGAGAGAGGAGAGCGCGGCGTCCGGCTGGCCGCCGTAGACCTGTTGGATCTCGGCCACCGTCAGCCAGTACTCGGCGGTCTGGTTCGGATCGGAGCGGCCCGACGCCGCCGCCTGCTGCGACAGCTCGACGACCTTCGACGACCACGCCGACTTGTAGGCGTCGAGCTCGGCGAGCACCGCGCGCGCCTGGGAGTCCTTGGGCCGCGCCTTCAAAAGCTGCTCGATGGCGTTGCGCGCCGCCTCGTGCAGCTTCGGACGCTCCAGCATCCGGCTCGCGAGATAGGTGAGCCGGCTGACGATGTCGTCGGTGACGCCGCCGTTCTCGATCTCGGTGAGCAACGCGGTCAACGCTTGATCGAGGCGTCCTTGCTGCAGGTAGATCGCGGCGGTGGCCCGGTAGATCGCGGGGTTCGACTTGTCGGCCCGTTGCGCCTGGCGCAGCAGGGAGAGCGCCCGATCGTCGCGCTTCAGCTGCTCGCGGCAGATCTCGGCGGCCTCGACGAAGCCCTGGGCCCGGCCCTTGGCGTCGGTGGCGCGCGACAGCTCGCGCTCGTAGGTGTCGACGGCGCGCTCGTAGTCGCCGCGTGCCAGGTACAAGGTGCGCAGCATCCGCAACGACTCGATGTCGGTGGGCGTCGCCTCGACGCCGCGGGCCAGGTAGGCCTCGGCGCGCTGCGCGCTCGCGAGCTCGCCCAGGCAGAGCGACGCCGCCTTGCGCCACATCTGGGTCGCGAGGCCCTTGTCGCCGCGCTGGGCGTTGTCCTCGTAGATCCGCAGCAGCTCTTCCCAGCGGCCTTCGCGCCGCAGCTCACCCTCGACGGCCGAGAGGGCCGCGGGATCGCCGGGCTGTTCGGCCAGGGCTTTCAGGTGGGCCTGTAGGTCTGTCATGGCAAAGCTCGTCCTCGCCCCTCGGCCTCCTCTCGCCGCAGGGCACGAACCGGCGTTGCCATGATAGCTGTGATCACCACACTCCCGCCAAAAACCGGCCATTTTGAGGCCGCCGCGGCAGCTCGCTGCTCGTGCGAGATCCGGCGGCAGCATACGTCGGCTCGGAGGGCGAAACCAGTGGGGTTACGACGATTTGCCCCCGGCGCGGGCGCGCGGCCGACCTGGCGCCGCCGGGCCGCAGAAAAGATCTTTACAAAATCACAGAGACAACTAATCTAGGCATGACGCCGTTCCCCCCCGGCGTCATGCGTGGCGGTAGGCGTCGGCCCCCCTTGACGCCTACCGCCCTTTTTTTGGGCGGATTTGGACGGCCTCCGGGCGTCCGCGCACGGCAACATGCTCGGGGTAGTCAGGGCATAACGCATGCCGCATCGCAGGTGGGGGGACTCGTTGTAGAGCCGCAGGAGTCACTCACGCACTCATAGTCTCGGGCACATGGCTCACCGTCGGCTTTCAGTACCTCGCAGGTCGGGGCCATGGACCTCTCCTCGCAATAGAGGCCGGCCTCGCAACCATAGCTCGCTCCGCACGCCTCGCCAGCGGCGGCGCGCGGCTCGCACGTCGGCGGGACGAATTGGCAGACCAGCGGTTCGGCGCACTGCATCGGGTCGTCACACGGCTGGGATGCGTCGAGACGAGGGACGCAGGTGGGCGGGGTTCCCGCACAGAACGCGGTCGCGACGCATGCGTTATCGAACCGACACACCTCACCGATGCCCGCTTCGCAAAGCTTGGCTGGCGTGCATTGTCCAACCGTCGTGTCGCAATAGAAGTCCCACATGCACTCGTTGTCCGTGGTGCAGGTAGCCCCTTCGCCGCCGCGGTCCGTGCAGATGTCGGAGATGCAGACGAGGGCCCCGGCGCAGCGGTCGCCTGAGACGCAAGCCGCGTCACGCGGCAGCCGGGTCGCGCAGTGGCTGGTCGCATCGCACCAGCCCGATAGGCATTCGAAAGAACTGGCGCACGGCGCACCGGCCGCAGCGCGCTGACGGCAGAGCTGGTCAGCCGGGCCGCAATACAACCCGCTGGCGCAGCCGGTGCCGATCGGACCCGGTCGATCACAGAGGGAGCCTTCGGAGATCCTTTCGGCGCAGACCCGACAGGTGCGCGTCACTCCCGTTGAGGCGGGCCGCTTGCAGTAGTCCCCCGGCTGGCACTTCGCGTGCTCGCAACTCGCTCCCCGGCCGACCACCGGCAAGACGCCAGAGCCGAGGGGTCGAAGTCGCATACAGCTTGCCGGTTTGGCAAACGGCGTCGACAGCAGCGGGAGAAAGAAGGCAGCGTCGCCAAGATCGTACATGTCCCTGCACGTCATCGCTCTGATGTCGGCGACGCAGGCGTCGACCTCGGCTTGAGAGTTGGCAAAGACCAACGGCTCGCAGCCTTCCATCCACGTAAACGCAACACCCTCGAGGCAGCGGTTGGGGTCCATCACCAGCCGACCCCAGCCGTCGGCGCACCAGTCGATGCGACCGCAGAGTGCGACAACGACTTCGTCTCCGGCTATCCCGCCCTGGCTGGCTGCTCCCCCGCCGCTTCCGTCCGCGTGGCACGCAGCTGCACCTGCGACGATCACGCCAAGGACGGCCTGCATTCTCGCGTTGCACATGGCTCCCCTCGGTTGCGGCACCGACTACGGCCGCCCAAACCCCTGGCAGCGCGGCGACGGGTCCGGTTGCTCGGCGCCGATGCGGTGGAGGTTGCCGTTGTTCTGGACGCTCACGTTCCGGCCGGTGATCGTGCCGTAGATCTTGCCGTTGTTGCGGACCACGATATCCGCCGCGGGCGCGTAGATCGTCAGCGCCGACTCGTTATTGTTCTGCACCGTCAGGATGCCACCCGCCGTGGCGCTCACGCTGGCATAGATCGCAACGCTGGCGCCCATCGCCGGTGGGAAGTTGACGTCCGAGTTGTTCTCCATCACCACGTCGCCCGCGACGAACAGGCGCACCTGGCTGCCCGCGCCCGCGACGACGGCGGCGTTGTTTCGCACCTGGAGGTACGTCAGGTAG
>JACRCV010000051.1 GCA_016218825.1 Deltaproteobacteria bacterium
ACCTCGCCGTTCCGAATTCCTCGACCGCCCAGCCGTGTCCAGTTTCTTCGCCCATCCCGATGGCAAGATCCAAAAACGGTGTGGATTCAAGAGGCTGCATCAACTGAGATCAATGGTGAGCCCGGGTGGGGCGAGGGGCGCGTCGCCCCTGGCTCAGGTGCTGTCGGCGCCCTCGGTCGCCAGCAGCAGCTCCTGGTGCTGGCTGATCATCCGCTCGAGCTCGCCCGGCGGTCGGCCGCTGCCGCGCACGATCCGCAGCTCTTTGGCGTTCTTGGTCTCGACGTCGATCGCGGTCACCTGCACCGTGCCGTCCGCCGAGATCGCGAAGCGCACGTCGATCTTCACGTCGCCGCGCGGCGCCGGCCGGATCCCCTGGAGGTAGAACTCGCCCAGCACCTGGTTCTGAGCGAGCTTGCGGCTGTCGCCCTGGTACACCACGATCTTGACCACCTGCTGGCCGTCGCTCACCGTCGAGAAGCGCCGCTCCACCGCGGTCGGGATCCGGGTGTTCTTCGGGATCACGGTCTCGGCGAGGCCGGCGACCGTCATGATGCCGAGGTTGTGGGGCGTCACGTCCACGAGCACCGCGCTCGCCGCGTCGTTGGTCAAGAGCGCCGCCTGCACCGAGGCCCCCACCGCGACCACCAGATCCGGATGAACGTTGAACGACGGCGGACAGGCCACGAGCTCGGCGACCCGAGCACGCACCGCGGGCATCCGCGTCATCCCGCCGACCAGCAGCACCTCTTGGATCGCCTCGGGCGTCAGCCCCGCCGCCTGGATGGTCTCCTTGAACAGGGTCACCGAGCGCTCCACCAGATCACCGGTCAGGCTCTCGAACAGCGCCCGATCGAGGGCGCACTCGAGGTGGACCGGCTCGCCCCCCTTGGCGGTCGTCAAGAACGGCACCGCGATCGTGGTGCGCTCGGACTCCGACAGACGGATCTTCGCGGCCTCCGCCGCTTCGCGCAGGCGCTGGGAGACGTCGGCGTCCTCGGCGACGTTGACCCCGTGCGTCTCTGCGACCCGACCCACCAGCCAATCGAAGATCCGGTTGTCGAAGTCGTGGCCGCCCAAGAAAGCGTCGCCGGCGGTGGCCAACACCTCCACCGCACCGCCGCCGACCCTGAGCACCGAGACGTCGAAGGTGCCGCCCCCGAGGTCGTAGACCACGACCCGCCTCGAGGCGCCTTGATGAAAGCCGTGCGCCAGCGCCGCCGCGGTCGGCTCGTTGACGATCTGGATCACCTCGAGCCCGGCGATCATCCCGGCGTCGCGGGTCGCCTGACGCTGGCGGTCGTTGAAGTAGGCCGGGCAGGCGATCACCGCCTGGCGGACCTCGCGCTGCAGGTGGCGCTCGGCGGCGCGCTTCATCGTGCCCAAGATCAAGGCCGAGATCTCTTCGACCGCGAAGGCCTTGTCGTCGAGGACGATGTTCACGTCCCCGGTCGGGCCGGCGATGCACCGGTACGGCACGTTCTCGATCGCCCGCTGGGTCTCCGGGTCGCTGAAGCTGCGGCCCATCAGTCTCTTGGCGGCGAAGATCGTCGACGCCGCGTTGGTCGCCGACTGGCGTTTGGCCCGCTCGCCCACCAACACCCGGCCGGCCTTGAACGCGACCACCGACGGCAGCGTGTACTTGCCGTCGGCCATCGGCAGCACCAACGGCGCCTCGCCTTCCATCAGCGACGCGCAGGAGTTCGTGGTCCCCAAGTCGATGCCTAGAACGCCGCTCATCAACTCCTCGTCGCTCGCCGCGGCGAAGTGGAAGTCAGGGGATCGTACACCGTCACCCGGGCCGCGAAAAGCGCCGCCGGTCTCGTGGTGATGGCGCTCGCCGGTCGCATCGGGTATGGGTTCGCCGAGGAACCCAGGTGCTGTTGCCCAGTCTCGTCTACGTCGCGCTGAGCCTGTTCGGAGATGGCGCCGGTGCGCACGACGCCGCGGCCGCGACCCTCCTCGGCCGTCTCTTCGACCCGGCGTGGAACACCGACAACCGCGGCGTCATCTGGACCACCATCATCGTGGTGTTGTTCTTGTCGGGCTTCGGCCTGCCGATGCCGGAGGACATCCCTCTGACGCTGTCGGGCTTCACCACCACCAAGCAGCTCGGCAATCAGTTCGTCCTGACGAGCTTCGTGTTGACCTTCGCGGTGGTCTCGACGCCGATCGTGCTCGGCGACCTCGTCGCCTACTTCATGGGACGCCGCTTCGGCTTCTCGTTGCGCGAGCGCTCGCGGCTGATCGCCAAGGCAATCACCGACAAGCGCCTGACCCGGGTCCAGCACTGGTTCGACGAGTACGGCAACTTCACGGTGTTCCTGGGTCGCCAGGTGGCCGGCATTCGCTTCGTGACCTTCTACACCGCCGGCACCATGAAGATGCCGCTGTTGCGCTTCGTGTTCTTCGACTTCCTCGGCTGCCTGGTGAGCGTGCCGCTGTGGTTGGCGCTCGGCTACCTCACGGCGCTCTATGGCAAGGGCTGGCTCGACGTCGCCAGCAAGCGCGCCAGCGCGGTGATCCTCGTCGGCACCGCGGTGGCGATCGTCCTGCTCGTCGTTTTTGCCCGGCGCCGCAAGGCGCGACGGCGGCACACCGGCCCCTAGGGTTGTTTCGCCCCGAGGCGGTCGGCCGAGCGCCGGTGCCAATCGGGGTTTGGCTCTTGCCACGGCGCACGAGCATTCGATATGGCCATGGCCGACGAGCGCCGGAGTCGACGGAGGCGTGAATGAAGATGATCTTGTTGGGACCGCCGGGCGCGGGCAAAGGCACCCAGGCGAAGATGCTGACCGAGGCCTTCGGCATCCCGCAGATCTCCACCGGCGACATGCTGCGCGCCGCGATCCGCGCCGGCAGCGAGCTCGGCCGCCAGGCGAAGGTCAACATCGACGTCGGCCACCTGGTGCCCGACAACGTCGTCGTCCGCCTGGTGGAGGAACGGACGCTGCAGCCCGACTGCGCCCGAGGCTACATGCTCGACGGCTTCCCGCGCACCGTCGCCCAGGCCGACACGCTCGCGGCGATGCTCTTGAGGCGGGGCGAGCGCCTCGACCACGTGATCTGCCTCGAAGTGCCGAGCGAGGTGCTGGTCGTGCGCCTCTCCGGTCGCCGCACCTGCCGCCAGTGCGCGGCGTCGTTTCACCTCGAGTTCAACAAGCCGCAGACCGCCGGCGTCTGCGACAAGTGCGGCGGCGAGCTCTACCAGCGCGCCGACGATCGCGAGGACGCCATCCGCGCCCGCCTCGTCACCTACGCCAAAGACACCGCGCCGCTCATCGATTACTATCGTAAGCTCAACGTCCTCCGCACCATCGACGGCCAAGGCGATCTGCGGACGATCTACGCCCGCATCGAGCGCGCCATCGCCTGACCGCGATCCGAGAGAGAGTCATGATCGAGCCCCACGCCGCGAAGGCCTTGAAGCCCCTCTACGTCCAAGATCCAAAACAACGCGCCGAGCTCATCAGCGAGGCCGCGACGCTGCCCGCGCTCCTCGTGTCATCGGCGGCGTCCGCGAACGCGGTGATGTTGGGCGGCGGCTACTTCACGCCGCTTCCCGGTTTCATGGACCTGGCCGATGCGCTCGGGGTCGCCGAATCAATGCACACCGCGGCCGGCTTGTTCTGGCCGGTGCCGATCGTCAACATGGTCAGGGACGCCGCGAGCCTCCAGGGCAAGCGCCGCATCGCCTTGCGCGACCCGAACGTCGACGGCCAGCCGGTGGTCGCGATCCAGGAGGTCCAGAAGATCGAGACCGCGACCGACACCCAGATGCAGCGGATGACCGAGCGCGTCTTTTGCACCACCGATCCCAAACACCCCGGGGTCGCGGCCTTCAACGGCGCCGGGCGGACCCTCATCTCCGGGCCGGTGACGGTGCTGTCGCATTCGTACTTCGAGCCTGAGTTCCCGAAGACCTATCGCACCGCCTACCAGATCCGGGCCGAGATCCAGGGCCTGGGCTGGGACAAGGTCGTGGCCTTCCAGACCCGCAACCCGATGCACCGCGCCCACGAGGAGCTCTGCCGCATGGCGCACCACGACGTCGGCGCCGACGGCATCCTCATCCACATGCTGCTCGGCAAGCTCAAGGCCGGCGACATCCCCGCCGAGGTGCGCGACCAGTGCATCCGCGCCATGGTCCAGAACTACTTCCCCAAAGGCACGGTGCTGATCACCGGCTACGGCTTCGACATGCTCTACGCCGGGCCGCGCGAGGCGGTGCTGCACGCGGTGTTCCGCCAGAACGCCGGCTGCACCCACCTGATCGTCGGCCGCGACCACGCCGGGGTCGGCTCCTATTACGGCCCCTTCGACGCCCAGACGATCTTCGATCGTGAGGTCCCGGCGGGCGCGCTCCGCATCCAGATCTACAAGGCCGACAACACCGCGTGGTCGAAGAAGCTCGGCCGCGTCGTGATGATGAAGGACGCCCCGGACCACCGCCCCGAGGACTTCATCAACCTGTCCGGCACGAAGGTGCGCGAGATGCTGTCGAAGGGCGAGGCGCTACCGCCGGAGTTCAGCCGGCCGGAGTGCGCCGAGATCCTGAAGCGCTACTACCAGTCGACCGCGGCCTGAGCCTCAGAGCGAGAACGCCAGCTTCTTGCCCGAGACGTCCTTGATGTCGATGCTCGACAGGTCGCCGGTCTTCTCCGCGGCCTGGAGGATGCGGCCCTGGAGCTCCTCGGCCGAGCACTTGCAGGCCATGTCGACGACCAAGGCGCCGCCGCCGAAGCTCTTCTGCTTCACCGTCGAGACGCCGTCGACGCCCTCGAGCACCTTGAGGAAGGACTTGCCCTCCTTCTTGAAGCTCTTGATGCCGTCGAGCTTGACCTCGTAGGCCTGGCCGCGGTCGGCGGTCTTCTTGAAGCTCTCCTTCATGTCGTCGAGCAGCTGGTCGAAGGTCTGCTTGATGAGGTTCTCGCCCCTGCCCTGGAAGGCGCGGTGCACGGCGCGCTCGGTGGTCGTGCCGATCGAGGTCATCTGCACCGGCTTGGTGCTCATAATCTCGTCGGTGGCGGAGTTGAGCCCGCGGATGACGCTGGCGATCTCGATGCGGGTCTGATCTTTGAGGGCGTCGAGGCCGGCGACGTCCTTTTCGTCCATGCGTCCCTTGTCGGTGATCTCGACGCGACCCGCGATGAGGATGTCAGCGCCCTGGTCGCGCGCCATCTTCGCGGCGCCGCCGACGTCATGCATCCACTTGTCGTACTGCTCGACGGAGTCGTCGGCCACCGCATGGGCCTCGCCTTTGCCTTTGAGCTCGAAGCCCCGCGCCAACAGCTCCTTCTCCAGGTAGGCGCCGACGAGCGACTCCTTGGCCACCCGCCGCTTGCCCTCGGGACTGTCGTAGACCTCCTGCACCACCAGCATCACCTTGGGGTTGCCGGCGGCGTTCAACAGGTCGGCGAGCCTCTTGACCTCGGACTTGATCTTCGACTCGAAGACGTGCGCCCGCACCTTGATCTTGATGATGTCCTTGTCGGTCCGCTCGTCGATGACCTCGTACTTCTGGATGAAGCCCTCGGACTTCTGCACCAGCTTGTCGCTGACGTCCGACACGAACTGGGTCTCGTTGTTCTTGACGCTCTCGGCCTGGGTCGCGGAGAAGTCGCTCTTGATCGCGATCCCCACCACCTGCTCGATGCACTTCTTCAAGGCGTCCGCGGTCGCGACCTTCTTCGCCGCCACCTGGTCGCCGTTCTTGATCTGGGCCTCGCCCACCGCCTCGACCACGCCCTCTGTCGCCGCCGGCGCCACACGGGCCAAGAGAAACAGGGCAGCCACGCACATCGAGCCCCGAAGGTAGTTCATCCGCATCCTCCTCACGTTCTGACGCTCGCGCATCGATTTTTCGTCACTCTAGCGGGTTGGCCGCGCCACGCCAAGGGCCCGCGAGAGCAGGGAATCGAGTTCTCGTTTTCTTGATTCCCGGCGGACGCTTCGCGCCCGTCCTCCGTGACCCCCACCCCGGAGCGTCGCGCGGCAGGCGCCGCTCTCGGCCCCCCCGGGTGGGGCGGGCAACGTCGGGCGCTGCGCTTACCCCTGTGCTACGTTCATCGTGAGTATTGGGGCAACGACCAACGTCTGAGCCAGGACGCGCTCGATGCGGCGTTTCAGCCGACGTGGGGGCTCTCGATGTCAGGACAACAGGTGGCTCGCGGCTTGGCCTTCGTCGTCGCGCTCGGCTGGGGATGCTCGGGCGGGGTCGTCAGGACCTCACCCGGCGGCGTCGACGATCGAAGCCCGGATGGCGACTCGAGCGGCTCGACGAGCGGAGACACCGCCAGGCCTTCTGATGCTGTCGCCGGCGACGACGCGGCACCGGGCGACCCGTTGGCGTGTCCGCACACCGCCCACGGCAGCTGCGAGGACCCGGTCGCCCACCAGTGCTCGGCCTACACCGGGAGCTTCTGGGAGCGCAACGACCCGCGCGGCTACTGCGTCGGCGGCACCTTCTCCGCCTGCGACTGTCCCGACGCCCAGGTCACCGGCATCTGTCACGTGGCGAGCGGCCTGCAGAACGCCTACGACATCTACTACTACGACGCCGACGTCACCGCGGTCTTCCTCGATTGCATCGACGGCAGCGACTGGGAGTCGACCTCGCTGACGCCGGACGTCACCTGGCTGTGCAACGAAACGCCCCGCAGCTACCGATCCGCCTCCGGCCGGGTCACCGACTGCGGCAAGCGCGCCACCTGCGGCGCCGACGGCCGGGCGCTCGAGGTGGTCTGCAGCATCGACCCGGATACCCGCACCACTCCCGATCCGTTCTACGACTGTCAGTGCCTCGACGGCGGCGCGGTGACCGGCACCTTCTCCACCCAGGCGATCTGCGGCTCGACGACCGCCACCCAGGACCAGAACGAGCAGGCTATCCGCTACCACGCCAACACCCATTGCGGCTGGTGGATCAACGCCGCCCCCGAGGTGTGCGACGGCACCGACAACGACCGCAGCGGGGCGGTGGACGACAATCTCACCGACGTCCCGTCCACGTGTCTGACGGCCGGGGTCTGCGCCGGCACCGTGCCGCAGTGCAACGGCGCCGCCCTCTGGAGCTGCACCTACACCTCGCCGTCCTATGAGCCGCTCGAGACGACGTGCGACGGGCTCGACAACGACTGCGACGGCGCGGCCGACCTCGGGGTCTGCAAACCCGAGGTGTGCGACGGCGTCGACAACGACGGCAACGGCACCGCCGACGACAACCTCACCGACACCCCGCCGCCGTGCTCGAGCGTCGGGGTGTGCGCTGTGGCGTCGACCTCGGACTGCCTCGGGCTCGCGGGCTGGCGCTGCAGCTACACCGCGGCGGCGTACCAACTCACCGAGACGCTCTGCGACACGCTCGACAACGACTGTGACGGCGCCGCGGACGTCGGCCTGGTTGGCGGTCCGGCCTCGAAGCAACAGGGCGTCTGCGTCGGATCGACGCAGGTGTGCGCCTCCGGTCTGTGGGTCGATCCACTCTGGACCAGCGTGTCCGGCTACGAGGCGGTGGAGAGCTCGTGTGACGGCGACGACAACGACTGCGACGGCTTCACCGACGAGGCGCTCAGCGGCCCGCCCGCCAGCAATCAACAAGGGGTATGCGCCGGGACCCTCAAGATCTGCAGCGGCGGCGGCTTCGTCGATCCAGCGTTGAGCACCGTCGCCGGCTACCAGAGCCCCGAGACCGCGTGCGACGGACAGGACAACGACTGCGACGGCTTCACCGACGAGGGCCTCAGCGCGCCGTTGTCCGCCAACCAACAAGGGGTGTGCAACGGCTCGCGCAAGGTCTGCACCGGCAGCGGCGGTTGGATCGATCCGGTGTGGAGCTCGCTCGCCTACTATCAAGCGACCGAGACGAGCTGCGATGGCCGCGACAACGACTGCGACGGCTCCAGCGACAACGGCCTCACGGCGCCGCTGGCGAGCAAACAGGCCGGCGTCTGCGCCGGAGCCCTGAAGGTCTGCGGCGGCTCGAGCGGCTTCATCGAGCCCAACTACACCTCGATCTCCGGCTACCTGGCGGTCGAGTCGAACAACTGTGACGGCCTCGACAACGACTGTGACGGTCAGATCGACGACGGCAATGACGTCGACAACGACGGCTACTACCGCCGGACGGTCGCCTGCATCGCCACCTGGGGGCCGTCGGGCCTGATCGACTGCAACGACGCGGACGCGACCCACACCGACGTCTGCGTGGTCTTCGTCGACCTCGGCGCCATCGGCGGCCTCGCGGACGGCAGCAGCTGGACGAACGCCTTCTTGACCCTCCAAGACGGCCTCGCCGCGGCCCGGACCCTGGGCTACGACATCTGGGTGGCGGCCGGCACCTACCACCCCGACGAGGGCGCCGGCGTCACTCTGGGCGATACCGCGGCGCGCTTCCGTCTGGACTTCGCCGCCAAGCTCTACGGCGGCTTCGCCGGGATCGAGCAGACCCTGGCGGCGCGCGACTGGGTCGCCAACCCCACCGTCCTGAGCGGTGATCTGAACGGCGACGATGGCGCCGCCTTCGCGAACACCACCGACAACAGCGTCAACGTGGTCTGGGTGACCGCCGACGTCGTCATCGACGGCTTCACGGTCTCGGGCGGCAACGCCCCGACGCTCGGGGGCGGCATCAGCGTCGTCAGCGGCAGCACCGCCACGATCTCGCACTGCGTCGTGCGCGACAACCAGGCCGGCAACTACGGCGCCGGCGTCTACTCCGGCGGCACGCCGATCATCTCCGACTGCTCCTTCATCCACAACGCCTCCGGCGCCATCGGCGGCGGCGTCGTGCTGTCGACGGCGACGACCATCTCCGGCTCCTATTTCCAGGACAACTCCGCGGTCACCGGCGGCGCGATCTTCGTCTGGGGGGCGTCCGGCATCCCCACGGTGACCGATTCGATCTTCGACGCCAACACCGCCTCGGCGGGGGGTGGCGCGGTCGGCGACGTCGACTCCGGGATCAACCTTCAACGATGCACCTTCACCAACAACAGCGCGCCGAGCGGCGGCGCCTACTACACATCCAGGGCTCTCGGCGCCTCGATCACCGCCTCGACCTTCACCGGCAACGCTGCCACCACCTCCGGCGGTGTGATCGCCGAGGTGCTCAGCAACCTGACGGTGACCGACTCCCTGTTCGTCGGCAACCAGGCGACCGCGGGCCAGGGCGGTGCGATCCAGACCTCCGGCACCGCGAGCTACGTCAACAACCGCTTCATCGGCAACGTCGCCAGCGGCGCCGGCGGCGGGATCATGGTGAACGCCAGCTTCCCGTCGATCGTCGGCTGCAGCTTCACCGGCAACAGCGCCAATGACGGGGGCGCTCTGTACTTGAACATGGCGGCGCAGGCCTACGTCACGAACTGCAGCTTCGCGTCGAACACCGCGACCGATGGTGATGCCATCAAGTCCCTGGGGACGCGCATTCTGCAGGTGGTCAACGCGGCCTTCTACGGTCAGGGGCCGGGGGGCGAGATCGTCGCCGCGAGCTCGACGGTGAGCTACACCTGCGCCGACGGCAACTTCACCGGCACGAACAACATCAACCTCAACCAGGACCCGTTCGCCGACAAGGACGGCGCCGACAACGTCGCCGGCACCCTCGATGACGACCTGCGCCTGCGCGCCGGCTCGGCCTGCATCGACTCCGGCGACAACGCCGCGGTGCCGGTCACGGTCACCTTGGACCTGGACGGCAATCCGCGCATCGCCAACGCCACCGTCGACCGGGGGGCGTACGAGAGTCCCTAGCGAGGGGCTCGATCCACCGCACCGCCCGCTACGGCGCCCGGAAGGTCCACGGCGTGATCACTTGAATGTCCTGGCCGGTGTCTTGCGAGCCGAAGCTCAACGCGCTGATCGCCGCCCGCACGCACTGGTTCATGGTCTCCGGCATGTCGGACTGCACCACCAGGGCCTCGAGGACATCGCCGTCCTCGTTGATGGTGTAGCGCGCCACCAGCTTGCCGGCGAGCGAGCGGTGACCGGCGAGGGCGGCGCGGTAGCAGCCGATGACCTTCTGGGTGACCACCTGGGTCGCGTCGCGGATGTAGGGCGAGGCGTCGCGGTCCTGGCCGCCGCCGAACGAGATCTTGCCGATGTCCTCGTTCGGCAGGTTCGCGGCCCAGCTGGCGCTGCTGCCGCCGCCCGGCGTGGCGCGGACGTCGATCGAGCGCAGCTCGGCGGTCGCCAGGGCGCGGATCGACTCGGCACGCGCCGGGCCGACGCGGCTGGTCTTCAGATCGCGCGCCGCGCCGTCCAGCTCCCGTTTCAGATCCTTCGAGCCGACCGCGGCGGCCGCGGCCAGCGCCTGTTGGATCGCGCGGTCGACGTTGACGGTCGGCGGCGGCGGCACCTCGAGCTGGCTCTTGCGGACGTTGCCGCCCGGATCCCACGCCAGCCAGGTGCCCACCTTGCGACCCGCGAAGTACTCCCCCTCGAGCGCTTTGCGCCCCGACTGGCTCCACCACACCCAGTGCCCGTGCTCGATGCCGCGCCGATAGATGCCCTGATAGCGCAGCGGTGGGTTGTCGGCGCTGCACGGTCGACCTCGGCCGCAGTCGGCGAACCACACCGTCCGCCGGCCGTGCCACACCCCCGAGGGCTTGACGCAGCCGATCTCGACGCCGTGCGGCGGTGGCCGGCCCTTCAGCACCGCGTCGTCCGGACAGCCGCCGTGCAGCCACCAGCGATCCGGGGCGCCCGCGTCCGCCGTCGCGCTCGCCACCGGCGTTGCTCTGCGGGGCGGCGCGGCGACGACCTCAGGCCCGACCTCGCCCGCCGGCGCACAGCCGAGCACCAGCGCGATCGCGCTCAGCCCGAAGTCGCGGGCCCGGCGCGGCCAACGCTGATGACAGAATGACACGCTCAACACACCTTCGTGGAACCGACGCGGCAGGTAGTGCCGCGGCCAGCAAGCTATGGGGGACCGAGTGGGGACAAAACCACGTGGGTCACACCGTCAGGCACCCAGCTGAACTCGGATCGGGAGACCGCCACCACCACCCCATCGAGCGCCGCGCTCACGTCCGCCTCCATGGCCGCCGGCGTGGTGTCTTTGGGCTCGATGCCGACCTCGAGCGGCAGCTGGTGGCCCATCTGGGTGAGGTCCAAATCGAAGCTCGAGAGGGCGTCGCCGCCGCCGAGCGGCAACAGCGAGATCGTCATGGCGTTCATCGCGTCGGGGATCCGAAAGTCGCCCTGCACCTCGAGCACGATGAACGACGCCTGGCGGCAGCCACTGAGCGCCAAGAACGCCAACAGGCAGAAACGTCCTGAGCCCGACATCGTCACATCTTGAACGGACCGTAGTCCGTCTCCGGCAGCTCGGGGTGCTGCGCCTGCCACACCCCCCAAAAGATCCCGCCGGCCACGATCACCCCGATCCCGGTCCAGAACCACCAGCGACCGTAGAACGGTGGCGCCGGCTCGACGGTGGCGGCGGCGAACGGCCCACCGGCCTCGGCGCCCGACTTCGCCGCCAAAGCGCCGTCCCTGGCGGCAGGGTTCGAGGCCATCACCGGCGTTGGTCCGGAGGCCGCGCGATCCCTGGCGGCCGAGAGCGCCGCATGGAGCTTCGGCGAGCTGTTCCCCGGCAGGACGTAGTCGGCCTTGAGCCGCAGCAGCTCGAGGAACGCCGCCTCGGCGTCGCCGCTCTGCCCGAACATCACGTGCATCGTCGCCAAGAGCTCGTAGGCCTTGACCCGGTCGCTGCTCTCACCGCAGGCCGGCAACGCCTCTTGCACCAGCGGGGTCACCGCCTCGTAGTCGAGCGCGTTGTACGCCGCGATCGCCTTGTCGAGACAGTCGCCGCCGGCACGCGCCGCACCGGCGACCGCGATCACCGCGACCCCGACGAGCACCGCCCCTGGCATGACCTTCGGCATCGAGCAATCCTAACGTACCACCCCGGGGTGTGGCCATACGCCTCGGTGACGCCGAGGTCGCGATCGCCGCCGCCGGAAAGTCGGTCGCCCGCGCGGCTTGAGCTTGCGAGCCTTGTTGGCTACCCTTCGCGCCGTGCTCTCGCGTGGCCTCATGCTCCAGCTCCTGTTCGCCGGCGTCGCCCGCCTGGCGTTGGCCGCGGGCTACAGCGCCGTCGGCGTGACCGCCGCCAGCCAGGATCAGGCGGCGAGCACGATGACCGAGCTCGTCGACGTCAAGCTCTACGTCAAGGTCGCCGGCCTCGCGGCCGAGCTGCCCAGGATCTACGAGCCGTACTCCGTCCCTGGCCTGCCGAAGGGCAAGTGGTTCGTGGCGCTGTCGTTCTGCGGCAAGAAGCCCGAGGCCGCCAAGCTCGCGGCGGCGATCAGAGGGCGCGCGCCCGCCGTCAGCGTCGTCGCGGTGCGCGGCACCTTCGCGAGCCAGTGTCTGCCGCGCCGCGCCCTGGAGCCGTTCACCGACGAAGAGTCGGGCCTGATCCAGGCGGCGCTGCGCGACGCCAAGCTCGCCAAGCCCAGGGTCGAGTACGCCAAGTTCCTCCAGATCCAGAACCGCCTGCCGGAGTCCGAGGCGCAGCTGAAGAAGGCCCTGGAGCTCGAGCCCAACAACTTCGAAGCCTCGACCCTCCTCCAAGTCATTCAGGTGATGCGCCAGCCCTGAGCGGCCACGCCACACCCATGCAACCCGTCATCGGCATCGACCTCGGAACCACCAACTCCTGCGCCGCGGTCATCGAGCAGGGCAAGCCGCTGGTGGTGCCGATGGCCGACGGCAAGGTCACGCTGCCGTCGGTGGTCGCGTTCAAGGACGGCCAACGCCTGGTCGGTGACGCCGCCAAGCGCCAATTCGTCAACAACGTCGAGAACACCATCTACGCGACCAAGCGCCTCATCGGCCGCAGCTTCGACGACCCCCAGACCCAAGACGCCATCGGCCGGGTCACCTACCGCTCGGTGCGCGGCCCGAACGGCGACGTCTGGATCCACGCCGCCGACCGCAAGTACGCCATCCAGGAAGTGACGGCGCTGGTGCTCACCGAGATCAAGGAGGCCTGCCGCCGCCACCTGGCGCAGGACGTCACCCACGCGGTGATCGCGGTCCCGGCCCACTTCAACGACCGCCAGCGCACCGCGACCAAGCAGGCGGCGAAGATCGCCGGCCTCGAGGTGCTGCGGGTGATCAACGAGCCGACCGCCGCGGCGTTGGCTTTCGGCATGCACTTCGGCGCCGAGCGCCGCATCGCGGTGTACGACCTCGGCGGCGGCACCTTCGACGTCTCGGTGCTGAAGGTGGGCGGCGGCGCCATCGAGGTCCTGGCGACCGACGGCGACGCGTTCTTGGGCGGCAACGACTTCGACCATCGCATCCTGGGGTGGTTGGTGGGGCGCATCGAGAAGCAGGTGGGGATGGCGATCACCAACGACCCGGTGGTCGCGCACCGCCTGTGGGAGGCCGCCGAGCTCGCCAAGATCCAGCTGTCGACGACGCCGATCACCAAGATCGCCCTGC
The DNA here is from genome assembly GCA_016218825.1 of Deltaproteobacteria bacterium. Classification (GTDB taxonomy): domain Bacteria; phylum Myxococcota; class XYA12-FULL-58-9; order XYA12-FULL-58-9; family XYA12-FULL-58-9; genus JACRCV01. Next base: position 13,447 of record JACRCV010000051.1, read on the forward strand.
CCTTCCTCACGACCCGGCCGAACGGCGAGGTCGTGCACTTCGAGTGCGATCTGCTCCGGCCGGTCTACGAGGAGCTGGTGACCGACTTGCTGCAGCGCACCCTCACCACCTTCACCAACACCCTCGCCGCTGCGTCACTCACCCTGCAGACCCTGGACGAGGTGTTGCTGGTCGGCGGCATGACGCGGATGCCGGCGATCCGCAAACGAATGGTCGAGATCACCGGACGCGAGCCGGCGACCGGCGTCCACCCGGACCTGGCGGTCGCGGTCGGCGCCGCGGTGCAGGCGGCGATGCTCGGCGAACAGACGATGCCGGCGGTGCTCCTCGACGTGACCCCGCACAACCTCGGGGTGATGACGGTCGCGGGTCTCGCCGAGACCGTGATCCCGAAGAACACCAAGGTGCCGGCGCACGTCGAGCGGCGGTTCACGACGGTGCGCGACGACCAGGAGACGGTGCGCATCGTCGTCTATCAAGGCGACAGCCGACAGATCGACAAGAACGAGATCCTCGGCGAGTTCCAGCTCGAGAGCATCCGCAAAGCGCAGCGTGGCCAGGTCCAGATCGACGTCGGCTTCTCGATCTCCACCGACGGCATCGTCCACGTCACCGCGACCGACGTCGAGACCGGCAAGGCCCAGGAGATCAAGATCACCAGCTCCGTCGGCCTGTCGAAGGCCGATCTGGAGCGGATGATCGCCGAGCACCAACAACCCGCGCCGGCCACGCCCTGAGCCGCTTCGCCTGCATTTGATTCCCGCGCGGCCGCGGCGGCCGCGCTCCCCACCCCCACTCCCCCGACCCCTCGCCCCCGAGTGGGGCGAGGGGCTACGGTCGCCGCGCCCGCAAGGCGACTCAGCCGAACTCCGCCGCCGCGATCTCCTGCTGCAGCACCCGCGCCGCCTGATGCTCGGGGGCCCGGCGCAAGATACGCTCGACGTGGTGCCGCGCCTCGGCGTACAGCCGATCGGCGAGGAGCATCCGCGCCGCCTCGAGGTTCGCGAGGATGTTGGCGGGGTCGAGCCGCAGCGCCTCCTCGAGGTAGCCGAACGCCGCGCGCCGGCAATCAGCGACGTCCGGGTGCTCGCCGACCAAGAGCGCCTGCGCCACCCCGACCCGATACGCCGCCTCCTCGGGGTGGAGCTCGACCGCCGCGAGCAGCTTCTGGCGCGCCTGCGGCCCGTCCCCGGCCCGCAACAGCCGCATCCCCTCTTGATAGGTCTGCTCGGCGACGAACAGCGCCTCGCGCTTGCGTTGCGCCGCGGTCTGCGCCGCGCCGCCGCCGACGTCCGCTGCCGCGCCGCCGCCGCTCGGGGCCGAGCGCAAGCGCTCGAGGTAGGCTTGACGCCGCTCGGGGCCGAGGAGCGTGTCTCTGGCCTCGGCGAGCATCGCCACCATCTCGTGCGCCCGCCGCACGTCGTCCGCCGGCAGCCCGGCGACGTCGGCATCGGCGTGCACCGCCGCCACCGCCCGCTGGTAGGCCTGCTCGACCATGACGTTGCTCGCGTCGCGCCCGACGCCGAGCGCCTGGAAGTGGTCGTTGTCCTTGAGGCGCAGATACTCGTGGGCGATGCGATCGGCGACCCCGACCAACGCCTGGTAGTCGACGAGCCCGGGCGGTCGCGCGGTCTTCGGGGCCGCGGCCAAGACCGGCGCCGGCTCGCCGGGCCGATCGACCGGCCGGATCATGTCGGTCACCAGCATCGCGTAGAGCGCTTGCGCGATCTCGAGGGTGCGCTCGGAGCGCGACAGCAGCGCCGCCTCGAAGGTGATCTGGCCGCTGAGCAGCTCAAGGACCTCCGCGGCGCGCAGCTCGGTGCCCACCGCCTCCGCCTGGGTCGCGAACAGCTCGGTCGCCACCACGTAGCGGCCGCGGAGCTTGGAGAAGTACGACAACAAGGTGTTCAGATCGTAGTGCTCGCGGACCCCGCGCCAGATCGCCCTGACCGGCGCCACCTCGTTCAAGACCGTCGTGCTAGCAAACGAGGTGTCGTCTTCGAGGCGGTAGGTGCCGTCACGCCAGCCGAAGCAGCTGATGAGCTTGCGCTCGGTCTGGTGGGCGAGGATCTCGAGGAGCTCGTGCTCCGTCAAGGTGCCGGTCTTGACCAAGGTCACGCCGAGCGGCTGGCCGTAGGTCATCGCCAGCTGCTTGGCCTTGGCGTACTCCAGATCGGTGATCCGACCGGCCTCGCGCAGCACCGCGCCGAGGCTGTCGGAGAGCTGGTCGGAGTCGACACGCACCGGGATCCCGGCCCAGACGTAGATCGCGCGCTCGGTGCGCTGCCGGACCAGGTGCAGGATCCCGAAGTAGACCCCGACGAAGAGCTCGTAGATCAGGCGCGGCACCGGGATCGAGGTCAGGTCCCCGTAGCGCGGCACCCCCGGCGGCAACAGCCGCGTCTTGTCGGCGGCAGCTGCCGCCGGCTCGACCGTCGGGCTCGCCCCCCCCGCCGAGAGCGCCCCCGGCCCGGCGGCGGCCGGCATCGGGATCGGCAACGGCAGCGGCAGGGGCACCGGCAAGGACGGCGTCGTGTCCGCAGCGATCGCCGCGGCCGGGGCCGAGGCGAGCTCGGGGATCGGCGGGGCCTCCGGGGGCGCGGCGCCGAGCGCCGCCGGGGTCGGCACGGCAAAGGCGAGCGCCGCCGGCTCCACCGCGGCCGGGGTCTTGAGGCCGAGCCCGGCGACCAGGGCCTCGAGCGCCGCGAGCCTGAGCGGCCGGCACAGCACCCCGTCACAGCCGACGTCGGCGCACAGCTCGCGCCGCTGCAGATCGCCGAGCGGCAGGCTGTAGAGCAGCACCAGCCGGCAGTGGAGGTTCAGCGCCAGCACCTGCTGGCAGAGCTGGATCCCGGTGAGCTGCGTCAGGCGCTCGCCGCAGACCACGAGCTCGGGCGAGCTCTGGACGATCAGATCGAGCGCGTGCTTGCCGTCCTCCGCGGTCGCGACGCTGAAGCCCTGGCGCGCCAGCGCCGCGGCGACCTGCTCACGGGTCGTACGATCGGGGTCGGCAACGAGGACTCGCGGTGGCATCGGGTGGCCTCTCCGACAGTAGCAAGGCGGCCGGGGAACGGAAAGCCTTTGCCGCGCCGGCGCGGCCCGAAGATATTCTTGCCGGGCGCCGGCGTGTCGTTAGAATTCCCGTTCGAGGAGGGTCTGATGATCAGAAATCGAACGCTCGGGGTCGCGGTGCTCACCTGCTACGGCCTGACCATCGTCGCCGGGTGCGGCAAGGAGGCGCCGGCGTTGCCGCCCAACGACAGCATGGACTTCACCAACTTCGAGAAGGGGAAGCCGAACGGCGCCCTGGCGGCTGCGGACCAGGCGGTGTCGACCGCCAACGTCGAGCTGGCCGCGGCCTCGGTGGGGTTCGTGGCGCTGGCCGTCAACCTCTACCTGGCGATGCCGCGCTTGATCTTCTGGGGCGTCGTCAGCGAGAAGCCGACGAAGGACGGCGACACCTGGAGGTGGCAGCACGCCTTCCCGCTGATGGGGGTCGACGCCACGCTCTCCGGCACCCGCGGCGCCAGCCTCGAGCTGCAGATGCGGGTCACCGGCTCGCGCGACATGAGCTACGTCCAGGACTTCCTGTGGTACACCGGCAGCCACCAGGCGAACAACGGCCGCTGGGAGCTCTACGACCCGGGCACCCCGACCGAGCCGGGTCCGGCCGAGCCGGTCCTCGGCATCGACTGGGCGAAGGACAGCGACACCCAGAAGAGCCTGGTGTTCACCAACATCCGCCCGCAGTCGCTGAAGAACGGCGACACCCTGACCTTCGAGCGTGACGGCACCATCGCCAGCATGTCGATCCACGACGCGCTCAGCGGTCAGAACGACGACGGCGCGGCCACCGACTTCACGGTCGCCTGGAACCTCGACAACGGCGCCGGCCGCTTGACCCGCATCACCGGCGAGGACCTGTGCTGGGACACGATGACCGCCGGCCAGGCGGACATCCCCTGCCCCGCGGGCGGCTGGCCGCTCCCGTAGCGCTAGAACCGACCGATCAGCTCCAGCATCATCTCCTGGGTGATGTACCAGGTGAAGATGTTGTCGCTCTTGTTGCGCTGCACGCTGACCTTGTCGACGTCGCCGCGCTCGAAGTCGGCGCGGTACTCGGCGCCGACCTCGATCCCCGGCGTCAGCGCGTAGCGCAGGGTCGCGCTCACGCCGACGAGCGTCGTCAGGTACGGCAGGCTCCCCTCACGCGGCAAGTCGAGGAGCAGGTCCGGGTCGTGCAGGTACTCGAGGCGCAGGTCGGCGCTGCTGCCGGCGAGCAGGCCGGACGCGGCGTCGGCCCGATACGACGCCGCCAGCGTGCCGCCGTACCACACCGCGGCGCTGTCGCCGTCTTTGATCCCCTCGGCGCTGTAGCCCTGGTTCTGCTCCTGGCCGTAGACCGCCTCGAGCGCCAGGTCAAACTCGTCGGCCACCCCGATCTTGCCGCTGTAGTCCAACACCCAGCGCAGGTCGTTCACGAACGGCCGCTCGGCGCCGATGACACAGCTCAGGTTGCCGCTGTAGAGCCAATGCCCGTGGGCGAGCTCGCCGAAGCGATGCGCGACCCCACCGCCCGCGGCCTTCGAGCGGTTCTGCGCCTCGACCGTGGTGTTCCAACCGTTCGCGACCAGGGCGTAGATCTCGAGCATCGCGAGCGGCTCGTAGCCGAGGTAGACGCCGGTGAGGCTGTCCGGCAGCGCCAGCACCGTCAGGCTCGAGCGCGACAGGCTGACGCGGTCCACCGGGTCCAACGGCTCGTTCATGTGGGGTCGGTTCATCTTGCCGGCGCGCAGCGTCAGCGCGAAGGGGCGCCACTCGACCAGCGCCTGCTCCACCAACGCGTCCATCAGATCGCGGTCGAGCGGCGGTGAGACCACGGAGATCGGCCTCGACTCCGGCGAGGTCAGGACGTTCAAGTCGAGGCGCGCTCCGCCGGCATCCTTCCACCCGGCCCCGAGGTCGACCTCCACCTGCCGCGGCAAGAACGTGGTGTCGTAGTTCTCGAAGTTCTTGCTGTCGAAGACCGTCACGTTCAGACCGACGTCGGCGAAGCCCGCGAGCCAGAAGCGCAGCCCGGCGGCGGCCGGTGCGCTTGCCGCCGGCGGTGTCGGGTCCGCCAATATCGGCGCCGCAGGATTGGTCCCCTCCGGCAACAGCCCGGGCGGCAGCGCCGCGCCCGCGCCCCCGGTGATCACCGCAGCCGAGCTGCCCCCCACCAAAGCGGCATCGGCACCCGGGTGTTGTGCGGCATCGGCGGCGGTCGGCGTCGCGGCGGCGTCGCGGTGCAACGCGTCCGGGCCGAAGGGCGTCAGCACCGGTCCTTGAGCCGTACCCCCGGGCTGCAGCCCGAGGTCGGTGCTGGGGGCGTCGGCCCGACCGTCCGCGGGCGGACTCTCCTGGGCAACGGCCGAGGTGGTGACGCTGGTGAACGCGATCATGCAGAAGACGCGCGCGAGCATGAGGCCTCCAGTGACGGCGGCATTACTCCATCGGTCCGAGCGAGGCAAGCGCGGCCGGGCGCCGGCGCCCCTAGGCAACGGCGGCCTTCTTGAGCATAGTGGCGCAGTCGCCATGCGCTGTGCCTCAGCTCTCGCCGCGCTGTCGTTGTCGCTCGTGCCGCTTGGCGCCGGCGCCGCGATCGAAGCGCAGAACGTGCCGCCGGAGCCGGCGAGCGAGCCGCCGCGCGCGCCGGTGCTCACCAGGGCGCCGGAGCTGCTGCTCTTCGTCGCCGCCGCCTACCCCGAGGACCTGCTCGTCCTCGGCCGCGGTGGCGAGGTGACGCTCGGCCTCGACATCGACGCCCAGGGCGCGGTCACCGCGGTCGACGTCGTCGCGAGCACCGACGCCGCGTTCACCGCCCCGGCGGTCGCCGCCGGGGGCCAGTTCCAGTGTTCGCCGGCCGAGGTGGACGGCGTCCCCACCGCCATCCGCATCGAGTACCGCTACGTCTTCTAGCCGGTGGTGCACGAGCCCGACGCCAGCGCCGGCGAACCGCCGGCGAGCGCCGCGGCGCTGTTGCCGGTCAACTTCAAGGGCCGGGTGCGTGAGGCCGGCAACCGCAAGCCGGTGGTCTCCGCGGTGATCCAGCTGAGCGGCCGCCCGGTCGCCGAGACCAACGGTGACGGCGAGTTCGAGGTCCGCGGTGCGCCGCCGGGCGCCTTCGTGGTCCGGATCAGCGCCGCGAGCTACGATCCCTACGAGGTCGAGGAGACCCTGCGACCCGGCGAGGCTCTCGAGGTCAACTACTACCTGGTGCGCCGTGCCCAGAGCCCGTTCGAGACCGTGGTCCGCAGCCGCGCCGAGCGCCAGGAGGTGGCGAAGGTCGAGCTGCAGCGCCAGGAGGTCAGCAAGATCCCGGGCACCTTCGGCGATCCGGTGCGGGTGATCGAGAACCTCCCGGGGATGGGGCGCACGCCCGGCGGCTTGGGCGGCGCGCTCTTGGTCCGCGGCGACCGGCCGTCGGCGACCGCGGTCTACATGGACGGGGTCGCGATCCCGCAGCTGTACCACTTCGCCGGCCTGACCTCGGTGGTGAACGCCGAGTTCCTGGAGAAGATCGACTTCTACCCCGGCGGCTTCGGCGCCCGCTACGGCAGCGCCACCGCCGGCGTCGTCGACGTGACGACCCGCGACGTCCGCTGCGATCTGTGGCGCGCCGCGGCGAAGGCCGACCTGGTCGACGCCGCGGCTTACACCTGCACCCCGGCCGCCGAATGGCACGTCGCCGCCGCCGGCCGGCGGTCCTACATCGACGCGCTGTTGCCGCTGGTCATCGAGCGCGTCGTCAAGAACGACGAGGGTCAGGGGAGCGCGACCTTGTCGCCGCGCTACTGGGACTATCAGGCCAAGGCGAGTCGGGTCGTCGGCGTGCACGCGATCGACATCTTCGCGTTCGGCTCCGACGATCGGCTGCGCCTGATCCTCGCCGGCTCCGCCGAGAACATCAACGCCAACTTCGGCGGCCACTTGATGTTCCACCGGCTCGTCGCCCGGGATCGCTTCCGCATCAACGACAAGCTGACGCTGACCTCGACCGTCGCTCCGGGCTACACCGCCAACTCCGCGGCCTACACCGCGGAGGAGATCAGCTTCGCCGCCGGCGTGCAGCTGAACGTCTGGAGCGCCGACTGGCGCGAGGACCTGAGCTACGAGCTCGACGACGGGCTGACGATCAACGCCGGCCTCGATCACCGCCTCGGCACCGCGATCTTCCGCATGGACAATCCGGCGCCGACCGAGCTGCGCTACTTCCCGACGCGCACCTTCGACTACACCCGCATCCAGAAGTACCGCGCCGACATGAGCGCCTTCAACCAGGGGTACTGGGTCGAGGTCGTCGCCGAGCCGGTCCCGGGCGTGAAGCTCGTCCCCGGGCTGCGCTTGGATCGCTGGGACTTCTTCCACACCCAGGACTGGTCGCTGTTGCCGCGCGCCACCGCCCGCGTCGAGGTCGTCGCCGGCACCACCCTGAAGGCCGCCTACGGCCTCTATGAAAAGCTGCCCGAGCCCGGCTTCTTGCTCGACACCATCGGCAACCCCGGGCTCGACCCCGAGCGCGCCCACCACTTCGTGCTCGGCGTCGAAGAGACCATCACCCCGGTCGTGAGCCTCGACGTCCAGGGCTTCTACAACCTCCGCTCCCACATCCCGACGCCGTCCGCGAAGGTCACCTACGAAGACGGCCGCGCGATCTTCGAGGTCTGGTCGAGCACCGGCGCCGGCCGGGCCTACGGCCTCGAGGTGCTGTTGCGCCACCTGGCGACCGCGGACGGCGCGTTCTACGGCTGGCTGTCGTACACCCTGAGCCGCTCGCTCCAGGAGGACAACAACGTCGACACCACGCAGGCGATCCAGGGCGGCGGCGGCGGCGGCCGCCCTGCGGCCGACAGCCCGGCGACGGAGCACCTGTCGCCCTTCGACCAGACCCACATCCTGACCGTCGTCGCCCAGTGGGTGCTGCCCTGCGGCTTCGAGGCCGGCTTTCGTTTCCGGTTGGTGTCGGGCAATCCCTACACGCCCCTCGACCGCGGCGCGGTGCGCTACGACGCCGACAGCGACAGCTACGCCTTGGATCTCTCCGGGGTCGAGCGCAACTCGGCGCGGATGCCGACCTTCAACCAGCTCGACGTTCGTATCGATCGCACCTGGGTCTTCGATCTCTTCAAGCTCACCTGCTACCTCGAGCTCATCAACGCCTACTACGCGAAGAACGTCGAGCAATACAGCTACGACTTCCGCTTCCGCGAGAAGACCCCGATCACCCTCCTGCCGATCCTGCCGGTGTTGGGCGTCAAAGGTGAGTTCTGATGTGCGGCTCTCTCCTACACCTGTCTCTTCTGCCTTTGATTCCCGCGCCGCGGCTGCCGCGGCGCTCCCCACCCCCACTCCCCCAACCCCTCGCCCCCGGGTGGGGCGAGGGGAGACGATCTCTTCCTCGCCAAGGTCTCGCGCTTGGGATCTGCGCCCTCGCTGCGGCGTGCACCGGCAGCCTCGATCGTTACGGCGACGTCAAAGACCTGCGGGTGCTCGCCATCGTCGCCGAGCCGCCGGCAATCCTCCTCGACGTACCGGAGCCTATCTCGATGAGCTTCCGGGCGCTGGTGGTCGACCCTCGAGGTGGCCCCGTCGACTACACCTGGAGCTTCTGCCCGGTCGAGAGCAACAACGCCTGCGCCGACTACGAGCAAAGGCGCGCCGCCGCCGGCGCCGACGATGGCCCGGCGCTCGACCTGATGCGGGCGATAGCGCAGAGCGGCACCGCGGTCCCGAAGAACGAAGCCGAGCCACCGCCGCCTTTGAGTTGGTGGGCGACGCGCGCCGTGTGGCCCTACGCGGTGCCGGAGCTCACCATCGCGGCTCCCGAGCAGCTGTGGCATTACCACTTCGCAACCAGCTTCTTGGGAATGGGCCTGGGCGCCTGGCCCGCCGCGACGCTCCAAGTCGCGGGTGCCGACGACACGGTCACCGCGGAGAAGCGGGTCGTCTTGGGCGTCCGCGATCTGCGCCGCTTCGTGGAGTTCTGGGGCGCCGCGCTGCCGTACCGAGTGTGCCCGGACGGCATGACTCCCGCCGAGGTCCCGGGCTGCCTGAACATCAAGAACATGCCGCAAAACCGCAATCCGGTGTTCGCCGCGGTCAAGGTGGCGGAGGGCAAGAACGCCACCGAGCCGGTGTGGACCGAGGTAGAGATCGGCCAGCCCGGCGACGTCGCCGGCCTCGCCTACCTCCAGGCGGGGGCGTCGATCCGCGTCCTCCCGGAGTTTACGGCCGAGTCCTACCAACCATATCAAGTGGTCAAGGGCGACCTGGTGAACGGCACCCTGTTCACCGAAGACCGCGTCGAGGAGCTCTCGGTGTCGTGGTTCACGACCGCGGGCAAGACCGCCGAGGATCTGACGTGGCCGAAGTTCACCAAGAGCCTGGACACGTCGTACACCGCTCCCGAAGAGCCGCCGGCGGCGACCGACGGCCGGGTGACCATCTTCATGGTGGCCCGCGACCAGCGCGGCGGCGAGAGCGTGATGAGCCTGGAGCTCATCGTGCGACCGTAGCGGTTGCCAGCCGACCGGCCGGCATACTAGGTAGACGAGAGCGGCCCTGGGAGATGGCGGGGGCGAGGGACCGAACGCGTGGAGGCGTGCATGAAGATCGAGATCGACGCGGTAAAGTCCAGCTCCGCGAGCCAGATCGCCCGCAAGCTCAAAGGGCTACACTTCGGCCGCGAGTTCAGCGACCGGATGTTCCTGGCCGACTGGAGCGAGCGGCGCGGCTGGCACGCGCCCCGCGTCGTGGCGCACGGCCCGCTGACGCTGGATCCGGCGGCGAACGTCTTGCACTACGCCCAGCAGGTGTTCGAGGGCCTGAAGGCGCATCGCTTGAAGGACGGGGGGATCGCGATCTTCCGCCCCAACATGCACGCGCTGCGCTTCGACTGCTCGGCGGAGCGGCTGTGCATGCCGCCGGTCGGCACCGAGCTGTTCGGCGCCGCGGTGGACACCCTCGTCGATCTCGAGCGCCGCTGGGTGCCGCCAAGCGGCGCGGGCGCGCTCTACATCCGCCCGACGCTGATCGCCACCGAGGCGGTGCTCGGGGTGCGGGTGTCGTCGACCTATCTGTTCTTCGTCATCGTCGGCCCGGTCGGGCCGTATTTCCCGAACGGCTTCAAGCCGGTCAAGATCTACGTCGAGCAGAGCTACGTCCGCTCGACGCCGGGGAGCATCGGTTTCGCGAAGTCCGCCGGCAACTACGCCGCGAGCCTGCTCGCCGGCAGGCACGCCTACGAGCGCGGCTGCGATCAGGTGTTGTTCCTCGACGCCAAGGAGCACCGCTACCTCGAGGAGCTCGGCGGGATGAACGTGTTCGCGGTGATCGACGGGGTGCTGACGACGCCGCCTCTGTCCGGCAGCATCTTGCCGGGCGTCACCCGCGCCACGATCTTGGAGCTCGCGCCGCGCTTGGGCCTCGAGGCCCGCGAGCGGCCCATCGCCTTGGACGAGATCACCCGCGGCCTGGAGCACGGCCGGGTCACCGAGATGTTCGCGGTCGGCACCGCGGCGGTGGTCACCGCGATCGGCAAGCTCGTGGTCGGCGACCAGACCCACACCGTCCACCACGGCGGCGTCGGCAAGATCGCGCAGACCCTCTACGACCGCCTGACCGGCATCCACACCGGGGTCATCCCCGACACCGACGGCTGGATGCACGAGGTCCGCGAGCATCGCCCCCGCCCCACCCGGGGGCGGGGGACGGGGGGTGGGGGTGGGGAGCGCCGCGGCAGCCGCGGCGCGGGAATCAAGAAGAGGTAGGCCGGAAGAGCTACAAGTGCTTCTCGTCGCGGTTGGCGACGCCGAAGTTGATGGTGTCGTCGTCGTTGTTCAAGTCGCGCACGTAGATGACGCTGGTGAACGGCCAAGCGTAGTAGCGCGACACCCGCGCCAGGCCCTCGACGCCGAAGGTGCCGGGCTCGAAGGCGCCGAGCAGGATCTCGGAGACGTTGAGGCTCACGTGCAACCCGACGTTGCGCTCCTTGCGCCACTCGCTCTTCGGTGAGTAGCCATGGGTGTTGAAGGTCACGCCGAAGCTCAGGTAACGGGCCGGCCCGGGGTCGAGGCCCCACGCGGTCTCGAGCCCGGCAGGCTTCACGTCGACGTAGTAGATCATGCCGCCGTAGTCATTGATGGTGCGGATGTAGCTCTTGTCGTGCCGCAGGTAGTGCGGCGTCGGCAGGTAGCCGATGCGATAGCCCACGAGCGCGTCCACCGCAGGGAGCTTCTCGGCGAGGATCCCGGCCACGACGCCCGCGGTGTTCGCGATCAGGTCGGGGTACTCGAAGCCGAACGCGGTGAACCCGTCCACGGTCTCCACCGCCGCGCCCAGAAACCAGATGAAGCCCGCCCCCAGCCACAGATCGTTCGGGGCCTCGACGCCGAGCGAGTGGTAGAGCGTGGTCATCAGCCGCGTCGCGCCGTAGCAGGAGATGAAGTGCCCGGCCTTGTCGGCGCCGCCGGCGTAGGTGTCGCGGCCGAAGAAGCCGGTGTCACGCCAGCCCCAGCCGGCATAGCCCTTGTCTCTCCACCAGGCGAAGGTACCGGCGACCAGGGTCACCGTGGAGAACGCGGCGGTCGCTCCGATCGCCGGCAGGAAGTGGTCCTTCGAAGGAGGAGGAGGCGCCGTCGCCGTGGCCGGGGTCGTCGGCACCGACTCGGTGTCCGGCGCCGGTCCGACTGCCTCGGCTTCTGGCGCCGCAAGCGCCACGGGACAGAGGGTGACGACCCACAGCGCCACGAGCGTCGGCCGCACTCAGGCTCCTATGATGCGCGCGACCTCGGCAGGATCGTCGGTGATGGTCACGAGCGACAAATCCTCGGCGGCGATGGTGTGGCGCGGCCTTGGCCAGCCGTGGACCGCATAGGCGTGGTCGTCGAGCATGGTGTTCTTGATGGCGTCGAAGATCGGCTGCCAGAAGCTCTTGCCGACGAGCACCACCGGGACCTTGGGCACCTTGCCGGTTTGGATCTCGCACAGCAGGGTGAACACCTTGCCCAGGGTCCCGAGCCCGCCCGGGCCGGCGACCAGACCGCGGATGTTGCGGCTCAAGAGCTCCTTCTCGGTGATCAAGTCGCTCACCCGCATGTGGATCTTGAGGCCCGGCGTCTCCGGCGCCGGAAACCCGGCGAGCAGGAAGCCTTGGACCGCGGCGTCGGCCTTGGCGGCCTGCGCCCCGGCGACCACGGCGCCGCCGACCCCGAGCGGCCCGGCAATCCGCAACGCCACCCCGCTCGCGGTCGCCCGCCGCGCCACCTCGCGGATCGCCGCGACCTCTGGATCGTCGGGATGCGTTCCGAGGCCGCCGACCATGGCGACCGCCGGCGGCAACCGGCTCACCACCGTCAGCGCCCGGCGGATCTCGGTGCGCAGCCGGCGGTGCAGGATCTCGGGTCGCTCTTCGAAGCCGCGCACGCTCGTGGCGCCGGCCAGATGTGCCACGACCTGTTGCGGGTCGTCGAGGACCCGCATCTTCGCGAACACCGTCTCGTCGATGAGGCGCCGGTCGACCACCGCGACCTTCTCGATGGCGGCGAACAGCGGCGCCCAGAACTTGCTGCCGGCGACCACCATCGGATCGTTGTGCTTGCCGCGCGCCGCGAGCGTCCAGACCTCGAAGAGCTCGTCCAGGGTGCCGTAGCCGCCCGGCATCGTGACCAGGCCGCGGCAGTTCTCGTAGAGCGCCAGCTTACGGAACGGAAACTCGCGCAGCGAGGTCGAGATCTGCACGCGCGGATTCAGGCGCTGCTCCGCGGGCAGGATGATGTTGAAGCCCTGGGTGCGCTGATCCTCGGGGTTCGCGCCCGGCGACAGCCCGCCGACGAGCGGCTGCGCCGGCGTCTTCTTCAGGACGCCGAGCCGGATCTGCTCGAGGCCGGTCAAGAAGCCCTCCGGGACCGCGCTCATCGCGCCCGGGCCGCCGCCGGTGCAGGGGGCAAGGCCCGCCGCCGCGAGCTGCCGCCCGATCTCGACCGCTACCTTGTAGTAGGGATCGTCCTCCGCGAGCCGAGCGCCGCCGAACACCGTGACCGACGGCGGCAACGTCGCGAGCAGCTGCATCATCGTGTCGAGGTCCGCGGTCAGGTTGGCGAGATAACGCGACAGGTCGTGGGTCGCGACCTTGCCGGGCTCCATCGTGCTCGCGGCGCCGAAGTGCTCGGAGAGGCCGTGCGCCTTCACCTCCTCTTCGCCGCCGGCGTGACCGGTGCGGGACGACTCCACCACCCCGTCGGTGAGGCGGGCGATCTGCTCTTGGCGATAGACCGGCTTGGTCTTCATATTCTTCGGCGCGCGCCGCGCGTGCCCTCGAGTATCCCTGATTGACCGCGCCGCCGCAACATCGTCAGGCGGCGCGCCGATGAACCGTTCGGGGTCGCCGCCGTCTCCTATCGACTGGCAAGCATCGGAGGGTTCGATGAGCGCAGCACCCGACATCACCATCACGTTCCCCGGGGGCAAGAGGGTCGACGCCCGCATCGGCGATCGCGTCATCCGCACCGACCAGCCGTCCCAGGCCGGCGGCGACGGCTCGGCGCCGATGCCCTTCGAGCTGTTCCTGGCCTCGATCGGCACCTGCGCCGGCATCTACGTCCTGGGGTTTCTCCAGTCCCGCGGCCTGGCGACCGACGGCGTCGAGGTGCGCCAGCGCCTCCACTACGACGAGGTTACGTACGCGCTCGCCGAGGTGGGCCTCGAGATCAAGCTGCCGCCAAGCGTGCCCGAGAAGTACCACGCTGCCATCATCCGCGCCGCCGACACCTGCGCGGTCAAGAAGGCGATCCAGACCCAGCCGAAGTTCGCGGTGCGGGTGGTAGGAAGCGACGACTGACGAGCCGCGGCCAGCCAAGGTTGGCAACTCCCGGCAGGTCACCCGGCATCGCGTCGTCGCCGAGCGCCGGCGCGCGGCCGCCGCCGAGTTGGTCCCGGCGCTCCTGATTTGGTATACGCGGACACCCTCGGTGTTCGTGGTGTGGGACATCGGCATCGACGAGCGCCAGGCGTCCGCTCGCGGACGCGCCGACAGGAGGACCATCCGATGGGCGTCGCCCCTGCTGGTCAGACCAACCGCCTGGCGACCGCGCTGTTCTTCGCGGTGTTCGCCGCGGTCACCTTGCTGCTGCTGCGGATGTTCGCGGCCTTCGTGGCGGCGCTGGTGCTCGCGGCCGTGCTCGTCGTGCTCTTTGCGCCTGTCTTTGCGCGCCTCACGGATCTGGTGCGGGGGCGGCGGACGGCGGCGGCGGCGGTGACCGCCGTGATCGTGGTCTTGATCGTGGTCGTACCGGTCTCGGTGATGCTCGCGTCGCTGTCGCGCGAGGTGGTCTTGATGGCCGGCACGGCCGACGCCAACGATCTGCCGGTGATCGAGCAGCTCGTCACCGCGGCGCAAGGGACGAGCCCGATCCTCGTCCGCCTGCGCGGCCTCGCCGGTGTCGCCGGCCTCGACACCACACCCGACGCGCTCCGCCGCTCGTTCTTGGCGGTGAGCAACGCGGTCACCGAGGTGCTCTACCGCGAGATCGGCGGCATCGCCTCGAACGCCCTCCGCATCCTGTTGATGTTCGCCTTGATGATCGTCGTGATGTTGGCGCTCCTCACCGACGGTCCGCGGCTGAAGGCGTACCTCCTCGATCTCTCGCCACTTCCCAACCACCAGGAGGAGATGCTCGTGTCCCGCTTCGCGGCGATCAGCCGCGCCGTCTTCCTCGGCAACGGCGTCGCCAGCGTGCTCCAGGGCATCGCCGGCGGCCTCGGCTTCGTGCTCTTCGACCTAGGGTCCGGCTTCGTGTGGGGCGCGGTGATCGCGTTCTTCGCCTTCCTGCCGATCCTGGGCGCTGCCGGAGTCGCGGTGCCGGCCGCGGCCTACCTGTACCTGGACGGCCGACCGGGGGCGGCGGTCGCCTTCCTCGCCTACAGCGTCGTCTACATCGGCGTGTTCGAGTACGGCTTGAAGCCGCGCCTGATCGGCGGCCAAGCGAAGATGAGCGGCGTGTTGATCTTCCTCGCCATCCTCTCCGGGGTCAGCCTCTTCGGGCTGCTCGGCCTGTTCTACGGCCCGCTGGTCCTGGCGATGTTCCTGACGCTCGCCGAGATCTACAAGCGCGAGTATCGCGAACCGTCGATCCCTGTCGAGCGCGTCGCCCCCACTGTGCCCGAGAGCTGAGTCGCCGGCTCAGCCCCCGCCCGAACCTATCCGTAGGGCGACCTGCGGGCCGGCTAGCCCTGCCGCCCGAGCGCCGCGACCTGCGCCTTGGCCAGCGTCAGCCGGCGGGCCGGTGACAGCGCCATCCAGTCGACGCCGCGGGTGTAGCGGCTGCCGCTCGTGTCTTTGAACTCGCGCCGCGCCGCGGCCCCGTCGACGGTCGGGCTCGCCTTGGCGGCGTGCTTCTGCATCAGCTCGTTGAAGTCGGTGCGCAGGAGCTTCGGGGACTTACCGGTCATCTGCTGCAGCACCGTCATGCCGGTCTCGTCCTTCATCAGGCCGTTCGCCGGATAGTCGGCGAGCTCGTAGCCCTCGGTGTCGACGCCGAGGCAATGGGCGACCTCGTGGGCGATGAGCAGCGGGTTGGAGTACGGGTCCCACGCGGTCGGCGTGATCACGGTCGGGTTGGGCACCGCGAGGACCTGGATGATGATCGGGTTGGCGGGCGAGGTCTTGGCCTTGATCCCCTCGATGAGCGCCATGTTGGCGCCCTTGTAGGCGCTATCGCGGATGGCCGCCGCGGTCGGCTCCACCTGAGCCTCGCGCAGATCTCGAGTGATCTGCTTCTCCGACTGCAGCCACGACTTGTCGGCGATGGTGCGCTCGTCGGGGAACGAGGGCGTCAGGTGGACGCGGCAGAAGTCGGTGGCCAACGCCTCCTCCACGGTGGCGATGATCTCGAGGAGACGATCTTTGAGCGCCGGGATCTGCGCGATCGAGGTCGCGCCCGCCTTGAAATAGCGGCTCGGCGCGTCGGCCACGTTGCCCCACTTGCGCGCCATCGCCGGCGAGGCCGCGGCAAATCCGAGCGCGCCGACGAAGCGGATCGGGACCTCGAAGTGGTAGACCGAACCGAGCTTGACGATGCTGCAGGCGCCGAACAGATGACGAAAGCCGAAGGTCGAGCGGTAGGTGACACCCTCGGCAAAGACGCTCTTGCGCTCGACCTTGTCGGTGGCCGGAAACCCCGTGGCCTTGCTCTTGCCGGTCGAGGACGCTCCCTTTGCCGCGCCCGATCGCCCGCCAACGCTGCGATCGGGTAACACCCGAGGCTCCAAGCTGCTGCGCCGAACCGACATGCGAGGCTCCTTCGACTGAGTGCCGCAGCCCCAATCTGCCACCAACCGCGGCGCGAGGGAACCGGTGGCGGGGGCTCAGCTCGCCTGCGCATAGACCGCCGGCTCCGGGACGACCATGGCGACAGGTCGCAACGGAGCCGGACGGTCCGAGCTCGACCACGTGGCGGGCGGGGTCGACGGCACCGGGGTGTGGGCGGCGAGGGCGGCGACGTTGCGGATCACGTAATGACCGGCGCGCTTCAGCAACAGCTCCTCGGCCTTGAGCTTCTTGAGCGAGCGGGTCAGCGACTTGCGACTCACGCCGAGGTCGCGGGCGAGCGACTCCTGGCTCAAGTGCAGATCGAGGCGGACGCCGTCGCGCTCGGGGGTGCCGCAGACTCGGACGTAGGTCATCAACAAGCCGACGAGGCGAGTGTCGACGCTCTCGAAGGCGAGCGCGGCTTGCTGTTCGGCGGCGGCGGCGGCGCCCTCTGCGAGCTCCTGGAGGACGCCCTGCGCGAAGGCCGGCTGGGTCTTGACGAGCTGGGCGAACAAGCCGAGCGGCAACAAGACCACGGTGCTGGCGGTGACCGTGCCGATGCCGCCCGCGAGGTCGGGGCCGCACAGCGCGTCGCTCGCCCCGAAGACCGCGGGGGCCTGCAGGTGGCTGACGGTGAGCTCGGCGCCCGAAGGACCGCGGCGGTAGGTCCGCAGGGTGCCCTGCAACAACAGGCCACACTTCGGCTCGCTGCCGGGCTTGCTGATGCTGCGGCGCTCCCGGAACGTCACCAAGCGCCCATGGGCCCGCACTGCCTGCAGCTGACGGTCACCGAGGGTCGCGAGCAGCGGGTGACAGGTCACGTGGAGCGATGCGAGGGTCGTGATTTCCATGACATTCTCCTCATCCAGCGTCGAGCACACGGCTCCCGCCCGAGGCCATTAAATCCTCGACAATTCAGGCACTTACCGTGTTCCGTTGGTGCTGCTCGGTACCATACGACTATCGACTGGGACCCATGTCCCGATGCTCGGACGCCTGGGGCGCAATCGAGTGATCGCGATCACTTCGCCGCCGGCTGCATCTCTGATCTTCACCTGCATTTGATTCCCGCGCGGCCGCGGCGGCCGCGCTCCCCACCCCACCCCCCGTCCGCTGTCTCAGCGTCGGCCAGATTTCCCCCGCCCCGGGTGGGCGGGGCGACCGTCGCCTCGTGCTTTGATTCCCGCGCGGCCGCTGCCGACACCACGCTCCGAGCATGATCGTCCTTGACCGCCAGCCGGGCCCCCGGTACCGACCTCGCGTGGACCTCGAACAGGCGCTCCTGTTGATCACGAGCCCGGGACACGCGCCCGAGGAGCTGTGGAGCGCCCACGCCGGCCGTTCGGTGCTGACGCGCCCGGACCAAGCCATCTATTCGGTGCGCGACCCGCTCGACCAGGTCTACCTGCTCGTCGACGGCATGGTTCGCTTGTACGTCGGCGAGGCGAAGAAGGCGCGCACCTCGCTCTTCCTGCGCGCCCCGGCGCTGTTCGGCGACCGCGATCTGGTCGCGGGCTGCACGGTCTCGCAGGAATCAGCGCAGAGCGTCGCTCAGGCGCGCTTGTTGTCTTGGCCCGCGGCGACCCTCGCGGCGCTTCTCGGGAGCGCGGGCCCGGCGCGCGACCTCGTCCTTTGCGACCTGGTGCGGCGCTACGCCCGCAGCAGCCGCTTCTCGGACTACCTCGCCCTGCCCCTCGCGGCCCGCCTCACCTGGCTGCTCCTCGAGCTCGCCGCCGGCGGCGACCGGCTGCTGCCGCGCTACGAGATCCTGGCGCGGCTCGCGGACAGCTCGGCGAAGTCCGTGGGCCGCGCGATCGGCGCCCTGCAACAGGCCGGGACCTTGCGCCTCGAGAACGACCGCCGCTTCGCGCTCGCCGCCGCGGCCAAGGACGAGCTCGGGGTGGGCGAGCTGCTCGGCCTATTCCATCGCCTCGTCGCCCTCTGAGGGCAGCTTGATCTGCTGCGTCAGCTCGACCGCCGGCGAGGCGGCGACGATCGCGGCGAGCGCGGGCAGGTCCTTGAGCTCGATGCCGGCGCCGTCGGATCGCACCAGGCCGCGCTCGGTCCACTTGCCGATGATGCGGTTGACCGTCTCGCGTCTGAGCCCGGTCGCCCGGCCGATGTCGACCTGCCGCAACCCCAGGCGGTGGCCGCTGCGGCTCGCGTCCACCGCGGCGAGGGCGCGGTCGGCGCCGACCAGGTAGCGGGCGATCGAGAGCTCGGGGTTGATCTCCGGCTGGAAGCGCCAGGTCTCGATCGCGGTGAGAAAGCGCTGACTGAGCTCGAGGTAGAGCCGGCGGGTGAGCGTCGGGTGGCGCTCGATCATCCCCAACAGCTCGCGCTGCTTGATGCCGAGGGCGAGCAGCGGCGTCAGCGCGACCCCGGTGCCGCTGAAGGGCACCGCCCCGAGGACCTGGCACTCGCCCAAGAAGCCCGGGGCGATGATGATCGCCGCCACCGGACCCCGGGTCTCGTGGCCGGTCGGGTATTCGATCTGCAGCGCGCCGCTGAGGATGACGAACACCGCCTCGGCCTTGCTGCCGCTCTGGTAGAGGACGTCGCCGACGTCGAGGTGGAGCTCGCTCGCGCGGTCGACGATGTCGAGGCGCGCCGCGCCGTCGAGGCCGACGAAGAGCGGATGACGTCCCAGGAGCTCCTGCAGGTGCGCCGCGCTCGGAGCGCCCTTCCCCTGGTCCCGCTCAGCCACCGCTGTTCTCCATCGCCGGCAAGCGCCGTGAGCCTAACACGAGGGCGATGCCGGCCGCGACGCTGTAGCCCAAGCCCCAGCCCAGAGCGCTGTCGAGGTCGGTCGCCGACCCGAGGCTGACGCCGGCGAAGCTCGGGCCGTGCATCAGGCCGGCCAAGCTCAACCCGGCGCCGGACAGCAGCCAGCCCGCCGCGCGGCGCGATCGGCCGGCCTGCACCGCCGCGCCCGCCGCCGCCCACACCATGCCGGTCAGCATGAAACCCTCGCCCAGGGTCGCGAGCCCATGGAAGCGCTCGGCCACCGCCTGCCAGGCGGCGCCGCCGGGTGCGGTGACCGCCGCGAGCCGCGCCGCCTCCTGCACTTGTCCGCAGGCCCAGCGCGCCACCGCCGGCAACAGCGCCAGGAGCATCACCGGCCACTCCTTGGCGGGGATCGAGGCGAGGGTGTGGTTGAGGACCGCGACGCCGATCCAGACCAAGATCCCCGCCCCCGCCTCCGCCGGCACCACCGCCGCGACCAGCGGCGCGAGCCCGAACAGGGTCGCGGACAACATCGCGACGCCGTGGGCCGCCGAGTACCGCCGCCGGGCGCCGAGCTCCTTGAAGCCGGCGTGGCCGACGTAGATGGTGGTGGCGACGCAACCACCGAACACCGCGCCGAGCATGGTCAACAACCCGTTGGCGACGACGCCGCTGCGAACGTCGAGCGCGTCCCCGGCGGCGCGGGCGGCCTCGAGGTTCTGCGCCGTGCCGAGGGCGTTGGTCAGGGCCAGCGGCACGAGCACCGGCAGCAGCGCCGCCTGGAAATAGGGCGAGGCCAACCCCCCCATGAGCTCGCCGAGGTACGGCAGCGGCAGGGACAGGCTCGGGCCGAGCCCCGCGACCGTGAGCGCCGGCCCCTGCCAGACGGCTATCAGGCTGCCGGCCGTGAGCGCGCCCAGGGCGACGGGCACCGGCCCGAGGCTGCGGCGACCGGCGAGCTTGGCGATGACGATGATCGTGAGCGGCACGAGCCCGACCCAGGGCCGGGAGAAACAACGCGCCAGGAAGTCGACGCCGAGAAACGCGAGGCCGATGCCGGCGAGCGGCGTCAACAGCGCCACCCGCGGCGCGAGGCGCTGCAACAGCGGCGCCACGAGCCCGAAGAGCGCGACCAGGACGCCGTGGGTGAAGGCCGCCGCCATGCCGATACCCCAGACCTCGCGGGCGATGACCGCGGCGTCGACGCCGGCGTCGCGCAACGCCTGCGCCGCGGGCAACAGGACGAGCAGCCCGTTGCCGAACAGAGACACGGTGCTGATGCCATACGGGGGCGCGACGCCGTCCACGCGCCGCGCCGCCCACGCGAAGTAGAAGTTGCCGGCGGCGACCGAGAGCAGCACCCCGACGACGACGCGGCCGTGCAAGAGCGGCGTCGGCAGCCCGAGGCGCTCGCTGCACAGGGCCAAGAGCAGCAACACCTGCACCAGGTTGTCGACGAACAGGGCGACGAAGCCGTCGATGTCGCCCGCCAGGGCATTGCGGCGCTCTGCGGTCGCCGCCGCGGTCACGAGAGGCTCACCGGGCGGTCAGGGTTTGAGTGGGGTGAACGCGTGCCTGCTCCTCTTGAGGACATGCGCAATCGCACAGTCGGTGCGGGGTCGTCCAGTGGGATCAATGCCGCTGTGGCCGGCGCTCACTGCGGTCACTGAAAGTGACGGCGACGCAGCCGCGCCGCCGGCATCTTCCCCGCCGGGGTCGAGCCAACGGCTCAAGATCTGGAAGCTTCAGTCGATGCCAACGACGTCGTCTGCCGGCTGCGGCGCGCGACGATTGTCGTCAACTCCGACAACAAGAAGATCCTGGAGGGCATCAAAGAGACGGCCACGCTCGCGACCTTCGACCAGCTCGCCAAGGCCTTGGCCGACCAGTAGGAGCATCGGGGCATGGACACCGCCAAGCTCGCGACCCGCCTCGAGGAGATCCTCCTCAAGAAGCTCGACGACGGGAAGCTCGTCCTGCCGACGATGCCGAAGGTGGCGCTGGCGCTGCGCAGTCGCCTCGACGACGAGAGCACCGCCGATCTGCGCGCCTTGAGCGCGTTGCTCGAGGAAGACCCGCTCCTCGCGACCCGGGTGCTGCAACTCGCCAACAGCGCGATGTACCGATCCCGCGACGAGATCAAGGCGCTGGGGCACGCCGTCACCCGACTCGGCATCCGCAAGCTGCGCGAGGTGCTCTACGCCGCCACCGCGCAGCAGGTCTACACCTCGCGGCAACCGCAGCTCTCCCAGGTCATGAACAGCCTCTGGGACCACTCCCTGGTCGTCGCCCGCCTGGCGCGCGACATCCACGGCATCTCCGGGGCCTCGGACTCGGAGCCGGCGTTCTTGGCGGGGCTCTTGCACGACGTCGGCAAGGCGATCGCCGCGGTGCACCTGGTCGAGGTGGAGCGTGACCTGCCCACCGACAAGGCGCGCAGCTGGATCGGCCGCGAGGAGTTCACCGACGCCTTGAACCGGGTCAACCGACCGTTGGGCGCGGCTCTGGCGCAGAAATGGGATCTGCCCGCGATCGTCACCCAGGCGGTCAAGGGCTCGGACGACTACGACAGCAGCGACCGGCAGTCGGTGGTGAACGCGGTGCGCTTCGCCAACGCCCTGGCGAAGAAGCACGGCTTCGCGGTCGGCGTCGTCAACGAGGAGGAGATCGGCGCGCAGATCATGATCGGCTGCTCGGTCCTGGGCATCGACCAGACCGTGGTGGACGAGCTGATCAAGAAGCTCGAGGCCCAACACCGCACGGCGCGCTGACGCCGTGATGTCCAGGGCGAAGGAGCGTCGGCATAGGATCTTGGTGGTCGATGAGTCCACCGTTCCTCAAGCTCGGCCCAACCTCGCCGATGTACTTCGGTGCCCTCGTGACTGCTCTGCCGGAGACCAGCGGCTCGATAAGCTCACGCTTGGCGCGGCTCTCCGGTTGGCCCATCGAACGGCCGCCGATGCTGAAGAGCCGGGCGATCGCCGCCTCGATCCTGGCGTCGGCGACGCTGTCCCGTCACCGCAGCAGCCAGACGCGACTCGAGGCCATGCCGATGGGCGCCCAGGAGGTCTTGAGCTGCGTCACCGATCCCGACCTGCAGATCATCCCCTTCGTCGCCGTGGTCCAGCGCGACCCGGCGGTGGTCGGCGAGATCATCCGCGTCGCCAACTCCATCCTCTACCGCGGCCACGACCAGGTGAGCTCGCCGAAGGACGCGGTGATCCGCCTGGGCCTGGAAGAGGCCTGCCGCATCGCCGCCGTGGTCGCGAGCCGGGCGCTGTTTCGCGCCCGCTCCGAGAGCCTGTACGCGCTGCGGCCGGCGGTGTGGGACGAGCTCACCCACCACAGCCTGTGCACCGCCTACGGCTCGGCCTGGCTCTGCCGGCAACTAAGAGCCGCCGAGCCCGGCCTGGCGTTCTTGGCCGGGCTGTTCCACAACATCGGCAGCGTCGTGGCGTTGCACGTCCTCTTGCCCTTGGTGCACGCCGGGGGCGTGCCGATCGAGGCCGACGACGAGATCTGCCACCTGGTGTGCGACCGCATCCATCACGAGCTCGGGCCGGAGCAGCTGCTCTACTTCAACATGGCGCCGGAGATCGTCAGCGTCTGTATCCACGCCGCCGACCTCGACCTCCCCGCCGAGCCCGCCTTCAGGCTGCACCACGTGATCCGCGCCGTCGCCGGCCTGCTGGCGCTGCAACGGCAGTCCTTCGAGAACCTCGAGCTCAGCCGGGTGCTGGCGCAGAGCCTCGCCGCCCTGGCGCTGTCCAAAGAAACCACCGGTCTCCTCTACCGAGAGATGGCGAGCCTGGCCGACAAGGTGCGGATCATCCTCAATCTCCCGGCCAAGCCCACAGTCGTCGGCGGCCGCTGACCGAGCCTCAAGTTCCCTACTGCGGCGTCGATGCAGAGAAACGGGAGGATCTCGTCCATGTCGGTCGGCGGCCACGCGCGCCACACGGTCTTCGTCGTCGACGACGATCCCAGGGTCCGCGAGTGCATCCGGCGCATCCTCGCCGCGGACGGTCACGACGTCCGCGTGGCCGCCGACGCCGCGCATGCGTTCGCGCTGCTCGAGGAGCAGGCGCCCTGCATGATGCTCGTCGACGTGTCGATGTCGGGCATCAGCGGCTTCGAGGTCTGCCGGCGCATCAAGTCCGATCGGCGCACCGCCCACGTGCCGGTGGCGTTGGTCACGGGGAGGACGGAGCGGGAGGACATCGAGGAGGGCATCGCCGCCGGGGCCTCCGACTACATCAAGAAGCCCGTCGACCCCGACGAGCTCCGGCTACGGGTCCACGCCCAGCTCCGGCTGCACGAGGCGCTGATCGACCAAGCGCGCACCCATGCCCACTTGACGCTCATCAGCGCCGCCGCGCGGGACGCCATCATCCTGATCGACCAGGAGGGCCTGGTCTCGCACTGGAACGAGGCCGCCGAGACCATCTTCGGCTATTCGCGCCAGGAGGCCATCGGTCGCGAGCTCCACGATCTCGTCACTCCGGCCCGGCAGCACGGGACCGTCCGGCAGCGCCTGCATACGTTTCAAGGCACCGGCGAGGGCAACGCGGTGGGCAAGACCGTCGAGCTCGTGGCCCGCAACAAGGCCGGCGACGAGCTACCGGTCGAGCTGTCGCTCTCCGCCATTCGGGCGGACGGCGCGTGGTGGGCGCTCGGCATCGTCCGCGACATTCGCGCCCGCAAACGGGTGGAGGAGGAAGTGGCGCGGTTGAGCGAGCAGAAGCAGCAGCTCCTGAACTCGGCGGCCGAAGGCATCTTGGGCCTCGATCCCGACGGCAACCACACCTTCGTCAACCCGGCCGCGGCGGCCCTCCTCGGCTATCGACCCGAAGAGCTCGTCGGCCGCCAAAGCCACAGCATCTGGCATCACACCAGACCCGACGGCAGTCCCTACCCCAGAGAGGAGTGCCCCATCTACGCGGTGTTCCGCGATCAGGTCGTGCACCGCTCTTCCACCGACGTGTTCTGGCGCAAGGACGGCACGAGCTTCCCGGTCGAGTACTCGAGCATGCCCATCTGCGAGCGCGGCAAGCTCGCGGGCGCGGTGGTGACCTTCTCGGACATCACCGAGCGCCGGCGGATGGAGAACGCGCTGCGGGAGAGCGAGGAGCAGTTCAGAATGCTGTTCGAGAGCTCGCAGGACGCGCTGATGACTCTGGAGCCGCCGTCCTGGCGCTTCACCGGCGCCAACCCGGCGACGCTCTCGATGTTCGGCGCGACGAGCATCGAGGACTTCGTGGGCCGTGGCCCCTGGGAGCTGTCGCCCCAGCTGCAACCGGGCGGCCGGCCCTCCGCCGAGGCGGCGGCCGAGATGATCGGCGCCGCGATGCGCAACGGCACCGCCACCTTCGACTGGACCCTCAAGCGGCTGGACGGCAAGGCTTTCCCGGCCATCGTGGTCCTGACGCGCGTCGAGCACCGCGGCCGGCGCTTCCTGTTCGCGACCGTGCGCGACATCACCGACCGCCAGCGCATCGAGGCCGAGCTCGGACACGCCCGCAAGCTGGAAGCGGTCGGCCGGCTCGCCGCCGGCATCGCCCACGAGATCAACACCCCGGCGCAGTACGTCGGCGACAGCATCAACTTCCTCGCCGAGACCTTCGCCAGCACCAAGGGTCTCCTCAGCGAGTACCGCAAGGCGGTCGCGGCGTTGCCGACCTCGCCCGAGTGTCAGAAGATCGCCCGGGACCTGCAGGTCGCCGAGGAGACCGCTGACATCGCCTACATCGAAGAGAACGCGCCCGGGGCGTTCGCCCGGGCGACCGACGGCGTCACCCGGATCTCCACCATCGTCCGGGCGATGAAGGAGTTCGCGCACCCCGATCGGCGCGAGAAGTCTCCCGCCGACTTGAATCAGGCCCTGCAGAACACCCTGACGATCGCCCGCAACGAGTACAAGTACGTCGCCGAGGCCGAGACCGATCTTGGCGAGCTGCCGCCGGTGCTCTGCCACGTCGGCGACCTGAACCAGGTGTTCTTGAACCTGATGGTCAACGCCGCGCACGCCATCAGCGAGGTCGTCGGCAAGAGCGGCGACAAAGGCAAGATCCGGATCAAGACGCGGCACGAAGGCGACTCGGTGCGCATCGACGTTCAGGACACCGGCGCCGGGATCCCGGAGACGATCCGCCACCGCATCTTCGAGCCCTTCTTCACCACCAAGGAGGTCGGCAAGGGTACCGGCCAAGGCCTGACGATCGCGCGCTCCATCGTCGTCGACAAGCACGGCGGCACCGTGACCTTCGAGTCGGTGACCGGCAAGGGCTCCACCTTCACGATCCGGTTGCCGATCGCGGGCAACAGCGCCCCGCCGAAGGGGATCGGGTCGTGAAGCGCCGGATCCTGTTCGTCGACGACGAGCCCCAGGTCCTCGAGGGCCTGCGGCTCCGGCTGCATCGGCAGCGCAGCCGCTGGGAGATGGCGTTCGCGGACGGCGGCAAGACGGCCCTCGAGCTCCTGGCGCGAGCGCCGGTCGACGTCATCGTCACCGACATGCGGATGCCGCAGGTGGACGGCGTCGCCCTGCTGAAGGAGGTGCAACGGCTCTACCCGCGGGTCGTTCGCATCGTGCTCTCGGGGCACGCCGAGCTGCAGGCGGCGCTGCAGGCGGTCCCGGTGGCGCATCAATTCCTCACCAAGCCGAGCGAGCCCGGCACCATCGAGAACGTGATCGAGCGCGCCTGCAACCTGCAAACCCTGGTGAACGACGAGACCGTGAAGCGCATCGTCGGCCAGATCGACATCCTGCCGTCGCTGCCGAAGGTCTACCATCAGCTGCTCGTGGCTTTGTCCACCGACGCCGGGTCAACCGCCGAGGTTGCCCGGATCCTGAAGCAGGACATGGCGATCGCGGCCAAGACCTTGCAGATCGTCAACTCGGCGTTCTTTCGCCTGTCGCGCTCCATCGTCAAGATCGAGGAGGCCGTCACCTACCTCGGCCTCAACACCATCAAGCACATCGTGCTGGCGGCCGAGGTGTTTCAGAACGGTCACGGGCGCCGCCCGCCGGCCGGCCTGTCGCTGGAGGAGCTGCAAGACCACGCCTACCTGGTGGGCGAGCTCGCCGCGAGCTTCTTCAAGGACCAACGGGCCAAGGAGGACGCGTTTGTCGCCGGCCTGTTGCACGACCTCGGCAAGCTGGTGTTGGCCATGGAGCTGCCGGCGGCGGTCGAGAAGGTGCACGCCGAGATGCGGTCGGCCGGGTGCTCGATGCACTGCGCCGAGGAGAGGGTCTTGGGCGTGACCCACGCCGAGGTCGGCGGCTACCTGCTCGGGATCTGGGGCCTGCCATACCCGATCATCGAGGCGGTCGCCAACCACCACGCCCCGAGCCGGGTGGACACCAAAGAGCTCGGGATCCTCGCCGCCGTCCACCTCGCCGACGGCCTGGCAAACGAGGTGCAAGGTGCGCCCGCCGGACCCGCGCCGCAATCGGTGCTCGACCAGACGTTCCTCACCCGCCTCGGCGTCGTCGAGCAGGTCGACGGCTGGCGGGAGCTCGCAGAGCGCCACGTCCGCAACCGCGGGAGCGCCGGCTCATGAGCGCCACCCGCGTCCTCTGCGTCGACGACGAGCCGCAGGTGATCGACGGCTTGGTGCTGAGCTTGGGCCGCAGCTACGAGGTCCAGCGCGCCTTGGGGGGCGCCGAGGGTCTCGTGGTGCTGCGGGAGAGGGGTCCCTTCGCGGTGGTCCTCTCGGACATGCGAATGCCGGGTATGGACGGGGCGACGTTCTTGGCGCAGGTGCGGCAGTGCGCGCCGGACACTACCCGCATGCTCTTGACCGGCCACGCCGACTTGGAGGCGACCATCCAGGCGGTCAACGAGGGCCAGATCTTTCGCTTCCTCTCCAAGCCCTGCCCACCCGACGCGTTGCGCAAAGCCTTCGCGGCCGCCGCCGAGCAGCACCGGCTGGTGACCGGCGAGCGGGTGCTCCTCGAGGAGACCTTGCACGGCAGCATCAAGGCGCTCGTCGACGTCCTGTCGCTGACCAATCCGATCGCCTTCGGCCGCGCGACCCGCATCAAACAGCACGTCAGCGAGCTCGCGGTGAAGCTCCGCCTCCCGGAGCGATGGCAGGTGGAGGTCGCGGCGATGCTGTCGCAATTGAGCTCCATCGTGTTGCCGCCCGAGACCGTCGAGAAGGTCTACTTCGGCGGCCCGCTGACCGCGCACGAGGCCGATCAGGTGGCGCGGCTGCCGGCGGTCACCGAGCGCCTCCTCGCCCACATCCCACGGCTGGAGGTCGTCCGCGGCATCCTCGCCACCTACGGCAAGTCGCGGCGCCGCCCCGACCCGGCGCACGACGACGCCGACGGCGTGCTCGTCGAGCGCGGCGCCCAGCTGCTGAAGATCGCCGTCGACTTCGACGTCCTCGAGGCGCAAGGCAACCCTGCCGGCGTCGCGGTCGGCACGATGCGCGGCCGCGCCGAGTGCTACGCCCCCGAGATCTTCGAGGCCTTCGCCGCCCTGCGCGGCGCCGACGCCCCGACGCTCGAGGTTCGAGAGGTCCCGGTCGCCGCCATTCGCGAAGGAATGGTGTTCGCCGAGGACGTCAAGCTCGCCACCGGCACGCTTCTCGCGGCCCGCGGCTACGAGGTCACCGCGAGCTTCGTCGAGCGGGCGCGCAACTTCCGCCCCGGGTTCATCAAAGAGCCGGTGCGGGTGATCCTGCGCGGAGCGCCGGGCGACCGCCCGGCCTGAGCCGCCGCCGCTACGGGCGCCAGCAGAATCCGCCCGAGCGAGCAGGGAGACGCTGGCGCCGGCCCGGCTCGGGGCGGGGGAGAGCCCGAGGAGCACGGCGGCGAGGATCGGGCAGGCGCGCAGACCGCGGCGCCCCATGACGGTCTCAGGCGACGAAGGTCGCGCCGCTGAACTCGTCGGCGGCCGGGCGCATCGCGTTGCCGTAGGCGTCGACGCCGCGGAAGCGGAAGCAGAGGTGGCGGGGGTCGAGGGTGGCGTCGGCGGTCGCGTTCTGGCGCACCTGGAAGTACACGGTCGCGACGTTCGACTCGGTGTCGTAGGTGACGCCCTGCGGCAGCGGCAGGACGACCGCCTCGCTCGCCGGCAAAGGTCGGCCCCAGTTGTACCCCAGCCCCGGCCCCGCCGATGGCGCGCGGCTGATCGACCAGTTGGCGGGATTCATCACCGACTGTGGATCCATCGCCTTGCTGAACACGACCTCGAGGCCGAAGACCTGGGTGGCGGCGGGGGTCGCGAGGCCGCCGCCGAGGGTCGCGACCGGGGTGCCGGGACCGAACGTCGTCGGAAAGCCGCCGCCGCTGTAGGCCCCGGAGATCGCCGGCGGCTCGTGCTGCTCGATGTAGCCCTGCAAGACGGTCGCGAGCGCCGGATCACGGGACTGAAGGGTCGTGAGCACTCGCGCCGCCTCGTCCCAGCGGCCCTGGTCGACGTAGACCGAGCCCAGATCGACGTACGCCGAGGTGAAGTCCCACTTGAGGGTCAACGTCCGCTCGAACATCAGGACGGCCTCGTCGCGCTTCCCGGCTTTTGCGTACGCCTGCCCGAGCGCGTAGTAGCCGCCGTAGTGCCCGGGGTTCATGCCGACCACTTGTCGAAACCAGCCCTCGGCCTCGGTGAGCTTCCCGGTCGCCATCGCCACCTGGCCGAGGGCGAGCTCAGCGGTGGCCGAGCTCGGATCCACCCGGTGCGCGGCCTGGTACTGGACGGCGGCCTCGGCGTAGCGTGCGTCACTGAAGTAGACGTTGCCGAGCTTGAGGCGAACGTCGGCGTTGGTGGGCGAGATCCTGACGGCGATGCGGTACGCGGCGATGGCGTCGGCGCTTTGCCCCTGCCGCAGATAGACGCTCGCCAACAGGTCGTAGGCCTGCGTCGCCGCGTCGGGGTTGGTGTCGAGCGCCGCGGCCCGTTTGAAGTCGAGGATCGCGCCGTTCAGGTCGCCGGCGAGCGCCCGGTCGGCGCCCTTGGACAAGGCGGCCTGCGCCAACGCGCTGCGGCCATCTTGTTGCCCGGAGAGCGTCGAGAACAGGCTCTCGGCCGCGATCGATAGTTGGTTGAGGCTCATGACCATCGCCACCCGCCAAAAGGACACCGCGCTCGAGCATCGACGGGCCGACGTCGATCTTGAGACCGCGGGCGTCGCGCGGCCGCGAGTCGCGGGTTGGAACGGTTTCTGCAGGGCCTTCGCCGTCAGCATTTCGAGGGGGGTGGGATCATGTCGCGGCGGGTCCTGGTGATTGACGATGATCAAGCCTTGCGCGGCACGTTGTGCCGGTTGTTCAAGCGGTTGGGCTTCGACGCGGTCTTGGTGGCGGCCGCGGACGAGGCCTTGCGGGTGGCGGACGGTTGCCAGTTCGCCGTGATCTTGTCCGACTACCACCTGGACGGCGGCAACGCCGCCCATCTCCTCCGAGATCTCGCGGCCCTGCAGCCTGACGCCTCGGTCATCGTGATGAGCGGCGACCACTCCCTCGATGCGGCGGCCTTCGCCCACGCCGGCACTTCGGTCGAGGTTGTCCACAAGCCGTTCACCCTCGGGCCGCTCTTGGAAGTGCTGAAAGATGGCCTGAGTAGAAACCTCGCCCGCCTCGCCAGCCGCGATCGGAGCGAGGCCGCGATGTGGAGCGCGCCCTGAAGCGCCGGATTGCCGACACCCCAATGCCGATCGTCAAACAATTGACGCCCGGTCGCCGCAGCGCGGCGGCCGGCCTGACGCCCCGCCCCCCTATGCGCCCCGGAGCCCGACCGTGACCCAGCCGTTGGACGACATCATCGGAAAGATCGACGGCCTGCCGACCATCCCTGCCGTGTCGCATCGCGTCGGCGAGCTCATCCACGACCCGCGCGCCGACGCCCGGGCCATCGCCGCCCTGCTGCGCAGCGATCAGAGCCTCACCGCCAAGGTCCTGAAGCTCGCGAACTCCGCCTACTACGGCATCCCCGGCGGCGTCACCGACGTGACCCGCGCGATCTCGTTCCTGGGTTTCAACACCCTCTACCAGCTGGTCCTGAGCGTGTCGGTGTTCTCGGTGCTCCGCGGCAGCGACGCGTCGACCCTGGACATCCGCGAGCTCTGGAAACATTCGCTCGGCTGCGGGCTGCTCGCCGAGCGCATCGCCGCGCATCTCGGCATCGCCGACACCAACGTCTGCTTCACCGGCGGCCTGCTGCACGACATCGGCAAGGTCGCGCTCTTGCAAGTGGCGCCCGCGCGTTTCGTCGAGGCGGTGGCGTTGGCCCGCGCCAAGAGCCTGTCGATGGCCGCCGCGGCGACCGAGTGCGGCTTGCCGACCCACGTCGCGGTGGGCAGTCGTCTCGCCGAGCGCTGGCGGTTCCCGATGCCGCTTAGGGTCGCCATCGCCCATCAGCGATACCAGGCGCCCGAAGCGCGGCAGGCTCTCGCCGCCAACCTGGCGCCGTTCGCCGATATCGCCGCCCTCGCCAACGTCCTCTGCCGGCGCTTCGGGTTCGGCGATCCCGGCGACCCCGTGCTCCCAGAAGTCGACCCGGCGCTGCTCGAGCGCCTCAACCTGACCACCGCCCAGATCGACAAGCTCAAGACCGAGCTCTTGCGGGCCGCCGAGCGCTCCAAGGTGATGCTCGACTTGATGTCGTCGTCCGCCTGAGGCGCGAGGGCGGCCGGCGCCCGTCGGCGCCGCCGTTGCCGCTGGCCGTTACCGTCACTGTTGCCGGTCGCCGTTGCCGTCAACCGTCGCCGTTGCCATTGCCATCGTCGTCATCGCCGTCGCGACTGATCGGCAGCTCCATCACGAACAGGGCGCCTGGCGGCGGCCGCGCGACACACCGCAGATCACCGCCGTGCCGCACAGCGATCTCGCGCGACAACCACAGACCGAGGCCGTTCCCGAGCGCATCGGGCTTGGTGGTGAAGAACGGCTGAAACAATCGCGCCCGGGCGTCCTCCGGCACGCCCGGCCCGGAGTCCTCGACCTCGAGCAGGACGTTCTTCTCCGTGCACCGCACCCGCACGTCGATGGTGCCCCGACCTCCCATCGCCTGCACCGCGTTGAGCATCAGGTTCACGAGCACCTGGATGATCTCGCCCTCGTGGCCGATGACGCCACCGAGGCCCGGTGTGACCGCAGTGCGGAAGGTGACACCCCGCTTGTACTCCGAGGCCACGAGCCGCACCGCGCGGGCGACGCAGCGCTCCAGCTCCACCGCCCGGTAGCGGGCCCGCCGCGCCGGCGCCGAATAGGTCCTGAGGCCGTCTACGATCTCCTGCAGCCGGTGCGTGCTGTCGAGACAGTCGGCGCCGATCTGCTTGATCTCCTGTGCGGCCGCCGCCGGCGCGTCCTCTCGCCACCGGGCGCGCAACGCGGCGATGAAGTCGACGCCGTCCGGCGTAGCGCTCTCGAGCCCGACTTGCAGGCGCTCCAGGAGCGGATCGAGCTGGACCGCTACCTGGGGCAGGGCCTGGAGGTTGGCCGTCAGACACGCGAGCGGCGAGCGCAGCTCGTGGGCGACGCCCGCGACCAGGGTTCCGACCGCCGCCATCTTGCTCAGGCGGGAGATCGCCTGCTCGGTCTGCTCGCGAACGGTGCGCTCGAACATCAGCTCGTCGCGGGACCGAATCGCGGCTTGGCGCTGCTCGAGGGCGCGCCTGAGAACGATACCGAACTCCTCGCCCCAAGGCTTGCCGAGCT
Source organism: Deltaproteobacteria bacterium (assembly GCA_016218825.1). GTDB lineage: Bacteria > Myxococcota > XYA12-FULL-58-9 > XYA12-FULL-58-9 > XYA12-FULL-58-9 > JACRCV01. Next base: position 45,186 of record JACRCV010000051.1, read on the forward strand.
TGTAGGCGCCACCCGGCGTCGCCGCGGCGACGCGCGCCGCGTCATCGGAGTATCCCGTGAGCAGGATCCGGACGATGTCTCGATCGAGCTCGAACGCTCGCCTTATCACCTCGACGCCCGAGATCCCCGGCATCCGCACGTCGGAGACCACGGCGTCGAAGTGCTGCCGCTCGAGCGCTTCGAGCGCCGCCTCGCCGTCCGCGGCCGGCGTGACGCCATACTGCTCGGAGAGCTCGTCGATGAGCGACGCCAACACGTGTGGGTCGTCATCCACCACCAGGATCGTCGGACGATCGGCCGCCGCCATCTCATCTCTTGTCATCGATGTCTCCCGTGTTCAGCCGGTGTCGGGACCGGCGCCGCCGGTATCGGCAGCTCGAGCACGAAGCGCGTTCCCTTGGGTGAGACCGCCTCGGCCGACAGGCGCCCCCCGTGAGAGTGCGCCAGCCGATGCGCGGTGCACAGCCCGAGGCCGGTGCCGTCCGGCCGCATGGTCACGAACGGCTCGAACAGCCGCGCCAGGACCTCCTGCGGCAAACCGGGGCCGGTGTCCTCGACCGTGGCGCGGATGACTCCCGCGGCCACCGCGGTGGTCACCACCAACGTGCCCGCGTCGCCCATGGCCAAGAGCGCGTTGTCGATCAGGTTCGCGAACAGGTGCTGGAGCTCGTCCGGGTTGCCTTCGAGGCGAGGGATCGGCGCGTAGCGCCGTTCGACTCGGATCGCGCCGACGCGGTGCTCGAACATCAAGAGCGCCGCGTCGATCTCCTCGCTGAGGTTCAACGCCGCCTGCTTGGGCTCCGTCCCGCCGCCTCGATGCGCCTTGCGCATGTCTTCGATCAGGCGCTTTATCCTGGCCGCGGCGTCCTGCTGCCGAGTCAGCAGCTCGAGGAGGCGCTGACTCGACGCATCACGCGGAAACTCGGTGGTAATCTTCGTCATTTGGCGGCAGTTGGAGATCAACGCGGCGAGCGGGTTGTTGATGCCGTGGGCGACGCCGGCGGTGAAGGCGCCGATGGCGGCCTGCCTGGTGAGCGCCGCCACCCGGCGCGACATGCGGGCAAGCTCGCCGTTTCTTCCCTCGAGGTCGCGGCTCACCCGCAACAGCTCCTCGTGGGCCTGGCGCAACGCCATGTGCTTGGTGATGACCTCGCGCTCCAGCAGGCGGCGCTCGGTAGTGTCTCTCAAGACGCAGGCGGCCAGGGCTCCGGCGTCGTCCGGGACGTGCGCCACCGCCACCGAGAGAAAGCGGGAGTGGCCGTCGGCGCCCCGCAGCCGCAAATCGTCGTGGAGCCCGGGCATGTCCAAGACCCCGGCGTCGAAGTCAGCGGTGTCGCACGCCTGCCCGTCCCCTTGCGGGAACAGGCGGGTGACCGTGGTGCCGACCAGGTCGTTGAGCGCGTATCCCGTCATCTCTTCGATGCGGCGGTTGGCGCTCTCGATCCGCAAGGTCGCCAGGCGCACCGAGAGCACCGCGTCGCTCGCGTACTCGAACAGCAGGCGGTACACGCCGTCCGGAAGGCGCGAGGCCACAGGAGAGTCGCCGTAGGCGCCGCCGCCGGATGCGGCGACGCCGGACGCGCCTGACAGGTCGACGACTGGGAGCATGGTCCTCCACGGGTGTCCACGCGATGAGACCCCGACCACGCATCGACGCTTCCCTCCGACCCTTGAGGATCGCGTGCGCAGGTTGCAAACTTGTGGATTGCGAATCGATGCGGTAGGAAGGTCGGCCGTACCCGAAGGGATGTGGATGGCGCGCTCGGTCCTGATTGTCGACGACGACCCGGTGATGTTGAAGCTCCTGGCCCGCGGGATCGGCGGCGGCGGCTACGAGATCACGACCGCGCCGGGCGGCCCGGCCGCGGTCAAGGCCCTCGACGCCAACGTCTTCGACGCGCTGCTCGTCGACCTGGGCATGCCGGAGATCGACGGCTTCGCGGTCATGGCGCACGCGTTGCGCAAGAATCGCACCCGCGCGGTGATCGTGATCACCGGCCAGAATTCGGTGCCGGTCGCGGTCGCGGCGATGCGGGCCGGCGCCGCCGACTTCCTTACCAAGCCGGTCGAGCCGAGGAACGTGCTCGACGCGTTGAGCCGGACCCTGGGCGACCCCGGCGGAACGTCGAGCCTGGAGGAGACCGCACGGACTTGGCGCCGGAGCTTCGCCGGGGCCATCGTCGGCGAGGACCCGAGCCTCCTCGGCATCTTCCGCATCCTGGAGCGGGTCGCCGACACCGACTGCAGCGTCTTCATCACCGGAGAGAGCGGCACCGGCAAGGAGCTCATCGCGCGCGCTCTGCACGAGGCCTCCCACCGCGCCAAGCATCCCTTCGTGGCGGTCAACTGCGCCGCCATCCCCAAGGAGCTGATGGAGAGCGAGGTGTTCGGCCACGTCAAGGGCGCCTTCACCGGCGCGCTCGCGCCCCGAGAGGGCCGGCTCCAGGTGGCCGAGGGCGGCACCCTGTTCCTCGACGAGATCGGCGAGATGGATGTGCAGCTGCAGAGCAAGTTCCTGCGCGTGATCCAGGAACGCGAGTACACCCCGGTCGGCGAGTCCCGAGCCCGCACCGCCGATGTCCGCATCGTCGCGGCCACGAACCAAGACATCAAGCAACTCTGCCAGGACGGCCGCTTCCGCAACGACCTGTTCTACCGCTTGAACGTCATCCCCATCGAGCTCTCGCCGCTGCGCAGCCGCCGGGACGACATCCCGTTGTTGGCACAGCACTTCCTGGCGCGCGCCAACAACCGCCACAACCGCAGCGTGACCGGGTTCGCGGACTCGGCCCGGCAGGCCTTCCTCGCCTACGGCTGGCCGGGCAACGTCCGCGAGATGGCCAACATCATCGAGCGTCTGGTGATCTTGAAGGGGCACGGACTCATCGACGCCGCCGACCTGCCGCCGCCGATGCAGAGCAGCGAGACGGACGCCGGCGACGAAATCACGCTCCCCGACAAGGGCTTGGACATCAACGACGCGCTCATCAAGCTCGAGCGCCGCCTGACCCTCGACGCGCTGCACCGCTGCGGCGGCAACAAGGCCAAGGCCGCCGAGCTGTTGGGTCTCAAACGCACCACCCTGATCGAGCGCCTGAAGCGGTTGGACATCCAAGAGCCCCTCGACGGCAACGTCGATTCCTCGCCGACATCGTCAAACCGTTGACGCGAAGGCGCGGGGTCGCAACCCCCCTGACTCTCGAAAAGCGCGTCTTCTCTCGAAGATCCAGCGCCGCCGACCTTGGCACAAAGCGTGCTTAGCACCGCGCGCGATGGCTTCCGCTGCTCTGCTCGGCATCTTCTCCTGGCTCATCGCCGGGCTCCTCGAGGGCCCGACCGCCACCGAGCCCGGGTGCCGGATCCGACTGGCCGACGCCAAAAGTCAGGTCCGGGTCGACCGGCTCGTCGACGGCCACACCCTGCGGGTCGTCATCGCACCGGCGCCGGACGCCCTCGGCGAGGCCCTGGCGTCGACGCTGCCGGCCGGCACCCGGATCGTGGAGCACCAGCGCCCCCAGGGCGGCAAAGAGCTGTTGCTCACCTTCCCGTGGGCCATCCGCGCCCACCGCCTGGGGCGCGATCCGGAAGCCACCACCCTCGACGTCACCGGGCGTGACCGCGTCGCCGCCCTCCGCGAGCGCCTCCGCGTCCGCCTGCCGCGCTCGGTGCCCTCGGACTACTTGGCGCCGCGCTTCCGCGACGCCGAAGACCTGTTGCGCGCCGGCAAGCTCGAGCAGGCGCGGGCGCGCTACCAGACCCTGGCAAAAGAGTACGCCCTGCACTCCTGGGCCGAGCTGCGACAAGGCGACGTGGCGGTGCTCGATGGCCGGCTCGCCGAGGCCTGTGGAGCGTACGCCGGCATCCTCACGTCCCTCGAGAACCGCTCGGCGGCGACCGTCGCCGCGATGCGCCTGCAGGTCCTGGGGGGCGCCGCGCCCGACGCCGCAGCGCTGAGCCTCCCGGAGATTTGGGAGCGCACCGAGCAGACCGACGGGCCGGTGGGCGACTATATCGCCGGCGAGCTCGCGTGGCTGCTGTCGACCGCGACGACACCGACCGAGATCCAGGCGGCGCTCAAGCTGGGCGACCGCCGCAGCGCCCACCGCGCCAACCACTCGGCCGCCCGCGCTCGCAGTGAAAGACAGAGCTTGGTGGCGCGCGCCATCCGGATGGCGCCCACGGCCCTCGCGGTCGCGCCGACTTACTACCGCTACCGCGGCGAGCTCGCCCTGCACCCGGAGCGCTCGCTCTTGCGACGGAGCGTCGCGGCGGCGTTTGTCGAGCTCGGCTTCGTCGACGAGGCCACCCTGCTCACGAGCGCGATGCCGCACACGACCCTTCACCGCCGCCCTCCCGAAGCCCGCCGGGTCGCTGACGACCCCGACGCCCGGCTGCAGGCGCTGCGCTTCGCGCTCGGCGCCCCGACCGTCTATTCGTCGGCGAGCGCGCCACTTGTGACGGCTGCCGGCGACGCCGCGCTCGGCGCCGCGCTCGAGGCCCTCGCCGCGCGCATCGAGCGAGTCCGGCAGGCCATCGTGGCCGGCGCGGCCACGCGTGAGGGAGCGTCGCGATGAGCATCGATCTATTCGCGTCCCTGTCGCCGCTGGAGCGCGTCCTCGACTTCCACATGGCGCGCCACAACGTGCTCGCCGCCAACCTCGCCAACGCCGAGACCCCGGGGTTTCGCCCCCGAGATCTGCGCTTCGACGCCCTTCTCGACAACGCCACCGCGCTGGTGCGCACCGACCAAGGGCACCTGGCCGGCGCCGAGACCCCGCCCGGGACCACCCTCACCGAAGACGAGGCCATGGTCGGCCCCGACCAGAACGGGGTGCGCCTCGAGCAGGTGATGGCGCAGATCACCGCCAACCGCCTGCGCTACGAAACCGGCGTCGAGCTCGCGCGCCGCCGCCTCGCGCTGCTGCGCTACGCCGCCACCGACGGGAGCCCGTGATGGACTTCTTCTCTGCGATGGACATCCTCGCCTCCGGCCTCGGAGCGGAGCGCGTCCGCATGAACGTGACCGCCTCCAACCTGGCGAACGCCCAGACCACCCGCACCGCCGAGGGCGGGCCCTACAAGCGCCGCGACCCGGTCTTCACCGCGGCCGAGATCGCTTCGCGGCCGAGCTTCGCCACCGAGCTCGACGACGCCCTCCGGGGCGTCGCGGTCACCGACGTGGTCGCCGACCCCACACCGCCGCGGCTGGTCCACGACCCCTCTCACCCCGACGCCGATCCCGAGGGCAACGTGTCGCTGCCGAACATCAACATGGTCGAGGAGATGGTGAACATGATCACCGCGTCGCGGGCCTACGAGGCCGGGGTCACCGCGATGCGCGCCGTCGTCGACATGGCGCAGCACACCCTGAGCCTGGGGAAGTAAGATGCAGCCCACCGTCCGGTTGCCAAGCGCGCTCGTCCCGACGGCCATCGAGCCCCGCCGGCCGCTGGCCACCACCGAACCGGTCGCCGACTTCTCACTGGCGTTGTCGCGCGCCGGCGCCGCGCTCGTGGACAGCCAAGCGACCGCGGCCGCCGCGGTCGACGGCTTCGCCGCCGGGCTGCAAGGCAACCTCCACGAGACCCTGCTCGCGGTCGACAAGGCCGACATCTCCCTCAAGCTCCTGGTCACGGTGCGCAACCGGCTGCTGGACGCGTACCGCGAGCTGATGCGGATGGGAGCCTAGGCCATGGCCGCGATGCGCACCCTCGCCCTGCAGCTGGCCGCGCTCTGGGACAGCTTCTCACCCGGTCGGCGCCTGACCGTCGTGGCGCTGACGCTCTTCGGCCTGGGCGCGATGCTCGCGATCGCCTACTGGGGCGCGCAGGCCACGTATGCGCCGTTGTTGACGAACCTGGCGCCGGCGGACGCCGCCGAGCTCGTCACCGCGATCGAGAAGGAGCGGGTGCCGTTTCAGATCGCGGACGGCGGCACCGCCCTGCTCGTACCCGCTGACCAGGTGCACCGCCTGCGCCTGAAGCTCGCCGGCGAAGGTCTCCCCAAGGGGGGCGGCGTCGGCTTCGAGCTGTTCAACAACGCCGACTTCGGCATGAGCCGCTTCGCGGAGCAGGTCAACTATCGCCGGGCCCTGGAGGGCGAGCTGCAACGCACCATCCGCTCCCTGGATGCGGTGCAAGACGCTCGCGTCCACATCGTGGTCGCCGAGCGCAGCCTGTTTGGCGAGCGGCCCGACCAGGGCCGGGCCTCGGTGACCCTGCACCTGCGCCGTGGCCACCGTCTGTCCGCCGAACAAGCGCAGGCCATCGTCCACCTCGTGGCCTCCAGCGTCCCGGAGCTCAGCCCCGAGAACGTCACCCTGATCGACAGCGCCGGCGCCGTCCTCGCCAAGGGCGGCGACAGCATGCGCGGCGCGACCGCGGCCTTCGACCAGCAACGCAGCATCGAGCGCGACCTCGAGGAGCGCCTCACCGGGATCCTGGAGCGCACCCTCGGCCAGGGCGGCGCCTCGGTCCGGGTCGCCGCCGAGATCGACGCCAGCCAGAGCGAAAAGACCAGCGAGACCTTCGACCCCGACGGCTTCGTGTTGCGCAGCGAGCAGGTCAGCGCCGAGCAGCAAGGCGCGCCGCTCGCCGCCGCCACCGGGATCCCCGGCGCCCGCTCCAACCTCACCGGCGTCGCGCCGCCGCCAAAGCCGGGCGAGTCCGGCTCGGCGCGCACCGCCCAGACCAAGAACTACGAGGTCAGCAAGGTCGTCAGCCGCGAGGTCCGGCCGACCGGTCGCCTGCGCCGCCTGTCGGTCGCGGTCCTGGTGGACGCGGCGCGGCTGCCGACCACGGCCGGCGCCCCCGACGTCACGACGCTCACCGACCTGGTCCGCAAGGCCATCGGCTTCGACGAGGCACGCGGCGACCAGGTGGTGGTGCAAGCGGCGCCCTTCAGCGCCACCCCGGTGGCTGACGCCCCTCCCGGCGACATCTTCCCGCCGGTGTGGCTCCCCTGGCTGGAGCGCTTCGGACGCCCGGCCCTCGCCGCCGCGGTGGTGCTCGGGATCGCGATGCTGCTCCTGCGCCGCCGCCCGGGCGGCGCCGCCCTCCGGCCGGAGATCTTCGCCACCCCGCGCACCGTCCGCGAGATCGAAGCCGCGATGAGCGCCCAAGCCGTGCCCGGACTGCCGCCGGCTCGAGCGACCGCCCACGCCGATCCACCGAAAGCCGCGGCGGTGCTGCGTGACTGGCTCGAGGAGTCGCCCTGATGGCCATCCCCGCCCCCAGGGCCCTCGCCGCGCCCGGCGCCAACCCCGGACCCGAGAAAGGCGACGCGGTCGCGCTGCGGCCGGCGCCCGGCGCCGACGGCAAGCCCGGCCGCGCGACGCCCGGGGCGCTGAAGGCCGCGCTCTGGCTCTTGAGCGCCGACGAAGAGCTCGCGGCGCAGACCCTCGGCCTCCTGGGGATGGACGAGGTCCGCCGCTTGCGGGAAGCCACCGCGGCGCTCGGCCGGGTGTCGGCGGAGCAGCTCGCCGAGGTCCATCAGGATTTTCGTCGCAGCCTGGAGCAGAAGCCGCTGCGCGTCCGCGGCAGCGCCGACTACTTGAGCCGCCTGGCGGTGCGCGCCTTCGGCCCCGACAAGGCCGCCGCGGCGCTCGGCACCCCGAACGAGCTCAAGCCCGGCGAGACCGGGGGCGCGCTGCGCGCCGCCAACGCCGAAGAGCTCGCCATCCTCCTCGCCGCCGAGCACCCCCAGGTGACCGCCGCGGTGCTCGCCAGCATGGAGGCGACGCGCGCCGCGGCGCTGCTCAAGGGCCTCCCTGTCGAGCTCCGCAAGGACGTCCTGGACCGGATCGCCAAGCTGACGCAGGTGCCGCGGACCGCGCTCGCGCAGGTGGAGCGGGCGCTAGGCGCGGACTTGCCGAAGGTCAGCGACGACGAGGCCCACGTCGACGGCGTCCGAACCGCGGCGCTGTTGTTGAACCAGCTACCGCCGAACGACGCCGAGGAGGTCTTGGAGGCGCTGCGACAACGCGAGGAGGCCATCGCCACCGCGATCCGCCGGGCGATGTTCACCTTCGACGACCTCGCGAGCCTGGAGCGCCGCGATTGGCAGCTGCTCCTCAAGGAGGTGCAGCGCGACCAGCTGATGCCGGCGTTGAAGAGCGCCGGCCAGGTCATTCGCGACAAGGTCTTCGGCGCCCTCTCGAAGCGCGCCGCCGAGATGCTCAAGGACGATCTCGACGTCATGGGGCCGGTGCGGCTCGCCGACGTCGAACAAGCGCGCCAAGCGGTGGTCGACGTGGCGTTGCGGCTGCGCACCGAGGGCCGGATCGCCGGCGCCGCCGGCGCCGGGGAGAAGTTCGTATGATCGCGCGCGCCTTCAGCGATCCCCAGCTCGACGCCGCGCCCGGCGCCGCCGACCATGCCCGGCCGTGCTCTCCCGCCCCGTGGAGCGGCGTCGCTTGCCGGCGGCCGACGCCGCTGTCGACGTCCCTCGGCGCGCCGCCGATCACGAGGTCCCCGCACGCCGGTCACGGCGGCGACCCCGAGGTGGTGTTCAAGGAGGCCTACGAGGAGGGCGTGCGCAAGGCGAAGGCCACGGTCGACACCATCATCGAGCGCTACCACCGCGCCATCCTCGAGCTCGAGCTGCTGCGCGACCGCGTCCTCGTGGACTCGGAGCGCGACATGGTCGACCTGGCGGTGCTCGTCGCCCGCGAGGCGCTCGGCGCCGACCCCGCGGGCTGCGCGCAGTTCACCCTGCGCATGGTCGAGCACGCGCTCAAGACCCTGCGCGACGCCGACGCCATCACCCTGAAGGTCAGCCCCACCGACTACAAGGCGATCACCACCAAGCACCCCGAGTTCCTGGGGACCGCGGCGGTGGTGCACATCGTCGAAGACCCGAGCATCGGCTTGGGCGGCGTCGTCGCCGAGTGCAGCTTCGGCCGCATCGACGCGACCCTCGAGCGCCGTCTCGCCGAGGCCGCCCGCAAGCTGCAGGCCGAGCTCACCCCGGCGCGCCTCGAGGGCGACGCCCCGACAGCGGGAGACCCACGCTGATGCCCTCGCTCCTCCCCTCGTTCGCGACCCGCGGCCGGGCGCTCTGCTTGCCGCCCCCCGAGCTCGAGGGCCGAGTGACCCAGGTCCTCGGGATGCTGGTCGAGGGCACGGCGCACAACGCCGCGGTCGGCGACCTGTATCGCATCGCCAACCAAGAGCAGGGCCTGCTCGCCGAGGTCGTGGCGTTGAAGGGCGAGCACGCCATCCTGATGCCGTTCGGCCACCTCGCCGGCCTCCGGGTCGGCGCGTCTCTCAGTCGCGACGGCGCGGCTTCGACCTTGGGGGTCGGGCCGGCGCTCTTGGGCCGGGTCATCGACGCCTTCGGTCGCCCGCTCGACGGCCGGCCCACGCCGACGACCGCCTTGCGCCGGCCGATCTACGGCGCGCCGCTGCCACCGCTCGCCCGACGCCCGGTGGCCGACCGCCTGAGCCTCGGGGTCCGGGTCCTCGACGCCTTCGTCCCCTGCGGCAGCGGCCAGCGCCTCGGGATCTTCGCCGGCGCCGGGGTCGGCAAGAGCGTGCTGCTCGGCATGATCGCCCGCGCCACCGTCGCCGACGTCGTGGTCCTGGCGCTGGTCGGCGAGCGCGGCCGCGAGGTCGGGCACTTCGTGCAGGAGATCCTCGGCGCCCGCGGCCTCGCCAAGGCGGTCGTCGTCGTCGCCACCTCCGACCGCCCGCCGCCGGAACGCGTCCGCGCCGCGTTCGTCGCCACGACGATCGCCGAGTATTTCCGCGATCAGGGCAAAGCCGCCATCCTGTTCGTCGACTCGCTGACCCGCTTCAGCATGGCGCAGCGCGAGATCGGCCTAGCGGTCGGCGAGCCGCCGGCCACCAAGGGCTATCCGCCGAGCGCCTTCGCCCTGATGCCACAGCTCCTCGAGCGCGCCGCCCCGGCCCGCGAAGGCGGCAGCGTCACCGGGCTTTACACCGTCCTCGTCGAGGGCGACGACCTCAATGACCCGGTGGCCGACGCCGCCCGCGGCCTGCTCGACGGCCACATCGTCCTGTCACGCCGCCTCGCGCAACGCGGCCAGTTTCCCGCCGTCGACGTGCTCCAGTCCCTCTCTCGGCTCGAGGGGGAGCTGTCCTACCGCGACGAGCTCGTGGCCACCCGCAAGGTACGGGGCTGGCTGTCGCGCCTGGAAGAGTCCCGCGACCTGGTGGCGGTGGGCGCCTATCGCGCCGGCAGCGATCGGGAGTTGGACGCGGCGCTGCGCATCAGCCCGCGCATCGACGCCTTCATGCGCCAGGCCATCGACGAGCCGGCGGCGCTCACCGACACCCAAGCCCGCCTGCGGGCGCTCAACGAGGAGAAGGCATGAGACGCTCTCTGCGCCGCGTGGCCGCCCTGCGCCACAGCCTGCACCAACACGCCGAGCTCCTGCTCGGTGTCGCACAGCGGGAGCTGGTCGCCGCCGAGGCGTCGCGGCATGCGCTCAAGGCGCTCGTCGTCAGCCACGCCGCCGCCGGCGAGCTGCCGCTATCGGTCCTGGAGCTGTCGCAGCTCGCGGCCGCCGCCGCCGAAACCACCGTGGGTGCTTTGGAGCGCCGCCGCGACCGCTGCGCCGAGGACGAGCGCCACCGCGCCCTCGAGCATCGACAGCTGGAGCGACTCGTGGAACGCGCCGAAGTCGAGGACCGCGTCGAAGAGGGTCGCCGCAGCCAACGGGCGCTGGACGAGTGGACGCTCGCCAAGAGGAGTCGGCGATGAGCGCGCGCTGGTGCCGGCCCTCGGGTTTCACCCTCCTCGCGCTCGTTGCCGCGGTCGGCTGCTCGAGCTCGATGGCCAAGAGCCCGCCATCCACCGACGCCTCGGGTGCCGCCGTGGCAGCGCCGGGCACGCCCGAGAGCCCGCCTCGGACCAAGCCCGGCAATGACGCGACGTCCGGCTGCGACCTCGATCCGGGCGAGGTCGAGCTCTTTCGGGCGCTGCGCCGACGGGTCGATGACTTGACCGCCCGCGAGAACACGCTCGCCGGGCGCGAGCGCACCGTGGCGGAGGCCGAGCGCCGCCTGAAAGGCGAGATCGACCTACGCCTCGAGGAGGTCAAGAAGCTCGAGGCGCGCCAGGGCATCGGCGGCCCGCCGCCGACACCTCGTGCCGAGAGGCTGCGCACCCTCGCCGACACCCTGCGGCCGCTGTCGGCGCGCAAGGCCGCTCCGATCCTCGCCAACGCCGACCCCGACCTCGCGGTCACCCTCCTCGGCGAGCTCGGCACCGAGCGCGCCGGCGCGGTGCTCGCGCAGATGGATCCCGCCCTGGCAGGCCGGCTGGTCGACCGCGCCGCCAGTGCCGGACCCGGCCAGCGCTCCCTGTCGTCGACGCCGCCGGATCCGCCGGCCGAAAGCTATCACCGACCGGACCGAACGGGACGACAGCCGTGAGCCTCGGACCGACAAACCTGGCGCGCCTCGAGCCACGCCCGACCGACCCTGTGCTCCGCGGGCCGACGGCCGGCGCCGCCACGCCCTTTGGCGCCGTGCTGCACCGCGAGCAACCGCGCCAGCCGACACCCGCGACCTCGCTGCAAGAGGCCTCGCCGGCGGCCGGGCTCACGGCGGCGCAGCCGATCGGCTCGACAGCGAAGCCGGAGACGGCACCCGATGACCCGGCCGACGACTCGAAGGGCGCGGCGCTCGAGCCGTGCGGCGGTGTCTTCCTCGCGGCGGCGACCAGGACGGTCGAGCAGCCGCCCCCGGAACCGCTGCTGGTGCCGTCCGCCGCCGGGCCGACCGGGGCTCCGCCGCCAACCCCCGAGGTCCCTTCGCGCCCCGAGACCCCGCTCAAGCTCTGGACGCCCAGACTGTACCGCGTCGCCGACCTCGCGCGCCCCCTGGTCACCACCATCGACGCCGGCCTGCGCGTGATGCGGTTGCGTCTCAATCCGCCGGAGCTCGGTGGCCTCGACGTCCGGGTCCAAATGGACGGCGCCGACGTCTTCCTCGAGGTCCACGCCGAGAATCCGCTCGCGATCGCGCGCCTGCAGGACCACGCCGGACAGCTGAGCGCCGACCTCGCACGGCAGGGCTTGCACCTCGCGGGCTTCGCGCTCCAGCAGCAACACCGCGGCGCCGGCCACGACGATCTCGAGCAGACGAGGGACGGGCTCGCGGACGAGGCGGCGTCCGAGGGCGAGCCCCGGCGAACACCGCCGGCGACGCGAGTCCACCGCCTGGGCGGTGGCTCGGTCGACATCGTGGCGTGAAACCCTAACGGCAGTGGGAGCTGTAATGGACGTCTCTTCAGTCACCAATGGCGCGCCGTCGACCGCCGGTATCGAGTCGACGACGAGCCTCGGCAAAGACCAATTCCTCAAGCTGCTGGTGGCGCAGCTCGCCCACCAGGATCCGCTGAACCCAGTCGACGACAAGGAGTTCGTCTCCCAGTTGGCGCAGTTCAGCGGCCTCGAGCAGATGGTCGAGATGAACCAGCGCCTCGACCTCCTGGGGGTGTCGCAGACCGCGCTCGCCAACGCGCAGATCGCCGACCTGATCGGCAAAGAGGTGCTGGTCCGCGGCGACGCGATCAGCATCACCCGCGGCGAGACCGTCGCCCCCGTCGAGCTGCGCATGGGCGCCGCCGCGGCCGGCGCCACCATCGAAATCACCAACGACCAGGGCCGGGTGGTGCGGACCCTGAAGACCGGAGCCTTGGCCCGGGGCGCCGCCAGCGTTCCTTGGGACGGCTGTGATGACGCCGGCGCGCCGTTGCCTCCGGGGACCTACACCATCAAGGCCACCGCCAAGAACGCCGCCGGCGCCGACGTGAGCGTCGCGACCGAAGTGCGCGGCCTGGTCACCGCCGTCGCCTTTGACAACGGCTACCCCGAGCTCGTCGTCGGCTCGCGTCGCTTCCGACCCGCCGACGTGATCCAAGTCCTCGGCGGCGCCGCCTTGCCGCTGCCGCCCGCCGACCCCGGCGGCAGCCCCTAGCCCCCGAACACCCGTGGAATTCGAGAACCCAGAGAAACCCAATCCAACAAGGTACGAGGAGATCTTCCCATGTCCATTCTCAGCTCGATGTATGCAGCCGCCGCCGGCCTCGGCGCTCACGGTAACGCCATCGGCGTGGTCAGCGACAACATCGCCAACGTCGACACCATCGGCTTCAAGGCGTCGCGCGGCCGCTTCGAAGACGTCCTAGGCAGCACCGTCGCCTCGGGCCTGCTCGCGAACGTTCCCGGCCAGGGCTCCCGACTCGCCGGGGTCGACGCGATGTTCCGGCAGGGCGCCCTGCTCAGCACCGGGGTCGCGACCGACCTGGCGATCGAGGGCAACGGCTTCTTCATGGTGCGCGGTGACTTCCAGGGCGTCGACGGCTCGTTCTTCACCCGCGACGGTCAGTTCCACCTCGACGCCAACGGCCATCTGGTGAACCCACACGGGCTGGACGTCCAGGGCTATCTCGCCGATGCGCAGGGCAACCTGGGCGCGGCGCTCACCGACGTCATCATCCCGCCGACCGCCAACGTGCCGCCGCGCGCGACGACGCGCACCGACATCGTCGTCAACCTCGACGCCGCCAGCGTCATTCCGCCGGCGTTCGATCCCTTGAATCCGAGCACCACGTCGAACTTCTCATCGTCGGTGACGGTGTACGACTCGCTCGGCGCGGCGCACAACGTCGACGTCTACTTCCGGCAAGCCGCACCCGGCAGCTGGGAGTGGCACGCGCTCGTGGACGGCGGCGAGCTCACCGGCGGCACCGCCGGAGTCGCGACCGAGATCGCCAACGGCACCCTGACCTACACCACCGACGGACGGCTGGACACCGAGGCCATCGGCGCCTCGACCGCCGACTTCATCGGCGCCACCCCCGGCCAGGTCATCACCTTCGACTTCGGCGACGCCATCACCACCGACGGCGGCACCGGCATGCTCGGCTCCACGGCCTACGCGGCGCCGTCGACGTTGACCGCGTTGACCCAGGACGGCTACGCCTCCGGCTCCCTCGCCGGCATCACCGTCGCCGAAGACGGCAGAGTCACGGGCGCGTTCACCAATGGCGAGCGGCGACTCTTGGGCCAGGTGGCGTTGGCGACGTTCCGCAACCAGAACGGGCTGCTGCGCGCCGGCGCCGGGATGTACGTGAGCTCCGATGCCTCCGGACAGGCGCTGGTCGGCAGCGCCGGCAGCGGCGGCCGCGGCAACATCAGCGCCGGCTCGCTGGAGCAGTCCACGGTGGACCTGGCGCAGGAGTTCGTGAACCTGATCGCCTACCAGCGCGGCTTCCAGGCCAACTCCAAGGCGGTGCGCACCGCCGACGACATGCTGAGCGAGCTGGTGTCGATGACCAGGTAGAACCGCGCCGCCCGTCGGGCGGCGGGGCGCCTTTCCCCATGCGGTTGAGCTGGCACGACGGCGCGGCGTATCTCGAGCCCGACCCCAAGGACGCGACCTTGCGGCAGGGCTCGGTGATGGTCGTCGACGACAACGCCGTGGTCGTCAAGGTCATGGCGCTGCAGCTCGAGGACTGGGGTTACGCCGTGACCCGGGCCCACGGGGCCGAGGCGGCGCTCTTGCACTTCGACCCCAACGCCACCGAGGCGGTGGTCACGAACCTGAGCCTCGCGGGGCTGGGCGGGCTGGGGCTGCTCACCGAAGTTCACCGCCGCGCCGTGCACGTGCCGGTGATCGTGTTGGTGTCACGCCTCGAATCCGCCGAGGTGCTGGCGGCCATGCGCCGGGGCGCCTTCGACTGCATCGTGCTCGAGGAGGTACCGATCGTCCGCCAGGTGCTGGTCGGCGAGCCGCCCGCCGACGCCGTCGATCCCTTTCGGGCGGCAGTGACCCGCGCCGTGAACCACTCCCGCCTCGTGAGCTACGGCAACCTGCTGAACGCGCAGCTATCGCGCTCGAACGCGGAGCTCAAGGCGGAGCAGCGCCGGCTCACCGAGACCCTCGAGACCCTCAAACAGACCCAGGCGTCGCTGGTCCAGGCCGAGAAGGCCGCCGGGCTCGTGGCCGCCACCCATGGGGTCGCGAACGCCATCAAGACCCCACTCGCGGTGTTGGACGCGGGCCTCGGCCTGCTGCGCGAGTGGGTCACCGCGGTCCTGGCCGGCCGCGAGCCGCCGCCGGCGGTGACCGACGACCTGCCGTCGATCCTCGAGGACATCGACACCAACCTCGAGCGCATCAGCGACACCGTCGAGGGCATGCACCGCCTCGCCAAGACCGGCGCCGTCTACCTCAAGAAGGTGGAGCTGACCGAGGTCGCGAAGGCGGTCGTGCTCGAACAGCAGTCGAGAGCCCCGGACGGGGTCGAGCTCCGGCTCAGCACCTCCAAGACGCCGCCGGCCCGCGCCAACCCCGAGATGGTGGCCGAGGTCCTCCGGGCCCTGGTCGAAAACGGCCTCGAGGCCTGCGGCGACGCCGGGCGGCGCGGTTCGGTCACGGTGCGCCTGTTCGCCGCCGACGGCCGGCCGTCGATCGAAGTGAAGGACGACGGCGAAGGCATCCCGGAGGAGGACCGCGAGCGGGTGTTCGACCCGTTCTTCACCACGCGCGGCAAGCGCCACGCCAAGGGTCTCGGGCTGACGCTGGCCCGCGAGCTCGCGACCCGGATGCACGGCAGTCTGGCGCTCGTGAGCGCGGCCGGATGCGGCACCACGGTCACCGTCGCCCTCGAGCCCTGGCGCCCCGACTGAGCCGCTCAGTCTCCGGCGGGACGAGGTTTGGGCGCCTCGAGGACGAAGTCGACGCGGCGGTTCGCGGCGCGCCCGGCCACGGTGGCGTTGGACGCCACCGGGTGAAACGAGGCATAGCCGGCGGCCGAGAGCTCGGTCGCCGGGAACGCGAACTCCTCGAGCAGGTAACGCACCACCCGCACCGCGCGCGCCGTGGACAGCTCCCAGTTGTTCCGGAACTTGCCGACCCGAGACGGCTGGTCGTCGGTGTGCCCTTCGACCCGGAGCGCGCACCCGGCGCTCATCAGCTCTTCGGCGAGGAGGTTCAAGGTCGGCAGGGACTCGGCGCGGATCTCGGCCTCGCCGGGGTTGAAGAACGCGGCCGCCGCGAGGCTGACGATGATGTGCTCCCGCAGCACCCGGACCGACACCTTGTCCTGCAGGCCTTTGACGTCGGCGTAGCGCTGCAGCTGGCGGGCGAGCTTCTTGACCTGCTTGGAGTTGGCCTCCGCGGCGCCCGCGGTGGTGTTGCCTTGCGGCAGCCCGGGGACGACCTTCTTGTCGGGCAGCGTCAGGTCCTTGATAGAGGTCGGGCCGCTCGTCGGGTATCCGAGGACCGGCTTGTCCTGGCGGAAGAACTCGAGGTTGAAGGCGGCGCGGGTCGAGAACACCATCTTGCCGGCCTTGCGGGCGTCGACCGTCGAGATCGCGTAGAGCGAGGTGAAGAACGCGAACAGCAGCGTGATGAAATCGGCGTACGACACCAGCCAGCGCTCGTTGTTGACGTGCTCTTCGGGTTTGCGGCGACGCACGATCGCCTCACGCCGCCTGACGGCGGCGCTCGGCGGCGCCCTTGTCGGCCGCGCCGGCGCCCTGCAACCCACACAGGCCGTTGAGCTTCTCTTCGATGATCCTCGGGTTCTCGCCGTCGACGATGGCGGCAACACCGTTGAGGATGACCTCGTAGCGCAGCATCGCCCGTTGATGGCGGGCTTTGAGCTTGCCGGAGATCGGCAGGAACAAAACGTTGGCGCTGCCGACCCCGTACACCGTCGCGACGAAAGCCACGGCGATACCGTGCCCGAGCTTCTCGGGCTCGGTGAGGTTCTGCATCACCTGGATCAGTCCGAGCACCGCGCCGAGGATGCCGATGGTCGGAGCGTAGCCGCCGGCGGCCTCGAACACCTTCGAGCCGGCCTCGCCCTCGCCCTCGAGGAACTGCATCTCGCCCTCCATCGCCTCGCGCACCACCCGAGAGTCGGAGCCGTCGACGGCCAGGTTCAACGCCTTCTTGAGGAAGGGATCGGTGATCAGGACGGCGTCGCCTTCCAGCGACACGACCCCGTCGCGACGGGCCTTCTGGGCGAAACCCACCAGGCTCTTGACCAACTCCGCCAGGTCCAGCTTGGGCTCGAACACCACCGAGGCCAGCCCTTTGCCGGCCCGCTTCAGCGCCGGCACCGGAAAGGTCAGGAACACGGCGCCGATGGTGCCGCCGAAGACGATGATGGCGGCGGTGGGTTGCGTGATCCAGAGGATCTTGCCGCCCTCCATCAAGAACCCGCCGAAGATAGCCGACAACGCCAGCGCCACGCCGACGACACTCGCGGCATCCATGGTCAGACCTCCGGTTTGTCGACCCGTTCAGACAGCGGCGGCACCACATGCGGGACGACATTGATCCGCCGCCAAAAGCTCACGACCAGCTCGATGACCTGGGCCGGGGTTTCGCGCACCAAGAGCTTCTCACCGCCGAACAGAGTGAGGAGCGTGTCCGGAGTCGCCTCGACCGTGACGATGTGCGCCGCGTTGACGATGACCTCTTGATGATTCAGTCGGGTCAGTTGGACCATGTGCCCACCTGGCCGCCGCCATCGTCTGAGGCGGCGCCAAACTTGAGGTCGAGCACCGGCGCGACGCCGCCGGCAATCCACCCACGGTGTCAACGACTTGACGGCGACTGCAGGCCCTCTGACAGCGCGCCAGCCCTCGGCCGCGCCACCCTCCAGGCGAACCAGGCGGCTTCGCTCGCCTTTTCGGCCCACTCACGTATCGAGGCCGCCGGCCCGCCTTCGGCACGACTGTTGCTCAGGGCACCGGCCATGAATGACGCTACAAGTCAGACGCAAGCCCCCGACGCCGAGCAGTTGGACGTGCTGCCGAAGAAATCCCCCGCGCCGCTGATCATCGCCGGCCTCGGCGCCGTCGCCCTCGTGGTCGGCATCGTGCTGGCGCTTCGCAGCCCGGCGAGCGCCGAGGCCAGAGCCTCCGAGGCGCCGGTCCACGAAGGCGAAGCCGCCGGTCCGGTCGGCTCCATCGTCAACCTCGACTCGATGGTGGTGAACCTCAACGACGCCGAGGAGCTGCGCTACCTGAAGTGCAGCGTCGCGGTGGAGCTCGAGAGCGCGAAGTCGGTGCCCCTCATCGAGAAGCAGACGGTCCGCATCCGGAACGGCTTGCTGCTCTACCTCTCGAACCTCCAGCTCGCCCAGACCGTCGGCACCGCGAACAAGGAGAAGATCCAGCTCGGCCTCAAGGACCGCTTGAGCGAGATGCTGGGCGCCCCGGTGGTCAAGACGGTCTACCTGACGGAGTTCGTGCTGCAATGACGGCGCCCCTCCTCACCTCAGACGAGGTCCAGGCACTGCGCGAGCTCGCCGGCGGTCCGGCGCAGGTCGGCCCCGAGGACCTCGAGCTGGGTCGCAGCGACCGCACCCTGCGGCGGCACTCGGAGGCGCTGGAGCGCAAGCTGTTGGGCTTCGCGACCGCGGCCGGCCATCGGGTGGCGCGGCTGATGCGCTCCGGGTGCAAGACGACGCCCAACGCCGTCGACCTGTTGGGGCCGGAGATCGCCGCCGAGATCCTCGCCGCCCAGGCCGTCGTCACCGAGCTCCGCCTGCCGTCGCAGCAACCGCTCGGCTACCTCGGCCTAGACGTTCGGATGTGCGAGGCGATCATCGAACGGACCTTCGGCGCCCCGACCGCCAAGGCCGAGGCCGCCACGCCCCTGCCCGCGGCCGCCGACTCCACCCGTAAGATCACCCCCCTCGGCCAGGCCATCATCCAACCGACCTTGCCCCTCTTGGCCGCCGACCTGGCGCGTGACCTGGGGGGGCGACACGGCCTGACTCTCAGCGTCGGCCCCACGCAGCCCGGCAGCGCCATCGTCCTCCCCGCCGGGATGATCGGGCTGTTCGTATGGCGCTGCGACCTCGCCTTCGGCGGCACCGCGGCAAGCGTGACGGTGGTGTTGTTGCCGAGCATCGTCGAGCTCACCCGCCACCACGAGGGCGCCACCGCCGCCGGCCGCCCGATGGACGCGATCGCCCGCCAGCTGCAAAACGCGTCGTTGACGGTCTCCGCGACCCTCGGCACCGCGCGGCTGGCGATGGCCGACCTCCTCGAGCTCCGGCAAGGCGACGTCCTCCGCCTCGACCGCGGCCGCGACGACCACCTCCCGGTCAGCGTCGCGGGGGTCGTCAAGTTCTTCGGCCGTCCCACCCAGCACTCCGGCGCCCTCGCCGTCACCATCGAGATGGAAGCCACATGACCACTGACAAACCCAAGCCCAGCAAACCCCCCGCCGCGCCCGAAGACGGCAACGAGACCTCGCGTCCGGCCTCGGGGGGCGGCGGCCGCAGCACCGAGCCGAGCGTCCACCCTGCAGATCTCGCCCGCGTCCTCGACGTCACCGTCGAGCTCTCGGTGGAGCTCGGCAATCGCCAGATGCGGGTCGCCGAAGTGCTGGCCCTCGAGCCCGGCGCCACGGTCGAGTTCACCAAGCCGGCCGACGAAGCGCTCGACATCTACGTCAACGACCGCTTGATCGCGCGCGGTGAGGCCGTGGTGTTGGGCGAGCGCTACGGCGTGCGGATCACCGAGGTGGTGAGCGCCAACGAGCGCCTGCGCACCAGCGGCGTGGTCCGGGAGGCGTCCCGATGAGCGCCCTCGCCGCCCTCGCCGGCGCCGCGCTCCTCCTGTCCGAGCCGGCCCCCATGCACCTCGGCGAACCGACGCCGACCGACGTCGGGGTGTCCATCCCCATCGCGGCGCCGGTCGCCGCCCTCAAACGCATCGAGCGCCACCCGGGTCAGAACCGCTTGGTGCTCTTCGTACCGGGGGTGACCGCGGCCGGCAGCCATCGGTCGTTCGCCGACGGCCCGTTGGCGGCGCTCAAGGTCACGCCGGCCGAGCTCGGCGTCGCGCTGACGCTCGTCTTCCGGGCCGGGGCGCCGCTCTTGCCCGAGCATGTCGAGGTCGCAACCACCGCGCCTGCTGCGATTCGCCTCACCCTCCCCGACCTCGCGCCGCCGCCGTTGACGGCGGTTGAGCCGCCGCCCGCGGTCGTCGCCCTCGCGCCGCCCCACGCCGCACCCACGCCTCCGGCGCCCTTCGCGGCTCCGAAGGAGAGCGCGGTACCGTCGGCGGCAATCGCCGGCCTCGTCGTCCTCGGGCTCGCGGCCCTGGCGTTCTGGCTCAAGGCCAACCGCTGCCGTGACAGCGGCGACGCCTCGATCCAAGTCTTGGCGAGCCGCGCCATCGGCCCCAAGCAGCGCCTGGTGATGGTGGACACCGGCGGCGAGCGCTTCCTGCTCGCGACCTCCGACAAGGAGATCCATCTCCTGAGCGCGCTCACCGCCGACTCGGCGTTCGCGACCGAGCCCGCCGCCTCGCCACGCTTCACCGCCGACCTCGCCGACGCCGCCACGGCGCTCGCCGCCAACGCCGATCTGGGCGGCTTGATCCGCCTCCGAGACCGGACCCCCAGGGCCCCGGAGGCGCGCGCATGAACCGGCGACGGCGACACGCCCTCGGGCTCTCGGTGACAGCCCTCGGGATCCTCGCCCCGACGCTGGCGGTCGCGGCCCCCGGGATCCAGATCGATCTCGGCGGCACCGAGCCAGCTCAGGCCGGCGCGGCGCTGAAGATCATCCTCCTGACCACGGCGCTGTCCCTGGCCCCGGCGATCCTGCTCGCGACCACGAGTTTCCTCCGGATCTCGGTGGTCTTCGCCTTCCTGCGCAGCGCGCTCGGCGTCCAGGGCATGCCGCCGAACCAGGTGGTCACCGGCCTGGCGCTGTTCATGACCATCGCGATCATGGCGCCGGTCGGTGGTCGGATCTACGACGACGGCCTCGGCCCCTATCTCGACGGCAAGCTCGACGCGCCCGTCGCCTGGCAGCGCGGCTCGGCCCCCCTCGCCGCCTTCATGTTGAAGCAGACGCGGGAGGCCGATCTGGCGCTGTTCTGCGAGCTCAACGCCGCACCCGCGCCGCAGAACGCCGCCGACGTGAAGCTGCAGCTGTTGGCGCCGGCCTTCATCATCTCCGAGCTGCGCACCGCGTTCGAGATGGGCTTCCTGCTCTTCGTGCCCTTCTTGCTCGTCGACCTGGTCGTCGCCTCGGTTCTCACCGCGATGGGCATGGTGATGCTGCCGCCGGCGCTGATCAGCATGCCGGTCAAGGTGCTGTTGTTCGTGCTCGCCGACGGCTGGGCGTTGCTCGTCGGCTCCTTGGTCCGGAGCTTCGCATGAGCGCTGATCAAGTCATCGCCCTGGTGCGCGAGATGTTGTGGCTGGCGCTGGTCGTCGCCGCGCCGATCTTGGGCGTCGGCCTCGTGGTCGGCCTGGCGATCGCCGTCCTCCAGGCGGCCACCCAGATCCAGGAGAGCTCATTGTCGTTCTTGCCGAAGCTCGTCGCCATGGGGGCGGCGCTGGCGATCTCCGGACCATGGGCGCTCGAGCGCCTCGTCGCCTTCAC
Organism: Deltaproteobacteria bacterium; assembly: GCA_016218825.1. Taxonomy (GTDB): domain Bacteria; phylum Myxococcota; class XYA12-FULL-58-9; order XYA12-FULL-58-9; family XYA12-FULL-58-9; genus JACRCV01. Next base: position 66,588 of record JACRCV010000051.1, read on the forward strand.
CCACCGTTTGCTGTCGGCCCTGGCGTCGCTGCCGGCCGCCCCCCACGGAGCCTTCTGATGCTGGACGCGGTCCCCCACGGCCTCGGCGTCACCTTCGGCATGGTGTTGACCCGCGTCGGCGCGCTGTTCTTGGCGCTGCCGATCTTCTTGGGCGAGCTCGCGCCGCTGCGGATCCGCGTCGCCGTCATCGTCATGCTCGCCGCGGTGCTGAGCCTCGCGACCCCTGCCGCGCCCTTGGCGCTCGCGACCCGGGTCGTGGTGCCCGCCCTCGTCGGCGAGTTTCTCCTCGGCCTCTTCCTGGGCCTCACGGTCCGGGCGGTGTTCGCGGCGGCGGAGATGGCGGGCGAGCTGGTCGGCGTCCAGATGGGCCTGGGTTTCGCGGCGCAGGCCGACCCGCTCCTCGAGCACGCCGCCGGCCCCTTCACGCGCCTGTTCTCGGTGACGATGGCGTTGTTGTTCTTCGCCCTCGACGGCGATCGCGCCATCATCCGCGCCCTGGTGCAGAGCCTGGTGGCGGTACCGCCGGGCACGGCGCGCTCCATGGGCGCCTGGGTGGACCTCCTGACCACGCGCACCGGCGCGCTGTTTGCGGAAGGCTTGCGCATCGCCGGCCCGGTCCTGGTGACCGTGCTCGCGGCCCAGCTGTCGCTCGGCCTGCTCGGGCGAGTGGCACCGCAGCTCAACCTCTGGGCCATCGGCTTCCTGGTGATCGTCGGCGTCGGCCTGCTGAGCGCGTCGCTCTTCGTGCCGGCGCTGGTCGCCGACCTCGAAAACGTCGTCAAGGACGGCGTCCTCACCCTCGGCGTGGTGCACTGACGATGGAAGAGAAGAACCACCCGGCGACCGACAGGCAGCGCGAGCGTTTTGCCGAGCGCGGCCAGCTCGCGATCAGCCGCGAGCTCAACGGCGCGGGCGCGATCGTCGGCGCCTGCGTCGGCCTCGCGCTCTTCGGCGCGACCGCCGCCCGCACCCTCGCCACCTTCCTCGCCGGCGCGATCGACGGCCTGCCGGCGCCGAGCCTCGGAGGCGTCGGCCGGCGCTTCTTGCTGGCCTTCGGGCAGGCGGCGCTGCCGGTGCTCGCCGGCGCCGCCCTCGGTGCCGTCGGCCTCGGCGTCATCCAGACGCGGGGTCGGACCTCCGGCAAGGCGACCGAGCTCGATCTCTCCCGCCTCGACCCCGTCGCCCGACTGCAGCAGATGTTCGCCTCGACCGAGGGCCTGGTGTCCCTGGCGAGCGCCCTCGTCAAGGTCGTGCTCGTGATCGCGGTCTGTGGCGCGACCCTGGCGCAGGGACTGCCGCCCGTCCTGCAGCGCGGCCATGGCTCCCTCAAGGCGCTGGGACAAGACGGCGGCGGCCTCCTCGTGACCCTCGGGTGGCGAGCGGCGTTGACGCTGCTGGTGCTCGGGGGCGCGGATTGGGCGGTCACCTGGTTGCGTCTCGAGCGCCAGATGCGGATGAGCAACCAGGAGGTGCGCGACGATCAGAAGGAGGACAACGGCGACCCTCTGATCCGCGCCCAGCGCCGGCGCCGCCAACGTGAGCTGCTCCGCCAGCGCTCACTCAAAGACGTCGAGCGCGCCACCGCCGTCCTCGTCAATCCGAGCCACTTCGCGGTCGCGATCCTCTACCGGGCCCAGAAGATGAGCGCGCCTAAGGTGGTGGCCAAGGGCACCGCCTTCGCGGCCGAGCGCATCCGCGCCCTCGCCCGTCGCGCCGGGGTGCCGGTCGTCGCCAACCCGCCGCTGACCCGGATGCTGTATCGCCGGGTCAAGGTGGGTCGTGAGATCCCGAGCGATCTCTACCAGGCCGTCGCCGCGGTGCTCGCCTACGTCTTCCGCCTCCGCCAGGGCGTCCTATGAGCGCAACCTCGACCACCCTCGCCGCCACCCCGGCGACCGCGGTCGGCACTGGTGCCGCGCCGGCGCCGCGCCGCGCCGCGCCCATCCCCGCCACCCGGGGCGTCGCCCGGCCCGGCGGCGGCCCGGAGTCGGCGTGGGCGTCGCATTCGCTGCTCGCCGCCGGCACCATCGGCATCGTCGGCGTCATGGTGCTGCCGCTGCCGCCCGTGGTCTTGGACGTGCTGCTCGCCTTGAGCATCAGCCTGTCGCTGGTGGTCTTCTTGTTGTCGCTGCAGATCGAGCGTCCCCTGGAGTTCAGCGCCTTTCCGTCGGTGCTCCTCATCGTCACCCTGTTGCGGCTGGCGCTGAACATCGCCTCGACGCGCCTCATCCTGCTGCACGGCAACGAGGGCCCGGCGGCGGCCGGCCACGTCATCCAGGCGTTCGGCCAGTTCGGCGTCGGCGGCAACACCCTGGTGGGCGTGGTCGTCTTCCTGATCCTCATCATCATCAACTTCGTCGTCATCACCAAGGGCGCGGGCCGCATCGCCGAGGTCGCGGCCCGCTTCACGCTCGACGCGATGCCCGGCAAGCAGATGGCGGTCGACGCCGATCTCGCCGCCGGCCTGATCACCGACCGCGAGGCCCGCAGCCGCCGCCGCGAGGTCGAGCAGGAGGCCGACTTCTTCGGCGCCATGGACGGCGCCAGCAAGTTCGTGCGCGGCGACGCGGTCGCCGGGCTCGTCGTCACCGCGGTCAACATCTTCGGTGGCCTGGTGATCGGCACCCTCCAGGGAGGGCTGTCCATCGGCCAGGCGGCCACGAACTACACCAGCCTGACGATCGGCGACGGCCTGGTCACCCAGATCCCGGCGCTCTTGACCTCGGTCGCGGCCGGCATGGTCACGACCCGCGCCGCGGCCGGCGGCGCGCTCGGCCCCGCGGTCCAATCCCAGCTCTTCGGGGCGCGCTGGCCGATGTCGGTGGCGGCGGTGGCGCTGCTGCTGATGGCGGTGATCCCCGGCATGCCGCACCTGGCGTTCTTGATCCTCGCCGCGCTCTTGGCCTTGGTCGCCAGCCGCACCCGACCGACCGCGGCCGAGGCCGGCGCCGACGCACCCACGACCCCCGACGACGAGTGGGCCGAGCTCAAGACTTCGCTCCCCATCGACCTGTTGGAGATCGAGGTCGGCTACGAGCTGGTGCCGCTCATCGACGCCGCCAAGGACGGCACTCTGTTGCGGCGCATCGCCGGAGTCCGCAAACAGCTGGCCCAAGACCTGGGCATCCTCGTACCGCCCATCCACCTGCGCGACAACCTGCGGCTCCAGCCCGGCGAGTACCGCATCCTGCTCTCCGGCAACGAGCTCGGGCGCGCCGTGCTCCGCCCCGGGCGCCTGCTGGCGATGAACCCGGCGGGCGCGGCGGTGAGCCTCTCCGGCGAGCCCACCACCGAGCCGGCCTTCGGCCTGGACGCCAGGTGGATCAACCCCGCCGACCGCGAACGCGCCGACCTCGGCGGCTACACCGTGGTCGATCCGAGCACCGTCGCCGCCACCCATCTGGGCGAGCTCTTGGCGGCCCACGCCCCCGACCTCTTCGGTCGCGGCGAGCTGCAGCAGCTCCTCGACCTGTACGGCCGCGAGCACGGCAAGCTCCTCGAGGAGCTCATCCCCGCGCAGCTCAGCCATGGCCAGGTGCTCAAGGTGATGAAGAACCTGCTGCGCGAACGCGTCTCGATCCGCGATTTCCGGACCATCCTCGAAGCGCTGGCCGAGCACGCCGCCGACACCAAGGACGCCGACCAGCTCACCGAGGGCGTCCGCCAGCGCCTCAGCAAGCACTTGATGAGTCGCTATCGCGACCCGAGCGGTGCCCTGCACGCCTTCGTGCTGGCGCCCGCGGTTGAGAGCGCCTTCCGACGCATGCAGACCCCGACCGCCGGCGCCGCCATCGATCCGAACGAGGTGCAAGCCATCCTCCGCGGTCTGGAGGCCGCGACCCGGGCGCTCGGCCGTGCCGACGAAGTGCGGGTGATCTTGGTGGCCGCGGACGTCCGGCGCGTCGTCGCCGGCTTCGTGACCCGGCATCTCCCCGGGCTGCCGGTGCTGAGCTACCGCGAGCTCGACACCCGAACCACGATTCGCACCGTCGGCATCATCGGCGCCGACCCCAACTCGGCCTCGAGCCCAGGAGCGCGATGACATGTTGATCCGGAAGTTCGAAGCCGAAGACACCGGCAAGGCGCTCGCCGCCGTCAAAGAGGCGATGGGCGCCGACGCGGTGATCATCGCCACCCGCACCGTGAGGCGCGGCAGCCTCTTTGGCCGGCCACAGGTGGAGGTCACCGCCGCCCTCGACGAGCCGAGCCCGGCGCCCACGCCACTCGAGGCTCGCGATTGGCGCCCGCGTCCGCACGACGAGGTCCTCGAGGTCCGGCTGAAGTCGTTGCGCGACGAGATCCAGGCGCTCCGGGCCGCCGTCGAGGATCGCCAGCCGCTCGCGGCCGCGCCGTATCTCCGAGAGCAGCTCGACGACGTCCGCCGCCTGCTGCTTACCCTCGGCGGCGCCGGGGCACCACGCCCCGAGCCGCTCAATGCACTGCTGACCACCGCCGGCGTCTGCGCGGCCGTGGCCGAACGGGTCAGCGCCGCGGCCGGTCGGCAGGGTTGCCGCGAGCTCGGCACCGACATCTCGAGTCGCAGGGTCCTCGAGGCCGTCGTCGCCCAGGAGCTGACCGGCACGCCGCCCGAGCCGCGCCGGATCATCGCGGTCGTCGGCCCCACCGGGGTCGGCAAGACCACGACCCTCGCCAAGCTCGCGGCCAACGCGGCGCTCGTCGATCACAAACGGGTCGGCCTGATCACCGTCGACACCTACCGCGTCGGCGGCATCGACCAACTCCGCACCTACGGCGAGCTCATCAAGGTCGGAATGCAGGTCGCCCGCGACCCCAAGTCGTTTCGCCGGGCGCTCGAGCGCCACGCCGACTGCGACCTGGTCTTCGTCGACACCGCCGGCCGCGGCCCGACCGACGCCGCCCAGATGACCGGCCTGGCGACGATGTTCGCCGAGGCGGCGATCGAGGTCCACCTGGTCATCGCCGCCCCCACCCCGGCGCGCGAGCTGCAGCGAATCTTGCACCGCTTCGAGGCGCTGCGCTGCGCCTGCCTCCTGTTCACCAAGCTCGACGAGGCCGTCGGACTGACCGCGCTGTTGAACGCTGCCGGCGTCTGCCACAAGCCCCTGTCGCACGTGACCTTCGGCCAGCGCGTCCCCGAGGACATCGAGGTGGCCGATCCGGCGGGCCTCGCCGTGCGCCTGGTCGACGGACTCGTTGATCTTGTTCCGGCGCAGAAGACTCCCCCCCATCGGGGCCCGGCGCTCGCCGCCGTGCCAATCTCCGCGGAGGCCACCCTGTGAACCCCGTCATCCAAACCCAGGCAGACACCCTGCGCTTGGACCGCACCTTCTTTGCTCGCAAGGTCTCGGGAACGTCGCAAGACGCCGCGGTCGGCGCCCGCGGCCCGCGGCCACGGGTCATCGCGGTCGCGAGCGGCAAGGGTGGCGTCGGCAAGACCACTCTGACCGCCAACCTCGCCATCGCCTTCGCGCGCCGCGGCCACCGAGTCTTGACCATCGACGGCGATCTAGGGCTCGCGAACCTGGACCTGGCCTTCGGCCTCAGGCCGGAGCGAACCCTCCTCGACCTCCTCGAGGGCAGCGTGCCGATCGAGGCGGTGCTCGCCACCGGCCCCCAGGGCGTGGCGCTGCTGCCGGCCTGCTCCGGACGCTATGACCTCGCGAACCTCGCGGATCGCGAGCGCGTCAGTCTGTTCGCCGCCATCGACGCCCTCGAGCGCCGCTACGACACGCTGCTCGTCGACACCGCCGCCGGCATCGGCTCGAACGCCGTCGCCTTCGCTGGCGCCGCGCAGCAGGTGGTCATCGCCACCACGCCGGAGCCGACCGCGCTCGCGGACGCCTACGCCTTCATCAAGGTGCTCTGGACCCGTTGCCGCGTCACCAGCGTCCACCTGGTGGCCAACATGGTCGCGAGCGAGGCGGAGGGCGAAGAGGTCTACCGTCGCATGTGTGATCTCGCCGATCGCTTCTTGGGCGTCGGCATCGACTACCTCGGCGCCGTGGTCCGCGACCGGGCGCTGGTCCGCAGCGTCCACGCCGGCGTGCCGCTCCTCATCGGCGAGCCGAGGTCGCCGGCCGCGCGCTGCATCGAGGCCGTCGCCACCCGCCTGAGCGCGGCGCCGCAGACTGGCGCCGCGAGCGGCGGCATCGGCTTGTTCTGGAAGCGGCTGCTGCTCCGGGAGGCGGCGCGATGACCGCCAACCTCGGACCGGCCCCCGCCGCCGCGTTGCCCCTTGCTCCGGTCGACTACCTGCCTTTCGTCCGCAAGGTGGTATCTCGCCTCGCCCGGCGTCTGCCGTCTCACGTCCGCATCGACGACCTGATGGGCGCGGGCGTCGTCGGGCTCCTCGAGGCCTTCGACCGCTACGATCCGACGCGGGTCACCAACTTCGAGACCTTCGCGGAGTTCAGAGTCAAAGGGGCGCTGCTCGACGAGCTCCGGCGTCGCGACCTGATGGCGCGGGACGCGCGCCTGGCCGCGAAACAAATCGAGCGCTCGATCGCGGCGCTGACCGTGAAGCTCGGCCGCCCCCCAGAGGAGGCCGAGATCGCGCTGCACCTCCAGCTCTCGGTCGGCGAGCTGCGGGCCCGGCTGCAGAAGCTCATCCCGGTGCAGGTATTGTCTCTGGACGAGGTGCGCGAGGCGACCCTCGCCAGCCGGGGCCTCGATCCCTTCGAGGCCGCGGCGCGCGCCGAGCTTAGCGAGCGGCTGGCGGGCGCCATCGACGGTCTGCCGCAACGCCAACGGCAGGTGCTGCAGCTCTACTACCGCGAAGAGCTGACCTTGCGTGAGATCGGCACGGTCCTCGGGGTCACCGAGTCGCGGATCTGCCAGATCCTCTCGGAGACCACGCTGCGCCTGCGCGCCGTGCTAGGGCTCGGCGCCGGCGGCGAAACGGACGGGGAGGCAAGCCATGGCTGACGGCATCTACGCGGCGCTGACCGGCGCGGTCGCACAATCACAGGCCCTGGACGTCGTCGCCAACAACCTGGCGAACGCCGACACCACCGGCTTCAAGCGCGACCAGGTCACCTTCCGGGAATCGCTGGCGCGGGCCCGGGGCGATCGGGTCGCGGATCCGACCGCGCGCCATGTCGCGGTGGACCAGATCCGACCCGACTTCCGACCCGGAGCGAGCCACGAGACCGGCAACCCTCTCGACCTCAGCCTCGAGACCCCGGGCTTCTTCGTGTTGCAGACCGCTCAAGGCGAGCGCTTCACCCGTGCCGGGGCCTTCCGGGTCCAGGCCGACGGCGCCGTCACCTCCCAGGACGGCGATCCGGTCCTCGGTGACGGCGGGCCGCTGCAAGTCGATCCGCGCCGCCCCTGGCGCGTCGACGCCACCGGAACGCTCTGGAGCGACGAACGCCCCGTGGGACGGGTGCGGGTCGTCGCCTTCGCGGACCCGGAGGGGCTGGTACGCGAGGCCCGGGCGCAGTGGCGTGCCCCAGTGGGGAAGCGCCCGAGCCCCGTCGAGGCCAGCGTCCGGGTCGGCGCCCTGGAGCGGTCCAACGTCAACGCCGTCGAGGCGATGACGCAGTTGGTGTGGATCTCGCGCGCCTACGAGTCTTTCCACCGCACCATCGAGGTCTTCCGCGCTGTCGATTCACGAACCGTCACCGATCTCGGACGGTAGAGGGAGCGAGCCATGCTGCGCGCGATGAGCAGTGCTGCGAGCGGAATGTCGGCCCAAGAGCTGCGGATGGACGTGATCGCCAACAACATGGCGAACGTCAACACCACGGGCTTCAAACGCTCCCGCACCGAGTTCCAGGACGTACTCTACGACAACCTCAAGAGCGCCGGGGCGCTGGGCGGCAACGGCGCCCAGGTGCCGGTCGGTCTGCAAGTCGGTCAGGGCGTGCGCCCGGTCGCGACCCTGCAGGAGTTCACGATGGGCGACCTCAAGCAGACCGGCAACCCGTTCGATCTCGCGATCGAGGGCGCGGGCTTCTTCCAGGTGGCGCAGGCGGACGGAGAGCTCAGCTACTCGCGCGACGGCGCCTTCAAGATCGACGCACAGGGCCGCCTGGTCACCGCCGACGGCCTGCTGGTAGAGCCGGCGCTGGCGGTCCCCCCCGACGCCCAACAGGTGACGATCACCGCGGACGGCACCGTGTCGGTGACCCGCCCCGGCCGGCCCGACCCGGTGGAGGTCGGCCAGCTCGAGCTGGCGGTGTTCCCCAACCCCGCCGGGCTCTTGGCCAAGGGCCACAACCTCCTCCAGGTCACCCCGGCGTCCGGTGCGCCCATCCTGACCGCCCCGGCACAGAACGGCGCCGGGCGCCTGACGCAGGGCGTGCTCGAGCTCGCGAACGTCAGGGTGGTCGAAGAGATGATCGAGCTCATCGCCACGCAGCGGGCCTACGAGACCAACTCCCGCGTCATCAAGGCCGCCGACGAGATGCTCGGCGCCACCGCCAACCTGAAGTAGGTGCAGCATGCCGTGCTTTCACTCCGTCCCGGCCACCCGCCTCGTTGCGGCGGGTCTAGGCATCGTCTCTCTGGTCGTCGGCGTGGAGGGCCTCGCGTCGGCCGAGGCTGAGGTGCAGGTAGACGGCGAGCGGATCCACCTGGGCGATCTCGTCGGCGCGTTGCCGGCGGGCCTGGCCGGCGTCGACTTGGGTCCCTCGCCCCAGCCCGGGCAGGCCCGGATCATGAGCCGCGCGGCGCTGCGCCGGCGCCTCGACGAGGCCATGGTCGATACCGCGGAGGTGCGGCTGCCGGCGATCGTGCGCGTCTGGCGGCCGGCGCAAATCCTGAGCGCCCTCGAGCTGCAGCCCCTCGTGGCGCTCGCGGTGGCCGAGACCCTGCCGCCGGGGTTGCGGCTCCGCGACGTGGTGGTCGCCGCCGGCCTGAAGCTGTCACGCGGCCCGGTACAAGTCACGGTCCAGCCGCCGGCCACCTGGCGCCCCGGCCGACAGCTGGTGCGCGCCGAAGTCCGCGTCGCCACCGGCGCGCCGCGCGCCCTGATGGCGAGCATCGACGTCGAGGGCAAGATCGAGGTCCGGGCGGCGGCGATCAAACGCGGCGCCGAGGTGCAGATCATCGCCAGAACCGGCGCCGTCGTCGTCCGGGCGCGCGGGGTCGCCCAACAGAACGGCAACGCCGGCGACACCATCCTGGTTCTGCCGCAGGTAGGCCCGAAGCTGATCAAGGCCCGGATCCAAGACGCGACCACGGTGGAGGTGGAGCCATGAAGGCGGTCGGCCTGATGGTCACGGCGCTGGCGCTCTGCGGCTGCGTGCGCCACATCTACCCCTACGGCGCCAAGGTCCGGAGCTACAAGTCCGACACCTACGCGCCGCGCGACGCCGAGCGCACCGCCGGCTCGCTGTGGAGCGAGGCGTCACCGGGCCTGTTCGAAGACGCCCGCGCGCAGCGGGTGGGCGACATCCTCACGATCCGCATCGACGAGCGCTCCGACGCCAACCGCGACGCGTCGACCCGTGCCGGGCGCAAGAACTCGACCGAGCTCGGGGTGAGCGCGTTCTTCGTCGCGATGCAGCGGCTCGCGACCCAGTTCCCCGGCCTCGATCCGGCGGCCCTGGTCGGCGCGTCCTCCGCCAACGAGTTCGACGGCGAGGGCTCGACCTCGCGCTCCGGGCGCTTGACCGCGACCCTGCCGGTGCGGGTCAAGAACCAACTCCAAAACGGCGACCTGTTCGTCGAAGGCACCAAGGTGCTGCTGCTGAACGACGAGGAGAGCCAGCTCTACCTCTCCGGCGTCGTCCGGCCGATCGACATCCTCCCCGACAACTCGGTGGCGTCGTCGCTGCTCGCCGACGTCGAGCTGGAGTACACCGGCCGCGGCGTCATCTCCGAGCAACAGAGCCCCGGGTGGCTGGCGCGCCTCGGCAGCTACCTGTGGCCGTTTTGAGGTGATGCATGTGTGAGCGCACACGATCGCGGGTCGCCGCGCCTCGGGCCCGGGCCGCCGTCGCCGCCCTCCTGATCGCCGGCGCCTTCGGGCCGCGGCCGGCGGCTGCAGAGCGCTTGAAGGACGTCGCCGATCTGCGGGGGGCGCGCCCGAACCGCCTCCTGGGCTACGGCCTGGTCGTCGGCCTGGGCGGGACCGGTGACGACACCACCGCGCCGTTCTCCGCGGAGTCGGCGATGACGATGCTCCGCCGCCTCGGAGTCCACGTCGACGACCAGCGCCTCCGGCTACGAAACGTCGCGGCGGTGATGGTGACCACCGAGATGCCGGCGTTCGTCGCCGCCGGCCAGCGCCTCGACGCCACGGTCTCCTCGGTCGGCAACGCCACGAGCCTCGAGGGCGGCACGCTGCTCGCGACCCCGCTCAAAGGCCTCGACCTGCAGGTCTACGCGGTCGCCGAGGGCCCGCTGTCGGTGGGGGGGTATCTGGCGTCGGGCAACACCGGCAGTCGGGTGCAGAAGAACCACACCACGGTCGGCCGCATCCCCGGCGGCGCCCTCGTCGAGCGCGAGGTCGCGGTGAACCTCGGCGGTCACGAGATGCTCATCAACCTCAGGTCCCCCGACTTCACGACCGCGGCCCGCGTCGCTGCGGCCATCGGCGACAACCTCGCCGCCCGGGCGCCCGCCATCGACGGCACCCCGCCGCCGGCGGCCACCGAAGACGGCGCGCCGCCCGAGGGCGCGGCGGCTGGCGTCACCGACACCCCGTGGGCGATCGCCCGCGACGCCGGCACCGTCGTGGTCCGGGTGCCCGACGCCTATCGCAACCGGGTCCCGGCGCTGATGGCGGAGCTCGAAGGCCTCGAGGTGTCCCCCGACACCCGGACCCGGGTGGTGATCAACGAGCGCACCGGCACGGTGGTCCTCGGCGACGGTGTCCGGCTGCTGCCGGTCGCGATCGCGCACGGGGGCCTGACGCTCGAAGTGCAGGAGGCGCTCATCCCGTCGCAGCCGGCGCCGTTTGGCCGCGGGCGCACGGTCGTCGTGCCGTCGACGCGGGTGCAGGCGCGGGAGACCGCGGGGCTGCTCAAAGAGGTGACGCCGAGCGCGTCGCTCTCCGACGTGGTTCGGGCGTTGAACGCGCTCGGGGTGTCGCCCCGAGATCTGGTGGCGATCCTCCAGGCGCTGAAGGCCTCTGGGGCGCTGCGCGCGGAGCTCGAGATCCAATGAGGGTCACGCCGCAGCCGGTCGTCGCCGCCGGGGCCGCGGACCGTGCCGCCACGCGGCGCGTGGCGCGCGAGTTCGAGAGCCTGCTGTTGAACGAGGTCATGAAGTCGATGCGGCGGACGGTGCCGGAGTCGCCGCTCGGCGAGGGGCTCGCCGGCGAGATCTTCACCGGCATGCTCGACGAGACCTTCGCCGACGCGCTCGCGGGGGGTGCGGGGCTAGGGCTCGCGGACCTGCTCGCCGCACAGCTCACCCCCGAGAATGCCGCGCCGCCGCCGGCCGCCATCGCGCGAGCCCTGACGGACGGCGAGTGGGTCCAACCGACGACAACGCCCGCGACGCCCCTGTCCGCCGCGCAGCGCTTCGGCGCCTATCGCCCGGGCAACCGCCCCGCGGCGTGTGGCGCCGGCCACTGTGGCGTCGATCTCGGACGCCCCGGAGGCACCCCGGTCGTGGCCGCAGCCTCGGGCACCGTGACCGGCGTCGGCCGCGACCCGGGGTCGGAGTCTGGGCTCTGGGTTGAATTGTCTCATGAAAACCGCAAGCTAACGACGCGTTATCTGCATCTATCCCACATCGCCCCCGAGCTCACGCCGGGATCGAGCGTGACGGCGGGCGAGGTGGTCGGGGAGGTGGGGGCCACCGGCACGACCGCACGCGGCGACCACCTGCACTTCGAGGTCTCCTATCGCACTCCGGACGGGGGTCGTCGGTGGCTGGACCCGGCGCCTTACCTCCCGCGGTGGAAGGCCCGGTGACGCCCCTCCTAAAGGTCTGGCGAGGTCGGTCGATGTGGAGACCAAGTCGGGTGACACGCCGCCGGCGGCGCCGGTCGACCTCGGGGGGTGGGGACGCTCATGAAGATCATCACGTTGTTCCCTGAATCGACCAAGCCCCGCGCCGGCATGAGCAAGATCTCGAACGAGCCGAGCCGCGCCCCCGCCGGCGGCAGCGTGCGCCGAGCGGCCGCCGACCGCGTCGACGTCAGCAGCCACGGCCAGGCCCTGGCGGCGGCGCTCCAGGAGCTGGTGCAGGGCGAGGCCGCGGAGGACAGCGCGCGCGCCGATCGGATCGCCGAGCTCCGCGCACGTCTCGAGGCCAATGACTATCCAGTCAACAGCCGCGAGCTCGCCGAGGCCATCCTCGCCGACCTCATCCGCTCCGACACCGAGCCGCCGGCGGGAGGCCCGACGTGAACGACGGCGCCGGAGCCGCGGAGGCCATCGAGGCCGCGCTGGGCCGGGCGCTCACCGCGGCGCTCGAGCTCGACGGCACGGCGCTCACCGCAGCGACGCTGGCGCTGGAGGCCGGCCTGCACGGCCTGCCGCGCTCCTCTCCCGAGCGCCTGCGCGTCACTCGCGGGCGGTTGCTGTCATTCTTGAAGACCTGTCGCTTCCTGTCGCGCACGCTCGCGGATTGCCTCGACGCCACCGTCAGCGAGCTCGATCCCGGGGCCCGCCGTCACTATCTTCGCCGCGGGGCCTTGAGTGGCGAGCGCGCCCCGGCGCTCGTCCTGACCCGCTACGGGTGACCCATGGCAGGGCTATTCGACGCGCTCGGCATCACCGGCGGCGCCTTGATGACGCACGAGTACGGCATCCAGGTCACGGGTCACAACATCAGCAACGTCGCGACCCCAGGCTACCACCGCCAGGTCTTGGGCTTGTCCGCGCGGGGTCCGGCGACGCTCGGCGTGACCGACGCCGGCGTGCAGCGCGTGGCCGACTCGATCCTCGGCCGCCGCCTGGCCGAAGAGCGCGCCGCCGCGGGTTACGCCGACACCCGCGCCGATGCCCTCGCCGTTCTCGAGGCGCTCTTGGCCGAGCTCGGGGACACCGGCCTCGGCGCTGCCCTCGACTCGTTCTTCGGCGCCTGGCGCGAGCTCGCCAGCGCGCCTCAAGACCTCCCGGCGCGGGCGGCGGCGCTCGCCGCGACCGACAGCCTCGCGGCCCGCGTCCGTCAGGTGGCCGCCGACACCCACGCCGCCCAGGTGGACGCCGACCATCGGGTCCGGGTTGCCCTGCCGACGGTCAACACCCGCCTCGACGCCGTCGCCGCCTTGAACCGCTCGATCGCGATCAACGAGGCGGCGGGGAGCGCCGCCCCCGACCTGCGCGATCAACGGGAGCAGGCGCTGCAAGATCTCGCCTTGCTCATCGGCGCCCAGAGCTTCGAGGATGACCGCGGCCAAGTGGCCGTCAGCGTCGCCGGCGTGACCCTGGTGCAAGGTGACGCCGTCCGCCACCTTACCACGGTCCCCGACGCGACCACCGGCTTCGTGCGCCTCACCACCGCTGACGCCGCGCAGGTCGACCTGACGCGGCGCCTGACCGGTGGGGAACTCGGCGGGCAGCTGGCGCTGCGGGATCGAGACCTCGCCGGTCTCGCCACCGCCCTCGACGCCTTCGCCTTCGATCTCGCCACCGCGGTCAACGCCGTCCACCAGGGCGGCGTCGGCGCCGACGGGGTCTCGGGCCGGGCGCTGTTTGCGCCTCCAGCCGCGGTGAGCGGCGCGGCGGCAGCGCTGGCCCTCGACGCGGCGGTCGCCTCGGCGCCCGATCACCTGGCGGCGGCGCAGGTGGCCGGGGCCGCCGGCGACGGCCGCAACGCCTCGAGCCTCGCGACCCTCGACCAGGCGCTCGTGGCGAACGGCGGCCAGCTGACGCTCGGTGCGAGCTTGGCGGCCAATCTCGCGGCGATCGGCGCGTTGGTGGCGGACGCCGTCGACGCCCAGGCCGAGCAGGCCGGTCGACTCTCGGCCCTCGAGACCCTGCGCGAGTCCCAGAGCGGGGTCTCGCTCGAAGAGCAGATGCTGATGCTCGACCGCTACCAGCGGGCGTTTCAGGCGGCGTCCCGGGTGTTGAGCAAGATCGACGAGATGTTCGACAGCCTCCTCAGCATGTGACAGGGAGAGCTCGATGACGCGCGTCACTGAGAACATGGTCTTCGCGAGCCTGACCCAGGGGATAAGGGACGCCCAGCACAAGGTCTACAAGGGCAACCGTGAGGTGTCGACGAGCCTGAAGGTGGAGCGGCCGTCGGCGGGCCCGGTGGCCGCGAGCCGGCGACGGATCTTGGACGCCGGCATCGCCAAGATCTCGAAGATGGGCGACGTCGCGGCCCGAAGCGAGGTCGAGCTCGCGGCCAGCGACACCGCGCTCGCCGAGGCGGCGAACATCTTGGCGCGGGCGAGAGAGATCGCGTTCTCCGGAGCCAGCACCGGCTTCAGCGCCGCCGACCGCCGGATCATGGCGACCGAGGTCGCGGGCTTGCGCCAGCTGCTCCTGGGTGTCGCCAACACCCGGGCCGGGGACGTGTACGTGTTCGGCGGCTTTCAAACGACCGCACCGCCCTTCCTGCCGACCGGCGCCTTCGCGGGCGACGCCAACGCTCGCAGCGCCGAGGTCGCCCCTGGAGAGCAGGTCGCGATGAGCGGCGACGGCGCCGCCGCGTTCACCGCCGCGGGCGGCATTGACGTCTTCGCGTTGCTCGCCGGGCTCGAGACCGATCTGGCCGCCAACGACACCGCCGCCGTCCAGGGGCGGTTGGCCGGGCTCGACGCCGCCGGCCTCCAGGTCCGCAACGCCCAAAGCACCGTCGGCATCGCGCTGCAAATCGTCCAGACCTCGGCCACGACCCGCAGCCACCTGCTGCAGGTCTTCGCGGACAGCCGCCAACAGACCGTCGGCGCCGACCCGGCCGAGAGCTACGTGCAGCTCACCCAGGCCCAACAGGCCCTGCAGGCCGCGGTCGAGAGCGCGGCGCGGGTCATGAGCACCCTCGCCGACGTCCTCAAGCTCTGAGCGCCGGACGCGCACGACAGGCGACCGACGGCAACCCTCGCCCGGCCTGGCCGCCCGATCATTGCAGGAGGGAGGCGGGCTTGCTAGGAGCTTGGCCGGCAGCAGTGCCAACGGAAAGCCGACCTTGACGATCGAGCCGCAGCGCCCCCGGGTCCTCGTCGCCGACAATGATCCGGCGACCCAGACCGTCGTCCGCCGCGCGCTCCAGGACGGGCTCGCCTACGACGTGGTCGCGGTCGCGGACGGCGAGGCCGCGCTGGCCGCGCTCGGTGCCGCGCGCTACGACGTCGTCGTCCTCGACGTGCTCCTCCCGAAGCGGAGCGGCTTCGACGTTTGCCGGATCGCCAGAGCTCGGCCGGAGACCCGCCGCCTGCCGATCTGCGTCCTCACCGCCTTGCCCGAAGACCAGGCGAAGGCCGCGGCGCTCGCCGCCGGCGCCGATGACTTCATCGCCAAACCCGCGGGGCTGGCGGAGCTGCGCCTCAAGATCCACCTGCTCGCCAAACGCGTGCACGACGGCGACCGTGCTCGCGAGACCGCCGTGGAGATGGAGCGCTGGCGCCGCGAGCACCAGGATCTCGTACACCTCTTGGTGCACGACATGCGCGGCCCGTTGTCGGCGATGACCTCGGCGACCGCGCTCCTCAAGGCGTCCGAAGACCCGGAGGATCGCGAGTTCGTCATCTCGGTGTTCTCTGACGCGACGCGGCGCCTCACCCACATCATCGACGCCGTCGCGACCCGCAGCGAGCTGGAGGCCTCGCGCGCGCTGCCGCTCCTGGACGCCGTCGACTTGAACCGCCTCCTCGGCGAGGTCGCGGGCGAGCTGGCCCAGGTGTTTGCGATTCGCGATCAGCGCCTCGAGCTGGTGCGCGCCGACGGCGAGGCCGAGGTGCAAGGCGACAGGTTGCTCTTGCACCAGCTGGTCAGCAGCGCGCTGCTCAACGGCGCCGAGTTCGCTCCTGCCGGCTCCGCCGTCGTCGCTTGCACCGAGGTCACCGGCACCGAGGTGCGCCTGTCGGTGACCGACGGCGGCGCGACCATCCCGACGGCGTTGGCCGCGACCCTCCTCGAGGGCAGCGCCCACGGCGAGCTCAAGCGCCAGGGGGTGCGAGTCGGTCGCGCGCACGCGCTGGTCGTCCTCAACACCACGGCGACGTTGCACGGCGGCAGCGTGCGCCTCGAGCCGGGCGAGACGACCGGGCTGCGGCTGGTGATCACCTTGCCGCGCCGAGACTGCAAAGGAACGGGTGCCGAGCTCGCCGATCGTCGGCGGTGCGCAGCGCTCGAGATGGAGCTCCTGCTCGCCCGTGGCTCGGCGCGGGTGCACAGCATCGAGATCGGACCGCGAGGCGCGCTCGTCGAGCGCCACGACGCGCTGACGCCGGGGCATGTGGTGGAGACGCGCTTCGTCGATCTGCCGCAAGCCGGCTGCACCGCGAAGGTGGTCGACTGCACCGGCCGCGGCGTCGAGCTCGAATGGGTCCGCACCAACGGCGCCTGGGACAGCCTGATGAAACAGATCGCCGCCGGCGTCATGGTTCCCTGGGCGCCCGTCCCGGCCTGAAGAGGGCGCCGACTCTCAAGTTCCCTTCCCACCGGTCGATGTCTAGTTGCAGGCGAACAGCGCCACAACGCGAAAGGAGGCGCACGACCCACGGTGCTCTTCGCGGCGCACAGCACGCCGGCCTCAGCCGGTGCGGATCTGGTCGGCAAGAATTGCCGGCTGCAACAACCTAGAAACAGGAGACTCTCACCATGGCATTCAACGACATCTCCCTGACCGCCGGCATGCGGTCGAACCTCATCGGCCTGCAGGGCACCGTCAACCTGATCAATCGGACTCAGGAGCGGCTGAGCTCGGGGAAGAAGGTCAACAGCGCGCTCGACAACCCGACGTCGTTCTTCGCGGCGCAGGGCCTGAACCAGCGCGCCTCCGACCTGGCCGCGCTCAAGGACGGCATGGGGCAGGCGATCCAGACCGTGAAGGCGGCGGACTCCGGCATCAAGGGCATCACCACGTTGATCGAGGCGGCCCGCGGCATCGCGCAGGCGGCGCTCGGCTCCTCGGACGTGGCGACGGTGACGGCGTACGCGACGCAGTACGACGCCATCCTCGGCCAGATCGACTTCTTGGCCGCGGACTCGGGGTACAAGGGCACCAACCTCTTGAACGGCGACGACCTCACGGTGTCGTTCAACGAGGACAACAGCTCGAACCTCGCGATCACCGGCATCACCGCGGACTCGGCGACGCTGCTCGTCACCGTGGCCAGCGGCGTGTGGGTGGCCGGCGGCGTGGTCGTTTCTGCCGAGATCACGAACTCGCTCGCCGACCTCGACGTGGCGACCACCACGCTGCGCGACAACTCGGCGACGCTGTCGTCGAACCTCGCGGTCGTGAACGCCCGCTTGGAGTTCACCAGCTCGATGGTCAGCACCCTCACCGAGGGCGCCGACAAGCTGGTGCTGGCCGACATGAACGAAGAGGGCGCGAACATGCTGATGCTGCAAACCCGGCAATCCCTCGGCACCAGCGCGCTCAGCATGTCGGCGCAGGCGGCGCAGTCCGTCCTGCGGTTGTTTCAGTAGTGACGAGCAGAGTGACGTGAGCGCCGACGCCGAGGCGGCGGGCGACACCCCGCCCGGGGACGCACCGTAGGCCGGGACCCGCGGTGTCCGTTGACGCCGAGCGCGCGGTGGCACGGCGAGGGGGAAAGCCCCCTCGCCGCTTGCCACCCGAGAGGAGGAACGATGGCCCTGAAGATCGCCCTCAAGCCGCACGAGCGCCTGATCTTGGGCGGTGCGGTCGTGACCAACGGCGACAGCCGCGCCGAGTTCGTCGTCGAGAATCAGGTCCCGATCCTGCGGGAGAAAGACATCCTCGGCGCCGCCGAGGCCACGACCCCATGCCGCCGGCTCTACTTCGTCGTCCAGCTCATGTACCTCGACGACAAGGACCTCACGGCGCACCAGCGCCGCTACTGGACGTTGGTGCACGAGCTCGTCGCAGCCGCCCCCAGCACCCTCGACCTCATCGACCGGATGAGCCGCGAGATCCTCGGCGGCCGCTACTTCCGCGCCCTCAAAGTCGCCAGGAAACTCATTGCCTACGAGGAGGAGCTCATCGCCCATGCACGCGGCACACCTGGAAGCCTATCGCGCCGTTCAGAAGAGCCAGAACTCGGGCCGCGAGCTGGAGGCCACCGTCCTCACCAAGGCCGCCCTCAAGCTCAGAGAGTGTCAGAATAGCTGGGACGCGCCCGACCGGGCCGCGAGGCTCGCCGACGCCCTCGACTTCAATCAGAAGGTCTGGACCGTGTTCCAGAGCGAGCTGGTGCGGTCCGACAACCCGCTCCCCGCCGAGCTGCGGCAGAACATCCTGACCCTGAGCGCCTTCATCGACAAGCGCATCTTCGAAGTGATGACGGACCCGAAGCCCGAGGCGCTCAGCGCCATCATCAGCATCAACCTAGGCATCGCCGCCGGGCTGCGCGGCAACCGCTAGCCCCCCGCCTCGAAGACTCGGTCGCTCCCGGCGCGCCTGCCCGGCTCGGGCGCTCGCGGCCGCGGCTGGCTCGGCGCCCCGCCGACGTTGGGGCCGCATCGGTTCCGATTCAGATGGCCCAACGACGCTCACCGCCGGAACGCCAGCGACCGCACTTCGCCGGCGACGGCCGCGAAGCCCAGGCCGGTCTCGCCGGCGCGCGCCGGCCAGCCTCGTTGGCTCGGCGTCATCGGCCCCACCGAACCGTGCCTGCCGAGAGGACATGGGGGGTCATCGACTGGATCTTGGAGAGCTTGAGACGCGACCGAGGCCGACCGGGGTTTCAGGTCGCCATTCGCAGCGCAGGCACGGCGCGAACAACGAGGAGCCGCGTGCTCAGGCCTTCTTCGACGCCGCCGCTTGGTTCTACGCCGGCGCCGAGTCAGGAGCGTCATGGACGGTGGCGCGCCGCTCCAGCTTCTCCACCACCGCAGCGATGCTCGCGATGCCGTCTTGCGCCTCTCTCAACGCCGAGAGAGCCTCGCCGGCCGCGGGCGTCGACCCTGCCACCGACGGCACCGGCCGGTCCGGCCCCGGCTTCGAGGCCGCCGCAGGCGCCGCCCACCCCGCCAAGGGCGCGAGGTGCGTGATCGCGAACTCGATGTCGTCGGCAATCCACGTCAGGGGTTTCTTCACCTCGTCGGCGACGCGTTGGGCGAGCTCGCTGACGTTCTCGGTGTGCCGCGAGTGGTGCAGACCAGCCACCAGGGTGAGCCGCTCCGCCTCGGCGCGCGCCCGCCGGTCGCTGATGCCACGGGCGAGCTGCCAGATGATGATGACCATGCCAATGAGGGCGGCGGTGTCTGCGACCACGATCTGATCGCGAGTCGGCCGGACCTGGATGGTCGCCAAGTCGAACATGAAGCGCAGCGCGTAGGCGACGATGGCGACCGAGGCCGCCACCACCCAGACCCGCGCCCACGCCTTGCCGGCGACATAGGCCGCCACCAACGGCAGGGTCGCGAGGTACACCAGGGCCGGGATCGGCAGGTCGTCACGCTGCGCGGCGACGTACACCACGACCGCGAACACCGACGCCACCGCGAAGTTGCCACCCCGGGCCGGCGAGCGGCTCGTGACCACGACCCGTCCGGAGAACAACATCGCGCCGGAGGCGAGGAGCAGGACCACGCTGCCTTCGATGAACGAGAACACCAGCGCATAGAAGACACTGAAGAACGCGGCGATCACCGAGGCGGTGAGCGCGAAGCGCACCCCGATCTCGGCGCGGTGCCGAGCATCGGTAGACGACCAGGCGCGGCCCTCGACCTGGAAACCTCGTAGGAGTCGCCGCACCGGCCCCTCGGGTCGGCCATCGACTCGAGGCGCTGCAGACCCGCTCCGTTCCTGCGCTGCAGGTGCGACGTCGTCAACCGCGCTCACGAGCGCAGTATACACGAGTGCCCGGTGCCGAAAACCCACCCTCGACACTTGGACGTCGTGATCCCCCACACGACGCGATCATGGCAGGCCTTGAAGACGCGCTGGCCTTCGTCCACGACGACCAGGCTCGCGGCAAGATCCATCGCGTTCGGGTCCCCGACGCCAACGTGGCGAAACTGCGCAAGCGGCTCGGTCTCTCTCACGGCGCGACACGGCGTCAGCCCCCTCCTGCAAGCGCCACAAACGCCACGGGCCGAGAATCACGACGCCTTTTGGGCACTCGCCATCCGCCACGCAAGACGATTTGTGGCGGATTGAACGTGACGGATTCACCAATGATTCCAACTCCGTGGCGGATGTGGCGGATGAAGTAGGGGGTGTCGAGTGATTCCCCGCGAAGCGACCGCAGGGGCCGCCACGCGCCGCGGTTCACTTGCCGAGGTGGCCGCCTGGTACGCCCGCCGTCGCTGGTCCGTCCTGCCTGTGTTCGAGCCCTTGGGGGGCGGCTGCACGTGCCCCCGTGGCCCGAGCTGCGACCGTCCCGGCAAACACCCCCGGCTCAGTGACGGCGTGAGAGGTGCCACCCGGAATGTGGCGACCACCGCAGCATGGTGGCACGAATGGCCCTCGGCAAACGTCGCGATCGCGACTGGCAAGCCGTCCGGGCTGTGGGTTCTGGACGTCGACGGCGCCTGCGGCATGGCGAGCATGCGCGAGCTCGAGGCCAGGAACGGCAAGGTCCCAGTGACCGTCACCGCCGACACGGGCGGCGGCGGGCTGCACCTGTTCTGGAAGCTGCCAGCGGGCCTGATCGTGCCCTCGCGCGTGCGGGTGCTCCCGGGCGTCGACGTTCGAGGCGACGGCGGCTATGCGATCCTGCCACCCTCGGGCCATGCGACCGGGAAGCGGTACGCCTGGCACGACGGGCGCGGACCGCACCAAGTCCCCATCGCCGAGGCTCCCGGGTGGCTCCTGAGCGTGGCGCTCGGCCGCGACAACGGCCACGGGCACGAGCGACAGCCTTGGGGCGCGCTGTTCCGTGCCCGCGTTCCCGAGAGTGAGCGCAACCACGCGCTGGCGCAACGCGCTGGCTACCTGCTCCGGCTCGGCGTCGACCGCGAGGCCACGAGCGAGCTCCTGATCGCGTGGTCACGGACGCACTGCGCCCCGCCGCTCCCCGACGGGGAGGTCAAGCGGACTGTTACGAGCATTGCCCGCAGTGAGGACCGGAAAGAGTCGAACCATGAGCACAAGTGAATCCGTTGTCGCCTTCGAGCCCCGCGAGGGCCTGTGGGACGCCACGGACGTTGGCGCCTACGTGAAGGCCTCGCGATCATGGGTCTACCAGAAAGCCGAGTCCGGCGAGCTGCCCTGCCTGCGCCTCGGCGGCCTCTTGCGCTTCGACCCCGAGGCGGTCCGGGCATGGGTAAGGGACCGCGAACACCGCGCGACCGTGACCCCTATCCACCAGGGAGAGCGAGGTTGACCCGTGAACACCGAATCCCCTAGCGCTATGTGCGTCAATGGTGTACATTCAGACATGGCCTGGATCACGGTCGTTGAAACCAAGGCGTTCTCGACCCAGGCCAAGGGACGGTTGACGGACGAGGAAGTGTCAGCCCTGACCACGATGCTGGCTCGCGAGCCCGACTGCGGGGTCGTGATCCCAGGCACGGGTGGGCTCAGGAAGGTGCGGATCGGCGTTCAAGGGCGAGGCAAGAGAGGCGGCGCGCGAGTGATCTACTACTTCCACAACGAGACGCTGCCGATCTTCCTGCTCGCGGTGTTTGCGAAGAACGAGAAGGCGGATCTGACGGCCGACGAGCGGGCGAGCATGGCCAAGGTCGCTGAAGCTATCCGAGCCGGCTACAGGAGGCGCTGATGAGCAAGAAGGCACACGACGCGATTATGGCGGGCCTCGAAGACGCGCTGGCCTTCGTCCACGGCGACAAGGCCCGGGGCAAGATCCATCGCGTGCGGGTGCCCGACACCAACGTGGCGAAGCTCCGTAAGCGCCTCGGTCTGTCTCAGGGACGCTTCGCCGCCGCCTTTGGCGTGAACGTCGGCACCATTCGCAACTGGGAGCAAGGGATCCGACGGCCCGACGGCCCGGCCCGAGTGCTCCTGCGCGTCATCGAGCGCAACCCGCAGGCAGTGTTGGATGCGATCACCCCGCGACGCACAAGCGCGACGTGAACCGCGCTAAGTGTCACCTACTCCACAGCGACATCGGCCGCATGACCCTGGCGACCCTCTCCCCCGCGCACGTCGAGGCATTCTTGCACGGGAAGGGGAAAGCCGGCCTGGCGCCCGCGACCGTCAACCTTCTGCGCGCCATGCTCTCGACAGTGTTCAACCGCGCCCGCAACCGGAAGTGGCTTCGATCGAGGTCTCACAAACCGTCGGCGTCGAAAACTCGACGCCGTTTGTCCCCGGGGTGTCCCCAAACTGCGGCGAGGCGAACACGGCCGGAATCGCGACCGCGCAACACATCGGAATCGTAAATGAAAAATTGGTGGAGCTGATGGGGATCGAACCCACGGCCTCCGCATTGCGAACGCGGCGCTCTCCCAGCTGAGCTACAGCCCCACGCACATCGGCGCCTACGAATCCATGCGCCAGCGCCGCCTAGTAGCAAGCCCGGCCGGCGCCGTCAACAGCGCGCGCCATCAATCTTGCCGGCGCTCACGATCCGGGCAGACGGTAGACGCGAAAGCCGTCGTTCGCGAACAGCTCCAGGAACCCCAGGCGCACCTCGCGCCGCACCAGCAGGTGCGTGGCGCCGGTCGCGGCGGCGATCGCCGTGAAGCTCGCCTCGTCGTGGCGGTCGAAATCACAGCCGCGGGAAGCGAGCGGCCCGCCGTTGCGGCACACCATCGCCATCCGCGCCGCCCACAACAGCGCGTAGCCCTCGGCGAGGTTGGTGTAGGTCCCGTCCCGACCGCTGATCACCTGACCGCGGCCCGAGAAGGCGCGAAAGTCGAGACCCGGATCGGCGAGGAACAACGCGCTCTGAGGCGTCGCGGCCCGTGCCCAGGCCCCGGCCGCCGACAACGGATCGGCGTGCCGAAACCCCGGCAGATCGGCGTCGACGACGCCGCCGCCTCCACCCACGACCAACGCCGCCTTGACCGCCAACACCAGCGCCAGCGTCACCGGCAACAGCCGCGCCGCCAGCGGCCGGCGCGACCACGCACACGTCGCGATCGCGACCGCGCTGACCGCACCGATCAAGGCGTTGTTGACGAGCCGCGGCTCCGGCCCAAAGCCGTGGCGCAACAACGAGCGCGTCGCGAGCAAGAAGAACACCAGCGCCAACGCCCACTCGAGCGGACGCCGCAGCCCGGCCGCAGCGCGGGGCACCACGAGCGCCACGAAGACCCAGGCGCCGACGAACGTCGGGAAGTACTGGATCCGATAATCGAGCGCGAAGCTCACGGCGACCGCGACCGCGAGCCACCGCAGCGCCGGCCGCTCTTCCCACCACCGGAGCAGCGCGCCGCCGGCGACCGCCGCCGCCAGGATCGCGACCAAGTAGGCCAGCCGCATCGGCGAGGCGAGCATGATCGCCTGCACCGGCCAGACCTCGGTGAACGCCACGTTGAACAACACCGCGCCCGGCAGCGCCGCCGCCACCAGGTACAACCCGACCCGAGCCTCGCGCCTCGCCACCTCGCGCGCCCCCATATACAACACCACGGCGAGCGCCAGGTTCGCGGCGACGAAGCCCGCGTCGTAGGAGCTGAAGAAGAAGTGCCAGGAGTTGGTCAGACGCACGAGCGCCAACCAGGCCCCGGACACCGCCCGCAGCGTCCCTTCGCCTGGCGCCGTCGCCCGCGCCGCGAGCCCGGGCAGCACCGTGACGCCTCCGACCACGGCCGCCGAGAGGAACCGACGCCGGCCGATCGCCGCCCGCTGCGGCACGACGACGAGCAGGCACGCGAGCCCCGCCCAGATCCCGGTCACCGGGTGGACGTCGAAACCGACGCCGCACAAGAGCGCCGCGAGGATCACCCGGCCGCCCTGCGCCGCCCACAGCGCCCACCCGAAGAGCGGGTAGGCGAGATGGCGCGAGGTCACGATCTGGTCGAAGGTGTAGACGCTGCCCATCACGTACTTCGGCACCACCGCGATCAACAACGACACCAGGACCGCGCTCGAGCGCCGATACAGCTGCCAGCTGATCGCCGCGATCGCGGCGAACAACGCCGCGAGCCCGACGAAGTGCAACAGCAGGTATCCGGCCTCGAGCCCCAAGAGCTGCACGAAGGGCCGCTCGAGGTAGAACGCCAGCACCGAGTACTGGCGGTAGAGATCCATCGTCGGGTCGTTCGCAAAGCGACCCGGGTCGGCGTACTTCTCCAGGAACGGCACCATCAGATGATGGTCGGAGTACAAGAGCCGATAGGGGGTGATGAGGTACGCGGCGCCGACCGCCGCCGTGACCATGCCGGCGTGGCAGAGGTGCTCGCTTCGACCGGCCCTGGTCATCGACGCCGCGGCCTGTTACTTCGAATCGGCGCAGCAGCGGAAGCCGAGCTTCGCTTGACGGCCGCTCGCGGCCTCGTTGGCGCGCGCCGCGCACCGGCCCATGAACGCGCCCTGATCGGCGGCGCCGCCCTTGACCACCCGGTCCGGGACGTCTTTGGCGAACTGGCTCGCGGTCCACTCGGCGACGTTGCCGGTCATGTCGACCACGCCGAAGCCGCTGCGGCAGCGGGGATAGACGCCGCCCTCGACCAGGCGCCGGTCCTCGCCGACGCCCTCGCTGATGTTGCAGAACGCGGCGTCGAACTTGTTGCCGAACGGGAAGGTGCTGCCGGACGGCCCCTTGCACGCCTTCTCCCACTCGGCCTCGGTGCACAACCGCTTGCCGGCCTTCTGGCAGGCCTTCTTGGCGTTCGCCCAGCTGACGTTGCCGAGCGGCGCGCGCCCCTTCTGGTTCGGGAACTCGTAGACGTCGATGCAGAACGCGTCGACGTCGCGCCTGACCGCGGCGAGCTCGCCGAAGCCGCGCATCGGATCGGAGGGGCGCGTCCCCATCTCGAAGCTCCCGGCCTCGACCGCCGTCATGCCCGGCGGACATTGAGGTGCGGCCGCGGGCGCGGCGGGCGGCGGTGGCGTCACCATCGCGCTTTGCGGCGGCGGCGGCGGGCTCTGCGGCAGCGGCGGCGGCTCAGGCGGCGTCTTGTCGGGCTCCGGCGTGTGCTCCTCGGTGTTGAGCCGGCTCTTCAGGTGATCCAAGCGGCTCTCGACGCTCGCCGGATCCGACCGACTATCGAGCCGGGCCTTGCCGCGATCCGCGGGCCGATCCGGAGCCCGGTCGGCGGGTCGCTCCGGGGGCCGCTCGACGGCCGCCGGCTTGTCGGGGAGCTTGTCTTGCGGCCGCGGCCGCCGGTCATCTGATGCCTTGGCGCGCGGCACCGAGACCGGGTGCGCGGTCCGATCCGGGATCGGCGCCGGCGCCAGGGTCTCGGGGATCGGCTTGAACTCGGGCAGCGCCGGGCGCTGGCGATAGTAGATCGCCGCCGAGACCGCGATCCCCGCGAGCAGGATGGTCGCGGCCAGCCAACCGACGAACGGTGGCTGCCGGCGCGAGCCGCGCCGCTCCTTGGGCGTCAGCGACACCGGCGGCCGCTCGTGACGTGAGCCGTCCAACGCCGAGATCTCGCGCTGCAACGGGTCCGGAGGTCGCGCCCTCGGCGCCGCCGCTTGGGCGAGCAGACGCGGATCCGGCAGCGAGGCCGGCGTGGTCTGCCCTTCGCCGAAGTCGTCGAGCATCGGCGTCGAGGCCTCGGCGGGGGCGGGCGCGACCGGCAGCGACAGCGCCCCGGCGCTCGCCTCGGCCAACGCCTCGAACAGCTGCGCCGCGGTCTCGAAGCGGGCCGCCGGAGAGTCGGCGAGCGCCCGATACAAGGCCGCCGCCACCTTGCGCGGCAGCTCGCCCTCGACCGCCCCCCACGCCGCCGGATCGCGGCCGTAGACCACGCCGGTGACCATCTCGGCGAAGATCACGCCGATCGAGAAGATGTCGGCCCGCCGGTCCACCGGCCCTTCGGCGCGACGCGCCTCGGGGGCCAAGTACTCCATGTTCGCGGCCTTGATCTGCAGCGCCAAGAACGGCTTGCGCGGCAGCCCGCGAAAATGCGGCAGCGCCGTGATCTTCAGCACGTCCGGCAACACCATCACGTTGCTCGGCCGCAAGGCCCCGTGGCCGCCGATCTTGTCGACCGCGTCGACCGCCAGCGCCATCTGACCGATGAGCGGCAAGGTCTCGCCGAGGCTGAAGGTCTGATCCTTCTCGAGGCGCAGATCGATGATCTTGCGCAGGCTCAGCCCCTCGAGGAAGGGCATCGTGTAGTAGATGTTGCGCTCGCCGCGCCCGGCGTCATAGAGCCGCACCAGGTTCGCGTGGTGGACCTTCTTCGCGGCCTTCACCGCCTTGATGAACTGACCGCGCTCGTCCTCGGTCTGCAAGAGATTCGCGGCGATGAGCTTCACCGCGACGTCGACGTCGACCTCCTCGTCGCGCGCCCGGAACAACCAGCCGGTGGTCCCGGTGCCGACCGGCTCGGTGACCCGATAGCGCCCGACGATGACCTCGCCGGGGTTCAAGGGCGGCACGCTCTTCAGCTGCCCCGAGGTGGTCCCGACCAGGTTGCGGGAAGTCCGACGTCTGGTGGCGATGGGTTGGCCACACACCGCACACTTGCGGGAATCATCCGGTGTAAAGCTGCCGCAACGATAGCAGAGCAACCAGCACCCCAAGACGCGTCGGACGGTCCGTCTCTCGAATAGCACCCGCCGCGAAGAGCCGCAACAAGTCCGCCGACCACCCCCCCGGCTTCGCCGCGACAGCCCAGGCCGCCCTCGGCGCCAGTTCCTTGTTTCTACTTGAGATTTACCGGCAACACGAAGTTGCGCACCGTCGCGCCCGCGCCCGAGGGCGGAAACTTCCAGGTGCTCATCTTCGCGGCGAAGCACGCCGGCGTCGCGGTCTTGAAGAGGTACGCCGGACCGTCGAGCTTGCCGTCCTTGACGGTGCCGTTCGGGAGCACCGTGAAGCTGAAGATCAACGAATGCTTGCCGGCGGTGAGATCGTTGGTGCGCCGCGCCGCCTCGAGGCAGGGGCCGAGCTTCGGCACGTTCTGCTTGATGCTCCCGAGCACGTCGCTCTGCGTCAGCTCCCTACCGCCCGGCTTGCCGGCCGGCGGCTCCGGCCCTTTGCCGGGGAGCGCCTTGCCTCTGGCCTTCGGCCGCGCCTGGCCGCCGACGAAGCTCGGCCGCTCTTGCAGCTCGGGCTCCTCCGGCGGCGGCTGCACCAAGGGCGGCGCGACGAGACCGGCATCACCGACTTGCGGCGGCGGCGGCGCCGGCGGCCCGAACCAGCCCGAGTGCCGGCTGACGACGACCACCGCGGTGAGCACCACGACCGCGCTGACCAGCGCCGAGCCCACGCTCCCCAGCCAGAAGTGGATCGGCTTGATCCGCATCGACACCCGCCGCTGCACCTGGCCCCACGGATCCGACGGCGGAAACGCCGCAGCCGGGGGCAGCCCGGGGCTCGGCAGGCCGGAGGGCGTAAACGTCGGCAACCATTCGTTCGCTTTGGGCGGCTCTGCCATCCCCGGCTGCGGCAACGGCGGCAGCGTCGCGCCCGCAACCGACGTTCCCAGCGCCGGGCCCGACGTCCCGGCCCATTCCGGGGCCGCGGCGGACGGTGTCACGACCGGGATCGGCGGCAGCGCGCCGGCGGCCGCGGCCGGCGCCGAAGGCGAGGCGACGAGCGGTCGGGGCGGTGGCGGCGAGGCAGCGTCGTCCGTCTCTTTGGCGGCGGGCGGCGCCGGCGACGGCGGCAACGGCGGCGGCACCGTCGTGGTGTGGTCGGCCGGCGATGGAGGGGTGGCAACCGCGGCGGCGGCCGCGGGCGGCGACGGCGGCGCGACCACGGTGGGCTCGTTGTCGATGAGGCCGGTGTTGCCGCTCTCGAAGGCGGGCGCGGCTTCGGCGCCACGCGGCTCTTCGATGTGGATCAGCATGTCGGCGCAGCGCTCGCAGCCGCCGATGTGGTCCTGGAGGTCAGGACGATCGGCGAGCCCTGCCTTGCCGGCCTGGGCGAGGAGCTGCTGGACGTCTTGGCAGGTCGCCGCCATCGCTGCAGTCACTCTAAGATCGGCGAGGAGGCCGAGGCAAGCGAACCGCGGCGCCCGGTCAGCGAGGCCAGACGCTCACGACGCTGCGGTGGTCGGAGACCACGTCGACGTAGCGATAGTCGGTGACGAGCAGGTCGAGATGCACGACCTGGGTGGCGAAGCCGCCGAGGGCCGCCGTCACCACCAGATGATCGAGGAAGCTCGCGAACGGGATGTAGGTGTACTCGAGGCCGTCGTCGAGCGTCGTGGTCGTCACGGTGTAGTGCGCCGGGTCATCGAGCAGCGCGGTGAAGACGTTGGTCGCCGCGGCGTCGCCCACCCGGTCGTTGAAGTCACCGGCGATGACGACCTCGGTGCTCCCTTCGGCCACGAGCGAGTCGACGTAGGTCTTGAGCTTGACGATCGCCGAGCGTCGCCGGGCCTCGTTGTCGGCGCCCGGGCTCGCCTTGAGGTGGACGTTGATCACCACGATCCGGCGCGTGCCGCCGTCGCAGCGCCGAACGTCGAAGGTGCCCTGGAGAGGCGGGCGCGGGAACGCGTCGCTGTCGCTCTGAAACAGGGACGCGGTGCCGACGAGCGTCAGGGTCTCGGCGCGCCACAGGAACGCGGTCTTCTGATAGCTGGTCGGCGTGTAGACGTCCGGCGACAGGACGCCGCGATACGCCGGCAGCGCGGTCACCAGGCTCGCGAAGCCCTGGACGTCGGCCACCTCCTGGATCGCGACCACGTCGACCTGCATCCGCGTCACGAGGGCCGCGGTGGCGGTCACCGTCGCGGTCGTCGCCGGAAAGTTGTGGAGGTTCCAGGTCGCGATCTCGAGCGTGTCGTTCCGACCGAGGCGCAGAGGATCGACGCTCGTGGCATCGTCCTGACAGTCGACGCCGGCCGCGTCACCGGGCGGCGCGCTCTCGTCCGCGCCGGCGCTGTCGGCGCCGTCCCCGTCGCCCGGCACCACCGCGCCCGGGTCCGGCGACCCCGGCCACGGCGCGCAGGCCTGAGCCAGAGCGAAGCCCGCGACTCTCGCGGTGAGCAAACAGCGTCGCATCGCCACCTCCCGCGCCCCGCCGGCGCGACCGCGGCGATGACCTCATAGCAGGCCGATCGCCGTTCGTCATCACGAGACAGACCCGCCTGGACCTTCGGTGCGCGTGTGCTAGCCTAAGTAGGCAAAATTCGGCGAAAAACTGCGGCGGTTGGCGCGCACGCACAAAGACGCGCCCTTTCGCTCAGTGCTGCTGGCAGCTAGAGGTGGTCACATGCGCTCGTCTCGGTCGTACGCAGCCCTCCCCCTGGCCGTGCTCGCCGTCTTCGGGATGTCCGCGTGCTCCGGCAAGGTGATCGTGAACGGTCAGTCGCCGGCGCCGACCGACCTCGCCGGCGCCGACCACGACGACACCGGCGGTCAGAGCGACCGCGACGTCGGCCCCGGTGACCAAGAAGTCGCCCCCAGTTGCACCGACGGCCGCCGGAACGGCCTCGAGACCGGGGTCGACTGCGGCGGCCCGACCTGCCAAGCGTGTGGCACCGGCGGCGGCTGCACCCTGCCCTCCGACTGCGACAGCGGCTCCTGCGATCCGGTCGCCCGGGAGTGCCTGGCCGCCACCTGCGCCGACGGCGCGATGAACGGCAGCGAGACCGGCGTCGACTGCGGCGGCTCCTGCGCGGCGCTGACCCCGGCGCAGACCTGCTTGAACGGGCAAGGATGCGCGACCGGCGCCGACTGCACGAGCCAGGTCTGTCAAGACGACGTCTGCCGCATCGACACCTGCAACAACGGCGGCAAGGACGGCAACGAGACCGGCGTCGACTGCGGCGGCAACAGTTGCGGCCGCTGCGACCCGGGCGGCGGCTGTCAGACCAGCGCCGACTGCGCGAGCGGCGTCTGTGCCGGCCTCGTGTGCCAGACCGCGAGCTGCGCCGACGGCGTCACGAACCAGGACGAGACCGACGTCGACTGCGGCGGCATCTGCACCGCCCGCTGCGCCACCGGCGACGGCTGCCTCACGAACATCGACTGCGACAGCGGCCTGTGCGTGACGTTGCGCTGCCGGCCGACCGGCTGCGCCGACAACCTCCAGGACGGCACCGAGACCGGCGTCGACTGCGGCGGCTCCTGCGGGCCGTGCCCGACCGGCGACGGCTGCGCCCTGCCCTCCGACTGCGCCAGCGGCGTGTGTGCCGGCACCTGCCAGGCGCCGACGTGCGCGGACGGGGTCCACAACGACGGTGAGACCGGGGTCGACTGCGGCTTCGCGGCCTGCGCCGTCGCCTGTGGGGTGGGCGGCGGCTGCAGCAACGACTGGGATTGCCTGACGCACTCCTGCGACCTCGCGGGAGACCGCTGCGTCGACCCGACCTGCACCGACGGGCGACACAACGGCGTCGAGACCGGCCTCGACTGCGGCGGGCCCTCGTGCGGCGCCTGTGGCACGAACGGCGGCTGCAGCCTCGGTCGCGACTGCGCGAGCGGCGTCTGCACGGGCAACACCTGCCAGGCCCCGACCTGCAGCGACGGCGTCCAGAACGGCACCGAGACCGGCGCCGACTGCGGCGGTTCCTGCGTGTCGTCCGACGCCAAGAGCTGCGCCGCGGGCGGCGGCTGCCTGCTCGTGGCGGACTGCCAGTCGGGCCTGCTGTGCATCCTCGACGTCTGCTCGCCCCCCGCCTGCGCCAACCTGGCGCTGGACGTCGCCAACGGCGAGACCGACGTCGACTGCGGCGGCCCCTCCTGTCCCGAGTGCGTCGACGGCCAGGGCTGCGATGTCGGCACCGACTGCACGAGCCGAGTGTGCACCAGCAACACCTGCCGACCACCGTCTTGCGTCCCGGCCGACGGGGTGAAGAACGGCAACGAGAGCGGCCTCGACTGCGGCGGCGGCGGCTGTCCGCAGTGCGGCACCGGCGCGACCTGCCGCAGCGCCAGCGACTGCCAGAGCGGCGTCTGCCCGGCCGGCACCTGTCTCGCGCCTCGGTGCGTGCCGCCCGACGCGGTGCGAAACGGCACCGAGACCGACACCGACTGCGGCGGCCCCGCGTGTCCCGAGTGCGTCGACGGCCAGGGCTGCGACGTCGGCACCGACTGCACGAGCGGCGTCTGCACCGTCCTCGTCTGCCAGGCGCCGAAGTGCACGCCGGCGGACGGGGTGAAGAACGGCACCGAGACCGACGTCGACTGCGGCGGCGCCACCTGCCCGAAGTGTGCCGCCACCAAGGTCTGCGCGGTCGCCGGCGATTGCCTGAGCGGCGTCTGCACCGGTTTCGTCTGTCAGGCGCCGGTGTGCGGCGACGGCATCACCAACGGCGCCGAGCAGTGCGACGACACCAACGCCGTCGACACCGACGACTGCCGCAACGACTGCCGCCTGCCGCTGTGCGGCGACGCGCTGGTGAGCACCCTCGCCACCGGTGCGCTCCACGAGGTCTGCGACGACGGCGTCAACGACGGCACGTACGGCACCTGCAACGGCGACTGCACCGTCGCCCCCTATTGTGGCGACGGCAGCCTCGATCCGCTCTACGAGGTGTGCGACGACGGGCCGTTGAACGGCAGCACCTACGGCGGCTGCCGCGCCAACTGCCGGCGCGCGCCCTTCTGCGGCGACGGGCGAGTAACCACCCCGCCCGAGACCTGCGACGACGGCGGCCGGTGCGACGACAACACGACGCGCTGCACGTCGGACGCGGCGTGCACGGCGATCAACGTGACCTACACTTGCACGCCGAGAGCCGGCGACGGCTGCAACGCCTCGTGCGCGGTGGAGAGTGGCTCGTTCTGCCCGAACCCGGGGGCGCCGTGTCTGCCCACGTGCGGCAACGGCCGCTTCGACCCCGGGGAAGCCTGCGACGACGGCGGCACCTGCGCCGTTGGCGGCGCGGCGTGCGTGGCCGGCGGGCCGGACGCGTGCTCGAGCGCGGGCGCCACGTGCGTGCCGCAGGCGGCCGACGGCTGCTCCGATACCTGCGCGGTCGAGACCGGCTTCAGCTGCCCGCGCTTCGGGCAGCCGTGCGTGTCGTTGTGCGGCAACGGGGTGCTCGACGGCACCGAGGCCTGCGACGACGGCGGCCGCTGCGACGACAACAGCACGCGTTGCCGCGTGACCACCGCGGCGATCGACTGCGCCGCGACGCCCCTGAAGAGCTGCACGACCCGCTCGAGCGACGGCTGCGGCGCCGACTGCTCGACCATCGACGTTGGCTGGGAGTGCCCGGTCGTCGGCCAGGCCTGTGACCCTCTGTGCGGCAACGCGCGCATCGATCCGACCCACACGTGGTGCAGCGGCGACACCGGCATGTCCTGCAGCCAGACCTCCGAGTGCCAGGCGGCGAACCCCGCGTGGACTTGCCTCGCCGAGCAGTGCGACGACGGCACGAGCCTGAACAACGGCGCCTACGGCGGCTGCACGCCGAGCTGCCGGCTGGCGCCGCGCTGTGGCGACGGCAGCGTCGATCTCCCCGACGAGGAGTGCGACCTCGGGGCGGGGAACAACACCGGCGCCTACAGCGGCTGCCGGCCGGACTGCACCTACTCGCTGCATTGCGGCGACGGCGCGCTGACCTCCGGCGAGACCTGCGAGGACGGCGGCCTGTGCAACAACGACAGCACCGCCTGCGCCGGCGTCACCGCCGACGCGACCTGCCAAGCGGTGCCGCCCGCCAACAGCTCGTGGGAGTGCACCGGACGCGCCGGCGACGGCTGCGGCGCCGCGTGCCAGGCCGAGACCAACTACGTCTGCCGGGTGCCCGGTCAGGCGTGCACCTTGATGTCGCTGTGCGGCAACGGCGTCATCAACGGCAACGAGAGGTGCGACGACGGCAAGTCGTGCGCCGACGGCACCCGTTGCAGCCTCGACAACCAGTGCAGCACCGGCAGCTGTCAGGCCCTGGGCGGCGACGGCTGCGATCCGACCTGCTCCACGGTCGAGCCGGGCTGGTACTGCCCGACGGTCGGCAAGGCGTGCGCGCCGCTCGCCTGCGGCGACTCGATGCAGCGCGGCTTCGAAGAGTGCGACGACGGCAACGCCACGAACAGCGACGGCTGCAGCAGCACCTGCCACCTCGAGGTGCGCT
Organism: Deltaproteobacteria bacterium; assembly: GCA_016218825.1. GTDB lineage: Bacteria > Myxococcota > XYA12-FULL-58-9 > XYA12-FULL-58-9 > XYA12-FULL-58-9 > JACRCV01. Next base: position 99,635 of record JACRCV010000051.1, read on the forward strand.
GCGGCAACGGCCGCGTCGACTCGAGCGAGCAGTGCGACCTCGGCGGTCAGTGCAGCGGCGACGCGAGCCGCCTCTGTATCGTCGACGCCACCTGCAAGGCGGTGAACGCGGCGTGGACCTGCGCGCCGCGCACCAGCACGAGCTGCAGCGGCGCCTGTCAGCTCTTGGCCGGCCAGACCTGCGCGCCGATGACGTGCGGCAACTCGAACTGCGAGCTCGGCGAGTGCAGCAGCTGCCCGGGCGACTGCACCGGGCTGTGTACGAGCCCGTGCGGCAACGGCTCGTGCGCCGGCGGCGAGACCTCGGCGTCCTGCGCCTCCGACTGCGGCGCGGCGAGCCAATGCCGCGCCACGGCCGGCACGAGCTGCGGCAACGGCATCCTCGAGGGCACGGAGCGGTGCGACGACTTCAATCCGACGACCGGCGACGGTTGCAGCGCGACCTGCGCCATCGAGCCGGTGCACACCTCGGGGGTCGACATCGGCAAGGGCCACGGGTGTTACGCGGTGCGGGGCGTCGCCTGCGGCACCGGCAGCGGCAACGGCAACTGTCCGTGCCAGCACACCAGCTGCGGCGACGGCGTCCGCCAGGGCGGCGAGGCTTGTGACGATGGCAAGCACTGCGGCGACCCCAACCACACGCCGTGCCGCGCCGACGCCGATTGCGCCGGCTTCGGCGGCGGCTTCTGTGTGACGCGCGCCGGCGACGGCTGCGGGCCGTTCTGCGCCATGGAGCCGATGTTCGAGTGCGACGGCACGCTCGGCGAGAAGAGCTTCTGCCGCCCGATCTGCGGCGACAGCAAGACCCTGGTCGCGGTAGGCGAGCTGTGCGACGACGGCAACGTCACCTCCGGCGACGGCTGCTCGTCGGCGTGCACCATCGAGCCCGGCTGGACCTGCACCGACTTCTCGACGGAGCCGGCGTCGATCGCCTTGCCGATCACCGTCCGCGACGTCCGGGGATTCAACCAGACCGGCACCGGTGACGGCTACATGCGAACCTGCACCAACATCGAGAACCTCGGCCTCATCTGCACCAACAACCCCAGCTGCAACCCCAACGGCGCCTGCAGCACGAGCCGTGGCCACCCGGATTTCGAGCAGTACGGCGGCAACCCCGAGTCGCTCGGCCTGGTGGCGAATACCCTGGGCGCCGACGGCACGCCGATCTTTGCCAGCCGCTACGGCGTCTGGGGCTACGGCTGCGGCAGCGCCAACCAGAACCCGCCGCCCCCGCCCCCGTACCCGGCGTGCGGCAACACCAACGTCGAGCTGGCGAGCAGCGCCCGGTTCTACGAGTGGTACCACGACGTCTCGGGAGCCAATCGCCGGTTCGCTACCACGATCACGCTGAACCGCACGGGCGTCCGCAGGTACGTGTTCGACTCCGCCATCTACGCCAAGGCCGACAACGGCAACGGGCGGAGCGACGGCGGCTTCTTCCCCCTCGACCACTGTCCAGACGGCTTCCTCTGCGACGGCTACGGCCCCGGCAACGACGACGACTGCGCGACCCACGGCGGTGGCGCCTGCATCCGCGAGGGCTACGGGGTGTCCTCGCGAAATCGCAACTTCGGCTTCACGACCGAGTTCCGGGTGCTCTTCCAGTACAAAGGCGGCGAGACCTTGGACTTCAGCGGCGACGACGATCTGTGGGTATTCGTCAACGGCGTGCTGGCGCTGGACGTCGGCGGCCTCCACTCGCAGCTCAACCGCTCGTTCAGCCTCTCGAACACGCTGGACCCGGCGCTCCGGATCATTACCGACCCGCGATTCGCCATCTACGAGAACGGCATCTACGAGCTCGCCGCGTTCCACGCCGAGCGCCACACCGATCAGTCGAACTTCAAGCTCACCTTGACCGGCTTCCTCCGGATGGACAGGTCCACCTGCGGCGGCCAGTGCGGCAACGGCGTCGCCCAAGCCGGCGAGCAGTGCGACGACGGCAACGGCGTCGACACCGACAGCTGCCACAACGACTGCACGTTGAACGGCGCGAGCTCCGGCTTCTGCGGCAACCAGGCGCTCGACGCCGGCGAGCAGTGCGACGACGGCAACGCCGTCGACACCGACTCCTGCGCCGGCTGCCAGAACGCCCGCTGCGGCGACGGCTACACCCAACCCATCCTCGGCGAGGTCTGCGACAACGGCGTCAACAACGGCAGCTACGGCACCTGCATGCCGGGGTGCCTGAGCCTGGCGCCGCGCTGCGGCGACGGCACCATCCAAGCGGCAAACGGCGAGGCCTGCGACGACGGCCCGGCGAACGACAACACCAGCTACGGCGGCTGCACGACGGCCTGCCAGCTCGGGCCGCGCTGCGGCGACGGCGTGCCGCAGCTCTCCTACGAGCAGTGCGACTTCGGGATCGGCGGCAACGACGGCCAGCCGCCGAACCGCTGCGCCGCCAACTGCACCAGCACCGCGACCTGCGGCGACGGCATCCCGGACCCCGGGCGCGGCGAGGCGTGCGACAACGGCGCCGCCAACGACGACCTAACCTGCAACGGCTGCACCACGAGCTGCCAGCTCGGGCCGCGCTGCGGCGACGGCATAAGGAACTGCGGCGAGCTCTGCGACGACGGCAGCAACACCGGCGCCTACGGCGGCTGTACGAGCGGCTGCGCGGCGCTCGGCCCGTACTGCGGCGACGGTCAACAGAACGGCAACGAGCAGTGCGACGACGGCACGAACGCCGGCAGCTACGACGGCTGCAACCCGGACTGCACCAACGCCGCCACCTGCGGCGACGCGCAGCTCGACGCCGGCCACGAGCAGTGCGACAACGGGGTGAACAACGGCAACTACGGCACCTGCAACCCCGACTGCACCCTGCCGGCCTACTGCGGCGACGCGACGGTGCAGGCGCCGCCGGAGGCTTGCGACGACGGCACCAACTCCGGGGCTTACAACACCTGCAACGCCGACTGCAGCTGGCCGGACCGTTGCGGTGACAGCATCGTGCAGGCGCCGATGGAGGAGTGTGACGACGGCGTCAACAACGCCACCTACAACGGCTGCCGCTCCAACTGCCGCCTGGCGCCGTTCTGCGGCGACGGCGTCGTCCAGGCGGCCCTCGGCGCCGAGCAGTGTGACGGCACCGCGTTCGCCGCCAAGACCTGCATCGATCTGAACGGCAACGGTGTCGCCCGCGAGCCCGGCGACTTCGACGGCGGCGTGCTCGCCTGCAGCGCCGGTGTTTCCGGTTGTCAGCTCGACACCGCCGGCTGCTATCGCTGCGGCGACGGGGTGAAGAACGGCGTCGAGGCCTGCGACGCCGCCGATCTCGGGTCCGAGACCTGCGAGTCCCTGGGCTTCCCGCCGATGGCGGGCCAGGTCTTGAGCTGTCGCGCCGACTGCACCTTCAACGTGTCGGGCTGCGACGTGCAGTTCTGCGGCAACGGCGTCCTTGACTCCGGCGAGGCCTGCGACGGCGTCGGCGTCTGCGGCGCCGCGGCGTCGTGTGGCGCCAACACCTGTCTGACGGTGCCGGGCGGCTACAGCGGCGGCACCCTCAATTGCCGCGCCGATTGCACGTTGGATCCGGCGGCGTGCGAGCGCTGCGGCGACGGCGTCAAGAACGGCACCGAGATCTGCGACGGCCAGGACTTCGGCGGCGCGACCTGCCTGAGCCTCGGCAAGGGCTACAAGGGCGGGCCGCTGGCGTGCAACGCGAGCTGCTCGGGCTTCGACGAGTCGGGCTGCTATCGTTGCCTGAGCTGCGCCGACTGCAGCTCGGGCCTGGCGTGCGTCGACCACCAGTGCGGCTCGTGTCGCACCGACAGCGACTGCTGCGCGCCGCTGGTCTGCTTCGGCGGCGAGTGCAGCATCTTCTAGGAGCCCGTCGCCTTTCTTGGGGGCTGCAGCCGCGGGCTCTCAATGGCTCGCGAAGATCTGGACGCGGTTGTTGCCGCGATCAGCGACGACGACGTTCCCCTTGCCGTCCAGACAGATCTCGGTCGGGTAGTAGACCAGGCCTTCCACCCAGCCGAGACCGAGCTGGCGGCCCATGAACGAGCCGTCGTGGTTGACGACCGCCACCCCGTGGCCGTGCTGGTCGACCACGAACAAGCGTCCGGCGGCGTCGCCGGTCAGGTGGGCGGGAAAGCTCAGGTAGCCGCTCAAGCTGTCGCCGACCTGGGCCCAGACCCCTTCCGGATCGAGGCGGAAGAGGGCCACGGTCTTCGCCTCGGCGGCATAGAGTGCGCCCTTGCCGTCGCTGTAGATCGCGGTGAACAGGCCGGGGCCCTTGGGGAAGGGGACGGCCCGGGTGAAGGCGCCGGTGCCGTCGAACGCCACGACCCGATTGCCGGCGCTGTCGAGGACATAGAGGCTGCCGGTCGCGTCGAGGGAGAATGCGACCGGCAGGATGATTGGGCTGCCAGGGACCCGCTTCATGTCGAGCGCGCCCTTGAAGGTACCGTCGGCGCCGACCCGGACGAGCTTGTGCGTCTTGCCGTCGAGGACGACGGCGTCGCCGTGGTCGTCGAGCGCCACCTGCCGGGGGTACGGGAGCTCGGCGAGCTTGATCTCGACACCGGCGGTGACGACGCCGTTCTTGAGGGTGTAGCGCAGGAGGCGTCCGTTCTGGGTGTCGGCCACCAGGATGTTGCCGGCGGCGTCGCAGCCAACGCCTTCGGGCGCCGCGAGCCTAGCGCCCTTCTTGTCGACGACGATGACGGCCACCGGCGTGAAGCTGAGCGCGCCGGCCGCGGCCGGAGCGCTCGTGCCCAAGAGACCTGCGAGCGCAGCGAGGATGTGCGGCCGGATGCGCATGTCGCTCACCTCCTCTGCTCGACGTGGCACTGCGTGCAGAGCGTCGTGGTGGTGGGGTACGGGAACATGTTCTTGTACTCGGTGCCGTGCGCCCGATGGCAGCTCAGACAGTTGAGCGTCAGGTTGGGGTTGCGCGGGTCGCGGCGGCTGCCGCCGATCGGGTGGCTCTGGTGCTCCTTCCAGGAGTGGCAAACGCCGCAGACCTCGATGTCGGTCGCCCTCTTGAACAAGAGCGGCTCGTCGCCGGTGTGGGGGTCGTGGCACTTGACGCACTCGCCGTCCCGGATCGGCGGATGCTTGGTCACCGAGGCCGCCTGTCGGGCCAGCGTGTCGCGATGGCACTCGCCGCAGACGCTCTTGAGCTCGCCCTGCAAGAGCGGCTTGCGGCTGGAGGCGTGGGCCGCGTGGCAGTTGAGGCAGGCCGTGGCATTCGCCACTGGGCGATGCAGCCGGTTCTTGGCGAGCATCTTGCCGATGAGGTCGGCGTGGCACGTCTGACAGAGCGCCAGCCCGGTCTTCTTGGGCTCGACGGGCTTGCCGGCCACGGGCGGGCCGTGGCACTGCGCGCAATTGTGCTTGGCGACCGGCTGGTGCACGTCATTGTACAACATGCCCGGCTGGTTCGAGCCGTGAGGATCGTGGCAGCTCGTACAGCGCGACTTGGCGACCGGATAGTCCATGTGCTTCTTGGCGAAGCCCGGCCGCTCCGCCTTGTGGCAACCAACACAGAGTCCGGGTACGGCCTGCTTCAGGAGCGCGCCGGCCTTGGTCGAGGCATGCGGGTCGTGGCAGACAGTGCATCCTTGGTCGACCACCGGCCGGTGCTTGCGCCTGGCGGTCGTTGCCGCCTCGGTGATGCGCGGGTGGCAGTCGGCGCAGAGGTCGAGCATCGGCTTGGTGAGAAGGTCCGGCTGGTCGCCGGCGTGAGGCAGGTGGCACTTCTGGCAGGCGCGCTCCAAGACCGGCGCGTGGGCGCTGGCGCGCTCCTTGGGGACCATCTGGTGACAACGGCCGCAGACCGCACCGCCGTCTTCCCAGAGCAGGTTCCGGGTGGTCGCCGCGTGCGGACTGTGACAGCCGATGCATTCCCCGCGCTTGATCGGCGTGTGAACCACCGGCTTCTTCAAGAGCGTCTCGACGTCGGAGTGGCAGGTGAGGCAGACCTTCCCCTTGCCTTCGGGGCGGAGGTTGAACTTCGGTGCGGCCACGGCGTCGTGCCACGATAAGCCGAGCGCGGCGACGAGCAAGGCGGCGCACTGGAGTCGCGTGTGGTTCATGGCGTCACTTCTTCTTCACCGGCAGGTGGCAGGTGTCGCAGTCCCCGGAGGCGAAGGGCGCGTGCGCGTTCGCCTTCAAGAGCTTGGCGTTCTTGCCGGAGTGCGGATCGTGGCAGCTCTGGCAGGTCATCTCCTTGGCGTTGACACCGGCGTGCTTCCGGGTGAACTCGGCGTCGAAGTCGTGACATTGCCCGCACAGGGTCGAGGTCGGCTGCACCAGCATGCTCGGCTCACTCGAGCCGTGCGGCAGGTGGCAGACCAGGCAGTCGTCTCGCGCCGGCGAGTGGGCGGTCTCGGTCTCCTGCCGGGCGCGCAGGTCTTTGTGGCAGCTGAAGCAGAGGTCGGGGGCCTTGGCGGGGACGAGACCCCGCAGCGCGGCCTTGTGGGGATTGTGACAGCCGCTGCACTTGCCCTCGCTATAGGGTTTGTGGACGCTCATCGGCGTCATCGGCATGTCCTTCGCCTTCTTGTGACAGCCCGCACACACGTCGCCTTCCTTCTTGACCAGCATGCCGGCGTTGTTGCTGCCGTGCGGGTTGTGGCACTGCATGCACTGACCCTGGACGAACGGCTTGTGGCTGGAGCCGGCCTTGATCGGCTCCATGAGCTCGGCGTGGCACGGCCGGCAGAGCGCGGCGCCACCGGCTTTCAGCAGCTTGGCCTCGCCGGCGGCGTGCGGCGCGTGGCAGACCGTGCAAGCCCCCTGGGCCACCGGGCTGTGGATGTGGACCTTCACGAAGCCGACCTCGGCCTCGCGATGACAGCCGTAACAGACCGCGTCGACGCGCTCGCGCAGGATCGCCGGCATCGGTGAGCCGTGCGGGTTGTGGCAGACCGAGCAAGCACCGTTCAAGAACGGCGCGTGCTCCACTCGCAACCGCTGCTCGGCATTGACCTTGTCGTGGCAGCCCAGGCAGAGGGCCATCGCGGGCTTCTTGAGGAGATGCTGCTCCTTGGCTGCGTGCGGCGCATGGCAGGCCACGCACCCTGCTTCGGAGGTCATGACCGCGTGCTTCACCGGGCCGCTTTGACCCTGATCGGGGTGGCACGCGGCGCACAGGGTGTTCCCGGGCGCTTTGCGGAGGGCGCGTGACGACGACGCGTGGGGGTCGTGACAGGTCGTGCAGTCGCCGTCTGCGAAGGGCGCGTGCGTGATGGCGCCGCCGGCGGCGAGGTCGGCGCTGTCGTGACAGTTGGCGCAGAGCTTGCCGCCCTGCTCGACGAGCGCGAACGGCTTGGCGGCGGTGGCGGCCTGGTGGCAGGAGCTGCAGTCCTTCGAGCGCACCGGGTCGTGGACCGAGGCGCGCAAGAGCTTGGCATCGTCCGCCGAGTGCGGATCATGACAGCCGGTGCAGATCCTGCCCGCCACCGGGTAGTCGGCGTGCGCCTTCTTGAAGCTGTCCTTGTCCGGCGCGTGGCACTTGACGCAGAGCTTGAGCGGGTCGCTGGTCAGCAGGTTCCTCTGGTCGGAGGCGTGCGCCAGATGGCAGGCGCTGCAGCCCTCCTTCTTCACGACCTCGTGGACGAAGCGACCGGCGAAGGACTCCTTCTTGTGGCAGGCGAAGCAGCTGACCGAGCCTGCGGCGCGCAGGAGGTTCTTGGTTTGCGCGGCGTGCGGCTCGTGACAGGAGGAGCACTTTCCCGAGGCGATCGCTGAATGAACATTCTTCTTGTTCATGCCGATCGCGGTCTTGTTGTGGCAGTCGTAGCAGAGCTGCGGCTCGGCCTTCTTCAACAGGAGCTTGGGGACGAACCCGTGGCGCAGATGGCAGGTGTCGCACTTCTCGCCCTCGGCGGGGTCGTGCACTTCGGGCCGCCCGAGGACCTCGCTCACGAACTTCTTGTGACACTCGCGACAGCTCTTGGGCGCAAACTTCCGCCCGGCGGCGTCGGTTTCGGCCGGCCAAAGGCCGAGCCCGACGACGACGGCGGCGAGCGCCACCCGAAGCTCAAAGCGATCGCCGAACAAGCGCCTCAGCATGGGGTTCGGAGCCTCCGCATCATCAGCTGCCAATGCGCGTCAGGTAGATCTCCACCGGATAGGCGGCGCGAAGCTTCTTGCCCCAGTCGGCGAGGGCGACCTCGAGCTGCTCGGCGAACACCTTCTTGCGCAGCGCCTCCTGGATTTCCTCGAGCTCCGTGGCCTTCGCCGCGATCCGGCCCTCGACGATGACCACATAGTACACGCCGGCGAGGTTGTCGTACAAACGGTAGTCCCCCGCCTGGGCGCCGGTGAGCGCCGCGGCCAGGCCGCCGCTCAGGCTCTTGGTCGTGACCGTCGCGCTCGTGAGTTCCTCCGCCTGCTGCTCCTCGGAGACGCGCTCGGCGGCGTTCGCCCGCAGCCACCGGACGTCGGTGCCGGCGCGCAGCTTGGCAATGGCGTCCTCGGCGGCCGCCAGCGTGCGAAAGCCGAGGGTCGAGAGCTTCACGAACTCGGGGAGCATGTACTCGCTCTTGTGTTGCTCGTAGTATTCGCGGACCCGCTCGGCCGAGACCGCGATCTCGGGGATGACCGCGCGTCGCAAGAAGAGGTCGAAGACGAGAGAGCGCTCGTGCTCGGCGACCTTGCGCCGATAGCGGTCGGTGTTGGCGAGGCTCAAGAGCTCGGCCTCCCGCCTGCCCACGGCGGTGCGCACCATGCTCTCGAAGGTCGAATGCTTCTTGACGTTGACGCGCCGCTCTTTGACGCCGGCCTCGGTGCCGTGGAAGAGCTTCTTCTCGATCTGCGCCGCGAGATCGGCCACGGTGATCGATTCGCCGCCGGCAATCTTGGCCAGGACCCGCGCGTCCTTCAAGAGCGCCGCGAAGCCGGGCTTGGCCGCCTCGAGGTCGAGGTTCTTGAGGCGCTTGTCGTCGATGACGGCGTGCTTCTTGACCAGGTCCTCGAAGTATTTGCGCAAGAGCTCCGTGCTCTGGCGGTCGATCGACTGCTGCTCGGCCTGAGCCAAGAGCGCCGGGTTGTCGGGGTAACAGATCTCGACGAGCTGGATGACCGCGAAGCCGTCCGCGACCGCAGTGACCGGAGCGAGGCCCAAGGCCTCCAGGCCTTTGACGGCGGCGGCAATCGCCGGATGCAGGTCATTGAGGCGCATGCAGTTGGTGGCGCTGCCGCCTTTGGCCTTCTTGGTGCTCACCGCCCGGGTCGCCACCTCGGCAAACGGCTCTGCGGCCTGGAGCTGGCTCAGGGCTTCGCTCGCATCCTCGGTCTTCGCGAACCACAGCGACTGCAGCTTCCACTGACGCGCCTTGTCTTTGTAGATGCGCTCGACTTCGTCCGGATCGGGTTTCACGGAGACCGTCACCGTGCGCTCGAGCTCGGCCTGGAGGAGGGTCCGCCGATACTGGGTGAGGCTCTCCTGAGCCTCCGGCAGCTCGTCCAGGCCCATCTGGCGCGCCTCCAGGACCGCGAGGCGCACGTCGATGATCCTGTCGAGGATCGCTTTGAAATCAATAGCCTTTTCTGCGCTGTCGGTCGTTCGCTTCGCGTGCGTTGCCGCCAGGGCGAGGTTGAGCTCCTGGAGCAACACCACCTCGTCGCCGATTCTGGCCACGGGAGCTGTCTCGAACGCCTCCGCGAACAGGGGAGCCTGGAGGGAGACGGTGATCGTCGGCGAGCCCGCGGCCGGCGCCGCGGGCGCGGCTGTCGAGGTCGGCGCGACGGTCGGCGGGCAGGGGGCGGCCACGGCTGCCGGAGCGGCGCCCTCCCCCGCCGTACAAGCGCCCAAGAGGAGGGTGAGCAAAGCGGTCGCGAAGCTCGGGCCGAGCCGTTTACGGGCGCGCATCATGGTCTTCCTTCCGTGGGCTCCAGGTGCTCGGTCTTGGCCGGGTGGACGTCGGATTGGGGCACCGTCTCCGGCGCCGTCGCCGACAGCTCGGCCAAGAGGGGCGGTGCGTTCTGGGCGAGCCTGTCAACGGCGGCGCTCGCCAGGTTGCAGACGAGCCCGGCCGCCGTCCGCTCGAGGCCGATGTTGAAGAACCAGACGCCGTCGTCGCCGAAGGCGAAGGACGTCGACTCGAACACCACCTCGGACGCCTCGCGCGGCGCTCCCCGATCGAGGAGGAGCGTCGAGAAGTTCACCCGCGCCGCCTGCGGCCCGCCGCGCCATTCCTCGTAGTCGAAGACCTCGCCGGTCAGGATGAGATCGGTCGTGCCCGCGGCAAACACGGAGCGGGCGGTGTCGAGCGACAGGCCCTCGGACAGGACGGTGCGGTACTGGAGGAGCCACTGTCGCACCACGCCGGGCTCGACGACCTCGAACAGCGTCGAGGCCTGCAGTTGGCGTACGAACTCGAGGGCCACGACGTAGCCGGCGTCGCGGCGCGGCGTCAGGTTGCGGAAGGGCAGCACCGCCACCCGGTAGCGGCGCGTCGGGTCGAAGGCGGCGGCCACGGAGTAGGACCGCGGGTCGAAGAAGAAGCCGCCCGGGCACGGCTCGGCCCGGCGCTTGGCGCCGGCCAGGAAGAGCAGCAACGACTCCTCGAGGTGAACGATGGCCTGATCGCGGATGATGCGCGGGTCGTTGACGACGCCCAGGCTCAAGAAACCCGGATGGTCGACGCCGGTGAGCGGCATGCCGTCCACCCACAAGACGCGCGGTGGATCGGTCGCCGAGACCAAGCGCATGGTCAACGCCAGCTTGGGCACGGCGTCGTCGGCGTAGCCGGTGATTGAAGTCACGAGGATGTCGGTCGCGCCCAGCTCTAAGGCGGCGGCCGCGGCGAACAGGCCGTCAACGTAGCCGGTGTTGCGCACCCGATGTCGTGCCATGAGCCCGAAGAGCCCGACCTCGTCTACGAGGGTCAGGTCGTACAGGAGCAGCCGCTGGTAAACCAGGTTCTGGATCTCGCTCAACGGCACCGGGCCGCCGGTCAGATTCTCGGGGGGCAGGACGGCGATGACCGTCGCGGCGGCGGGTCTTTGTGGGCCCGGGGCCGGGAGCGGTCTGGCCGACACGCAGGCGGCGACGCCGCAACAGCCGAGGGCGGCCATGGCGATTGTTCGGGTCGGCATCATCGCGGCGAGCTTGGTGCCGGCTCCGGTTGCGGCTGTGGCTGAGGTTGAGGTTGAGACTGGGGCTCAGCCCGCGGCGCGAGCTCCTCGATCACGGCCGGCTTCGCGTCCGACGGTGGCGCGGCCGGCTCTTCGGGCGCCGCCGCCGGCGCGGCCGGGGCCTCGGTGCCTCCTTCGAACAGCGCATCGATGAGGGCGCGCACCGCCTTCTCGGTGACGATGTTCATCGGCTGGCCGCCGCCGCCCAGCATCCGCTCGAAGATACCGACGCCGCCTTTGGTGGTCTGACCCGACCAGACCACCTTGCCGGTCTGGGTCTCGATCATCTTGAGCCCCATGGAGATGGCGTTGGCGGTAGCGGCCGCGGAGTGCAGCTCGCCGTACTCCTTGATGACGCCGGTGATGAGGGCGTCGGCCGAGATCATCGCGCCGAGCTTCTTGCTCTCTTCGACGGTGGGATTGTCGGCGGCCACGAGGCTCAGCCGGGCGATGCCGCGCGAGACCTCGCCTTCGGGCACGACGTAGAAGCTGCCCTCGGCGCGCAGCATGTGCGCCACGACGTCGCGGACCCGAAGCGCCGCCAGCTGGTCGCGGGACAGATTGGCGAAGGGCAGGACGGCGATCGTGCGAATCGCGCCAAAGTCCATCTCGGGGTCGTGATACGGTCGCGTGTCCGTTACAATGGGCGCGCAGGCCGAGGCCACGAGCACGCAGACGGCGAGCGCGAGCCCGGCCAAGGCGATCGCCGGCTTGACTCTCTCCCGGTCACGATGCAGCACGCTCATGGTTGGGAAACGATGCTCGCCGAAAACGGAACGCATCATAATACCACCATCAGGTTGCACGCAAACGTGCTGGCGCGCGTGCGGATAGGCTCGGTGTCGACAAAGGCCAGGGTGTAGGTCGCGTTGGTGACGATCTTGGGAGCGATTCGCCAATGCAACGACGGTGAGAAAGTCCTCGAAAACGCGCGAGAAAGCGCATCGACCGACTCGGCGTACGAGAAGTGGAGCTGGAGAGCGCCGCCCGGGAAGGGTGAGAAGCCGCCGCTGTAGTTGCCGAGCCAGCGGGGGCGCTCGCGGGTGGCCCAGGAGCGGGTGACGTTCGCGGCCAGATACAGCGCCGAGATCGGCGCAAAGGCCGTGCTGGCGTCGACGCCCTGGGTCTCGAAGCGCCGGCGTGGCAGGCCGGCGCCCCACTGATCGCTCAACGAGTAGCGCAGGCCGCTCGTGAGGGTGAAGGTCGGGTGCGGCGCCAGCGACACGGACACCGTGGCGCCGGGGCCGGCCGAGCGCCGACGTTTGACCACGGCAAAGTTGTAGAAGGCGCTCGTGCCGGCGGCGACGCCCGGATAGAGCTCGGCGGTGCTGGACAGCGTCAGGGAGTTGGTGGTGCCCGAGCGCGTGGCACCGCCGTTGACGGCGCCGCTGTAGCCGAGGTTGGCGTTGAGGTTGGCGACCGGCGAGCCGGCGAGCGAGCTCGAGTAATCGAAGGCCCAGTCGTGTCCGAGCCGGGTCAGCGTGTCGAGGCGGGCGGCGCGGACGCCGAGCCCGAGCCAGGACAGGAGGTTGCGGCTGTACGACAGGCCGTTGCGCGCTTGATAGACCGCGTTCCGCTCGGGCAGGAGCTGGTTGGCCGCCGACAGCGTGAGCTCGTGGAAGAACGCCTCCGAGGTCATGAGCCGCGTGCGCGCGCTGGCGTTGACCACGGTGTTGAGGCTGTGGGTGCTCGTCGGGGCGCGCCGGACCGGCAGCATCGAGAAGAACTGCACCTCGGTGACGTTCACGTCGGCCACGTCCAGGAAGGCGGCGTAGTTGGCCGGCAGCGGCCTTGCGACGACCTTCAGAAAGCGGGCCCGGGTGTCGTTGAAGCTCACCTCGAAGCGGTCGGCGAAATCGGCAAAGATCGTCGAGCCGCCAAGCGCCACGCTCTGCCAGGTGACGTTGTCGTTGCTGGAGTAGACCGAGAAGACGAAGGCCGAGGCGACCTCGACGGGCACTGTGCGGTCGACCCAGACGTAGACGGTGTTGACGCTCTCGGCGAGCTCGGAGAACTCGGCGCCGAAATGGCGATTGGCGGTGTCGCCCAGGCGCGACGGGTTGTAGCCCAGGTCGATGTTGGCGGAGGCCGAGAGGTTGCCGTCGGCGAGCGCCGTGTTCGGAATGAGCGTGCTCGACGCCGGCGTGGCTGGGAAGCGCTCGACGAGCGACAGGCCGCTGAGCGGATACTGCTGCGTCGCGGTCGTGCCGGTGGCACCGGTTGCCTCGGTCGAGGTACGGCCGTGATTGATGGCGGCGTTGGTCGCGAGGATGACACGGTCCTCCCAGAGGGTCGTCATGTAGCTTCCGCTCGTCGTCTGGGTGAACTGGCTCAAGTCGAGGTGGTGCACGCGATCGGCGGTGTCGGCGTAGCCGAGCGCGTACTGGAGGGTGAGCGGCCGCGGCGTGTCGTAGAAGGCGTCGAGCTTCACGCTGTTGCTGGTCTGATCCTGGACGGCGTGTCGGGCGTCCCAGGTCGTCTGGTGGTCCAGGCGAAGGTTGACGCGCGGCGGCCCGTCGGGCGTAAAGCTGCCGTAGCCGCCCATGACCTCATTGGTGAGCGTGCGGCTGGCGAAGGTCGGGTTACGGCTGACCTGCTGCCGGCGGCGGTAGTCGGCGCCGGCGGTGAACGTGTCGCTCTGCCAGACCAGGTCGCCGTAGACGTTTGCGAGCCGAGCCTTGGTGCGCGTGTCGAGGTCTTCGCGGGTGGCCCAGGTGTCGGTGAGCTGGAGGAGGCCGCCGGCCCCGGCGCGCAGGGTCTCGGTGAACTCCCGCGCCAACGACAGACGATAGCGCTGGTCGAGGGTGTCGTTGCGACTGCGGGTGGTCGTGTCGCGGTCGTTGTCGGTGGTGTCAATGATGCTGATGGTCCCGGTCGGCTCGACGCCGAGGCTGGCGTCTCCACGGGCAACCCCCGGGGCTGACGCCGCCAGGGCCGCAGCCCAAAGCCGGATCCGTGGTGCCCGGATGCGTGGTGCCAACGTCGTCACGCTTTGCCCTCAGCTCCGCTCGCCGGCCACGACACAGAGCACGGGCTCGTGCGCGGTCTCGAACCGGCCGAGGAGCCGGCGGCTCGTCAGCGACAGGACGCGCACGGTACGGAGGGCGGTCTGCACCAGAAAGAGGTTGTCCTCGGCGTCATCGACGAGGAAGTACGCCACGCTCGCACCGGCGTCGAAGCCGCCGCTTTGCAGCTGCGAGCCTGGCAGATACTCGGCGACCCGGTGCTCGGGATCCATGGCGACGTAGAGGCGATCGGCGCGCCGGTCGACGGCGATGGCGCTCATGCCCAGGCCGGCGTAGAGGCTCTCCGACAGCCCCATGCCGGGCACCGAGAGCACCAGGACGTTGGGCGAGGTCTGGTGGGCCACGTAGAGGCGGGTGCCGTCGCGGCTCAACTGGGCCCGAATCGGCCGGGGGTCGGTCGGGACGGTCAAGACCACCGCCTGGTTGGCGAGGTCGATGACCGACAGGCTGTTGCCGAAGGTGTTCACCACGTAGGCGCGCGCGCCGCTCTTGTCGACGACGATCGTCGACGGACGCTCGCCGACCTGCAGCCGCCCGACCTCCACGAGCGCCTGCGGATCGACGAAGGCGACGCTGCTCGAGCCGCGGTTCACCACGAGGAGGAGCCGACCGGCGTGGGTCAGCGCCAGCTCGCGAGGCTCGTCGCCGGTCCGGAGTGGCACGCGCCCGACCTCGGCGCCGCTCACCAGGTCCCGGGCCTCGATGACGTCGGCGCCGCTCGCGGCCACGTAGAGCCGGCCGGCCTCGGCGTCGACCGAGAGCCCCCAGGGCTCGCGCCCGGTCGGCCAGACGGCGACGGTGCGGCGGGTGTGCTTGTCGAAGACCGTCACGGTGTCGGACGTGGGGCTCGAGCAGAAGCCGGCCACCGCCGGCAGGGCCGGGTTGGGCAGGCGGCCGGTGAAGCGCGGCGCAAAGGAGAAGCCGCTGGCGACCGACTCGGCGACCTTCAGCTCGAGGTACGCCAGGGTCATCTGGCCGCCGGCCACCTGGAACGGCAGCTCGATGGTCGTGGGCGCCTCGGGAAGCAACAGATCGCCGGTGCCGCCATCGCCGGCGATGGTGGCCCGGGCGACGTCGAGCGCCACACCGACATAGCCGCCCGGCGGCACCCGCCCCCAGGCCCACAAGAGCGGGTCGGTCATCGAGCCTTCGTTGATCTCCTTGCGCAGCACTTCGAGCGGCACGCGCGTGCCGTCGTCGCGTTCGGCGGCCATGCCCCGCACCGAGAAGGCCAGGTCCGTCGAGCTCTCGGAAACCGGCTCGAGGTAGAAATAGACGGCGCCTTGATCACCGAGGGGCGGCAGCACTCTGATCGGGGTCAGCCCGGGCATGCACCCCGCGAGCAAGCACAGGACGGCGCTCACCGCGAACCGGCGTTCGGGGGCAAAGAGGATAGACATGACGGCAAGATCCCGCACCTGGACCCCGGCCGGCAAGCGGAAGATCCGCGCCGCGGCGGCGCAATCCGTGGGCCGCAAAGCTCGGCCTTGGGGGCCGTCAGTCACGCGGGCTCTCCGGTCGGGCGAGGGCGGCGTCGCCCAGGTATCTGGCGACGAGCGGCGCGAACCCGGGATGCGCGCGCAGGGGCGCCAGGTCCACGTTGTTGGCGAGCGCCGCGGCGTTCCGGAAACCCATGCCGAGCGCCGTCTCGAGAAAGGCCAACCCGGCGGCTGGCTCGCCGGCAAGGCCCGCGACCGCGGCCCGATTGATTTCGACCACCGCCGAGTCCGCGCCGCTCAGGGCCGCCTGGCGATAGCTGTCGCGGGCGAGCTCGAGCCTGCGGGTGCGCAGATAGACGTCGCCCAAGAGCGCGTGCGCCTGGCCCGCGGTGGGCCGGAGCGCCACGGCGCGCTTGAGCGGCAGCTCGGCGGCGGCGAAGTCATGGGCGGTGCTGTAGGCCAGGCCGAGGTTGTATTGCAGCTCGAAGTAGTCCGGGTTCAGTCGAACTCCGTCTTCGAGCAGGGCCAAGGCCTCCGGCAGCTCACGACGTTTGATCAGGTAGCCGGCGAGGTTGGCGCGGGCGTCCTTGGCCGTGGGGTCGTAGGTCACGGCGCGGCGGTAGGCCTCGAGCGCCTCCTCGTCACGACCGACGTCCTGGTAGGAGTGGCCAAGCTGGTACCAGGCGGCGGCCGAGAGCGGCATCTTCTGGACGGTGTCGGTCCACAGGGTCAGGTCGTTCTCCCAGACCGCGACGCGGGCGCGGCTGGTCGAGGCCATGGCCGCAAAGAGCGTGCCGGCCGCGACCGCGAGCCCGAAGCCCGCGCTGCGCCGTAGCGGCGTCGTCTGACCGCGGATCTGCAGGGCGGCTGCCGCAACCGCGGCGCCGGCCAGGGCCGCGGCGCCGAGCATCGGAAAGTAGAGGTAGCGGTCGTTCATGAGGGTAATCAGCGGCACGATTTGGGAGACCGGCAGGAGGCCGATGAAGAACACCGCGTACCAGAAGAAGAGGGCGCGCGCCCGGCGCCAGAGCAGGACGCCGGCAGCGGCGAGCGCGAGCCACAGGAGGAGCGAGACAGCGACCGCGGCATCGAGGCTCGTGTGGATGGGCACGAGGTAAAGGACAGACTGAGCGCTCGGCCAGGCGAGGAGGCCCAGGTAGCGCGGCAGGACGGTCAGCATGGTGAGCGCGGTCGCGAGGGGACCGCCGCCGTGATACGGCACCCGGCCGCCGCCGGTCTCCGGCGCCTGGCCGACGATGCCAACCATCGCAAAGAGCCCCGCGAGCACCACGAACGGCAGCTTGTCGGCGAGCCAGCGCCATCCCGGCGGCCGCGGGCTCCCGCAGAGGTCGTAAGCGGCCAGGATTACGGGGAAGATCACGGCTACCGACTTGGCGAGGAGGGCGGCGATGAAGGCCAGGAGGGCGAGAGCGTACCAGGCCCGCCGGCGGCGCGGCGCGGCCTGGCGGTAGCTCAGATAGGCGTGGAAGGCCGCGAGCGTGAAGAGCATGGCCAACAGGGTCTTGCGCTGCGAGATCCAGGCGACCGACTCCACCTGCACCGGATGCAAGAGGAAGACGAGCATGGCCGCGAACGCCCAGAGGCGGTTGCCGGTGAGTCGGACCACGAGCCCGCTGAAGAGGAGGCCGCACGCCGCGTGCAGCACGCCGTTCTCCAGGATCATGGGCCCCGGCCGCTCGCCCCAGAGCGACAAGTCGAGCGCGTAGGACAGGAGGTGCAGGGGCGCGTAGTTGCCGAGGTAGAACTGCGACAGGATCTGGACGAGGTGCTCGACCGTGAGCGCGTGCAGGAGCGGATCCGTGAGGATATACGGCCCGTCGTCCATGTTGCGCAGGAAGGCGTGGCCGAGCGCCGGGGCGTAGACCAGGAAGGTCAGCCCGAGCGCGGCGACGGCGAGGCCGACGCCGAGCAGGAGGCCTTGCCGGCTCGGGTCGAAGAACGATGGCGGGCTCAGCGGTCGCACCGCGAAGAGAAGACACGATGGGCCGGGGCACGACGGTACCCCGGCCCATCTCAATCAGCTCGAGATCAGTAGCAGAGTCTGGTGTCGAAGCTGCAATACGGCATGCACTGCAGCGTGCCAGCCGTGAAGGTGCTGGAGCCGCTGTAGTTCACGCACGTCTTGTTGTTGATACCCGAGTTCGCCGTGGCGGCCAGGTTGCCGTCGCAGCTCTGGAGGCCGGTGCAGACGCCCGGGGCGCCGCCGCAGTCGGCGGTCGCGAGGCACGACGATCCGAGGATCGCAGCGCCGTTCACCGCGGTGCACACGCCGCGGATGTTGCCGTCGCCGCAGCAGGCGCTCGTGTTGTACGCCTGGTTGAGACACATCAGAGTCCCACCCAGGTAGCCCAAGGTCTGGCAGTTCTGGGTGAGCGGCACCGCCAGCGAGGTGCTGATGGTCGACAGGTCCGTGCCGTCGCAGGTCTCGGGATACTGCCGGACGTTGTCGCCGGCGGTCGCCAGGCCGTTGGTCGTGCACTGGCTGTAGTCATAATCCGTGCAGTCGGGCTTGCAGCGCAGCTGACCGGTGCCGCGGCCGAGGCCGTAGCAGGTCGCGCCGTTCAGCAGGCCGAGACGGAACTGCAAGGTGCAGGTGCCGCCGTTGGCACACGGAGCGCCGCCGATGACGCACGCCGCGCCCGTGGTCGCGCCGTCGTTCACGCAGGTGGCCGCGCCCTTGGTGTACAGCGAGCCGTCGCACACTTCGCCGGGGGACAAGAGGCCGTCACCGCAGGTGCGGCAGCTGTCCACGTCGAACACGCAGTTCTCGTGGCAGGCGAGCGCGCCGGTGGCCGCGTTCGTGATCGTGCAGATGCCGACGCCGCCGAGGACGTCCCGGCAGTCCTCGTCGGTGTAGCAGAACTCACCGAGCTTGCTGCCGGTCGTGCACGAGCCGCTCGGCTCGAACCCGATCGACTCGCAGGTCGCGAGGTTCGTATCCAGGACCTCGACGCGGCAGGTGCTGTTCGGGCACTCGCCGTCCAGCGTGCAGGGCATGCCCTCGCGCTCGCCGCCGGCGCAGATGCCCGCGAGGTGATCGCACTGCTCGTCGCCCTGGGCCACGCCGTCGCCGCACTTCTCGCCGGCGGTGACACCCCAGCAACCGGCGAAGTCCCAGCGACACAGCGCGTTGTTGCAGGCGAGGACGCCCGGCGCCGTGAACCCGAAAGCGGTGCAGTCGGTGCCCACGGGCACGCCGCCGTCGCACTCCTCGGGCGCGGTCACGAGCCCGTCGCCGCAGAAGGTGGCGTTCGAGCAGGCCGAGGTGTCGTAGAGGCAGGTGTTGGTGCAGCTCAGGGTGCCGTTCTGGAAGCCCAGGAACTGACAGCCGTTGCCCGCGGTCACGGCCGCGCAGGAGCCCACCGCGCCGCCGCAGTCGACGTCGGCGGCGCAGACGCCGCCGATGTTGATCGTGGCGGTCGCAGGGTCGCACCGGGTGTCGAAGTTGCTGCCGTCGCACTGCTCGGGCCACACCACGTTGCCGACCGTGCTGCCGCGCACGACGACGCCGTCGCCACAGACCGGCGCGAAGGCCACGTCTACCGAGCGGTTGCCGGTCAGCTGGACCACGCACTGGCCGCTGCCGCTGCAGGCGCCGCCGAAGCCGCCGAACAGGTTGTCGTCAGCCGAGACCGGCTGCAGGGTCACCACGGTGCCGCGGGCTGCCTGGATGGCGCAGGTCGTCCAGCCGGGGCCGGCGATGGTGTCGCAGTCCCAGGGGCCGCCGGTGCCGGTCGCGGTGATGTTGCCGGCGCCATTCGGGTTGCCGATCTTGGTGATGGTGACGGTGTAGTTCGACGGCTCGAACTGCGCGTAGCAGGTCCGGGCGCGGGCTTCCGGCTGATTCGCGCTGGACGCGAAGAAGCCGACCGTGGTCGTGAGCGCCGTGCCGCTGCAATCCGTGAGGCGGCAGGTGCCGGTACCGGCGCTGTTGCCCTTGCAGTCGGCGTCCTTGACGCAGTAGGCCCCGACCTTGAGCGTGCAGCTGCCGGCGCCGCAGGTGCTCGCCGAGCAGTAACCCGGGACGGCGCTGCCGTTGTTGACCGCGCAGGTCGGCGTGCCGGCGCCGGTGCAGTCGGCGTTCACGCGGCAGAACGCGCCGGTGTTGGCGGTCGCGCCGGTGCCGCCGTAGCAGTAGCCCGTGGGAGTGAACATGCAGTAGGCCGTGCCGGTCGTGATGACGCATTCGCTGTCCGCGGTGCAGGGAGCGCCGAGGTTGCAGGTACCGGTCGGCTGCGCCGTGCAGGTGTACGCGGCGGTGGTCACCGGCGCGCAGTTGCCGGCGATGCTCGCCGACCACTTCACGAACGCCGAGCCCGCGTCCGGTGCCGCGGTGAGCGTGATGTCGCCGACGGCCACCGCGTTGTCCCAGGCAACGCGGCAGTCAGCGCCGCAAGTGATGGGGCTCGTGGCCGGCAGGACCGACGTCACCGTGCCCGAGCCGTTGCCGACCTTCTGCACGGTCAAGAACGCCGCCTTGACGAAGGTCGTCGGGTCGATGTCGATCGGATACGAGAGCAACATCGCGCCCTGCGTGACCAGGCGCAGGGTCTGCACCGAGTCATTGCCGGTCGCAAACAGCTCGAAATGGGCGGCGTCCGCCGAGACCTCGAGGCCTGCCACGTCGTAGATCACCGGCGCCGGCATGGCGTACTGCACCACACCGCTTTCGTCGTAGACCGCCAGCGAGCCGTCGCGCTCCAGCTTGGCCGTGAGCCCACGGTCGAGCGTCAGCTCCCAGTTGAGCTCGATCTCGTCGACTTGCGGCTCGAAGACCTTGATGTGCTCCTTGATGCCGAACTCGACCGCCGCCAGCACGATCGCGCCCCGGCCGTCGGGAGCGGTGTAGGTGACGCTGCCGCTCTCTTGCACCGCCGGACCCCAGCTGTTGATGTCCAACGAGCCCGCGAGCGGACGGATGCCGATGCCGAGCGTCCCTTCACCCCGATTGATGGAGTAGCCGGCGTAGTCGGCGTTCAGCTGCGCGGTGTAGTTCCCGCCGCCACTGTAGTCGAGCCCCGGCTCGGTGCCGGGCCCCTTGGTGCCGCTCACGCCACACGCCGCGGCCAGCAGGCCGACAGCGATGGCACTCAAGAGTGCCTGGTTTCTAAATGCCTTCTTCGTATTTCGCATGACATCTCTCCGATGGTTGATTCCGAAAGTTCGTGAATACATCCAGCGCCTCAATCCTTCGCGTGACATTTGTTGCACAGGTTGCGCTGATAGGGCGCGAACGTAGTCACCGGCCGGTCGTTCACTGCCGCTGCGAGCTCGGCAGTGGTACGGCCCTGCGCCTGGCCCTGCTGCGACGAGTTCGACGCGTCGGCCCAGGCGACGTTGCCGTTGGCATCGGCCACGGTCAGGAACTCGTTCTCCTGGTTCCAGCGCGTCATGGCGTCGTTGCCGGACGCGTGGGCGCGGTGGCAAGAGAGGCACATGACGTTGGCCGAGGGGCTGACCGAGAGGTAGCTGTTGCCGGTGAGGCCGGCGGCGTTGGTCGCATGGGCGTTCAGCGTGGCCTTGTTGGCGACTGACGCCGTGAGACCTTCCTCGAACGGCACCAGCGAGCTGTAGGCCGTGGCCTCGCTGCCCGTCAGGTTGCCCGACTTGACGTACGCGTTGTAGATGTCGGCCTCGCCGTAGGTGGACAACAGGGCGTTGGTGCCCGCGGGGTGAATCAAGGCGCCGGGCGCCGGGGTGCCGACGTTGGCGTGGATGTTGTAATGGCAGTTGCCGCACCACTCCGACATGCCGCTGCCGTAGGCCACGCGCACCTGGTTGGTGGCTTCCGACTGGTTGTAAGTGGAGGGGGCGATGGCGAACGGCGGCTTGGCGTTGAAGGCGACGCTGTTGCCGGTGGGCCCCAGTGACTTCGGGACATAGCCCACGCCACCCAGGATGCGATAGACGCCGACGGCGCCCCACGCGGTCGGCGCGTTGGTCGTGCCGTTGTACGAGCCGGCCGCCTTGATCGGCAGGGTGCGCTCGATCAGGTTGAAGTCCACGTCATAGCGGTACTTCGGGTGCGGGTCGTGGCAGCTGATGCAGGAGAGGTTGGCCGCCGGATACTGGCCGCCCGGAGCCTGTGTGAGCTCGGTGTCCGCCATGTAGCCGTAGTCAGCGGCGACGATGTTGTGGCCGTGCCGCTCGCCTTCGCTCGCGAAGTTCGAGTTGCGGTTGACCCAGGTGTAGTCCTTCTTGAGCCAGCCGAAGTCGCCGCCCGGAGTCCGCTGCTTGGGCGGAATGCCGGCCGGCATCTCGGCGTCGGGGGTCGAGACGTGGTAGCTCGAGGGACCGGTGTCGCCCTCGTGCTGGTGGCAGTTCAAGCACGTCGAGCTGGCGTCCGAGCCCTGCAACAACCAGGTGTTGACGCCCTCGATTTGGTCGCTGCCGATGGCGGTGCCCATGCGATACTTGGGCCCCATCCAGTTGCCGTCCTTGCTGTTGTGCATGGTGTGGCAACCTTCGCACTCGGCGACGCCGCCGCTGTGGAAAGCCCAGGCGCTTCCGCTCAGGCCTAGCGTCAGCGCTGCTGACGCCATGACAATGAGTCTTCTCGCTACCAGATTCATTCTAAACTCCTGTTGGTGACTACTGCCGGTTACACTCCCAAATGGTTGACGATCCGAAACACACTCACTCCTCGCTTGGCCCCCTGTGCGACAAAGACGACCCCGTCGCCGACGGCGATGGCGCGCGGGCCGATGAGATGACCGGGCGCAAAGCCGCGACCGCCCAGCTCGCCGCGAAACTTGAGGTCGGGCCCGAACACCATGACCACGGCGCGCAGGACGTCGGTGACGTAGATGCTGCCGGCGTCGTCCCGAACGATGCCGCCGGCGACGTTGAAGCGCCCGGGGCGGCTGCCCTTCTGGCCGAAGCTCTTCACCTCACCCGCGGGCGAAACGATGAACGCGGCGTACAAGGTGGGGACGGTGAACAGGATGTTGCCGTCCTTGTCGACGCTCAAGCTGCCGATGCCGTGGTCCCGGAGCTCCTCATCGGTGAGCTTGAGGCTCGAAGAGAGGTCGACCGTGGACTCGTAGGCGCCGGTCTTCGAGAAGACGCGCACCTTCTTAGTGCCGGTGTTGGCGAGATAGAGCCGATCCCGGGCGACGAACACCGCGGAGGCGTCGGGGCCCTTCGCAGATCCCGCGGGGACGCCGGTGAGGATGATGGAGCCGACGAGCTCGCCGCGGTAGTTCAGGCGCAAGAGGTCCAGGGGCTCGCCCGGCTTGCTCACCAGGACGGCATAATCGCCCTCGGCGTTGAGGACCGCGAGGCTCTGGATCCAACCGAGGCGCGCTTCGTCGCCGAAGGCCCCGACCTTCATGCCGGCGGCCGTGAATGCCAGGACCCCCCCTGCCGAGGCGTCGATGACCAGGAGCTCGCCGGCCGACCGATCGTAGACGAGCGCGCTGGGGCTGATCTCGACGTCACCGTCGAAGCTGGCGATATTATGGAGGTACTCGCCGCTCGCGGAGACGCCGGGCGCCGCCGTGGCGATGATCCCCGCCATAGTAGTCAAATGTAGGTACAACATCGTCGCGGCCGTCGTATGCATTATTCGTACCGCCACGTACTGGATCGTTATCCTTGGCTTTAGTGACAGATTGCAGGCAGATCGGCGATCCAGCCGCAGGCTCGGGCGCAGACGATGTTGGTGAAATCACCGGAGGTTGGTGATTTCACCATGTGCTCGAATCCCGACCGTGGTAATATCCGCCGATGCTCGCGGGACATGCGACCCTCTGGCTTGGAGCGGTGGCGGCGATGGGCTGCGCCGTGGCGGACCAGCCGCCGCGGCTGCCTCCGACCAGCGGCGAGCCCCTCCAGTTCGGGCTCATTCCCGAGCAGAACATCTTCAATCAGCTCGAACGGTACGAGCCCCTCGCCCTGTATCTCGGACAGCAAGTCGGCAGGAAGATCACGCTGATGATCCTCCCGCGCTACGGGAACATCATCGACAACTTCAAGAGCGAAGGGCTGCACGGCGCCTTCTTCGGGAGCTTCACCTACGTGCTTGCGCACGCAAAGCTGGGCGTGGAGGTCGTCGCTCGGCCGTTATCGCTCGACAACAGCTCGATGTACCGCGGCCTGATGTTCACGAGGAGAGCCAGCGGCATCCGCTCATGTGCCGACATGCGGGGGAAGCGCTTCGCTTTCGTGGATCGGGCCACGACCGCCGGGTATCTCCTGCCGCTGCGCTATTTCCAGGCGCACCAGGTCGAGTGGACGACCTACCTCAAGGAGGGCTACTTCGCCGGCACCCACGAGGGCGCCATCTCCGACGTGCTGAACGGCATGGCCGACGTCGGCGCCGCCAAGAACACGGTGTTCAACCGCATGGCGGCCGCGGACCCCAGAATCGAAAAGGAGCTGGTGGTGTTGGAGCAGTCCCCGGAGGTTCCCGAGAACGCCCTGGCGCTGCGGAAGGATCTCGATCCGTCGTTGAGCAGCCGAGTGAAGGAGGCACTGCTGCGCATGCACCTCGACGCGAACGGCAAGAAGGTGCTCGAGCGTTTCGGCGCCCAGCGGTTCATCGAGACCACCAACGCCGACTACGCCGCCGTCCTCAAGTACGCCGCCGAAGCCCAGCTCGACATGGCCACCTACGACTACCTCAACGACTGATGAAGAAGAGACTCTTTCTTGCCCTGGGCTTGTTCAACGCGTTCCTTCTCCTGGGCGCTGCCTACGTCGTCACCGAGGTCGACTCCGCCACGACGGATCTGGAGAGGCTCTTGACCCTCCACCAG
Organism: Deltaproteobacteria bacterium; assembly: GCA_016218825.1. Classification (GTDB taxonomy): domain Bacteria; phylum Myxococcota; class XYA12-FULL-58-9; order XYA12-FULL-58-9; family XYA12-FULL-58-9; genus JACRCV01. The sequence goes on from JACRCV010000051.1 coordinate 123,982, forward strand.
GTGGAGATCCTGAGAGAGCATTTCTTGATCGAGATCAAGCAGGTGCAGTCCAACCTCACCCTCATGGGTACGCCACGGCAGAGACCGTTCCAGACCGTCGTCCTCAACACCCGCAACATGGGAAGCATGATCGACACCTGCTTTGATTGTCATCACTCGGACGAGGCCGTGGCGAGGCTCCTGGACTTGAAGAGCAGGACGCTGGCGTACCAGGACGGCCTCAGCAGAGTCATGACAATCCGTGCGAACACCGAGCGGTTGGTGGCGGAAAGCGATGCCGTCTTCGGGCTCGGCGAGGGGCTGATCGACGCGACGCGCGACATGATCGCCATGACCCACGCGAAGTTGGCGGGCGTCACCGAGCATTCGTTGGTCCGCGTCGGGCGGACGAAACACCACCTGTTCCTGCTCGTGGCCGCCGGGCCGTTGCTGTCGGCGCTGCTCGCCTTCGCTATCCTCTCAGGGCTTGCCGGGCCCCTGCGCGTGTTGCTCGAAGGCACGAGAATGCTCAAGGCCGGGCAGCTCGATCACCGCGTGGCCGGGCTCAAGGACGAGTTCGGCGAGCTCGCCGCCTCGTTCAACGAGATGGCGGCATCCCTCAAAGAGCAAGTCTCGAGGATGCAGCGCACCGAGCAGATGGTGGTCGCCGGCGAGCTGGCCACGGGGCTGGCGCACGAGATCAAGAATCCGTTGGCGGGCATCAAGGCAGCGATGCAGATCCTGGGCAGCGAGGCCAACCTGTCGCAGCAAGATCGAGAGGTCGTCAGCAAGGTGGCGCGGGAGATCGTCGGCCTCGAAGCCTTGATGAAGAGCTTCCTGAATCTCACGCGGCCCGCCAAGCCGCAGATGACGGAGGTCAACGTCAACACTCTCATCGACACGGTCCTGGCGTTCTACGCCAGGAGCCGCCTGACGTCGCCGACCGCTGCCGGCCGGGTCGAGATCAGCCAGGAGCTGCAGCCACTGCCCAACACCATGGCCGACCCGAAGCAGCTGAACCAGGTCTTCCTGAACCTGGTCTTGAACGCCATCGACGCCATGCCGCAAGGCGGCACGCTCACCGCCCGCACCTCGTTCGAGAAGGGCCTGGGCATCATCCACGTCGAGTTTTGGGACACGGGCAAAGGGATCAGCAAGGAGAACATCGACAAGATCTTCCACCCCTTCTTCACCACCCAGGCCAAGGGGACGGGCTTGGGGTTGGCGATCTCGAGAACCCTGATCGAACAGCACGGCGGTTCGATCACCGGCGGCGCGAACCCCAAAGGCGGCGCGGTGTTTCGCATCCGGCTCCCGGTGCGGGCGCCGGAGGCAGGCCTCAGCGTATGACGACCCGCGGCCGCGTGTTCCTGTTGGACGACGACGATCTGATCGTTTCGATGCTGGCGCGAGCGTTGTCCGGCGAGGGGTACGAAGTCAGGCCGGAGACCGACCCTGAGGGCGCCGTCGACAAGATCCGGCAGTTTTCCCCCGACGTGGTGCTCCTGGACATCAAGATGCCCGGCGCGAGCGGCATGGAGATCCTGAAGGAGATCACCGGCCAGGCCCCCGGCACGCAGGTCGTGATGCTGACGTCGGATGACAGCGCCAACACCGCGGTGACGGCGATGAAGCTCGGGGCGGTGGACTACCTGACCAAGCCCTTCGACATCGACGAGGTCAAGATCGTCGTCGCCTCGATCATGCAGAAGGCGAGCCTGATGCACGAGGTGGAGTATCTGCGGCGGGTCACCGCCGACCTCACCCACAAGGAGCTCCTCGGCACGTCCCCCGCGATCAACGAGCTCAAGGCTCGAGCCGAGAAGCTGGCGGCGGCGGGCGTCCCCACGGTGCTGATCACCGGAGAGAGCGGCTCGGGCAAAGAGGTCATGGCGCGTTTCATTCACGCCCTGATGCACCGCGGGGCTGCCGGCGGCCGCGCCCCGTTCATCGGCATCAACTGCGCAGCCCTGCCGGAGCCCTTGATCGAGAGCGAGCTCTTCGGCCACGAGGCGGGCGCGTTCACCGATGCCAAAGCCGACAAGACCGGCATCTTCGAGCTCGCCTCGAAGGGGTCGATCCTCCTCGACGAGATCGGCGAGATGAAGTCGAGCCTCCAGGCCAAGCTCCTGCGGGTCCTCGAGGAGAGAACGGTGCGGCATGTCGGCGGCAAGCACGACATTCCCGTGGGCGCCACCGTCTTCGCCACCACCAATCGCGATCTCGAGGCGGCGGTCGACAAGGGAGAGTTCCGGATCGACCTGTACCACCGCCTGAACACCTTCGCGCTGCACATGCCCCCACTGCGGGACCGGTCCGAGGACGTTCTTGAGCTCGCTCGGCACTTCCTGATCTTCTTCTCGGCCAAATACAACCGCACTCTCATCAAGCGGTTCTCCCCCGAGGTGGACAAGCTCCTGGCCGCTTACGCCTGGCCCGGCAACGTCAGGGAGCTGCGCAACGTCATGGAGCGGATCGTCGTCCTCGAGGCCGGTGAGCAGGTGCTCCCCGAGCATCTCCCCAAGGAGATCCTGCGCGCGAAGGCTTTGGGGGGAGCCGCCGAGACCGGCGCTGCCTACCTTCTGCCGGAGACCGGATTGTCGCTCGACGGCGTCGAAAAGGATCTGATCCTCCAGGCGCTCGGCAGGTCGGGGGGCAACAAGATCCGCGCCGCGAGTCTCCTCGGCATCACCTACGACTCGCTGCGCTACCAGATCAAGAGGTTCGGGCTGCAGCACCTCAAGAAGGGCGATCCCTGAGCCGCTGGCGACGCGACGTTGCCCCGGGAGTGCCCGCGACCCGTATCAGCCACACACGCCGGCCGTGCAGATCAGGCCACCGCCGCAGTCGGTGCCGTCCGGGGCGTTGCCGGTGATCTGACACGTGGCGGTGCCGGTCGCGCAGTCATGGACGCCGACCTTGCAGGGATCGGCCGGGCTGCACGCCTGGCCGCAAGCGGCGCCCGAGAAGGTCCAGCTCGCGTCCACCGTGCCGTCGGCTCCGCAGTCGACGAGGTAGGCGGCGCCGGCGAAATCGGGGCCGCAAACCGGCGTGCCGACCCAGCTGCGGGCGCAGCGCCACAGGCTCACCCCCAGCGAATCGAAATAGGTCGCCATGACCTCCCGGGTCGTGCCGCCGCCCGGATCGGTGCAGGTGAGATCCCACCGCGCGTTCACGCCCCAACGCAGCTCGGCGGTCGCGGTCTTCACTTCGGCGACGCTGTCGGCGAGCGACTGCATCGGGGAATCCGGCACGCAGGTCGACGCACCCCAGGCGATGGTCGCCGGGACCGAGATCGTGCCGCCGACCACGTACCAGGTGACGTCGGCGTTGCCGCCTTGGAAGAAGAAGGTGGCGTCGCCGGTCGCCGAAAACGGAATGTCGACGGTCTGTACGAGCGCAAACGGGCCCGTTATATCGTTGGCGGTGGGCACCGGCGGCACGACCAGCGTCCAGTCGCTGAAGTGCGCGGTGTCCACGGAAACGGTCTTTGCGACTGCATCCGAGCGGACGTCCGGCGCCCGCACCCAGTAACCGGAAGCACGTTGATACGAGAGCGACAGGGCCGCCGCATCGCGACCGACGGCGGTCGCGGAGAACGTCAGGGTTACCGGCACCGCGAAGGTCAGGCCTTCGGGCCCCAGTCGGTAAGCGGCGCCGACCGCACCCGGCGCGTAGTTGCCGATCGGCTGGATCGACAGCTCCGTCGTCACGCCGAGGGCGCCTGCCGGCACGTCGATGGCGAGACTGCCGTCGGCCAAGGTCAGGACGCCACCCGCCGGCGTGATCTCGGTGGTCGTGGCCTCGCCGATCGGCCTGCCCACCGCGGGGGGCTCCGGCCGTCCGAGCGCGGCGCCGGAGTCGCCGCCGTCACAGGCCGCGACCGCGGTGACGAGCGCCGCGGTCGTGAGGGCGATGAAGAGGTGACGCAACGACATCGCGCGACGAGCCTAGCACGCGGTCGCGACTTTCGGAACCGGCCGCTGCCGACCGCTCGGGCGCGCGGATCAGGGCCGCGCCGTGAGGTCTGTGGGTCAGTCCTCGGCGTGACACTTGTTGCACAGCGATCGCTGGCGGCGCGCGTAGGTCCCCGGCAGCCGATCGTACATGGCCGCCTGCGTCTCGGCCACGCTCCGGCCTTGCGCCAAGCCGGCGCTCGCGGCCTCGCGGCCAAAGGCGTCAGTCCCGGGCCACTCCCCGTCCACCACCAGGAGCGCTGCGGCGTTGTTCCAGCGCAGGGCGCCATCCCAGCCGCTCGCGTGCGCCCGGTGGCACGAGAGGCACATGACGTTCTCATCACCGTCGGGTCCGGCGCGCTTCGAGCCATCGCTGACGGCCAAGGCCGCGAGCGCGGATCGAGACCCGGTGCCTTCCTCGTAGGGCACCATCGAGGTGTAGGCCTTCTCCCGCGCGCCGGTGTAGCTCTCGCCGGAGTCGTACATGTTGTAGGCCGCGACCGCCGGTGCCAACGCCGAGGCGTTGCTCGCCGGATGGACGAGGAGCGTCCCGCGGGCGTCGTTGTGGATGGCGCCGTGGCAGTTGGCACACCACTCCGACATCCCCTGACCGTAGGCGACACGGGTGTCGGTCGTCCGCTCCGAGCGATTGAACTGCGCCGGCGAGACTGCGGTGGGGGGCGGCGCGGTGAACGCCGACGTCGCCGGGGCTCCGGCCGCGCGGTAGCCGATCGCCCCCAGGAGACGGTACACGCCCACCGGGCCCGCCGCGGTCGGCTGAGCTCCGTAGCTGCCGGGCGCCCGAATCATCGGCCGGTCGGGATGCGGGCTCGGCCGGCTGCCGAGCACCGTTCGGTCATCGAGGAGCCGGGCCCGACCGTGCGGATCGTGGCAGCTGACGCAGGTGAGGGCCGCCGCGGGAAACGCGCCGCCTGGAGCCACCGCGAGCCGCGAGTCGGCGACGAGCCCGTAGTCTGCGGCCACGACGTTGTGGCCATGTCGATGACCCGGACTCTCGTGCCGGCCGCGACTGTCGTGCCAGGTGAAGCTCTTCACGAGCCAGGCGAAGTCGCCGCCCGGGGTCAGGTTCATGGGCCCCGCACCTGCCGCGACTCGGGTCTGCAGGATGCGGATGGCTCCCGGCGCGTCGCCGGCGTGACAGGCGAGACAGGTCGAGCTCGCGTCGCTGCGACTGAGGAGATAGCGATTGCCGTCGTCCGTAATGCCGCCCTTGGTCTGCGGCAGAGCTCGCGTCCGGTGCGCGAGGTGACAGCCGTCGCAGGCGCCGACGCCGCCGTCGTGAAAACTCGGGGCGCCACCGTCGGTGCCAGTTGCCGCCAGCAGGCTCACGGTCACGAAGGAGGTGAGAAACGCCGCGCCCACGCTGCTCGGGAGATACCGTGAGCCTCGTTACTGCTGCAACCCCGCGGTCGCGGTCGGCGACCGGCGTCCGATCGAGTCGGCGTCGAGATCGGCGCCCGAGAAGTCGGCCTGGAGCGCCGCCAGAACTACGAGCGCTCTCGGATCAGGCGTGGGGCCATGACGCCGGCGACGGGCCTCCGGGTCGGGACCGAGGCGCCGCTCGGTGACGATGGCCTGAGCGATCTGGCCGGGAAGTGGACGGGCGCGGCGCACGCTGACCTCGAGCCGCCACTCCGCGAAGAGCTCGAACGATCGCGTCACAAGGAGTGCCCGGTCACAGGTGAGCACCAGCGTGTGGCCACCCAGGGTGATGGGCAGATCGACGAGCGGCGAATGGCCCAACAGGTCGCCGTCCAGCCGGACGGCGCAGGCCTCGTAGCCGATCGCCGACACCGAGAGCAAGGCGCGACGGAGGTCCTCGGAGCTGTGGACCACCGGCCGGCGGGCGCCGGGGCCGCTCGCGGTCGGCAACAACGAATGGGGCCGCAGCACGGTGGAGTCAACCACGGTCGCACAGGCGCTGAGCAGAAGACCGAGCGCGCAGATGGCCGACCTCTCCATGCTCTAGCGGTAGCATCGTCGGATCCGCTCACCAAATAACCGGCCGTTCTCTCAGTCCATTCCATGGCATTTGTTGCACAGCTGGCGTTGGTGTTGTCCAAACTCGGCACCGGGATCACGACCATAGTAGGCGTTGACCGCGTCGTTGCCGGTGACGCCGGCGTCGCCGACCTGCGGATGCGAGCTCGCCAGGAAGGTGGCGTCGAGGCTCCACCGCGCGGCGCTCGAAAACGCCGAGGCGTGCGCGCGGTGGCAGGTCAGGCACATGACGTTGGCTTCGCCGCCGGGCTCGGGTCCCGATCGGCTGTGAGGATCGAGCCGGCTCGCATCGGCGGTGCCGAGCTCGAAGGGCACGAGCGCGACGTAGGCCGATGCCTGGTCACCGGAGCGGTCGCCGGTCTTGCGGTACGTGTTGTACATGGCCGCGGCGTCGCGCGTGAAGTGAGCGCGGGCCCCAGCGGGATGCCGGTGCGCGAAACCGTCCGAGAGCATGGCCGCGTGACAGTTGCCGCACCACTCGGACATGCCCGAACCATAGGCGGAATGGTTGCTGTCGGTCTCCGTCCAGTCATCGGGGTCGGCGCGGGCGATCGGCGCCGGATGGGTGAACGGCGGTGTCGTAGGTGCGTGTGGGCTCTTGTAGCCAACACCGGCGAGCAGTCGATAGCTCGCGCCGGTCTTGAGGTGCGGATCGTGGCAGCTCGTGCATGCGAGCGCCGCCGCGGGGAAGCTGCCGCCCGGGGCCGTCGTCAGTCGCACGTCGATGCCGAGGCCGTGATCGGCTGCGACCACATTGTGGCCGTGGCTCGCGCCTTCACTTTCACCCGCGCTCCAAGTGAAGCTGCGCGTCAGCCAGTAGAAGTCACCGCCCGCGGTGAACGCCGAACCGTCGCCGGTGAGCACGCTCTCGTCGCCGTCCTTCTCTCCGTGACACAGCAAGCACGTAGAGCTGGCGTCCGCGGCGCGAAGCATGGCCGTGGCTCCCTCGGGCGCCCGGTCGCCTGCGGCGCCACGGTCGAGATGGCAGCCCGAGCAGAAGTTGGTGCCACCTTCGTGGAACGCCCGCGCCGGCGCCGCCGTCGCCAGGACCGCGGCCGACGCGAGCGCCCAGCTGACGAAGGTGTCGAGGGTCGCGCACGGCGCGCTGGCGATTCTGGGTCGGCGGTGGCTGGACGAGCGACGCATGTCGAAGAGGACATGAGCACGTGGAGTGCCAGCGTCATGGACGCCCATCGGCCATTGCTTGGGAGCTGCAGCTGGCCGAGATGTCGGCTCATCTCAGGACGTCGGCCGCCCGCGATCGACTCGCGGCGTGCGGAGAAGGCCAGGGTGGTGCAGCCCGGGGTTTGATCTACCCAGTGCTGTCCTTGCGAGAGGTGAACCCTATCGCCCTCCTGCCGGCTCTAACTTGCCGCCTGGACCGGCGTTCGCACGCACCCACGCCGCGGTTGGCGGGGGCCGACGCGCAGCGCCACGAGCGCACCCACGCGAGGGCCTATGAGCAAGAGTCGCAACATCCTGGATATCAAGGGCAAACAGCAGTTCGAGCGCGAGGTCCTGGGCGGCGACCTCCCGGTCGTCGTCGACTTCTGGGCGCCGTGGTGTCAGCCGTGCAAGATGCAGGCGCCGGTGTTCGCGGCGGCGGCCGCGGACTATCTGGGCCGGGTGCGCTTCGCGAAGGTGAACACCGAGGCGGTGCCGGGGCTCGCGGCGGCGCTGCGCATCGCCAGCATCCCGTCGCTGTTGGTGTTCGATGGCGGGAAGGTCATCGACGCACGCATCGGGCTCACGGGGCGCGGGCCGCTCGACACCATGCTGCGGCGGGCCCTCGATCGCCATCAGGGCGTCGGCTTTTGGGCGCGGCTCAAGCGCGTGTTCGTCAAGGGCGAACCGCCGGCGGCGCAGCCGGCACGCCAAGGATCATGAGACTGGTGCTCGGCGCGCGCGGCGCCCGGCGCGGGCTTCGCTGAGGTCATTCGATGGAATCGTACGCCCCTCTCGTCATCTTCGGGTTCTGGATCGTGCTCCAGGTCTTCGTGCTGCCGCGCCTCGGCGTCCCGACCTGAGCCGCGCCGGACGCGTGCCGGTCGGCACGCCCCCGAAAACCGCAGGCGCCCGATCGGTCGAAGGGCATCGTCGACGGTTGAGGTCCGCGCCGCGTGTCATCGGTCGTCGTTTGAGGGTGCGCGCCCGGGTGCTATAGATCCCGACCGGCGAGCCATCACGCCCCTGCCGCCAGCTCAACCGCGCCGCCCCTGGGCGCATGAAAGATACGCCCGATGTGCGCAGCCGCCCGCGTCCGTCATCACCAGCTCGAGCCCGCGGCCTCGGCGACGCTACCCGCCCCGGACACCGGCCGGGCTCACGACCGACCACGCGCCGCAGGCATCCGCACCAAGGTCGTGGGCGTAATCTCGATCACCATCGCCGGCACCCTGGGCGTCAACCTCGCCGTGACCTCCGCCGCCCAGTCGGAGCAGGTCGAGCTCGATGCACAGCAGCACTTCGACTTCGTGGCCGCAACCCTCAAGACCGGGCTCCTCGACCACATGCTCCGCCGCGAGGAGGTCCAGCACGTGCTGAAGTCCTTCGCGCGCCACAACCCGTATGGCCGCGCCGAGCTCTTGACCCCGGACGCGCTGATCACGGCCTCGAGCGATACGACCCGCATCGGCACCTCCGCGACCTTCAAGAAGGGCACGCTCGGGTCCATCCCCCTGATCTTTCGCGAGGAGATCAACGGCAAGGAGACCATCACCCGCGTCGAGCCGCTCGAATACACGGGGCAATGCGCCTTCTGCCATACTCCCACCGAGGGCCGGGTCGGCTACCTCGCGGTCTCGCTCGGTCAGGAGAGCACTGCCGCGATGCGCGCCGCCCTGAGATCGAAGCTCATCACCAGCACCGTTCTCAGCCTCTTCATCCTCATCGGGACCGTCTGGCTGGCGCTGTCACAGCTGGTCGTGCGCCCCCTCGCCGTCGTCGCCCGGGTCATGCGGCGCGCCGAGGCCGGCGATCTCTTGGCCCGGATGCCGACCGACCGCGCCGACGACGAGATCGGACAGCTGGCGCGAGGCTTCAACGCCATGATCGAGCGCCTCGCCGACGCCAAGCATCGAATCGAGGAGATCTATCACCGCAACCTGGTCGCCGCGGATCGACTGGCGTCCGTGGGCGAGCTCGCCTCGGGCCTGGCCCACGAGATCAAGAACCCGCTCGCCGGCATCTCGGGAGCGCTGCAGATCATCGCCGGCGACTACGCCGACGATCCGGAGAGACGCGAGATCGTCATCGAGATACAGCAGCAGCTGGTGCGACTGGAGCGCACGACCCAGGAGCTGTTGGGCTTCGCCAAGCCCAAGCCGCCGCAGCTCAAACCCACGCAGCTCACGACCATCGTCGAGCGCGTGCTGTCGTTGGTCGGCCGCTACCGAGCGGCCGCGCAGGTCGAGATCGAGACGCACCTCGAGTCGACGGCCACGATCCTCGGCGACCCGGGCCAGCTCGAGCAGGTGCTGTTGAACCTCTGCCTGAACGGCGTCCAGGCCATCGACGGCGCCGGCCGGCTGACGGTGTCGACGCGCGACACCGCCGGCTGGCTCGAGCTCACGGTCGCCGACACCGGCAGCGGCATCCTACCCGAGCACCGCGACCGGGTGTTCGCGCCCTTCTTCACCACCAAGACCACCGGCACCGGCCTCGGGCTGTCCAACAGTGCTCGCATCATCACCGAGCACCACGGCGAGATCAGCTTCGAGTGTCCGCCGCAGGGCGGCACCTCGTTCACCATCCGGTTGCCACGAAGCCCGGCCGACCTCAAGCCGCACGGCCCCGCATGAGCGCGCCGCCGCCGGCCGGTGCTCCTGCTGTCGCTTCGCAGGCCATGCCCAAGGCCCTGGGCCGCGGCGCGCGCCTGGCGCTGCTCTCGGGCGTGCTGCTCGCATCCGGCGTCCCCTTGGTCTTCTCGCTGCACGCACCCTTCGTGTTCGACGACGCGCCCAACATCGTCGACAACGCCGACCTGCACCTGGTCCGGATCGATCTCGAGTCGGTCGCCCGCGCCGTGCGCGGCCCCAACCTCCACCGCCCGCTCGCCTACCTGACGTTCGCCGCCAACCACCTCGCGGGCGGCCTGGACCCGTTCGGCTATCACCTCGTCAACCTCCTGCTGCACCTCCTCGTGGTGCTGTTCGTCTACCTGCTCGCGGCACGGCTCCTGGAGGAGACGCGGCCCGACCTGCCGGCGGCCGAGCGCACCGGCGGCGCGTTCTTCGCCGCGGCCTTGTTCGGCCTGCACCCCATCCAGACCGCAGCGGTCGCCTACGTCGTGCAGCGGATGGCGGTGCTCGTGGCCCTCTTCGGCGTCGCCGCCCTGTGGCTCTACGTGCAAGGCCGCCGCAGCACCGGGGCACGTCGGCGACGAGCCTTCGCGCTCGCCGTCGCTGCCTTCGTCCTCGCGCTCTCGTCCAAAGAGAACGCCCTGGTGCTGCCGCTCCTCGTGCTCGCCGTGGAGGTCCTGTTGGGCGACCTGCCGCGCTGGGCGACCGCAAGACCCCGCCGGGCGCTGGCCGCGGCCGGCCTGGTCGTCGCCGCAGCCGCCGCCGCGATCGCGAGCCTGTGGCCTTGGCTTGCGACCCTGTATCAGACCAAGCCCTACACCGTGGTCGAGCGCCTGATGACGCAGCCACGCGTCCTGTTCCACTATCTATCGCTGCTGCTCTGGCCGTGGCCCGGCCGCTTCCACCTCGACTACGACACCCCGGTGTCGCGCTCGCTCTTCGCGCCCCCCACGACGCTGCTCGCCGTTCTCGGGCTGGCGGCGCTGGTGACCGTCGCGGTGCGCAGCGTCCGCGCCCGGCCGTTCCTGGCCTTCGCGATCGCCTGGTATCTCTTGGCCCAGGTCGCCGAGTCGACCATCGTGCCGCTCAGCATGACCTTCGAGCACCGGGTCTATCTGCCCTCGGTGGGCCTGTGCATCGCCGCCGGCGCCGCTTTCGCGCTCCACTCGCGCCGCCTCGGCGCCGCCCGGCTCGTCCTGGCCGCAATCGTGTTGCTGCTGTTGGCCGCGAGCGGCATCGCCCGCAACCTGCAGTTCAACGACCCGGCGGCGCTCTACGCCGACGCGGTGCGCGAGCACCCCACGAACGCGCGCATGCTGCTCAACGTCGGCGAGGCCGCGCTGTTGGCCGGCGACCTCGATCGCGCCGAGACGGCGCTTATCGGCGTGCTCGACCTCGAGCCGGCGAACGTCGGCGCCCTCGTCGACCTCGGCGTCGTCGCCGAGCGGCGCGGCGCACCCGATGCCGCCGAGCGCCAGTTTCGCCTCGCAGGTCGCCTGGATCCCACGGTCGTCGAGGCCGGCGCCGGCCTGGTGCGCGTGCTCTTGGCGCAGAACCGACCCGACGACGCGCTCGGCGACGCAGAGGCACTGTGCAACACCCAACCCGGCTCGGCCCTGGCACACGTCACCCGCGCGCAGGTGCTGCTCCGCCTCGAGCGTGACCAAGACGCGGGGCGCGCCGTCGATCGCGCCCTGGCGATCGATCCCGGCAGCTCGTTGGCGCTGGCGACCCGCGCGCAGCTCAACGCCAAGCGCGGCGACTCGGCCGCGGCGCTCGCCGACAGCCGGACCGCCGCGCGCCTCGATCCCGACAATCCCGACGCCTGGATGGCGCTCGGACGCTGGTCCGAGCGCTTCGGCCGGCCCGCCGACGCCGACCAGGCGTTCAGCCGCGCGCTCGCGCTGTCGCCACGCCTGCGCGGCGCCCACTTCTCGAAGGCCATGTTGGCCATCGACCGGCGAGACTTCGAAGGCGCCGAGGCCGAGCTCACCGCCGAGCTGGCCATCGCCCCGCACGCCGCCGCCCTCAACAACCTCGGCAACATCGCCCTGACCCGCGGCGACCGCAGCGCCGCCGGCCGGCTCTATCTGCAGGCCCTGGCCGTCGATCCGAACAACCGCGAGGCCGCCCTGAACCTCAGCCGGCTCCAGGGGCTGCGTCGCTGAGCGCCGCCGGCCGGTCGCCGCTCACGGCGCGGCGCTCGTCATCCGCTCGATGATGAGCGTGGTCACGTCGATCTTGTCGGCGAGCATCGCCTGCACCCGCTTCGCGAACGCGGCCTCGTGCTTCAACCGCGCCCCGAGGATCCGCTCCGCCCGCTCGATGGCGCGCGCCGCCTCCGGCGGCTTGAAGTTCCAGCACAGCCCGTAGCGGTGCTCCTGCTCGTCGGTGTAGCCGCGGCCGGTGGGGTCGATGAACACCGCGGGGGTGCCGAGGATGACGCTCTCGGAGGCCATCGTGGCGCTCTCGCCGATGAACAGCTCCGCGAACGCCAAGAGATGGTGGATCTTGTCGGGCGGCACCGGGAGCCGGTGCGCCTCGAGCTCGTCGGGCAGGGGCTTCTCGGAGGTGATGAAGACCTTGCCGCGCACCCTGAGGGCGCCGACGAGCCGACGCTTGTCGTCAAGCGACAGGCCCCGAGCGCCGACGTCGTGCACCGCCTTCCACGACACGAAGCGCACCACCGAGTACGGCTCTTGAGGCCGGACGCCCACGGCAGCGACAATCGCCGGGTCGGGGGTGAAGCGCGCCGGGTGCACGTAAGCCAGCTCGTGGTAGCCGGCGTAGGTCCGGTGCCGACCGAGCACCCGTCCGCGGTAGCACTGCGGCGTCCAGACCTCGGTCGCGAACGGGTACGACATCAGGTTTGAGAGCCGCGCGTGCTCGGTGTCGTAGAAGATGTAGTTGCGAGTGCGGGTCAAGAACCCGACCTGGGCGGTGGAGACCCCGGCGATGCTGGCCATGGCGGCGGGCCGTTCGCGCAGCACGATGGCGGCGAGCCTGACGTTGCGGCTCACGAGCTCGCGCGCCAGCGCCGCCTTGTTCTTGGCCTCGCGACTCAAGACCGTGTGCGGAATGCCGTAGAGGTCCAAGAGCCGCACGGTGAGATCCTTGTCGCGCGCCGTGACCACGACGCGGTGGCCGCGCGCCGCGAGCTCGGCGATGGCGTTGCGGAAGAAGTGGACGTGCGCCGGGTGCAGGATGTCGAAGAGGAAGGTGCTCATCGCCGCGTCTTCTCGTCGCCGGCCGAGAAGGTCCACGGCGCCAGTCGCCGCGCCGCGGCGCACACCAGGCGCTCGGTGAGCGCCCCCGGCAGTCTGACGCTCGGCGTGGTGCCCGGCGCCCAGGCCACGCCGAAGATGTCGTTGACGACGAGGAGCTTGAGGGGGCTCGCGCCGCAGACCCTGTAGGCCGCCGCGACCGCGCGGTTCTGCATCAGCCGATAGAGCTTGCCGCGCGCTCCGGAGAGGGGATGCGCCGCGTGCCAGCGGGCCTGGGCGGTGATCTGCTCCTCGAGCCATACCCGACCCTCGAGCCCGCAATGGCGCAGCAGCTGGTCGAGGTGGGTGACACTCATCTCGTTGACGTGAATCGCCTTCTCCTTGGCGTTGCGCGGCTCGGCGGGCAAGAACCGGAGGACCGGGCGCACCAAGCGGCGGTACGACACCTCGTACACCCAGCGGTTCGGCAGGGTGTGGATCATCACCAGACCGCCGGGATTGAGACGCGCGCGCACCGCGTTGAAGAGGGCGACCAACTGCCAGTCGTGCAGGTGCTCGACGAGATCGAGCATGAAGATGCGATCGAAGCGCTCGTCCCCCGGGAGGTCGTGGACGTCGCAGGTGAAGAACCGCGCCCGGGCCTGCGCCGCGGCGTCGCACCGCGCCCGCGCCCGGCCGGCGAGCGCGATCGCCGGCGCGGAGTAGTCGACGCCGACGGCGTCGGCGCCCCGGCGCGCGCACTCGAGGACGACCTCACCGCGACCGCAGCCGACGTCGAGGACCCGCATGCCGGCGCCGACCTCGGCGAGCTCGAGCGCCCGCCGCACGCGGGGCCGCAGGTTCGCGCCCGCCGAGCGCACGAACTCCTCGGCGTCGTCAAAGCCCCAGGTCTCGCGGATCCAGGCCTCGTCGTACTCGGAGACCGGCACCGCGTCGCGGCCCGGCGAAGCACCTGCGGCTCGAGAGACCCGCGGCTTGCTCATGTCGGCTCCCTGGTTGACGGGCAAGACCGCTCGGCGGACGCCATGCGGCGCGTGGCCAGCACCGCGAGCGGCAAGGCGATGGTGTATTGGACGAGCCGCAAGAGCACATAGGCCGCCACGACGACGGACTCCGGGGTGCCGGCGCGACCGAAGAGAAACACCGCGCTCCACTCGACCGTGCCGATGCCGCCGGCGGTCACCGGCAGGTAGCCGACCAACGTGCTCATGACGGGAATGACCCCGGCGGCCGTCGCCGAGATCTCGGCCCCGACCGCACGGAACGCCGCGTAGTAGCACGCCGCCATGACGACCCATTTGCCGACGGTCAAGGCGCCGTTGCGCGCCACGCAGAGCGGCCGGCGCCGGAACGAGAGCATGTTCTCGAGCACGCGGCAGAGAGCCGCCGCGACCCGGCCCAGCCGACCCCGGCTCCGCGCCGCCCGCCACACCAGGATCAGGCCGAGGGCGCCGACGCCGACCACCACCGCGCCCATCAAGGCGACACCCGAGAGACGCGCGTGGGTGGGGTCGAGATATCGGGCGCCGCCCGCCACCGCGACCAACAGGAACACGACGAGCGTGACGCCCTTGTCGAGCGCGTACGCCGCCGCGCTGCCGGAGACCGCGACACCGCGGGCGCGCAGCAACAGCACCTGGGTGGCGTCACCGATCTGCCCCGGGACGACGAGGCCCGCGGCCCACCCGAGCACGTAGGCAGGCAAGTAGTCGCCGAGCTTCACCGGCGCGAGCGCGCGCAACAGCAGCCAGACGTTGACGCCGCCCAGAGCGAGCAGGAAGAGCGACAGGCCGGTCGTCGCCAACACCCAGCGCAAGTCGAGACCGCTGAGCTTTAGCGCGAGCTCCCGCAACCCGACGACGCGTATCAAGACGACGATCAAGCCGCCGGCCACGACCCACTGCGCCCAGCGGAGCCAACCGCGCCGCTTGCCACCGGTCAGGGTCTGGCCGTTCGGTTCCCGCATGGTGCCTTCAGCCGCCTCCGGCGTCGAGCTTCGCGGGGACCCGGCCCAGCTCCCGCAATGGATTGCCGGCGACGATGGTGTCCGGCGGCACATCCCGGCGCACGAGGGTGCTCGCGGCGACGACGCTGTTTTGGCCGATCGTCACCCCCTTGAGGATGATGACCCCCACCGAGACCCAGACGTTGCGCTCGATCCTCACCGGCGCCCGCGGCACCGTGCTCGTCGGCAGGAAGCGCCGATCGGCCGACAGGTGATGCGCGGAGCTGTCGATGACGTAGGCGTCCGCGAGGTTGGCGAGGTCGCCGATCTCGATGCGCTCGTAGCAGTTGACGACGGTGCCGTTCAGGCCCACCGAGTGGCCCAGCGTGATCGTGGCCGCCCGATCCCAGGTGATGAGGCTCACGGGACGCAGGGTCTTGCCGAGGATAAGGCAGTCGTCGCCGATGACCACCCGCCCCGGCCCGCTGATCCGCAACGCGCCGTAGACCCGGAGCCCGCGTCCGATGCTGACCCGCTTGCCCAGCAAGCGGAACTTGAGCCGGTGCCACAGCCCGTTGACGATCGCGAGCACGCCGGGAATGACCAGGTCCGGTCGCTCCCGAGCCTTGCGCACGAAGCCGGCGACGAGGCCGGGTCGAGCTCCCGGCGCGGCCACCGGCGAAGGCCTATCCGTGGTCGCCATGCTAGTCGTCACCGCCGGTCGCACGGCCGTCGGCACACACCGGGATCATGCCGCCTGGCGAGCCGAGCGCCGTCATCGCCGCTTGCACCACCAGCGTCGCCGACAAGCCGTCTGACGCCCTCCCGATCGGCTCCGCCTTGCCGAGGATGGCCTCGACGAAGTTCGCGAGCTCCTCGGCGTGCCCCATCCTGACCTTGCCCTTCTCCCGCCAGCCCTTGCCCCCCAAGAGCTCCGCCCGCCCATAGTCCTCGAGCCGAAGGACGGCGCCGCCGCAGAACACCTCGAGGCGCTCGCGGGGGAACGACGCGTGGCCGAGGTCGGTGTACAGCAGCGTGCCGCACGAGCCGTTCTCGTAGTGGATGACCACGGTGAAGTCGCAGCTCGCGTGCGTCTCTTGATCGCCCTGCCGCAAGACCACGGCGGCGACCGACTCCGGCGCGCTCGCCGAGAACAGGTTGAGCATGTCGACGAAGTGGTCGCTCTCGCCGAGCAGCCGGCCGCCGCCTTCGGTCGGGTTCAGGGTCCAGTGCTCCGCGGGCAGGGGCTTGATGTTCACGGTGTAGTGCATCATCGCCGGGCCCGCCGGCCGACTCGCAAGAAGCCTGCGCGTCAGCGGCGCGTATCGCCGGTTGTGCCCGACCACGAGGTGCAGACCCGAGGCGGTCGCACGGTCGTGGATCGCGACCGCCTCCGCGGCGGTCATCGCCATCGGCTTCTCGACGAGCACGTGCTTGCCGGCCTCGAGCGCCTTCTTCGCCAGCGCCGCGTGGAGGTGATGCCGGGTCGCGATGATCACGGCGTCGATCTCCTTGTCCGCCAGGAGCTCGTCGTCATCGGTGGTGATGTACTTGGCGCCGTACTTCTCCGCCATCGGCTTGGCGTTGACGCCGGTCTGCGCCGCGATCGCATGGATCTTGGCCGCCCGCACCAGGTTGAGCTCGGGGAGGAGCACGCTGCGGGTGAAGTTGCCGCAACCGATGAGCCCGACCTGCACCGCGCTGCGCTTCAGCGGCCGGATCCACAACGACGACTTGGTGTCGACGCGACGCGCCCGCGCCAGATCGCCCTCGAACGGCTCGTAGGCGAGCAACGAGGCCATCGACGCCCCGGCGTAGACCGCGTCGTAGGCGGCCTGGGCCCGCTGCACCGGGAAGGTCCCGGTGATCAGAGGCTCGACCTTGACGCGGCCGGCCTCGACCTGACCCAAGAACGCCTGCATGTTGCGCTTGGCGTCCCAGCGGACGTACTGCTCGGGGTACTCGCGGCGGCCGCTCTCCCAGTCGACGTCGAACGGCCCCGGCCCGTAGGCCCGCGAGAACACGAAGTCGAGCTCGCGCCTGAAGAACGGCATGCGCTCGAGCTCCATCGGCACGATGCCGAGCACCGTCACCCTGCCCTGCGCCCGGCACATCTTCAGGGCGTCGTTGGCGATGGCCGGGTTGTCGCCCGAGGCGCAGATGAGCACGCGGTCGGCACCCATACCTCCGGTGAGCTGCAAGACGCGGCCCACCGCCTCGGCGCCCCCGGGCTCGACGAGCTCGTGGATGCCGAGCGTCCGCGCCAGCTCGCGCCGCGCCGGGTTGGGCTCGATGCCGATGCAGCGGGCGCCCGCCGCCTGCGCGAGCTGGAACGCCAGCTGACCGATGAGCCCCAGGCCGACGACGGCGACCGTCTCGCCGAGCTGCACCTGGGCGCGTCGCACCCCCTGGAGGGCGATGGCGCCGACGGTGGCGAACGAGGCGTCCTCGAGGCGAACGCCGCGCGGTATCGGGACGACCTGGTTACGGCTGGCGCGCACGACCTCGGCGTGACCCTGACCCGAGAACGCCACCTCGTCACCCACCGAGATGCCGGCGACCCCCGACCCCACTTCCAGCACCACACCGGCGCCGCTGTAGCCGATCAAGCGATAGGCGATGAGCTCGTCGTGCACCCGATCGGCGGTGCCCAAAACGCCCCCCGACGCCATGACGTTCTTCACCGCCTGCCGCATCCAGGGATCCGCGAGGGTTTGGCGCACGAGCTCCGGGAGCGTCTTGTTGAGCGTCGACATCTCCGTGCCCGAGCTGATGGCCGAAAAGCGCACGTCGATGAGCACGTCGTACGTGCCGATCTTGGGGATCGGCACCTCTTCGACCTGGACGCTCCCCTTGTTGTCGATGACCCGACGCACCACCTGTTTCACCTGGGGCTCCTTGTCTCGAACCTCGGCTTGCGGGCGACGACGAACAGCCCGGCCCCGAGGCGGCGCGGCCGGGCCCCGCGACCGAGCCAGGCGAGCCCGTGCAGCCACGGGAACAGCAGGGCGTAGAGCTCGCGGTTCTTCTTCTCGGCTTTGGTGACCATGTAGCTCACGTTGTTGGCCAGGGTCTCGCAGAGGCCGTACGTCTGGCCGGCGTCTACCACCTCCAGGCCCGCCCGCCGAGCCTTGTGAACGATCTCGTCGAGGTCGTAGCCGGGGCGAACGTGGGTCGGCACCGCGAAGTTCTCGGCCTTGGCCAAGAGCGGATAGCGCCGGAACCGCGACGGCACGTGCAACACCAGCGTGCCACCCGGCTCCAGGCACCGGGCGAGCCCCAGGACCCCGGCGTCGTCGTCCTCGACGTGCTCGAGGATGTCGACGCAGGTCACGAGGTCGAACCCCGCGTCACGAAGCGCACAGAGGTCGCCGCGCTCGAAGCGGGCGTTCTGATAGCCGGCGCGCTCGGCGATGACGCGCGACGCCCGCACCGCCTCGGCGTCCAGATCGACGCCCACGACCTCGGCGTCGGGAAAGCGGTCGGCGAGGGCAAAGGTGATGACCCCGGGGCCGCTGCCGGCGTCCAACACCCGCCGCGGTCGGAGGTCGCGGGGAATGAGCTGCAACACGTTCCGGGCGCGAATGCGCAAGCCCACGACCGGCACGCCGAGCGCGGCGATGTAGAGCCGCTCCAGCCGCGAATAGTCGGGATGAAAGCGCTGCTCGCGACCGGTCAGTCTCACTTCGTCGCCTCGATCATCAGGTGCCAGCCGACCAGGCGCCCGAGCTTGCGGTGCACCACCCGCGGCAGGAGCCGGTTCACGAGACCGTAGCCGGTGCCGAACAGGTATTCCACCTCGATGTCAGAGCGCGAGAAACGGGCGAACATCTCTCGGATCTGGCGGCGGCTGTAGGTGTGCTCCACCGGGCAGGGGTCCTTGGCGGTGCCGTCGAACGGATACGACAGGACACGGTGGACGACGTAGTTCAGGGAGGCGCGGTGATAGAGCATGATCTCCGCCTTGCCGCCGGGGCGGAGCACCCGCCGCACCTCCTCGATGGTGCGCTCGGTGTCGGGGCTGTGGTGCAGGACCCCGAACGAGTAGACCACGTCGAACGTCGCCGCGGGGAAGTCGAGGGCCTCGGCGTTGCCGAGCTTGACGTCGGCCTGCATGCCCGAGAGCGCGAGGCGCTTGCGGGTGGTGTCGACGGCGGGCTTTGTGAGGTCGATGGCGGTGACCAGCATGCCGCGGCTGACCCACTCCGCGGTGTCGTCGCCCATGCCGCAGCCGATCTCGAGGAGGCGGCCGCCCGGGTACTCGCGGGCGACCCGGTCGAAGAGCCCCGGCAAGTGATAGTGGTAGCGGTAGCGCAGCGTTGAGGCGGCGCGAAACTCCATCGCGGTCTTCGGCGCGGCGTCGAGGAACTTCATGCCGTTCAAGTTCCTGGTCCAAAAGTCGCGCACCTGGTCGAGATCAGGCATGGGCATCACCGGCAGCGGCCTTGGCGCCGCGAAGCAGAGCGAGCAGCGCGTGGCTCATCCACGCCTGGCACCAGCGCATGAGGGTAAAGCGAATCGTGAAGCGACGCCGACGTTGATAGTAGAAGCGGCCGTCACCTTCGTCCCACATCTCTTCGAGCGCCGCGGCCGCGATGCGGCGCGCGGTGTCGAGATCACCGGCGCCCGTGAAGGTCAAGACGCCCACGGCGTAGCCGTGGATATCATGGGGGTACTCCCTGTCCCACATCCACTTGGGCCTGAGCTCTGCGGTGAAGAGGTCGCGCCGGTAGTGCGCGAGCCCCTTGTGGAAGGCGGCGTCGAACACCGGCTCGCCGGTGGCGAGGCCGAACTCGCGCAGCGCCTCGACGATCTCGCCGGTGTGGTAGTTGTCGTGGGTGATGTGAGAGTCCTCGGGCGGGTGCGTGTACCAGAAGCCACCGTACTCGGTCTGCTTGTCGACCGCGAAGGCGACGAGCTTCCGGCCTTCGTCGACGAGGGCGCGGTCGCCGACCCGGGCGCCGACGAGCGCGCAGAGCGAGCCGCACAGCGGCGAGATGTCCAAGACCGCCATCTTCATGGCCGCGGACGGCACGTAGCTCAGACACTTCTGGCGCTCGTCTTCGTAGAGCACCTTCGGGGCGCGGAGGATGAACTCGCAGGCGGCGCGGGCCGCGTCGAGGTAGCGCGAGTCACCGAGGACGTCGAAGCCGTGCACCAACGCCCGGCCGACGAAGAAGGTGACGATGCGATTCGGGAAGCCGGCGGGGGCGAAGAACCCGGCGTCCTGCCACGGGTAGGGATAGCCCCACGAGGCGCCGGGGAAGCCGGTGGCCGAGCTTTCGAGCAGCCAGTCCAGAAGCGCCCGCGCATCGCGGGCGCTGCCGGGGTCGCCGGTGACCGCGTGGTGGTCGAGCCAGGCGCGCGCGAACAGGGCGATGCCCTTCGGATCGCGGCACGGCGCGACCTTGAGGACAGGGCGGAGATTCAACGGCGCCCGCATCACCGCCTGGATCAGGACGAGCCGCGGCCACTTGCCGCCGACCGCGAGGCGCCGGAGCCAGGGGCTGTTCAGGCCGTCGTGCTTGCTGTAGCCGGCGTAGTCGCGCGCCTTGGCCCAGGCGAGAGCGCGCTCGGCCACCGCGAGGAGGCGCGCGTCACCCTGCGACGTCATACACCGCCTCCGGACGCTTGCCGCGCAAGAACAGCTCCTCCCACACCTTCACGCCGAGGATGAGCCACAACAGGAAGTAGTGCCAGCGCATCGAGCGCTGCGGCGGCGCCCGCATGATCGCGTCGAGGAAGCCGAAGTTGAACAACCCCTGGCGGTCGACGAACTCGCGGGTGAGCTCGCGCCGTGCCACCGGCAAGAGATCCTTTCGAAACTGCTGAAAGCTGTCGAAGGTGAAGCCCCACTTGGGCTTCGCGAGGGTCCGCGGCGGCAGGATCGGCCGCATCGCCTCCTTGAGCACGGTCTTCAGGCCGCGCGACAGCTTCACCGCGGCCGGGATCGAGAAGGCGAACTCCACCAGGTCCTTGTCGAGGACCGGCACCCGCACCTCGAGACCGTTGGCCATCGAGGTGCGGTCTTCGTTCATCAAGAAGTCGTCCACCATCTTGTAGGCGACCTCGGCACGCAACACGCTCTCGCGGAAGTCCCGCGGCCGGGCGTCGAACATCGGCGTGAAGAAGGCCTCGACGCCCGCCTCGATGCGCGCCGCCGCCGCCGGCGTATAGATGGCCGCGGACAACCGCCGGTCGTGCTCCCACATGTTGCGCAGCAACAGGTAGGCGCGCTCCGGCACCCCGGCCGAGAGCGCGTAGTCGAGGCCGCGGCGGAAGAGGTCCAGGCGCATCGATCCGAGCGATCCCGCCATCAGCGCCAGCACCTTGCGAATCGGCCACACGATCGCCCGGTTCGCCTCGCGCCCCACGAGGCGATGCAGCGGCACCACGGGGCGCAGGAAGTCGAAGATCCGGTAGCCGCCGAACAGCTCGTCGCCCCCCAGCCCCGACAACGCGACCTTCACGTGCTTGCGCGCCTCGCGGGCGAGCACGTAGAGCTGGATCGCGTTCTCCTTGGGCTCCTCCACGTGCCAGGTGACGGTTGGAAACAACGACAGCGCGTCGAAGCTGATCGTCTCCTCGTGGTGGTCGGTGCCGAACGCCTCGGCCACGAGCCGCGCGTCCTCGAGCTCGTCGGTGGGCTCGCCGAAGCCGAGCGTGAAGGTCTGCACCCGCCCGGGGCGGCACCTGGCGGCGATGGCCACGAGCGCCGAGGAGTCGATGCCGCCCGAGAGGTAGAGGCCCAGCGGCACGTCGCTCACCAGCTGTTTCTTGACGGCGCGCTCGAGGAGCGTACGGGTCTCGGCGACGCAGTCCTCGGGGCGCCGCAGCGCGGCGTCCGGTTCGACGTCCAGCACCCAATAGCGGTCCTGGCGCACCACCCCCTCGGTCCACACCAGCCGCCCGCCGGGCGGCAGCTTGCGCACGCCGTCGAAGAGGCTCTGGTCACCGGGGATGAAGCGGATGTTGAGCAGGAAGTGGAGGGCGTCGAGGCGGATGCGGGGGACGAAACCGTCGAGCGGCAGAAACGCCTTGACCTCGGACGCGAAGGCGAGCCCCTGCGGGCTCTCCCAGAGGTAGAGCGGCTTGATCCCCATGTGGTCGCGCACCAAGACCAAGCGCCGGGCGCGCGCGTCCCACACCGCGAGGGCGAACATGCCGTCCAGGTGCCGGGCGAAGTCGACGCCGTAGTCCTCGTAGAGGTGGGGGATGACCTCGGTGTCGCTCTGGGTGCAAAACACGTGGCCGCGGCCTTCGAGCTCGCGGCGCAGCTCGTGGAAGTTGTAGATCTCGCCGTTCTGCACCGCGACCACCGAGCCGTCCTCGTTCGCGAGCGGCTGCCGGCCCCGGGCGAGGTCGATGATCGTGAGGCGCCGGTTCGCGAGGTGCACCGGCGGGCGCACGCCGTCGAAGAAGCCGTCGTCGTCCGGACCACGGTGCGCGAGCATCGCCGCCATGCGCCGGATGAGGTCGTCGCTCCCGAAACCCACGGTGCCGCAGATCCCGCACATCAGCGCACCGGCTGCGGCCCACGACCGTCAGGGCAAGAACCGGGCAAGGACATCACCACGAGCGCGCGAGTAGCACGGCCGTTCGCCGACCGTCAATTGGCCCGCGCCTCATGGGTGCTCATGGACCCCCGAGGCGCGCCGCCACCGCCCGCCGCTGCGCCTCGAGATACCAGGGCGCGATCGCCACGAAGCGACGATCGAGCGCGCGGGCCTCCGCGGCGCGCCCGAGCGCCTCGTAGCGACGCGCCAGGTTGTACACCGCCTCCGGGTGCTCGGGATCCAGGCGAAGCGCGGTCTCGTACTCGCCCACCGCGAGCGCCGCTCGGCCGCTGAAGAGATAGACGTTGCCGAGCTGATTATGGGCCTCGGCCCTTTCGGGCCCGACGGCGACGGCCTGTCGCAGGACGCGCTCGGCGTCGCTCAGGCGGCCGGCCTTGCCGAGGGCGGTCCCGTAGTTGTACACCGGACGGTACTTCCCGGGCGCCTTCGCGGCCGTGTCGGCGTGGAACGTCAGGCTGTCGCCCCATGTTCGGTTGCGCTCGTGGGTGCCGACGGCCAGGACGACGACGACAGCGACGGCGACGCCGACCGCCGCGAGCGGCACGCCATGCGCAAAGAGTCGCGCCCCGGAGCGCGCCGGCGATCCGAGCCCGGCGAGCGCCACGGCGCCCATGAGCGACAGCGCCGCCAGCGGCAAGTACATGCGGTGCTCGAAGGCGAGCTCGAGGGAGATCGGGCCCGACTCGATGGCGTGCAGCACCAGGTAGGCGACGAGCGGGAAGCCCCACAGCGGACGGCGGCGGGCGAGGCGCACCGCCGCACCGGCGACCAAGAGCCACAAGACGATCGCCGGCAGCGTCGTCCACGGCGTCAGGAGCCCGCGCGACACCTCGACGTCGTGGTCCAGGGTCAACCGACTCGGCGCCGGCCACCCGAGGAGGCTGACGTAGAGCCAGTGCACTCGCCCTTCGGTGAGCAGCCGCTCGACGCCGCTGAAATCGCGGGCCTGCAGGTCGACCGTGAGGCTGACGAGCCCCCGAGACGCCAAGCGCTCCAGGGCCACGGCGCCGACGACGCCCGCCGCGGCGCCGGCGGTGACCAGCGTCCACCGGGTCCGCGACGAGGCCCAGGCACGGCGAGCCACCGCCAACCAGGCGCGGCCGTGGAAGCTGGCCTCATAGGCGCCCGCGACGAGCGGCAGGGCGACGGAGTTCTCCTTGCTGAAGACCGCCAGCACCCAGGCGGCGACGCTGAGCACGAAACCGACGCGCCGCCGCCGTCGGGTCGCCCCCGGATCGCGAGCCCACAGGTAGAGGCCGAAGCTCGTGAGGCACAGGAGCGCGGCGAGCACCGTCATCCGCTGGATCACGTAGGTGACGGCCTGCGTGTTCAGCGGATGCACGAGGAAGATGACGGCCACGAGCATCGCGGCCGCGCCGCGTCGCCCGGCCACGGCCGCCGAACGACCGAGGTACAGCCACGCGACCCAGGCGAGCACCGCGCCGGTGAGCAGGTGGAGGATCAGGTTGGTCCAATGGTAGCTCTCGGGGCTCAGGCCAAAGAGCAGGTGGTTCAACCCGAACGTGGCGTTGGCGACCCACCGCAGCGGCAGGTGCGCGTCGGTCGCCGTTCGCCACAAGATCGCGGTCGACAGCTCGGTCCAGTGCAGCGCCGGGTCATCGACGAGGTTCGTGAGATCGTCGAAGTAGAACCCGGCGCCCATGCCGGGCAGGTAGGCCCACACCGTGACCAGGAGACCGGCGACCGCAAAGAGCGCGACCCCACCCCCCGTCCCCCGCCCCGGGTGGGCTGACTCTTCCACACATCTTTTTCCTGCGGCGCGTCGGCTTGCCTTCGGTCGGATTCGATGATCTGCCACGGCTGAGGAGCGGTTCACATGAAACCAGAAGGGAATGTCGTTGCTTGGGCTGAGAGCGTTTTCGGGGA